>NZ_JBMRGJ010000001.1:0-547710 GCF_049384325.1 Stenotrophomonas sp. CASM114 | reverse complement strand
GGACGCTGCAAGTACATCCCTGTAAGCTCGGTCGCCGCATCCATACGGCTCACGCCCCCGCAACCCCCCCCCCCCCCGCCTCCGACAGTCTCCTGGCACGTCCGGTAGATCCACGCCATGCGTGGATGAATTGCGTCTGAGAGATGAATTCTCTCCGGTCGATGAATCCCCTGTAGAGCCGAGCCATGCTCGGCTCCGAGCAAGCCCAGCGCCGCGACCCGCTTTTCGCTTTTCCTTCTTCACTCCGTGGCTGGCGGCACGCCGGAACCCGTAGCAGAAATAGATCACGAAGCCGACGAACGTCCATACACCCATCAGCATCCAGTTGTGCATCGTCATCGCCGACAGCAGCGCCAGGCAGCTCAGCACGCCCAGGCTGCAGATCAGCCACGCCATCGGCATGCGGAACGGGCGCGGCAGGTCCGGCTGGGTGCGGCGCAGGATCAGCACGCCGGCGCAGACTGCGGCGAACGCGATCAGCGTGCCCATCGAGGTCAGCTCGCCCAGGATGTCCAGCGGGAACAGCGCTGCCAGCAGCGCGATGCCGATGCCGGTGATCACGGTGTTGATGTGCGGCGTGCGGTACTTCGGGTGGATCCGGGTGAACACCGGTGGCAGCAGGCCGTCGCGCCCCATGATCATGAAGATGCGCGGCTGGCCGATGATCATCACCAGCACCACCGAGGACAGGCCGACCAGCGCACCGACCTCGACCACCCAGCGCAGCCAGCCCAGCTGTGGGTGCGCGGCCACGGCAGTCACCACCGGCTCGTCGGTGCCCAGCAGCTGGAACGGCACCAGGCCAGTCATCACTGCGGCCATTGCGATATACAACACGGTGCAGATCACCAGCGACAGCATCATGCCGATCGGCATGTCACGCTGCGGGTTCTTCGATTCCTGCGCCGCCACCGATACCGCCTCGAAACCGATGTAGGCGAAGAACACCATCGCCGCGCCACGCAGCACGCCTTCCATGCCGTACTTGCCCGGGCCTTCATTGGCCGGAATGAACGGGGTCCAGTTGCTGGTGTCCACGTATTTCCAACCGACCACGATGACCAGCACGATCAGGCCGGTCTTGAGCACGACCATCGCCATGTTCATCGCCGAGGACTTGCTGATGCCGACGTAGCACAGCCAGGTCAGCAGCAGCACCAGTGCGGCGGCGGGCAGGTTGGCGATCGCGCCGGTGGGGCGCAGCTGCGCGTCCAGTGGCGCGCTGACCAGTGCCGCCGGTAGATGGATGTCGAACTGGCTGAGCAGGCTGAGGAAATAACCGGTCCAGCTGACCGCCACCGCCGAGGCGGAGACGCCGTACTCGAGCACCAGCATCCAGCCGATGAACCAGGCCGAGAGCTCGCCGAAGGTGGCGTAGGTGTAGGTGTAGGCGCTGCCGGAGACCGGCACCATCGAGGCGAATTCGGCATAGGCCAGCGCGCAGAAGGCGCAGCAGATGGCGGCCAGCACGAAGGACAGCATGATCGCCGGGCCGGCGTGGTTGGCGGCGGCCTGGCCGGTGATGACGAAGATGCCGCCGCCGATCACCGCGCCGATGCCCAGGGCGGTCAGCCCCCAGGGGCCAAGGTGGCGACGCAGGCTCAGGCCGTTGGCGTCTTCATGGGCGGCATGCGGATGCTTGGTGGCCCACAGTTGCTTGAACATGTGTGGTGGTCTTGTCGAAGCGCGCCATGGGCGGCGCGCGGGAAAACGGACGGGCCGGCGCGAGGCCGGCCCGAAGGCGGATCAGGGCGACTTGGCGAGCTTGCTGTTGCGGATGCCGTAGCCCAGGTAGATCAGCAGGCCGAGCAGCGTCCAGCCAACGAACAGGTGCCAATGCACCACGAACGCCTGCCAGAACAGGAACAGGCAGGTGGCCGCGCCGAGCGGGCAGATGATCCAGACCATCGGCACGCGGAACGGGCGGTGCAGGTCCGGCTTGGAATAGCGCAGCACCAGCACGCCGATGCAGACCGTGGCAAAGGCCAGCAGGGTGCCCATCGAGACCAGCTCGCCCAGCACGTTCAGCGGCACCAGGCCGGCCAGCGCGGCGGCGATAACGCCGACCACGATGGTGGCGACGTACGGGGTGCGGAATCGGGCATGGACCTTGCCGAAGAACTTCGGCAGCAGGCCGTCGCGGGAGATGGTATAGGCGATGCGGGTCTGGCCCATCATCATCACCAGCACCACCGAGGACAGGCCGGCGATGGCGCCGACTTCCACGAACGTCTTCAGCCAGGACAGGGTCGGGTAGGGCTCCAGGGCGGTGGCCACCGGCTTGTCGGTGCCCAGCAGGTGGTACGGCATCATGCCGGTCAGCACCGCACAGACGATGATGTAGACGATCGTGCATACGGCCAGCGAGCCGAGCAGGCCGATCGGCATGTTGCGTTGCGGGTCCTTGGTCTCGCCAGCAGCGGTGGAGACCGCATCGAAGCCGATGTACGCGAAGAACACGATGGTGGCGGCGCGGAAGATGCCGCTCCAGCCGAACTCACCCGGCACGCCGGTGTTTTCCGGAATAAACGGGTGCCAGTTGGCCGGGTCAATGTGGGCCGCGCCGATGCCGATGAACAGGCAGATGACAGTGACCTTGATCGCCACGATGATGGCGTTGACGAACGCCGACTGGGTCACGCCCACGTACAGCAGGCCGGACACCGCCGCCACGATCAGCACCGCCGGCAGGTTGAACAGCTTGCCGGAGGAGACGAACTCGCTGCCGGTCCAGGCGATGGGCGCGGCGCTGAGCATGTCCGGGAAGGGCATGTGCAGCGTGGTGGTGATGAAGCTGATCAGGTAGGCCGACCAGCCCACCGCGACCGAGGCCGAGGCGAACAGGTACTCCAGCACCAGGCACCAGCCGATGAACCAGGCCATGCCTTCGCCGAGGGTGGCGTAGGAATAGGAGTAGGCACTGCCGGAGACCGGCATCATCGCCGCGAACTCGGCATAGCACAGGCCTGCCAGCGCACAGGCGAAACCGGCCAGCACGAACGACAGCATGACCGCCGGGCCCGCGTGGTTGGCTGCGGCCTGGCCGGTCAGCACGAAGATGCCTGCGCCGATCACCGCACCCACGCCCAGCAGGATGAGGTGTTTAGCCGTGAGGGTCCGTTTCAACGTGGCTTCGCCGTCCAGGCTGCCTTCGATGGGTTCGCCGGCATCGACGTGCCCGGCCGGCTCGACCGGCTTGACCCTCAACAGAGCTTTCAGCATGCAGTACTTCCTAGTGATCGGATGGGGTGGGCGGCCGATACGTTGCCGGCTGCCTTGAATGGTGAAGGCCGTGCGAACGGCCCGCTGTACCTTAGCCAAAGCTGAAGCCAACGCACAAGCGCAATCGCAACAATGAACGGCGATAATGAGCAGTATTTTTCCGAACCGCCCCCATTCATGAGCCAGACCGCCGAAACCCTTGCCGCGCTTGACGATCGCCTGCGCGGCCTGCTCCGGGACTACGCGCGCCGCGAACCCGCCCACGACGCCCTGGCTGCCGAATTCGGCACATTGCTGGATGATCCGGAAGATCCGTTCCGCCGCGAGCGCCTGGCCGGCCACTTCACCGCCAGCTGCTGGCTGGTCAGCGCCGATGGCCAGCGCCTGCTGCTGACCCACCACCGCAAGCTGCAGCGCTGGCTGCAGTTGGGCGGCCACGCCGACGGCGACCGTGACCTGGCCCGGGTGGCGCTGAAGGAAGCCGAGGAGGAGTCGGGCCTGAGCGGCCTGGTACTGGAAGACCCGGCCATCTTCGATCTGGACAAGCACTGGATTCCGGAGCGCAAGGACGTGCCGGGGCACTGGCACTACGACGTGCGTTTCGTGATACGGGCGCTGGGGGGCGAGGCCTTCGTGCTCAGCGAGGAATCGCTCGACCTGGCCTGGCGGCCGGTGACCGAGGTCGCGTCCGATCCGGAATCGGATGAATCCATGCAGCGCATGGCACACCGCTGGCTGGCGCGTTGAAAAAAGGGGACGGAGGGGATTAAGTCGTTAATGCATAAACGACTTAATCCCCTCCGTCCCCTTTTTACCTAGTACAGGATGCGCGTCCGCAGCGTGCCTGGAATCGCGGCCAGTTCGTCGCGGACGGCGGCGGCCTGCGCCTCGCTGGCGGTGATGTCGATCACCACGTAACCCACCTTCGGGTCGGTGCGCAGGAACTGGCCGTCGATGTTGACGTTGTGGCGCGAGAAGATCTCGTTGACCCTGGACAGCACGCCCGGCACGTTCTGGTGGATGTGCAGCAGGCGCAGGCTGTCTTCGTGTTCGGGCAGGGTCACTTCCGGGAAATTGACCGCCGACAGGGTGCTGCCGTTGTCGCTGTAGCGCACCAGCTTGGCCGCCACCTCCACGCCGATGTTGTCCTGCGCTTCCAGCGTGCTGCCGCCGACGTGCGGGGTCAGGATCACGTTGTCGTGGCGGGTCAGCGGCGATTCGAAGATATCGCCATTGCCCTTCGGTTCGACCGGGAACACGTCCAGCGCGGCGCCACCGACGTGGCCGCTGGCCAGGGCCGCATCCAGTGCATCGATGTCGACCACGGTGCCGCGCGCGGCATTGATCAGGTGCGCGCCCTTGCGCATCTTCGCGAGCTCGGTGCTGCCGATCATCCATTGCGTGGCTGGGGTCTCCGGCACATGCAGGGTGACGATGTCAGCGCGTGCCAGCAGGTCGTCCAGGCTGGCCGCTGCACGGGCATTGCCCAGTGCCAGCTTGGTTTCCACGTCGTGGAAGATCACCTGCATGCCCAGCGATTCGGCCAGCACGCCGACCTGGGTGCCGATGTGGCCGTAACCGATGATGCCCAGCGTCTTGCCGCGCACTTCATGGCTGCCGCTGGCCGACTTCGACCAGCCGCCGCGATGGCATTCGGCGTTCTTCTGCGGAATGCCGCGGGTCAGCATGATCGCCTCGGCGATCACCAGCTCGGCCACGCTGCGGGTGTTGGAGTAGGGCGCGTTGAACACCGGGATGCCGGCCAGCTCGGCCGCGTCCAGGTCGACCTGGTTGGTGCCGATGCAGAAGCAGCCCACCGCGATCAGGCGCTTGGCCTCGGCCAGCACCTCGGCGCTGAGCTGGGTGCGCGAGCGGATGCCGACGATGTGCGCCTCGGCGATGCGCGCCTTCAGTTCGTCCTCGGGCAGCGCCTTGGTGTGCGCCTCGATCTGGCTGTAGCCGGCGGCGCTGAACACCTCCACGGCGGTCTGGCTGACCCCCTCCAGCAACAGCACGCGGATATCCTGCTTCGGGAACGAGGTCTTCTTCGGCGACATGGGGCAACACGGCCAGTGGGACAGGGGCTGACCACTATGCCAGATCGAAGCGCCCATGGTGCAGTGCGCAATTGGTTGCATCCGTAGCTATCTGTATCGCTGCGGGGCTGGACGCTGGCGCGTACCGCTGGCACGCTTGCCCGTCTTCACGCACCGCGTTGGACCGTCATGACCGATTCCCGCATTGCCTCGCTGCAGCAGGCCTGTCCCGGCCTGAAGCTGAAGATCGACCCGGCTGACCTGGAGCATTACGGGCGCGACTGGACCCGGCGCTGGACGCCAGCGCCGCTGGCGATCGCACTGCCGGCCACGGTCGAGGAAGTGCAGGCGGTGATGCGCTGGAGTGCGGGCGAGGACGTGGCCGTGGTGCCGTCCGGCGGACGTACCGGCCTTTCCGGTGGCGCGGTGGCCGCCAACGGCGAGCTGGTGCTCAGCCTGGAACGGATGAACAAGGCACTGGCCTACGACGCGGTCGATCGCACCCTGGTGGTGCAGGCCGGCATGCCGCTGGAGGCCGTGCACAACGCCGCGCTGGACCACGGCCTGATCTACCCGGTGGACTTCGCTGCGCGCGGGTCGTGCACGATCGGCGGCAACATCGCCACCAATGCCGGCGGCATCCGCGTGATCCGCTATGGCAATACCCGCGAGTGGATCGCCGGGCTGAAGGTGGTTACCGCCAGCGGCGAACTGCTGGAACTCAACAAGGGCCTGATCAAGAACTCCAGCGGCTATGACTTCCGCCAGCTGCTGATCGGTTCGGAAGGCACGTTGGGCGTGATCGTCGAGGCGACAGTGAAACTCACCGATCCGCCGCCAGCCAGCAACGTGATGCTGCTGGCCGTGCCCAGCTTCGAGGTGCTGATGCAGGTGTTCGCCGCGTTCCGCGCGCGCCTGCAGCTGCAGGCCTTCGAATTCTTCACCGACCGGGCGCTGGAGCACGTGCTGGCGCATGGCGCGCAGGCACCGTTCGACGAGGTGCATCCGTACTACGTCGTCACCGAGTTCGCGGCCAACGACGAGGCACAGGAAGCCGCGGCGATGGCGGCCTTCGAGGACTGC
Organism: Stenotrophomonas sp. CASM114; assembly: GCF_049384325.1. Taxonomy (NCBI): domain Bacteria; kingdom Pseudomonadati; phylum Pseudomonadota; class Gammaproteobacteria; order Lysobacterales; family Lysobacteraceae; genus Stenotrophomonas; species Stenotrophomonas sp. CASM114. The sequence continues at coordinate 541,369 of NZ_JBMRGJ010000001.1, read as the reverse complement.
ATGGGCAACGGCTGGGTCAGCGACGGTGTGATCAGTGCCAGCGATGCCCAGGCCGCCCAGCTGTGGCGCCTGCGCGAAGGCATCACCGAGTCGCTGGCGCGCTACAAGCCCTACAAGAATGACGTCTCGGTGCGGATCTCGGCGATGCCGGCGTTCCTGGCCGAGACCCAGGCACTGATCGGGCAGGCCTACCCGCACTTCGACGTGGTCTGGTTCGGCCATATCGGCGATGGCAACCTGCACATCAACGTGCTCAAGCCGGACGACACCAGCGACGCCGACTTCGTGGCGCAGTGCGAGCACGTGACCAAGCTGCTGGCGCAGGTGCTGGCCCGCTTCGATGGCAGCATCTCGGCCGAGCACGGCATCGGACTGGTCAAGAAGGGCTACCTGGACAGCACCCGCGGCCCCGCCGAGATCGCGCTCATGAAGGCGGTCAAACGCGCGTTCGATCCCCAAGCGCGGCTGAATCCCGGCAAGCTGTTCGACGCCTGAGCCGGGCAAATCCTTCACGTACCCGTTACGCTCCACGCACCTTCACAACCGGCTTCGAACCGATGACCCGTCCGCTCCTGCTGCTCGCCCTGCTGTCCCTGCCGCTGGCCGGCTTCGCTTCCAGCTTCGCTGGCACCTCGGCCGGTTCGGCGACCGGTGCCTCCTCCGGTTCCTCGGGCAGCAGCTCGGGCGACGACAAGGTGGTGCGGGCCGCGCGCGACGATGCCGCTGCGTTCGTCGCCAGCGACGGCCAGATCCGTGGCGCCCGCCTGCAGGCCGCGCTGGTCCACCTGCGCGAGCAGAGCGCTGCCGCACAGCAGCAGAGCGACCTGGAACTGGCCCGCGCGCTGCTGGCGCGTTGATGCGGGCTGCATGACCTCGGCGTCATCGCTTTCTGCAGAGCCGAGCCATGCCCGGCTGGATGCCCGGCGCACCCGGATCGCAACAGCAGCCGAGCAAGGCTCGGCTCTACGGAAGCACAACGGGCGGTGCGGGTGGATGGCCGCATTGGCATGGCTGCTCATCCCTTCCGCCCATGCGGCTGATCGGCTGCAGCTCGATCCCTCCGGTCTCGATCCGGCGCAGCAGCAGCTCGCCAGCCAGACCCTGGCCGACGTGCAGTCCCTGCTGCCGGAAGGCCTGCTGCGCGTTTTGCCGGCTCAGGTGCAGGTGCGCTGGAGTGATGACCTTCCCGCCGAGGTGCACGGGCGCGCTTTCGCCGGCCGCATTACGTTGCGCCGCACCCTGCTGGATGACGGCATGCCCGGCAACCGCCGTGCGCGCCGCAGTGCGCTGGTGCATGAACTGACCCACGTCGCCGACCGTGGCGGTGCGAACTGGTCGCAGAGCGTGCGATGGCGTGACCTTGCGGGCTGGCAGCGCAGGCCCTGGCACCTCGGCCGGGGCGATAACGATTTCCGTGATCGCAGCCCGGATGTCTATGAACTGGCGAACCCGGCCGAGTACCTGGCCGTGAATGCCGAGCATTTCGTGCTCGACGGCGAGTTCGCCTGCCGGCGGCCCGCGTTGGCGCAGTGGTACCAGGCGCATTTCGGAACACCACCGTCGCTGCCACGGCCGCGGTGCGCCACGACGCTGCCCCTGCTCCAGGCCGAATCGGAGGAGGGCGCTGCATCGCTGCTGCAGCTCGACCCGGCGCGCGTCTACGCGGTGGACTACCTGTTCGCCGAAGGCAGTGCGCAGCCGATGAGTCGCTGGGGCCACAGCATGCTGCGGCTGGTGGTCTGCAAGCCGGGCCGCGTACCTGGGCCGGACTGCCGCCTGGACCTGGAGTACCACCGCGTGCTGTCGTTCCGCGCGTTCGTGGGCGACGTGCAGATATCCAACTGGCGTGGCCTGACCGGCGGCTATCCGTCGCGGCTGTTCGTGCTGCCCCTGCAGCAGGTAGTGGACGAGTACACCAAGGTCGAGCTGCGCGGGCTGCAGTCGCTGCCGCTGCAGCTGGGCCGCAGCGAAATCGCCAGCCTGCTCGAGCGCACCGCGCAGGTGCACTGGAGCTATGACGGGCGCTATTACTTCGTCAGCAACAACTGCGCGGTGGAAACCGCCAAGCTGCTGCAGGCCGGGGTGCCGCGCCTTGGCGAGGCGGGCCTGGCCCAACTGAGTCCGCGCGGCCTGAAGCGGCGACTGGTGCGGCTGGATGTGCTCGACGAGAGGGTACTGGCGGACCGCACTGCAGCGCAGGCGCAGGGCTACTACTTCGCCTCGGCGCGCGACCACTACCAGCAGTTGTTCGCAGTGGCCGCGGCCCAGCTGGCCTTGCCCGCTCGTGATGTGCGCGGCTGGTTGAAGCTGCCTGCACAGCAACGCGCACCGTGGCTGCTGCAGGGTGACCTGCGTGCCAGTGCCGGCCTGTTGCTGCTGGAACAGGCCGCGCAGCGGCGCGCCGAGCTGCGCGCACGCGATGTGCTCAAGCGGCAGCTGCTGGCCGCACCGGACAGCACTGAAACGCGCAGCCTGCGCGGGTTGCTGGAGCAGAGCGGGCAGTGGCTGCGCCCGGGGACGCTGCTGCAGGATGACGGCTATGGATTGCCGCTGGGCGACGAGCAGGCGCTGCTGTCCGCGGCCGTGGCCACTGCCAGTGCGCAGGCGGTCCCGGCGTGGCAGGCATTGCGCGGCCAGCTGCGCCAGCAGCTGCCGATCCGCCAGCGCGAGGAAATGGATGCGATCGACGCCAATCTGGCCGCACTCGGTGCACACCTGCGTACGCAGGCAGCCCGCCCGGCTACTGGCGCGGCAGTTCGATGACGAAGCGGCTGCCGCCGGCGCTGCCCGGGATGCAGTAGACGCGGCCACCGTGCGCGTCGGCGATGGCCTTGACCACCGCCAGGCCGAGCCCGCTGCCGCCGCCCTGGCGCGAGCGCGAACCGTCGCCACGCATGAACGGGGTGAAGATATCCGCGTGCAGTTCCGGGTCGATGCCCGGACCCTCGTCTTCGATCGCCACCTGCACGTGGCCGGGCGTGTCATGCACTGCAATCCGCACCTTGCCCGGGCTGGCATAGCGCCGCGCGTTCTCCAGCAGCGCCAGCAATGCCTGGCGCAGGCGGGTCGGGTCGCAGTGCGCGTTGTGTTCCTCGCGGCTGGTTTCCAGCTCCAGCACGAAGCCGGCGGCGCGGAACTGCGGATCGACCAGGGTCATCACCGAATGCACCTCGGCCACCACGTCGGTGCGCGCGCGACGCACGTCCAGCCGCGCGTTGTCGGACAGGCTCAGCACGCGCAGGTCCTCGATCAGCCGTGACAGCCCTTCGACCTGGGCCAGCAGGCTGCGGAACTGCGACTCGTCTGGCTGGAACACACCCTCTGCCAGCCCCTGCAGGCGGCCACGCAGGATCGTCACCGGCGTGCGCAGCTCATGGGCGATGGCCGCGTGCCACATCGCGCGCTCGCTCTCCATGTGCTGCAGGCGGCGCGCCATCGCATTGAAGTCCTCGACCAGGGTCGCCACTTCGCCCGGCGAATTTTCCTCGACGCTGGCGCGTGCACCCAGGTCGCCGCCCGCGAGCGCACGCACGCTGTCCACCAGCGAATTCAGCGGCGACAGGATGCGGTGGGCGAGGCGGAACGAGGCGGCGATGGCCAGCGCCAGCCCGGTCAGGATCACGCCCACCATCCATGCCAGTTCCGGGCCGGTCGGCAGCCAGCTTTCCGGCTCCTCGGCACTGCCGGGGAAGAACTCGACCAGCACCGCGTACAGCAGCCACGATGACAGGATCATCATCACGATGACGCCGATCACCATCAGCGACATCGAAACGATGATGTGGCGGCTCAGCCCGGAGCGGCGCAGGGAGGGCATCAGCGATCGGCCATCAGCCGGTAGCCGACGCCACGCACGCTGGCTGGGACGTTGACCATGCCCACTTCATCCAGCTTGCGGCGCAGCTTGCTGACATGGCTGTCGACGGTGCGCTCCAGTGCTTCGCTTTCCGGCAGGCATTCGTGCATCAGCTCGCTGCGGCTGAAGATGCGCGTCGGCGCCAGCGCCATGCAGTGCAGCAGCTTGAACTCGGTGAGGGTGAGCAGCACTTCGTGGCTGTAGCCTTCGCCCTCCACGTGCACCGCGTGGGTGGCCGAGTCGATCAGCAGCGGGCCGACGCGCAACGCGGTGGGTGCGTCCACGCGCGCGGCGCGCAGCGTGCGCCGCAGTACGGCGCGCACGCGCGCGGCCACCTCGGCCGGGTTGAAGGGCTTGACCACGTAGTCATCAGCGCCCATCCGCAGCGCGGTCAGCTTGTCCAGGTCCTGGTCCAGTGCGGTCAGCATGATCACCGGCGTCTCGCCGCGCTGGCGCAGCTGGGTCAGCACGCTCCAGCCGTCCAGGCGCGGCAGCTGCACATCGAGCAGGACCAGGTCGGGCCGGGCGCTGCGGTGCAGGTCCAGTGCGCTGTGGCCATCGGCGGCGCGCAGCGTGCGCAGTCCTTCGCGTTCCAGGTAGGCGCAGAGAATGTCAGCGATCTCGGCCTCATCCTCGACGATCAGGACGAGGGCGGCGAGGGCAGGGGAGGCATGCATGCAGGGGCGGGGCCGTAAGGTGCTTGCCTCCATCGTATCTCCACAGTTCCTCCATCGAAACCCCATCATCGCCACGCAGACTGCGCGCTTCAGAACCTATCCGCCGCCTGCGCGGCATTGTGCACAGCAATGAGAACCTTCAGGACTCCGGTCGCGTTGATCGCGGCCCTCGCCTTGGCCATGACGGCCTGCTCCACTCCCGAAGCCACCCCCGAGGCGGCGCCGCGCGTCAGCGTGATCAGCGTCGGCCCGCAGGTGGTGCAGCGTGACGACGAACTGCCAGGCCGCGTCGCGGCGGTGCGCACCGCGCAGATCCGCGCACAGGTGGGCGGCATCGTGCAGCGGCGCCTGTTCGACCAGGGGGCGGAAGTCAGTGCCGGCCAGGCCTTGTTCCAGATTGACCCGGCAGCGTTCCGGGCCGACGTCGATTCGGCGCTGGCCGCACTGCAGCGCAGTGAGGCGGCGTTGGGTCGCAGTCGCGTGCAGTCGCAGCGCCTGCACGCCCTGGCTGCCGCGCAGGCGGTCAGCCAGCAGCATCGGGACGACGCCAGCGCCGAGTACGAGCAGGCACGCGCGGCAGTGAATGAAGCGCGCGCGATCCTGTCCCGTCGCCAGCTCGACCTGCGCTATGCCACGGTCAGCGCACCGATTGCCGGCCGTATCGATCAGGCATTGGTGACCGAAGGTGCGCTGGTCGGCGTGGCCGATGCCGAGCCGATGGCCGTGGTACAGCAGATCGACCAGGTCTACGTGGATGTGCGCCAGCCGGCGGCGCAGCTGGAGTCGCTGCAGCGCAGTGCGGCCGGCGGCGACAAGCTGCCGGTGACCATCATCGGTGCCGCCGGCAAGCCGCTGCCCGAGCGTGGCCAGCTGCTGTTCTCCGGTATCAATGTCGATGCACGGACGGGTGATGTGATCCTGCGCATCCTGGTGGACAACCCGCGGCGGCAGCTGCTGCCCGGCATGTATGTGCGCGCGAGGGTGCCGCGGGGTGCCCCGGCCAGTGCGTTGACCGTGCCACAGCAGGCCGTGCTGCGCAGCGCCGGTGGCCAGGCCTATGCCTGGGTGATAGGCGCCGACGGCAGGGCGGTGATCCGCACGCTGGAGGTGGACGGCAGCGTCGATCGCCAGTGGCTGGTGCGCGCGGGCCTGAAGGCCGGCGAGAAAGTGGTGGTCGAGGGCCAGGAGCGCCTGCAGGAAGGCGTGGTGGTCGATGCGCGCGACTGGCAGAAGCCGGTCGCCAGCGCCGGTGCGGTGCAGGCCGGCAGCAAGGGCTGAGCCTTTCCCGGGACAGCCCCTCCAGGAAAATCCAACATGGCACGTTTCTTCATCGATCGCCCGGTGTTCGCCTGGGTGCTGGCGATCTTCATCATCCTGGCCGGCGCGCTGGCGATTCCGCGCCTGGCCGTGGAGCGCTATCCGGCGGTCGCGCCGCCCAGCGTCAGCATCTATGCCAGCTACCCGGGTGCGAGCCCGCAGACGTTGAACGATGCGGTGGTCGGCCTGATCGAGCGCGAGCTGTCCAGCGTCAAGCATCTGCTTTACTTCGAATCGTCGGTGGACACCTCCGGCGAAGCCTCGATCACCGCCACCTTCAAGCCCGGCACCAATCCGGAACTGGCGCAGGTGGACGTGCAGAACCGGATCAAGGCGATCGAGCCGCGCCTTCCGCGCAGCGTGCGGCAGAACGGCCTGTTCGTGGAGGCCGCCGATTCCGGCTTCCTGATGCTGGTCGGCCTGCGTTCGCCGGATGCCAGCGTCAGCGAGGCCGCGCTGGGCGATTTCATGGCGCGCAACATCATCGAAGAGCTGCGCCGCATCGATGGCGTCGGTCGCGTGCAGTTGTTCGGTGCCGAGCAGGCGATGCGCGTGTGGCTGGACCCGACCCGGTTGACCGGCTACGGCCTGACCATGGGCGATGTGGCCACTGCCATCGAGCAGCAGAACCTGGAGATCTCGCCGGGGCGCATCGGTGATTCGCCGGGTGTTCCAGGCCAGCGCATCACCGTGCCGCTCAGCGCCGACGGCCAGTTGTCCACGCCGGAACAGTTCGCGGCGATCGTACTGCGCGCCGGGGCCGACGGTTCACGGGTGGTGCTGGGTGATGTCGCCCGCGTCGAACTGGGCGCGCAGAGCTATGCCTGGGGCACCCGCGAGGATGGCCATCCGGCCACCGCCGCCGGGGTGCAGCTGCGGCCGGGCGCGAATGCGGTGCGCACGGCGTCGGCGGTCCGTGAGCGCATGGCGGAACTGGCGCCGCTGTTGCCGCGCGGCGTGGAGGCGAGCATCCCGTTCGACACCGCGCCGTTCGTGAAGATCTCGATCCAGAAGGTGGTGCAGACGCTGCTGGAGGCGATGCTGCTGGTGTTCGCGGTGATGTACCTGTTCCTGCAGAACTGGCGCTACACGCTGATTCCTGCGCTGGTCGCACCGATCGCGCTGCTCGGTACCTTCGCGGTGATGCTGGCGCTGGGCTTCTCGATCAACGTGCTGACCATGTTCGGCATGGTGCTGGCGATCGGCATCATCGTCGACGACGCGATCGTGGTGGTCGAGGGCGTGGAGCGGATCATGGCCGAGGAGGGCCTGCCGCCGCGCGAGGCGACCATCAAGGCGATGCGCGAGCTGACCGGCGCGGTGATCGGCATCACCCTGGTGCTGACCGCGGTGTTCATTCCGATGGCCTTGGCCAGCGGCTCGGTGGGCGCGATCTACCGCCAGTTCACCGTGGCGATGGCGGTGTCGATCCTGTTCTCGGCGCTGCTGGCACTGAGCCTGACACCGGCGCTGTGCGCGACCCTGCTGCGCCCGAACACCCACGGCCATCATGGTCGTGGCGGGCTGTTCGGCGCCTTCAATCGTGGCTTCGAGGCGTTGACCGGGCGCTACCAGCGTGGCGTGGCCTCCGTGCTGCAGCGAAGCGGCCGGGTGATGGGCGTGTTCGCCGCGCTGGTGGCGGCGCTGCTGCTGGGCCTGCACTGGCTGCCGGGCGCGTTCCTGCCGGAAGAGGACCAGGGCTATTTCATGACCTCGATCCAGCTGCCGGCCGAAGCCACCGCCGAACGCACGCTGGCGGTGGTCGAAGCCTACGAACGGCACGTGGCCTCGCGCCCGGGCATCGGCTCCAACCAGTCGATCCTCGGTTACAGCTTCTCCGGTTCCGGCCCGAGCGCGGCGCTGACCTACACCATGCTGAAGGACTGGGGTGAGCGTGCTGGCGCCACCGCGGCCAGCGAGGTGGAGGCCGCGCAGCAGGCGATGGCCACGGTTGCCGAGGGTGAGGTGATGAGCGTGATGCCGCCGGCGATCGACAGCCTGGGCCGTTCGTCCGGGTTCTCGCTGGCCCTGCAGGCGCGTACCGGGCAGAGCCAGGCCGAGCTGCGCGCGGCCCTGCAGCAGCTGCTGAAGCTGGCCGAGGCCAGTCCGCTGCTGTCGGAGGTGCATGCCGATGGCCTGCCGGCAGGTATCAGCGTGCGGCTGGACATTGATCGCGCCAAGGCCGAGGCGATGGGCGTGGGCTTCGAGCACATCAGCAGCACGCTGTCAGCGGCGATGGGCTCGCAGTACGTCAATGATTTCCCCAACAAGGGCCGGTTGCAGCAGGTGATCCTGCAGGCCGACGCGCCGCATCGCATGGAACTGGAGGACGTGCTGAAACTGTACGTGCGCAACAGCGAGGGCGGCATGGTGGCGTTGTCGGAACTGGTGACCCCGAACTGGACCGAGGCGCCGCTGCAGCTGCAGCGCTACCTCGGCTTCCCGGCGTTGAATCTGTCCGGCGCACCGGCCTCCGGCGTGTCGACCGGCCAGGCCATGGCGGAGATGGAGCGGTTGGCCGGGAAGCTGCCGTCCGGTTTTGCCCTGCAGTGGACCAGCCAGTCGCTGCAGGAGCGTGAGTCGGGGGCGCAGGCGCCGTGGCTGCTGTTGTTGTCGATGCTGGTGGTGTTCCTGGTGCTGGCGGCGCTGTACGAGAGCTGGTCGATTCCGCTGGCGGTGATGCTGGTGGTGCCACTCGGCCTGCTCGGTGCGGTCGCCGCGGTGCTGTTGCGTGGCATGCCCAACGATGTGTTCTTCAAGGTCGGCATGATCACCGTGATCGGGCTGTCTGCGAAGAACGCGATCCTCATTGTCGAGTTCGCGCGGCAGCTGCAGCAGCAGGGGCGCGGCCTGGTCGAGGCGGCATTGGAGGCAGCCAGGCTGCGCCTGCGCCCGATCGTGATGACCTCGCTGGCATTCGCGCTGGGCGTGGTGCCGCTGATGCTGGCGCAGGGCGCGTCGAAGGAAACCCAGCAGGCGATTGGAACCGGTGTGTTCGGCGGGATGGTCAGTGCGACCGTGCTGGCCGTGTTCTTCGTGCCGGTCTTCTATGTAGTGGTGCAGGGCGCGCGGCAGTGGATCGCGCAGCGCCTGCGCAGGCGCCGGCCGATGCCGGGAGGAACCGTGGATGGAACGGAACATCGTTGAAGATCTGCATGAGCAACAGTTGATGGCGCTGGAGCAGCGCCTGTGCGCGGCGCTGCTGGAAAATGACCACGATGCGTTGAACGCGCTGGTATCGCCGGCCTTGTTCATGATGGAAGGCCACGGCGGCCGCATGCTCGATCTGCCATGGCTGGGCGATTGGCTGGCCGGCAGCCTGCAGGTGCGAAGCCTGCAGCTGCACGCGGTGGAGACGCTGCTGTGTGGCCGCCTGGCGTTGCTGTCCAGCGACGTGCGGTTGTCCGTGTGGCGGCAGGGCCGGGAGCGTGAAGTGAAGCTGCGCCTGCTGCGGGTCTGGACCTGCAGTTCCGGCGGCAGCGGTGCGCAGCTGTTGTCGATGGCGGTACTGGCCGCGTGAGTACGGTCAGGCCGCTTTCAGGCCGCGCTCACCGGCAGGTGGTAGGGTCGAAGGTCTCTGTAGTGTCGACAAGGAGTCGAGCCATGCGTGTAGTTCCCAGTCTGTTGGCAGCCTCGCTCGGGTTGGTGCTGGCCGCGTGCCAGCCGGCCCAGGCACCCGCTGCGGGCGGCACCGATGCCGCGCCGCCGGCGGCGCCCGAACCGGCTGCCAGCACCAGCGCCGGTACCGGCAGCCAGACCACGTACCAGTGTGGTGATCTGAGCGTGCGCGCGACCTTCAATGGCGAGGATGCGGCCACGGTGGTGATCGGCGAACGTGCCTTCGCCATGACCTCCGAACGTGCGGCGTCGGGTGCCAAGTACGGTGATGGCCAGGGCAACAGCTTCTGGACCAAGGGCAGCGATGACGGCCTGTTGAGCCTGAAGGGCGAGGCGGACCGCGAGTGCCATGCGGTCGAAGCGACCGAAGGCGTTGGCAGCGCGGGCACGGCCGCGTTCCGCGCCACGGGCAACGAGCCGGGCTGGTTGGCGGTCGTCGATGGCGACGCGCCGGGCCTGCGGGTGGAAGTTGACTATGGCGAGCGTCGCTTCGACGTCGCCACGCCCACCGAAGGTGCTGACGGTTGGAGTGGCAAGGCGTCCGACGGTACCGACGTCAAGCTCAGCTTCCAGCGCACCACCTGCCAGGACGACATGAGCGGCGAGGCGTTCGATGCCAAGGTGAACCTGACCATCGGCACCCGCCAGTATCACGGCTGCGGCAACTTCGGCGCGAAGCAGCCGTAAGCCTTCTGTAGAGCCGAGCCCACGCTCGGCTCTACACGATCGCTACATCCGATGCGCTGCCCGCTGCCTGCGGCGAGCACGCCGCAAGCAGGGACAGGCAGCCGATCAGCGCAAGGCGCTTAGTCGGCACGGCCGGCGAATTCGCCGGTGGCGGTGTTCACCAGCACGCGTTCGCCGTTGACGATGTATTCCGGCACCATGATCTCGATGCCGGTGTTGAGCTTGGCCGGCTTCGGGCGCTTGGTGGCAGTGCCGCCCTTCAGTTCCGGCGGGGTCTCGATCACTTCCAGCACCACCGAGGCCGGCAGCTGGATCGCCACCGGCTGCTCGTCGATCACCTGCACGTAGATGCCGGTCAGGCCGTCGGTGATGTAGCCAGCATCATCGCCGATCACGTCCGCGTCCAGGGTGTAGGGGGTGTAGTCCTCGTCATCGAGGAACACGAAGGCATCGCCGTCCTTGTACGAATAGGTGGACTGGCGGCGCAGCAGTTCGACCTCGACCAGGTTGTCGTCGGCATCGAAGCTGGCGTCGAGCTTGTTGCCGCCCGGCACGCTGTACATGATGAAGCGGAAGCGGACGTTGCCGCCGCGACCCTGCGGCGAGCTGCGCTCGATGTCGCGGATCTGGTACACGCCGTTGTTGTACTCGACGACGTTGCCCTTCTTGATGTCGTTGGCTTTCATGGTGATCTAGGTCGTTGGGGGAGGGCGCCGTCCCGGCGCCCGGGGGGAATCACTTCGGAGCGAGGCGGGTAGCGCCGTCCAGGCGGATGGTCTCGCCGTTGAGGTAGGTGTTGCCGAGGATGAAGCCGACCAGGCTGGCGAAGTCTTCCGGCTTGCCCAGGCGCGACGGGAACGGGATCGAGGCGGCCAGCGACTGCTGCACGGCTTCGGGCATGCCATCGACCATCGGCGTCCAGAACACGCCAGGAGCAATCGTATTGACGCGGATGCCGAAGCGCGACAGTTCGCGCGCCATCGGCAGCGTCATCGACACCACGCCGCCCTTGCTGGCGGCATACGCGGCCTGGCCGATCTGTCCTTCATAGGCAGCGATGCTGGCGGTGTTGATGATCACGCCGCGCTCGCCGTCTTCGCCGGCGTCGTTGTGCTGCATGCGGTTGGCCGCGGCCTTGGCGACGTTGAAGCTGCCGACCAGGTTGACCATCACCGTGCCCTGGAAGCCGGCCAGCGGCATCGGGCCTTCCTTGCCGAGCACGCGACCGGCGCCGAGGATGCCGGCGCAGTTCATCGCCACGTTCAGGCCGCCGAGGAAATCGTGGGCCTGGTCGATGGCTGCAGCCACGGCCGCCTCATCGCTGACATTGACATTGAAATAGCGGGCCTTGTCGGCACCCAGCCCGGCAACGGCAGCTGCACCCTTGTCGTCGTTGAGGTCGAACAGAGCCACCTTGCCGCCCTGGGCGACGAGGTGCTGGGCCACGGCCAGGCCGAGGCCGGAGACGCCGCCAGTGATCACGGCACGTACGGAAGACAGCTGCATTGCACGGTCCTGCAGGTTCGAGAACCGCCGATTCTAACGGAAGCGGCGACCGTCGCCGTTGTGCGCTGCGCCGCCCGAGCGGGAGCGGCGCAGCGGGGTGCTCAGCCGGCCGCTGCGAGCGCCTGGCCGGTGCGGCTGGCGGTGGCGCGGCCGAGCAGGCCGGCCAGCCAGCGGCCGGTCTCGGCCAGTGCCGGCAGGTCCACGCCGCTGTCCAGGCCCAGGCCCTGCAGCAGGTAGACCACGTCCTCGCTGGCGACGTTGCCGCTGGCCCCCTTCGCGTACGGGCAGCCACCGGCGCCCGAGACTGCACTGTCGACCACGCGCACGCCTGCTTCCAGGCAGGTGGCGATGTTGGCGATGGCCTGGCCGTAGGTGTCGTGGAAGTGCACGGCCAAGGCTTCCATCGGGATCTCGGCAGCGACCGCCTGCAGCATCGCCCGTGCCTTGCGTGGGGTGCCGACGCCGATGGTGTCGCCCAGCGAGATTTCGTAACAGCCCATCTGGTGCAGCGCGCGCGCCACCCGCACCACGTCGGCCAGCGGCACCTCGCCCTGGTAGGGGCAGCCGAGCACGGTGGAGACGTAGCCGCGCACGCGCACGCCATCGGCGGCGGCGCGGCGCAGGATCGGCTCGAACCGGGCCAGCGATTCGTCGATGCCGGCATTGGTGTTGGTGCGGTTGAAGGCCTCGGACGCAGCGGTGAACACCGCCACTTCCTCCACGCCCACCGCGCGGGCGCGGTCGTAGCCCTGTTCGTTCGGCACCAGTACCGGGTAGTGGATGCCCGGCCGGCGCTGGATGCCAGCGTAGACCTCGGCGGCATCGGCCAGCTGCGGAATCCACTTCGGGCTGACGAAACTGGTCGCCTCGATGCTGCGCAGGCCGGTGGCCGACAAGCGGTTGATCAGTTCGATCTTGTCGGCGGTGGACACCGATTGCTTTTCGTTCTGAAGGCCGTCACGCGGGCCGACCTCGACGATGCGGACGTAGTCGCTCATGCAGCCACCTCACCGATGGGGCGATGGCAGACCGCTTCGATGTTGTTGCCGTCCGGGTCGAGCACGAAGGCGGCGTAGTAATCCGGGTGGTACCACGGGCGCAGGCCCGGCGCGCCGTTGTCGCGGCCACCGGCGGCGAGGGCGGCGGCGTGGAAGGCGTCCACCTGCGCGCGGCTGGCGCAGGCGAAGGCCACGTGCACGCCGTGGCTGGCGGTGCCGCCATTGCCGAGCCAGAAGAACGGCTTGCCGTCGCTGCCGAAGCCGATGTGGTCGTGGTCGCCGGTCTGTTCGGCGCTCACTTCCATCACCACGCCGATCTGCAGCGGCGCCAGCGCCTGCAGGAAGAAGGTCTTGCTGCGCGCCAGGTCGGCGCTGGTCAAACCAAGATGATCGAGCATGTTCAGGCTTCCGTGACCCAATGGGGGGCGCGCTTGTCGAGGAAGGCACCCAGGCCTTCCTGGCCCTCGGCGGACACCCGCAGGCGCGCGATCAGGGCGGCATTATCCCGATCCAGCGCGTCGCGGTCATGGCTGTCGCGGACCTGCCGGACCAGCTGCTTGGCGGTGGACGAGGCGATCGGGCCGGCCTTGTCGAGCAGGGCCAGCTGGCGCTCCAGCGCTTCGTCCAGGCGCTCGGGCTCGACCAGCTGGTGGACCAGGCCGATGCGCAGTGCGGTATCGGCGTCGAAGTGCTCGCCGGTGGCGAACCAGCGCCGCGCCTGGCGCGGGCCGATGGCCTCGATCACGTAAGGCGAGATCACCGCCGGCAGCAGGCCAAGGCGGCTTTCGGTCAGGCCGAAGCGGGCCGAGGTGCTGGCGATGGCAATGTCGCAGCAGGCAACCAGGCCGACGCCGCCACCGAAGGCCGCGCCGTGGACCCGGGCCAGGGTCGGCTTGGGCAGCTCGTCCAGGGTGCGCATCAGCCGTGCCAGTGCCAGCGAGTCCTCGCGGTTGTCGGCCTCGCTGGCCGCCGCCATGCCGCGCATCCACTGCATGTCGGCACCGGCCGAGAAGGAGGCGCCGTGACCGGCCACCACCACGGCCCGGACCGAATCATCGCGGCCGGCGGCTTCCAGCGCGGCGGTCAGCCGGGCGATCAGGCTGGCGTCAAAGGCGTTGTGCAGCTCCGGCCGGTTCAGCCAGAGGGTGAGGACGGCGCCACGGCGCTCGATCTGCAAAGCATCGTTCATGGGATTCCAGGGTCACTCCATACCTGTATGGATCATAGCGGGCCATTGGTCATGGGCCATGACGCGACGCGGGAATGTTAGAATCGAGAACCATTTACATCCAGCAGAGAACACGCTAGATGACGCTGTCCGAACTGCCGCTGCACACCTCGGCCGTGGTCGAGTCCGTGCAGGACCTGCATGCCAACGATGCCATTGCCCGTCGCCTGCGCGAGCTGGGTTTCGTGAACGGCGAGGAAGTGCGCCTGGTGGCCAAGGGCCCGGTGGGCGGCGAGCCGCTGCTGGTGCAGGTCGGGTTCACCCGGTTCGCGCTGCGGATCAGTGAAGCCAAGCGGGTCGTGGTCGACGCCGCCAGCCAGGAACGACGTGCATGACCGCAATCGCCGCCACCGCCCCCTTGCGCATCGCGCTGGTCGGTAACCCCAACAGCGGCAAGACCGCGCTGTTCAACCAGCTGACCGGCAGCCGGCAGAAGGTCGCCAACTACACCGGCGTCACCGTCGAGCGCAAGGAGGGCCGCCTGCGCGCGCCGTCCGGCCGTGAATTCGCCGTGCTTGACCTGCCGGGCGCCTACAGCCTGCATCCGGCCAGCCTGGACGAGGCAATCACCCGTGACCTGTGCCGGGGCTTCTACCCGGGCGAGGCCGCGCCGGACGTGCTGCTGTGCGTGATCGACGCCACCAACCTGCGCCTGCACCTGCGCTTCGCGCTGGAGCTGCGCGAACTGGGCAAGCCGATGGTGGTGGCCCTGAACATGGTCGACGCGGCCCAGCGCCGCGGCATCCAGGTGGATGTGGCCGCGCTGGAGCGCGAACTGGGCGTGCCGGTGGTGGAGACCGTGGCGGTGCGCAAGCAGGGCGCCAAGGCCCTGGTCGAGCGCCTGGACGCCATGGTGCCGCACCTGGATGCACCGGTGCCGGGCCCGGAAAGTGGCATCGATTACCACGCCAAGGTGCGCGGGATCCTGTCAGTCGCCGTGCGCATGCCGGCGCGGACCGCGAAGATCGACGACGCGCTGGACCGCTGGCTGCTGCACCCGGTGTTCGGCCTGGTCAGCCTGGCGGTGGTGATGTTCCTGATCTTCCAGGCGGTGTACGCCTGGGCGACGCCGCTGATGGACGGCATCGAGGCTGGCTTCGCCTGGCTCGGCACCTTTGTTGGCAGCCTGCTGCCGGAAGGCCCGCTGGCCAGCCTGCTGACCGACGGCATCATCGCAGGCGTCGGCGGCGTGGTGGTGTTCCTGCCGCAGATCCTGATCCTGTTCTTCTTCATCCTGGTGCTGGAGGAGTCCGGCTACCTGCCGCGTGCGGCGTTCCTGCTCGACCGCATGATGGCGGCCGCCGGCCTGTCCGGCCGCTCGTTCATCCCGCTGCTGTCCAGCTTCGCCTGCGCGGTGCCGGGCATCATGTCCACGCGCAGCATCCAGGACCCGCGTGACCGCCTGGCCACGATCCTGGTGGCGCCGCTGATGACCTGCTCGGCGCGCCTGCCGGTGTACGCGCTGCTGATCGGTGCGTTCATTCCGCAGAAGACGGTGTGGGGCGTGTTCAACCAGCAGGGCCTGGTGCTGTTCGGCCTGTATGCGGCGGGCATTCTCAGCGCGCTGGCGATGTCGTGGATCATGAAGAAGTGGCGTCGCGACAAGAGCGAGCACCCGCTGATGCTGGAGCTGCCGTCGTACCGCCTGCCGCATGTGCGCGACCTGGCGGTGGGGCTGTACGAGCGCGGCATGATCTTCCTCAAGCGCGTCGGCGGCATCATCCTGGCGCTGACCATCCTGCTGTGGGTGCTGCTGTCGTTCCCGGCGGCACCGGCCGACGCCACGATGCCAGCCATCGACTACAGCTACGCCGGCCAGATCGGCCATGCGATGGCGGTGTTCTTCGCGCCGCTGGGCTTCAACTGGCAGATCTGCATCGCGCTGATCCCGGGCCTGGCCGCGCGCGAGGTGGCGGTGTCTTCGCTGGCCACCGTGTATGCGCTGTCGGCCGCCGATGACGATGCCGCCAGCCAGGCGCTGACCCCGCTGATCAGCGATGGCTGGTCGCTGGCGACCGCGCTGTCGCTGCTGGTCTGGTACATCTACGCCCCGATGTGCATCTCGACGCTGGCCACCATCAAGCGCGAGACCAATTCGTGGAAGCAGATGGGCTTTGCCGCGTTCTACCTGTTCGCAGCGGCTTATGTGGCCGCACTGATCACCTACCAGGTGACCAGGGCGTTGGGAGGCGGCTGATGGATACCGGCCTGCTGATCCAGTACCTGATCATCGCGGTGGCTGTGCTGGTCAGTGCCTGGGTGGTGCTGAAGAAGCAGTTCCCGGGCACCGTGCGCACGCTGCGCGGTGCGTTGGCGTTGGCCCTGTTGAAGCCGGGCCGCGCCGCCTGGCTGCAGGCGCTGGGGCGGAAGATCGCGCCGCCGGCAACGGGCGGTGGTGGTGCCTGTGGCGGTTGCGACAGCTGCGGGCCGAGCAAGAAGTGAAGTAGCGTCGAGCCTGTTCGGCTGCGGCCGCCTGGTGGGCGCGAACCTTCGGCCGGTGGGTGCGGGCCTTCGCCCTGTGGGTGCGAACCTTGGCCCTGTGGGTGCGAACCTTGGTTCGCACGCTCTCGGGGTTCAGACCTCTCTGCGGATGATCGCCCGGAAGTTCCCGTCCCGGTTCAATCGCCGCACCGATTCCCTGTTCCCATGGGCTGCCGCGAAACCCGCCACGTCGGCCAGGGCATCGAGCAGCAGGGCCTTCAACGCGTCGCGGTTACCGGCCTCCAGCAGATCTTCAAGATCCTGCTGGATGAAGGTCCGGCGCAGGCCCGGCGTTTCTTCGATGCGCCAGTCGACATGGGGCGTGGGGATGCTGGAGCGGTACCGGAAAGCCGTTTCAAGATCGTCAGGCGCGAGGGGATACTCGAGCAGCTCCGGAAAGTAGAGTCCAGCATTCACATAGAAGCCCCGGCTTTCGCTGGCGCGCTGGTGATTCACGACAAGCAGCGCGGCGTCCAGCAAGCGATAGCGGGTCGTCGACGTACCGGCAAAGCCGGTCTTCCTGGCGCACTTGCTGAAGACGGTCGAGGATTTCATGGGCTTTGCCTGGGCCGTAACAAGGGCCCACAGCCTTGAGGCGCAGTGCCTGACGGTCAATTGGCAAACGCGACACCCGCAACGAGCGCCCCAGGTGGGTGCGAACGCTCCAGGTGGGTGCGAACCTTGGTTCGCACGCTCTTCCAGCTAGTTGGCCCGTGAGCCCAGCTCCGCTGCCAACGCCAGCCACCAGTTGCGTTGCTCCGGCGAGCTGCTGCGCACCGCACCGAGTCGGCTGACCCGCACCGGGCGGATGCCGCAGAATTCCAGAATAGTGGCGCGGATCTGGGTGATGCCCGGGTCGCGGTAGATCCAGCGGTAATACCAGGGCGGCGTATCCAGCGTGGTGATCACCCGTGCGCTGCGACCGGCCAGCAGCCGGTCCCACCAGACTGAATCGCGCCGGTCGCGGAAGGCGTACCCCGGCAGCAGCACGCGATCGAAGAAGCCCTTCAGCAGCGCCGGCATCGCGCCCCACCAGGTGGGATAGACCAGCACCAGATGGTCGCAGGCCTCGATCGCATCCGCAGTGTCCTGCAGGTCGGCTTCCAGCGGCTGGATCTGGCGGTAGCCATGGCGCAGCACCGGATCGAACTCGAGTTCGCCCAGTGCGATCAGGCGCACCCGATGGCCAGCATTCTCGGCGGCGGTGGCGTAGCGCTGGGCGAGGGCACCGCACAGGCTGTCGCGGTCGGGATGGCCGAGCAGGATCAGGATGGAACGGGACACGGCAACCTCGGGCAATGGAAAGTGCGCGAGGTTGGGCTATGCCCTTGGGGCAGAGTCAACCACCAGCGGCGCAGCCGCTGGGTTCCAGGATGCAGTCACCGCTGCCGGAGTGCAGCCACTGCCGCAGTTCGTCGCTGACCTGCTGCAGGTCGAGCTCGACCTGCGCCAGCCGTGCCCGCTCGCTGGCGATGCGGCTGCGTTGTTGCTCGAGCAGGGCCAGCACCGCGGGCCAGTCGAGCCGTCCGTCGCGGCCCTGCAGGCGGGAGATCGCGGCCAGGGTGATGCCCAGCGCCAACGCCTGGCGGATCAGCTGCACCCAGGCCACATCCTGTTCGCTGTAGTCGCGATAGCGGTTCAGCCGCGGCACCGGCGGCAGTAGTCCGCGCGCCTCGTACAGGCGGATGGCCTTGGCGCTGGCGCCGGTCAGGCGGCTGACCTCGGAAATGCGCATTGGCTCAGTCCCGCACCAGCCCGCCATCGACCACCAGGTTCTGCCCGGTCACCGCGCGCGACCAGGGGCCGGCGAAGAACAGCGCGGCATCGGCGAATTCTGCTGGCGTGGTAACGCTGCGCAGTGGCGTGTTGGCGGCGATGTAGTCGAACACTGCCTCCGGCGTGGCAGCGCTGGCATCGGTGGTGCGCAGCAGGCCGCCGGACAGCATGTTCACGGTGATGCCATGTGGGCCGAGGTCGCCGGCCAGCGTGCGCGTGAGGGACAGTAGCGCGGCCTTGGCGGCGGTGTAGTCGTGGTAGGGCACGACCGGGTTCTGGAACAGGTTGGTGCCGATGTTGATGATGCGGCCGAAGCGGCGGGCCTGCATGCCGGGCAGGGCGGCCTGCACGGTGTTCAGCGCGCCGCGCACGCTGCCCTCGAACTGCGCCTGGAACGCCGACCAGCCGATATCGGCGGCGCCGTCGCGGGCATCACCATTGAACGAGAACGCGGCGAGCGCGTTGTTGACCACGGTGGTGACGCCCTGGCCGAAGTGGGCCAGGGCGTGCTGCAGCATTGCATCGACCTGGCTGCGGTCGGTGACGTCGGCCGGCAGCGCGATCGCCTGTCCGCCCAGCTCGGCGGCCAGCGCCCGTGCGGGGCCTTCGCTGCGGTGGTAGTTGACGATGACGCGCGCACCCTGCGCCGCGAACGCGCGGGCGATGTGCTGGCCAAGGCCGCGGCCGGCGCCGGTGACCAGCACCAGCTGTTCGCTGATCTGCATGAGGGAGCTGCCATCCATTGCATGAAAGGGCATGCAGCGTAGCAGCGATGGCGCTTGCCGGAGCGGGCGTGCTGCCGCTAGCCTGCAGGCATGAACCAGACTCCTCTGCGATTGCTCATTCACGGTGCCTCCGGGCGCATGGGCCAGGCCCTGCTGCGGCTGGCCGCCGAACATCCCGAAACCCTGCAGATCGTGGCCGCAGTGACCGGCCGTGCGCCGGCCCAGCGCGTGGTCGACGGCGTGCCGTTCTTCGGCGCCAGTGAGCTGCCCGGCGCGCCGGTGTTCGATGTGGCGATCGACTTCAGCCTGCCGGAGGGTTTCGACCCGATGCTGGCGTTGTGCGTGGAACGGGGTGCCGGGCTGGTGTCGGGCACCACCGGTATCTCCAGCACGCAGCGCCAGGCGCTGGAGGCCGCGGCGGCGAAGATCCCGCTGGTATGGGCCTCGAACTTCAGCCTGGGCGTGGCGGTACTGGACGAGCTGGTGGAGCGCGCGGCGCAGGCGCTGGCCGGCTGGGACTGCGACATCGTCGAATCGCACCACACCCAGAAGAAGGATGCGCCATCGGGCACCGCGCTGACTCTGGGCGCGGCCGCGCAACGGGGCGGGGCGGAGCCGCACTACGCCAGCCTGCGTGCCGGTGACATCGTGGGCGAGCACCTGGTGCAGTTCACCGGTCTGGGCGAGCGCATCGAGCTGGTGCATCGGGCCACCAACCGCGACATTTTCGCCCGCGGCGCCCTGTTCGCCGCCCGCCAGCTGCAGGGGCGGGCGCCGGGCAGCTACCGGGTAAGGGACCTGCTGCAGTAGGGCGGGCTGATTCGTGGGGTCGGATCCCTTTTCTGCGGAAAGGGCTCTGACCCCATCCGAGGGCGCCTGGGGTCAGAGCCTTTCCCATTCGGGAAAGGATCCGACCCCGCCTCCGGCCTGCATACGCCGCCGGATTGAAATGAATGCGCAATCGCCTGTTCATGAAGCGCGATAACCGCTGGCGCGAGCGCCCCGGCAGCGCTACAATTCGCACTCGCCGAATCACGAAAGCCGGACCGGTCCCAGACCGTACGTCCGCGCTTTTTTGCAACCGGATTTCCGTGAAGCGCAGGCGTGACTTCGGCAGCCCCCTCGGTAGCCAAAGTGAGATTCCCGTGACCCAAGCCGCAATCCTCGTCCTCGAAGACGGCACCGTATTCGAGGGCGAATCCGTAGGCGCGCCCGGCCTGTCCGTCGGTGAGGTGGTGTTCAACACCGCCATGACCGGCTACCAGGAAGTGCTGACCGACCCGTCCTACGCCCGGCAGATGGTCACGCTGACCTATCCGCATATCGGTAACACCGGCATGACCGACCAGGACAACGAAGCGTCCAAGGTGTGGTCGGCCGGCCTGATCGTGCGCGACGTTCCGCGCCGCCCCAGCAACTGGCGCAGCCAGGTGTCGCTGCAGGACTGGCTGATCCAGCGTGGCGTGGTCGCCATCGCCGGCATCGACACCCGCAAGCTGACCCGCATCCTGCGCGAGAAGGGCGCGCAGAACGGTGCGCTGATGGCCGGCGACATCGACGTGGAAAAGGCACTGGAAGCCGCCCGCAAGTTCCCGGGGTTGAAGGGCATGGATCTGGCCAAGGTCGTCACTACCGAGAAGACCTACACCTGGACCGAGGGCCAGCTGGACCTGGATGCCAACGCTTTCGTCAGCGTGCCGGCCCGGTTCAAGGTCGTGGCCTACGACTTCGGTGTGAAGACCAACATCCTGCGCATGCTGGCCGAGCGTGGCTGCGAAGTGACCGTGGTACCGGCGCAGACCCCGGCCGCCGAAGTGCTGGCCCTGAAGCCGGACGGCGTGTTCCTGTCCAACGGCCCGGGTGACCCGGAGCCGTGTGACTACGCCATCGAAGCGATCAAGACCTTCATCGATGTGAAGATCCCGACCTTCGGCATCTGCCTGGGCCACCAGCTGCTGGGCCTGGCCTCGGGCGCGCAGACCATGAAGATGGGCCATGGCCACCACGGTGCCAATCACCCGGTGCAGGACCTGGACAGCGGCCGGGTGATGATCACCTCGCAGAACCACGGTTTCGCGATCGATGAAGCGACCCTGCCGCCGACCCTGCGCGTGACCCACCGCTCGTTGTTCGACGGGACCAATCAGGGTGTCGCCCGCACCGACGTGCCGGCGTTCTCGTTCCAGGGCCACCCGGAAGCGTCGCCGGGCCCGACCGATGTCGGTCCGCTGTTCGACCGCTTCGTGGTGCTGATGGAGCAGGCCAAGGCGTGATCAGTACGCCGCCGGCCCCCCGGTGGCGTCGCGATGGACCGTAAACCCCGCATCGCTGCTGCCCCCGGCGCGGCGCTGCGGATCAAGATTCCTGATCGACAGCGTGCGATCACTCCCCCTTGTCACGCTGTACTGACTTAGAGAAGAAAATGCCCAAGCGCACTGACCTCAAGACCATCCTCATCATCGGTGCTGGCCCGATCGTCATCGGCCAGGCCTGCGAGTTCGACTACTCCGGCGCCCAGGCCTGCAAGGCCCTGCGTGACGAGGGTTACCGCGTGGTGCTGGTCAACAGCAACCCGGCAACGATCATGACCGACCCGGAGATGGCCGACGCCGTCTACATCGAGCCGATCAACTGGCAGACGGTCGAGAAGATCATCGCCAAGGAAAAGCCCGATGCGCTGCTGCCGACCATGGGTGGCCAGACCGCGCTGAACTGCGCGCTGGACCTGGCCGACAACGGCGTGCTGGAGAAGTACAACGTCGAACTGATCGGCGCCAAGCGCGAAGCGATCCGCATGGCCGAAGACCGCGAGCTGTTCCGCGTGGCCATGGGTGAGATCGGCCTGGAATGCCCGACCGCCGCCGTCGCCCACACCCTGGACGAAGCGCTGGAGATCCAGACCCGCGTCGGCTACCCGACCATCATCCGCCCCAGCTTCACTCTGGGCGGCAGCGGTGGCGGCATCGCCTACAACCGCGAAGAGCTGGTCGAGATCGTCAGCCGCGGCCTGGAACTGTCGCCGACCACCGAGGTGCTGGTGGAAGAGTCGGTGCTGGGCTGGAAGGAATTCGAGATGGAAGTGGTCCGCGATACCGCGGACAACTGCATCATCGTCTGCTCGATCGAAAACCTTGACCCGATGGGCGTGCACACCGGTGACTCGATCACCGTGGCGCCGGCGCAGACCCTGACCGACAAGGAATACCAGCGCCTGCGCGATGCCTCCATCGCCGTGCTGCGCAAGATCGGCGTCGATACCGGTGGCTCGAACGTGCAGTTCGGCATCAACCCGAAGACCGGCCGCGTGGTCGTCATCGAGATGAACCCGCGCGTGTCACGTTCCTCGGCGCTGGCCTCCAAGGCCACCGGCTTCCCGATCGCCAAGGTCGCCGCCAAGCTCGCCGTGGGTTACACCCTGGACGAACTGAAGAACGAGATCACCGGCGGCCTGACCCCGGCCTCGTTCGAGCCGTCCATCGATTACGTCGTCACCAAGATCCCGCGTTTCGCCTTCGAGAAGTTCCCGGCCGCCGACGCCCGCCTGACCACCCAGATGAAGTCGGTGGGCGAGGTGATGGCGATGGGCCGTACCTTCCAGGAGTCGGTGCAGAAGGCCCTGCGTGGCCTGGAAACCGGCAAGGTCGGCTTCGACCCGACCGGCCTGGACCTGGCCAACGAAGACGACCTGCAGACCCTGCGTCGCGAGTTGAAGGCGCCGGGCCCGGAGCGCCTGTTCTTCGTCGCCGACGCGTTCCGCGCCGGCATGAGCGTGGAAGAGATCTACGCACTGTCGTTCATCGACCACTGGTTCCTGGACCAGATCGAGGAAATCATCGCTGCAGAAGGCGAAGTCGCTGCCGGTGGCATCGACGCGCTGGACGCCGCACGCCTGCGCAAGCTGAAGCGTGCTGGCTTCTCCGATGCGCGCCTGGCGCAGCTGACCGGCACCAATGAAGCCGCCATCCGCGCGCTGCGTCGTGCGCACAAGGTGCGCCCGGTCTACAAGCGCGTGGACTCCTGCGCCGGTGAATTCTCCACCGGCACCGCCTACCTGTACTCGACCTACGAGGACGAGTGCGAGGCCGCGCCGAGCAACCGCGACAAGATCATGATCCTGGGCGGTGGCCCGAACCGCATCGGCCAGGGCATCGAGTTCGACTACTGCTGCGTGCACGCCGCACTGGCGCTGCGCGAGGATGGCTATGAAACCATCATGGTCAACTGCAACCCGGAAACCGTGTCGACCGACTACGACACCTCCGACCGCCTGTACTTCGAACCGCTGACCCTGGAAGACGTGCTGGAGATCGTCGAACTGGAACAGCCGAAGGGCGTGATCGTGCAGTACGGCGGCCAGACCCCGCTGAAGCTGGCGCGTGCGCTGGAAGCCAATGGCGTGCCGGTGATCGGCACCAGCCCGGACTCGATCGACCTGGCCGAAGACCGCGAGCGCTTCCAGCAGCTGGTCGACACGCTGGGCCTGAAGCAGCCGCCGAACCGCATCGCCCGCAACGACCAGGAAGCCCTGCTGCTGGCCCGCGAGATCGGCTACCCGCTGGTGGTGCGCCCGAGCTACGTGCTGGGCGGCCGTGCGATGGAAATCGTCTACGGCGAAGCCGACCTGGCCCGCTACGTGCGCGACGCGGTGAAGGTGTCCAACGATTCGCCGGTGCTGCTGGACCGCTTCCTCGACAACGCCGTGGAGTGCGACGTCGACATCATTGCCGATGCCCAGGGCAACGTCCTGATCGGTGGCGTGATGGAGCACATCGAAGAAGCCGGCGTGCACTCGGGCGATTCCTCGTGCTCGCTGCCGCCGTACTCGCTGTCGGCTGAAACCCAGGCCGAGCTGCGCCGCCAGGTGGTGGAGCTGGCCAAGGCCCTGAACGTGGTCGGCCTGATGAACACCCAGTTCGCGATCCAGACCAGCGACGAGGGTGCCGACACCATCTACCTGTTGGAAGTGAACCCGCGTGCCTCGCGCACCGTGCCGTTCGTGTCCAAGGCCACCGGCATGCCGCTGGCCAAGATCGCCGCCCGCTGCATGGCCGGCAAGACGCTGGCCGAGCAGGGCGCGACCAAGGAAATCGTGCCGGACTACTACTCGGTGAAGGAAGCGATCTTCCCGTTCGCCAAGTTCCAGGGCGTCGACCCGATCCTCGGGCCGGAGATGCGCTCCACCGGTGAGGTGATGGGCGTGGGCCGCACCTTCAACGCCGCCTTCGCGCGGGCGCAGGAAGCCGGCGGCATCAAGGCCCCGCCGGTTGGCAAGGCCTTCGTCTCGGTGCGTGATCCGGACAAGAAGCGCGTGCTGCCGGTGGCCAAGGCGCTGCTGGCGCGCGGCTACAGCCTGGTCGCCACCCGTGGCACCGCCGCCTGGCTGCAGCAGCACGGCATGGACTGCGAGATCATCAACAAGGTGGTCGAAGGCCGTCCGCACATCGTCGACTCGATCAAGAACGGCGAGATCGTCTACATCGTCAACACGACCGAAGGTCGTTCGGCGATCAACGACTCGTTCTCGATCCGTCGCGAGGCGCTGCAGCATCGCGTCACCTACTCGACCACCATTGCCGGCGCCAAGGCGCTGGTGGATTCACTGGAATTCCGCGGCACCGGTCCGGTCTGGTCGCTGCAGGAGCTGCACAAGGAGTTGAATGCATGAGAGCCCCCATCACCATGAAGGGCGCGCAGAAGCTGCGCGACGAACTGGATCACCTGAAGTCGGTCAAGCGCCCGAAGGTGATCGCCGCCATCGCCGAAGCGCGTGAGCATGGCGACCTGAAGGAGAACGCCGAGTACCACGCCGCGCGCGAGGAACAGGGCTTCATCGAAGGCCGCATCAAGCAGCTGGAAGGCGAGCTGTCGCACGCCGAGATCATCGACGTGAGCAAGCTCAACGCCGGCTCCAAGGTGGTGTTCGGCGCCAGCGTGACGCTGGCCGACGTGGAAACCGACGAAGAGAAGAAGTACCAGATCGTCGGTGACCTGGAAGCGGACATCAAGCTGGGCCTGATCGCGATTTCCTCGCCGGTGGCGCGCGCGATGATCGGCAAGCTGGAAGGCGATTCGATCGTGATCGACGCCCCGGCCGGCCAGCGCGAGTACGAGATCGTCAGCGTCAGCTACGTGGACTGACACGGTGGCAACGGCGACCCTGCTGTTGCCGGCCCGCAGCCGCTTTGCCGCGGCTGCGTTGCCGGACGATGTGGCACGTGCGCTCGGCCGTGCCACGACCGTGCAGGTCGCGCCGGGCGAACGCGCGCAGCTGACGCGCCATTTCGCGGTTGCCGCGCCGCACTGGCCGGTGGCCGCGTTGACCCGCCAGCGCGACGTCGGCGATGCGGCCGGCGCCAGCTGGCTGCGTGCCGATCCGGCCTGCATGGTGCCGGACATGCATGGCGCGCGGATGATGGCCTACGGCGAAACGCTGCGGCCGACGCTGGCCGACAGCCTGGCCCTGCTGCCGGTGCTGCAGCCCTTGTTTGCCGATGCCGGGTTCGTGCTTGACGCACCGGACCCGTCGCGCTGGTACCTGCGGCTTCCAATCGACCTGGTGCTGCCGGACTTCAATAGTCCGGACGAGGTGCTGGGCGATGACCTGTTCTCGCATCTGCCGGAGGGCGAGGGCGGCCGTCGCTGGCGGGCGCTGATGACCGAAGCGCAGGTACTGCTGCACAACCATTCCTGGAACCAGCAGCGCGCCGCGCAGGGACAACAGCCGATCAATTCGCTGTGGTTCTGGGGCGGTGGCGTGATGCCGGTGTCGGTCAGCACGCCGCACGCACAGGTGCGCAGCCGCGATGCCCTGCTGCAGGGCCTGGCCCTGGCGGCTGGCGTAGCCGTGGATGGCGAGCAGGCGGTGGATGCACTGGTCGACCTGCGCCAGCTGCGTTCGCTGCAGCAGCTCGGCAATGATGCAATCCGGCCGCTGCTGGCCGCGCTCAAGCGTGGCGAGCTGCAGCGGCTGGTGCTCGATTTCGAGGACGGCCTGCAGTTCCAGCTGGACCGCGGCCAGCGCTGGCAGTTCTGGAAGAAGCCGCGGCAGCTTCACGATTGATCGGGGTCGACCGATCGGGGTCGGATCCGTTTTCCATCGGAAAACGGCTCTGACCCCCAGGGTTTGTCGGGGTTGCCGACCAGCGGCCGGCACTACCGCAGGTAGCGGCGCCTCAACGGACCTCGCTGACCACCGTCGGCAGTGTCCAGTGCCCGCCGAGCATATTGCGACACTGGCCCGTCGTGAAATCGCTGCTCTTCACGAAGCGCTCCCCGTCCCACACCCAGTCATTGGCGGAGATGCAATCGCCGACACCGCGGCCTCGGGAGCGGCCTCGCAGCGTAGCGTCATCGCGGTCAAAATCTTCGGCCAGGTTGGTGACAAAGGTCGCCTGGTACGGCGATCTGTCCCGCACCACCCAGTAGGCGTTGCTCATGTTGTAGGCACCCACGAAGCAACTGGTGCTTGCCAGTACATGCTGGGCGTCCAGTCGCTGGATCTCGATCTCATCTGTCCCGCCATCGCTCAGGCGGCCGCACTCATCCGGCTTCGGCAGGCTGGCGATCAGCGCCTTGCGCAGGCCCGGTGCCTTGGCCAGCGCCGCGTCCGAGGCGCGCGGTGCCATCAGCGTGCCGCGCACGATCACTGGTACCGGCAACGCCGCAGGCACGCTCGCTTCGGGCTTGTCGCCACGCCGCACCAGCGCACCGGGCGTGCCCAGCCGGCCCTGGGCCTCGTCCATCTTCAGCAGTACGGCCGCTGCGCCGCTGTCGGAGATCGGCCACGCCTTGCCCTTGCCGTCGATGATCTCGATGCGTGCCTGGCGCGGCAGTGCGGCGACCAGTGCATCGGTCTGTGCCTGCTGCAACAACACGTTGTCCCCGTCGCCGGTGTCGTGCACCGGGCCCAGGTCCTTGCCGTTCAGGCGCAGGCGCAGCGCCCCGGTCGGCGTCGGGCTTTCGCCATCCTCGCCATTGCGCAGCCGCGCGAGCACCTTCGTAGCCGGGCCGCCCGCGCGTTCCAGCATCAGGCTGAGCAGATTGCCGGGTTCTTCCGGGCTGTAGCCGGCGGCGCGGCAGGTGCGGGTGTTGTCACAGGCCAGCGACCAGTCGTTGTGCTGGAACTGCACGCCGGCCTTCGGTTCGGGTGTGGCGGCGTGGGCGGCCGGGGCCAGGGCGAGGCCCAGCAGCGCGGGAAGCAGCGTGCGATGCATGCGTTGAAGTCCATTTCCGGGCCGACAAGCATGGAAGATATGCTGGCAGATTCCAAATGCTCGCGATCGGGGTGGAGCCTCCTGCGGGCAGAGAGATCCGACCCCGCGCTATCATGGGGATGTCTTCCGCAACCCGGCGATGCCGATGTCCCTTGCCGCCGATGCTGCGCACTCCTCCTCCGATACGCCGATGATCCGCCGCCGCGATGCGGTCGTACCCGGCAGCTGGCCAGAGGGCACGCTGCCACTGCTGGCGCGCCTGTATGCCAGCCGTGGCGCAGGTACGCCAGAGCTGGCGCTGCCGAAACTGGGCAGCCTCCACGCGCCCGAGTTGCTGACCGGCATCGATGATGCGGTGGGTCTGCTGATCGAGGCCATCGCCAATGACAGGCGCATCCTGGTGGTCGGCGATTTCGATTGCGATGGCGCCACCGCCTGTGCGGTCGGCGTGCGCGGCCTGCGCATGCTCGGCGCGCAGCACGTCTTCCACGCGGTGCCGAACCGCATGGTGCATGGCTATGGCCTGTCGCCGTCGCTGGTGGAGGAACTGGCCGCGCTGCAGCCGGACCTGCTGGTGACTGTAGATCACGGCATCGCCTGCCATGCGGGCGTGACCGCCGCCAAGGCGCGCGGCTGGCAGGTGCTGGTCACCGACCATCACCTTCCCGGGCCGCAGCTGCCGCCGGCCGATGTCATCGTCGATCCCAATCTCGACGGTGATGCGTTCCCCAGCAAGTCACTGGCCGGCGTCGGCGTGATCTTCTACGTGCTGATGGCGCTGCGCCGGCACATGCGCGAGGCCGGCGTCTTCGCCGATGGCAAGGGGCCGGACCTGACCACGCTGCTGGACCTGGTGGCGGTCGGTACCGTCGCCGACCTGGTGGCGCTGGATCCGAACAACCGGGCACTGGTCAGCGCGGGCCTGCGGCGCCTGCGCGCGGGGCAGGGCTGTGTCGGCCTGCGTGCGCTGATCGAAGCCAGCGGCCGTGATGCCGCGCGGCTCACTGCCACCGACATCGGCTTCGCGCTCGGCCCGCGCCTGAATGCCGCGGGCCGGCTCGAAGACATGGCGCTGGGCATCGCGCTGCTGCTGACCGAAGACCCGCGCCAGGCGCGCGAGATCGCGCAGACGCTGGAGCAGATCAATTCGGAACGGCGCGCCGTGCAGCAGTCGATGACCGACGATGCCGAGCAGGCGTTGACCCGGGTGGTGCTGGACATGGCCGGTCAGCGACCGGTGGCGGCCTGCCTGTTCGATGCCGACTGGCATCCGGGCGTGGTCGGCCTGGTCGCGTCGAAGATGAAGGACCGCTTGCATCGCCCGGTGATCGCCTTCGCGCCGGCCGAACCTGGCGCCGACACCCTGCGAGGCTCGGCGCGCTCCATTCCCGGCCTGCACATCCGTGACGCCCTTGCGCTGGTCGATGCGCGCCATCCGGGCCTGATCGAACGCTTCGGCGGCCACGCCATGGCGGCCGGGCTCAGCCTGCGGCGTGACCACGTCGACGACTTCAAGGCCGCCTTCGTCGCGGTGGTGCTGGAGATGCTCGATCCGGCGGCACTGCAGCAGCAGGTGCTCAGTGACGGCGAGCTGGCCGCGGACGAGCTGGACCATCGCCACGCCGATGCGTTGCGCCTGGCCGGGCCGTGGGGCCAGGGTTTCCCCGAGCCACTGTTCGACGGCCACTTCGAAGTAGCCAACTGGCGCGTGCTGAAGGAGCGTCACTTGAAGCTGGAACTGCGCCTGCCCGGCGTACCCGGCACGATCAACGCCATCCATTTCGGCGGCTGGCACGGCAACGCGCCCGGTCGCCATGTGCATCTCGCCTATCGCCTCGCCTGCGACGACTATCGCGGCGGCAGCGCCATCCAGCTGATCGTGGAGCACTGCCTGCCCGCATGAAAAAAGGGGACGGAGGGGATTAAGTCGCTTGTGCCTTGTTTGCCACTTGCGACTTAATCCCCTCCGTCCCCTTTTTGGGGGCGCCAACCCCATTACGGTTGCTGGTGCGTTCAAAGGTTCACGATCCCACTGGAGTCCGGTCATGGTCTTCACCCGTTGCTGCACCGTGTTGTTGCTGGCCCTTGCGGCCTGGCCCGCTGGCGCGCAGTCGCCGCCGATCTCCCGGCTGCAGGCTGCCACGCCGCTGCTGATCGCGCCGGCGGCTGAGCAGCCGGTTCAATTGCGACACGCCCGCATCGAAGGCGAGGTGCAGGCCGGCATCGCCCAGACCCGGATCACGCTGGAATTCCACAACCCCAACCGGCGGGTACTGGAGGGCGAGCTGCAGTTTCCACTGGCCGATGGCCAGCAGATCAGCGGCTTCGCGCTGGATATCAACGGCGAGATGCGTGACGCGGTGCCGGTGCCCAAGGATCGCGGCCGCCAGGTGTTCGAGGAGATCGCCCGTCGCGGGGTCGACCCGGGCCTGCTGGAACAGACCGCTGGCAACCAGTTCCGGTTGCGCATCTACCCGCTGCCGGCCGGCGGTAGCCGGCGCGTGGAGCTGGTGATTCGCGAGCCGTTGG
Source organism: Stenotrophomonas sp. CASM114 (assembly GCF_049384325.1). NCBI lineage: Bacteria > Pseudomonadati > Pseudomonadota > Gammaproteobacteria > Lysobacterales > Lysobacteraceae > Stenotrophomonas > Stenotrophomonas sp. CASM114. Next base: position 511,758 of record NZ_JBMRGJ010000001.1, on the reverse strand, counting down.
CCTTCGCCGGCCAAGGCTGGCAGTGGACACTGCCGCTGCAGTTCGCCGCCGGTGCAGCCTCGGTTGAGCTGAAACTGCAGGCCCCCGACACGGCCACCGCGGGTACGGCGCCATTCCGCATCAGCGCGGGCCAGCTGCAGTGGCAGGGCAGGGGCGCGCAGCTGCCGCAGCAGCTGCAGTGGAGCCTGCCGGCAGCCCGACAGGCACAGGTGCAGGTGGCGCCCTGGCAGGACGGCCATTACCTGTTGGCGCAGCTGCCGGTGGTGGCCAGCAGCACGCCGCGCACGTTGCCCAGCGAGATCGGCCTGCTGTGGGACGGCTCCGGTTCGGCGGGACAGCGCGATCGCTCGCGTGAGTTCGCCCTGCTGGATCGCTACTTCGCTGCGATGGGTGACGGCACCGTGGCCTTGACCGTGCTGCGCGATCGCGCCGAGCCGGTGCGTCGATTCCGCATCCGCGCCGGCAACTGGAACGAGCTGCGCGCAGCACTGCAGGCCGTGCGTCCGGACGGCGCCAGCGCACTGGCGCAGTGGCAGCCGCAGCCGGGCGTGAAGGAATACCTGCTGGTCAGCGATGGCCTGCTGACCTATGGGCCGGAACAGCTGCCGGCGATGGCGCCGGACCAACGCCTGTTTGCGGTCAGCAGCGCCGGTGCGCGCACCGATGCCGTGCGACTGCGTGGCTGGAGCGAAGCGCATGGTGGTCGCTTCGTAGCGCTGGGGAAGGATGTCGAATTGGCCGCCCGTGAGCTGCTATCGTCGCCGATGGATGTGCAGGTCGATGCAGGGCGCGGCGTGCAGGACGTGGTGATCGATCGTCGCAGTGAAGCCCAGGGCTGGTTGTGGCTGCATGCACGACTGGCGGCCGACGGTGTGCCGATGCGGGTGCGCGTGGGTGGCGGCGAATGGCAGGCGCTGCCCGCCACGCAGAAGAGCAACGACGGAGAACTGCTGGCGGGCTTGTGGGCGCAGGCGCGCCTGCAGCAGCTGGCCGCCGATCGCCGTGGCAACCGCGAGGCGATGCAGCGCCTGTCACAACAGTTCGGCCTGGTCGGGCCGGATACCTCGCTGATCGTGCTGGAGACGCTGGAGGACTACCTGCGCTATGCGATCCGCCCTTCCGGCACGTTGCGCGCCGAGTACGACGCCAGGTTTGCAGTGCAGGTAAGTGATCGCGCCGCAGCCGATCGCCAGCGCCTGGATGAAGTGGCCGCTCGCTGGAAGGAGCGCCAGCAGTGGTGGAACCGCAGCTGGCCGAAGGGTGTGCCGCCGCAGCCGAAGGGCGGGGCACTCGAAGTGGCCTCCGCGGACTACGCGATGGAATCAGCGCCGGTGGCGATGCTCGCCGCGCCGGCCCCGGCGGCACCACCCGCCCCGGCACCGATGGCCGCCGCCGCCGAGCAGCGCATGGAAGCCAGCAGCGCGCGTGCGCGTCGCTCAGCGCCTGCATCGAACAAGGCCCTGGATTCAATCACAGTCACTGGTGGCCGTGTCGCTGCGCCCGCTGCTGCCAACGACGGCCAACTCGGCATCCAGCTGGCGGCCTGGCAGCCGGACTCGGCCATCGCCCGGCGCCTGCGCCAGGGTCCGCCGTCGCAACTTTACGACCGCTATCTGGCCGAGCGCGATGCCCACGCCGACAGCAGCGCGTTCTTCCTCGATGTGGCCGACCTGCTGCTGGAGCAGGGCCAGCGCGAACTGGCACTGCGGGTACTGTCGAACCTGGCCGAGATGGATCTGGACAACCGGCATCTGCTGCGCGTGCTCGGCTACCGGCTGATGCAGGCTGATGCCCCGGCACTGGCGGTGCCGGTGTTCGAGCAGGTGCTGGCGATGGGCCAGGAAGAACCGCAGAGCTTCCGCGACCTGGGCCTGGCGCTGGCAGCGGCCGGCAAGCCGCAACAGGCGCTGGCGCCGCTGTACCAGGTGGTGGTGCGGCCGTGGGACAGCCGCTTCGATGGCATCGCCCTGATCGCATTGGATGAGCTGACCAACCTGGTGGCGCGCAGCACGCCACGGCTGGATACCTCGGCCATCGACCCGCGCCTGCTGCAGGCAATGCCGCTGGACCTGCGCGTGGTGCTGTCCTGGGATGCCGACAACAGCGACATGGACCTGTGGGTGACCGACCCGAACGGCGAGCGTGCCTACTACGGCAACCGCCAGACCTACCAGGGCGGGCGGATGTCGCAGGACTTCACCGGCGGCTATGGCCCCGAGCAGTTCTCGCTGCGCAACGCCAAGCCGGGCAAGTACAAGGTCGAGGCGAACTATTTCGGCAGTCGCCAGCAACTGGTGACCGGTGCGACGACGCTGATGCTGCGCCTGACCACCCACTGGGGCACGGCCAAGCAGAAGGACCAGATGGTGACGATGCGGCTGAAGGATCGCGCCGAAACCGTGCTGGTGGGCGAGTTCGAGGTGCGTTGACCGCTCGGACACCCGTGTAGAGTCGAGCTGGCTCGACTGCCTTGATGTAGCGCCGGGCACATGCGCGGCTCATGGCAGAGGCAGCCGAGCGCGGGCTCGGCTCTACACTACTGCGGTGCGCGCCATTGGCGCCGCCGGCGGATTCGCACGCAGGCCGAACAGGGGCCGCAGCCAACGCACGCGACGGATCAGCAACTCATGGATCAGCAGGCAGCCGCCGACAGTACCGGCCAGCAGCAGGGCCGGTTCCATCCACGGGCCCAACTGAAGTGGCTTGAGCCAGAACAACAGCACGATGATCAGGCTCTGGTGCAGCATGTACCAGGGATAGATCGCCTCGGTGCAGTACGGCAGCCAGCGGAACGGGCGATCGAGGAAGACCTTTCCCCAGCCGAGGATGGCCAGCAGCGCGGTCCATACGTAAAGCGACTGGCTGGCCCGGCCCTGCAGGTCCCAGAACGGTTCGGGCCATTGCCGCAGCGAGGAGTCAGCTGGCAGTACCTGGCCAAGGATGCGCAACCCCAGATACCAGCCGACGGCAGCCAGCGCCAGCCATAGCGTCGTGCGGCGCAGGGCGACCACGCGCTCCCAGAACACCGGTTCACGACCCAGCAGGTAGCCGGCCAGGAACACCGTCGCGTACTTCGCGTGCTGGTACCAGTCGCCGAGCAGGGCATTGGTGGACGGGTAGATCGGCTCCAGCCAGATCACCCAGGCCAGCAGCAGGACGGACGGAAGGCCGATCAGCAGCATCGGCGATGCTGCGCAGAGCGCCATCGCGCGGCGAACCACCGTCGTTCCCAGCAATGGCATCAACAGGGCCAAGGCCAGCGTGTAGTTCCACAGATAGGCCAGGTACCACAGGTGGTTCCAGGTGATGCCGTACTGCCAGCCGGCGAAGCTGCCTTCCGGCCACGGCCGCACCTGCCAGTAGCGCAGCAGGAAGTGGCCGAAGCCGGGTGCCACGTGGCCGTTTGCCACGCCTTCGCAATAGGGCTGGATCGGCACGATCACGAACATGCCGAACAGCAGCGGCAGCAGCAGCCGCCAGGTGCGCAGGCCGGCGAAGCGCAGCAACCTGCCTTCCGGCCGCATCAGCGCGATGGCGATACCCGAGATCAGGAACAGCAGCGACATCCGCCAGCGGTTGACGAACAGCATCGGCCACTGCAGCCATTCGGCGGTATGCACGCTCTTGAGGTGAAAGCCCCAGTCGTCCACGTAGGCCATGGCGGTGTGGTAGAGGATCAGCAGGGCGAAGGCGAACACGCGCAGGGCGTCGATGTCGTAGCGTCGGGTCATGGTGGTGGTGTGCCGGAGAGTCGAGCCAAGGTGACGCCGCCCGGTCCGTGCGGCGACTGGCAAGGGGCCGCTGGAACCGACGCAGTGACCAATGGCGGGGGTGGTGGGATCAATGGAGCCGCTACCCTTTGTCCCTTGAGGCAGGCTGGAGCACCGCAACGACATGGATGCAGCAATGACCCAGGGCCGACCATCGCGCTGGCGTACTTCAACCCGCCTGCTGGTATGGGCGGCGATCCTGTCGGCCTCGGCAGTGACCAATGCGCTGGTGGAAGTGATGGACGCCAGTCGCCGCGGCGCCGATCTCGGGCTGTGGGAGCCGATGATCTGGGAGTTCAGCAGCCTCGGCCTGGTCCTGTTGACCCTGCCGCTGCTGTGGTGGGGCTGCGAGCGCTGGCCGCTGCATGCCGATACCTGGAAGCGGCGATTGCCGCTGTATCTGCTGGCCAGCGTCGGCTGGTCGCTGCTGCACGTGGTGGGGATGGTGCTGCTGCGGCACCTGGCCTACGGGTCGCTGGGCCATCGCTACCAGGATGATGCCGGCTGGCTGGAGCGTTTTGCCTACGAATACCTGAAGGATGTGCGCACGTTCGCGATGTTCGTGGCCCTTGAGCACTTTGCCAGCTGGTTCGGCAGGCGCAGGCAGGGCGAGGCGAGCCTGCTGGCCGAGCCGGACGTCGGCCCGCCGGTGGAGCCGGTCGAGCGCCCCCAGCACTTCCTGGTGCGCAAGCTGGGCAAGGAGTTCCTGGTCGCCACGGCGGACGTGGAGTATGCCCAGGCCGCGGGGAACTATGTGAACCTGCGGGTACGCGGCCACGATTACCCGCTGCGCATCACCATGGCGGTGCTGGAGCAGCGGCTGGACCCGGGCGAGTTCCTGCGCCCGCATCGCAGCTGGCTGATCAATCGCGGCCAGTTGCGCTCGATCGAGCCGCTGGACGGAGGCGAGGCCCTGCTGCACATGGCCGACGGGGCGAAAGTGCCGTGCAGCCGGCGCCAGCTGCCGCTGCTGCGGCAGGCGCTGGGGGCAGGGTGAGGCCCTCATTCCGGGCACCCGCAGCCTGCGGTATCATTACCAGTCATCTTTTGAATGCATAACCGCCGACATGATCGAACTGAATCCTGTCCGCCAGCGCATCACCGATCTGACCGATCGCGTGCTGTCGCTTCGGGGGTATCTTTGACTACGACGCCAAGAAAGAGCGTCTTGAAGAAGTAACGCGGGAGCTGGAAAGCCCCGACGTCTGGAACAACGCCGAGTACGCCCAGAACCTGGGCCGCGAACGTTCCAGCCTGGAAAAGACCGTGGGCGGCATCGCCTCGGTGCTCGATGGCCTGAACGATGCCACCGAGCTGCTGGAGCTGGCCGAGTCCGAGCAGGACGAGGACACCGCCCTGGCCGTGGTCGCCGACCTCGACAAGCACCAGGCTCACGTGGAGAAGCTGGAGTTCCAGCGCATGTTCTCCGGCGAGATGGACAATGCGGCCGCGTTCGTCGACATCCAGGCCGGTGCCGGTGGTACCGAAGCCCAGGACTGGGCCGAGATCCTGCTGCGCATGTACCTGCGCTGGTGTGAATCGCGTGGCTGGAAGACCGAGCTGATGGAAGTCTCCGGCGGCGACGTTGCTGGCATCAAGTCGGCCACGCTGCGCGTGGAAGGCGACTATGCCTATGGCTGGCTGAAGACCGAGACCGGTGTGCACCGCCTGGTGCGCAAGTCGCCGTTCGACTCGGACAATCGCCGCCACACCAGCTTCACCTCGGTGTTCGTGTCGCCGGAAATCGACGACAACATCGACATCACCATCAACCCGGCCGACCTGCGTACCGACGTGTACCGTTCGTCCGGTGCCGGTGGCCAGCACGTGAACAAGACCGAGTCGGCGGTGCGCATCACCCACATCCCGACCAACATTGTCGTGGCCTGCCAGACCGGCCGCAGCCAGCACCAGAACCGCGACAACGCGATGAAGATGCTGGCCGCCAAGCTGTACGAGCTGGAGATCCAGAAGCGCAACGCCGAGAAGGACGCGGTGGAAGCCACCAAGTCCGACATCGGCTGGGGCAGCCAGATCCGCAACTACGTGCTCGACCAGAGCCGTATCAAGGACCTGCGTACCGGCATCGAGCGCTCGGATACGCAGAAGGTGCTCGACGGCGACCTGGACGAGTTCGTCGAGGCCAGCCTGAAGGCCGGCCTGGCCGTGGGCTCCAAGCGCGTCGATGCCTGATCGACGCGCCTGCGCGGATAGCATCGCCTTCCGCAACGGAGGGCGATGATGCGCAGCGAAAGTGAACGCAAGGAACTGGGCGGCTTCCTCAAGGCCTGCCGTGCCCGTGTCGACCCCGCCACGCTCGGCCTGCCGGCCGGGCGCCGGCGTACCCCGGGCCTGAAACGCGAGGAAGTCGCGCTGGCGATCGGGGTCAGTGTCAGCTGGTACACCTGGATCGAGCAGGGCCGTGAAGTGCGCGCCTCGCCCGAGGTGCTGGAGCGGCTGGCGCAGGTGCTGCGCATGAGCGACGACGAGCGCGCCTATGCGTTTGCGCTGTCCGGCTACGGCGTGCCGCTGGAGTCGCCGGACGAGAGCGTGACCGATGGCCTGCGCCAGTTGGTGGAGGCGATGCAGCCGATCCCGGCCTACGTGCGCAACACCCGCTTCGATATCCTGGCCTGGAATCCGGCCATTGCCGATCTGTTCGTGGACTACAGCCAGTTGGCGCCGCATGAGCGCAACACGCTGCGGCTGATGTTCCTGTACCCGCCGTACCGCACGTTGATCCTCAACTGGGAAGAAATGACCCGCGGCCTGCTGGCCGGCTTCCGCGCGGCGATGGCGCAGGCGCCGGACAAGGCGCCGTTCCTGGCGCTGGTCGAGGACCTCGCCGCGCACAGCGAAGAATTCCGCCAGTGGTGGCCGGAGCACGACGTGCGCCGGTTCGATGAGGGTGCGAAGAAGCTGAACCATCCCACGCGCGGGCTGCTGGACCTGCAGTACGTGGCGCTGGTACCGGAGAGCCGGCACGATCTTTCCCTGGTGACCTACCTGCCGCGAAAGTAGGGGGTGTTCGGCAGGGCTTGCAGCCCTGCACCTGCTCAATGCAACGGCCAAAGCCAGAGCCAGAGCTAGAGCTGGATTCCGTGGGTTGGCGGGGCGGTGTCGGAGCGCGGGGACGCCGTAAACCCGTCCCTGGGGGCTTGGCAGCCGCATCCATGCGGCTGACACCCCGCACGCCGACACCGCCCCACCTTTGAAAGGTTCACGCGGCTGTTGGTAGGTGTCGACCTTGGTCGACACATCTGTCAGATATCGAAAGAAATTCCGGGGTCAGATCCGTTTTCCTATGGAAAACGGATCTGACCCCAAGAGCATTTCCGACAGATCGCGGAAAACCGTCGAAGGCGGGGTGGGTCCGGTTGCGGGAGTGTCCGCGGCATGGATGCCGCGGCCAAGCCCCCATGGAAGGGTTTACGGCGTCTCCCGCAACCGGACCCACCCCGCCATCCCTCAGGAAACCAGCTTCTGCTGTTGCTGTTGCTCTGGATCGTAGCGGGTGCAGGGCGCAGCCCTGCCGACACCCCCCATTCAGACAGGTAAGTGCAGGTCACAGGATAAGCAGACGCCTTGTTGCCTCCGCCAATCGGGTCCACATTCCTGTGCAGGAGACGGGCCGCCGCCCGTCGTCGAGACACCAGGAGACCTGCATGTCCGCTGCCCCCAGCACCGCCATTTCCCGCGATCCGGCCACCGGCCAGCAGATCGCCAGCCATCCCTTCGCCACGGATGCCGAGCTGGAAGCGATCCTCGATCGCGGTCAGGCCGGTTTCGCCGCCTGGAGCGCCCGCAGCCTGGAACAGCGAGCGCAGGTGTTGCGTGCGATGGCGGGCGTACTGCGCCGTGACCGCGAGACGCTGGCTGCGCTGGCTATCGCCGAGATGGGCAAGGTGCAGGCCGAAGCACTGGCCGAGATCGAGAAGTGTGCCGTGCTGTGCGACTGGTACGCCGACCACGGTGCGCAGTTCCTGCGCGACGAGCCGACCCAGGTGCCCGACGACAAGGCTTACGTGTCCTACCTGCCGCTGGGCGTGGTGCTGGGCATCATGCCGTGGAATTTCCCGTACTGGCAGGTGATGCGCGCGGCGGTACCGATCCTGATGGGCGGCAACGGCTTCCTGCTGAAGCCGGCCGAGAACATCGTCGGCACCGCGCAGCTGCTCGATGCCGCCTGGCGTGATGCCGGGCTGCCGGAAGGCACCTTCATCGCCGCCAACATCAGCCGCGAGGGTACCAGCCGTGCGATCGCCGATGACCGCATCGCCGCCGTCACCCTGACCGGCAGCGTGGCCGCAGGCCGCAGCATCGCTGCCCAGGCCGGGCAGGCGCTGAAGAAGGTGGTGCTGGAACTGGGCGGCTCGGATCCGTTCATCGTGCTGGCCGACGCTGACCTGGATGCGGCCGTCGATGCGGCGGTGACCTCGCGCTTCCAGAACACCGGGCAGGTCTGCATTGCCGGCAAGCGCATCATCGTTGAAGACGCGGTGTACGACCGCTTCGTGGCGCAGTTCTGCCAGAAAGTGCAGGCGCTGACCATCGGTGATGGCCGTGAAGCGGGCAATCGCATTGGTCCGATGGCACGCCAGGACCTGCTGGAACAGTTGGACGCGCAGGTGCGCGCCTCGGTGGACGCAGGCGCGAAGCTGCTCGTCGGCGGCCATCAGCTCGATCGCCCGGGCGCGTTCTACGCGCCCACCGTACTGGCGGACGTAGAGCCGGGCATGCAGGCCTTTGACACGGAAACGTTCGGGCCGGTGGCCTCGATCAGTCGCGCCCGCGATGCCGACCACGCGGTGGAACTGGCCAACCAGAGCGAGTTCGGCCTCAGCGGCAACCTGTGGACCGGTGACCGCGCGCGGGCCATGCAGCTGGCGCGCCGGCTGCAGACCGGCGGTGTGTTCGTCAACGGCTTCTCCGCTTCCGACCCTCGCGTGCCGATCGGCGGTGTGAAGAAGAGCGGCTTCGGCCGCGAGCTCTCGCACTTCGGCATCCGTGAATTCGTCAACGCGCAGACAGTGTGGTTCGACAAGCATTGACGCGCGGCTCTCATCCTTCCTGCAACGATCCACCATCAGTCCAGCACAAAGGACGGCATCCGATGTCCAAGGGTTCAGATCTGCTCGTCGCCGCACTTGAGAACGAAGGCGTCGAGCGCATTTTCGGCATTCCCGGCGAAGAAAACCTCGACGTGGTCGAGTCGCTCCGCCATTCCAGCATCGAACTGGTCATCACCCGCCACGAACAGGCGGCGGTGTTCATGGCGGCCACTTACGGCCGCCTGACCGGCAAGCCGGGCGTATGCCTGGCCACGCTCGGCCCGGGCGCGCTCAACTTCACCACCGGCGCCGCCTATGCGCTGCTGGGTGCGTGGCCGGTGATCATGATCACCGGCCAGAAGGGCATCGTCGCCAGCAAGCAGGCGCGCTTCCAGATCGTCGACATCGTCGGCACGATGAAGCCGCTGACCAAACAGGCGCGGCAGATCGTCTCGGCACGCACCATTCCGACCATCGTCCGCGAGGCGTTCCGTGTCGCCCAGGAAGAGCGCCCGGGCCCGGTGTTGCTGGAGCTGCCCGAAGACATTGCTGCCGATGAGGTCGAGGGCGTGGCGCTGATTCCGCCGCACGCGGTGGACCGTCCCATTGCCAGCCCGGAGGCGCTGGATCGGGCAGCAGAGCTCATCCGCAATGCAAAGCGGCCGCTGCTGATGATCGCTTCGGCGGCCTCGCGGCCGCAGTCCAGCGACGCGCTGTCCGCGTTCGTGCTGCGCGCCGGCATCCCGTTCTTCACCACGCAGATGGGCAAGGGCGCGGTGGCCGGTGGTTCAGGCCTGTACATGGGCACCGCGGCGCTGACCGAGCGCGATTACGTGCACATGGCGATCGACCAGGCCGACGTGATCGTGACCATCGGCCACGAGGTCACCGAGAAGCCGCCATTCGTGATGCGCCCGGGTGGGCCGACGGTGATCCATATCGGGTACTCGCAGGCGGCGGTGGAACAGGTGTATTTCCCGCAGGTGGAGGTGATCGGCGATATCGGTCGTTCGCTGACCCAGCTGGCCGACCGCATCGAGGGCGCGGTGCCGAATGCCGCTGCGCTGCTGCCGCTGCGCGCGACCATCCTCGAACACCTGGCCGACCGGGCCGAAGAGGCCGGGTTCACCCCGCAGCGGCTGGTGCACGACGTGCGCCAGGTGATGCCGCCGGATGGCATCGTGGCGCTGGACAACGGCATGTACAAGATCTGGTTCGCGCGCAACTACCGCACCCAGGTGGCCAACACGCTGCTGCTGGACAACGCGCTGGCGACGATGGGCGCGGGCCTGCCGTCGGCGATCATGGCCTCGATCCTGTATCCGCAGCGGCGGGTGCTGGCGGTGTGCGGCGACGGCGGCTTCATGATGAACAGCCAGGAGCTGGAGACGGCCCGCCGGCTGGGCCTGAACCTGGTGGTGCTGATCCTCAACGACGGTGCCTACGGCATGATCCGCTGGAAGCAGGCCGTGGACGGATTCACCGACTACGGCATGACCTTCAGCAACCCCGATTTCGTGAAGTACGCCGAGGCCTATGGCTGCAAGGGCCACGAGGTGACGGCCATCGAGCAGTTCATCCCGACCCTGGAAGCGGCCTTCAACGAGGGCGGGGTGCACCTGGTGTCGGTGCCGGTGGACTATTCGGAGAACCAGCGGGTGCTGGTGGATGAGTTGCGCCAGGCGTTCCCCGGCAACAGGTAGACATCCAGGGTCCAGGTGGGGTCCCGGTCGGGGTCAGATCCCTTTGCGCAGCAGAGGGATCTGACCCCTCTCCCGGCTGGGGCTGGGCGGTTTTGGTATGCTGGGCAACCGGCTGTGCCGGGCGCTGCATCCCCCCTCACTACACGATTCCCGCAGATCCATGAGCGAAGCTACCGATACCCCCCCCGTCGACGAAAACAAGTTGATCGCCGAGCGCCGTGAGAAACTCAAAGCGCTGCGTGGGCAGGGCATCGCGTACCCGAACGACTTCCGTCGCGAGGACTTCGCCGGCCGCCTGCAGGAAGAATTCGCAGATGCCGAAACCTGGACCGCCGAGGCCCTGGAAGGCAACGGCCGCCAGGTGAAGATGGCGGGCCGCCTGATGGCCAAGCGCATCATGGGCAAGGCCAGCTTCGCGCAGATCCAGGACGAGTCCGGCCGCATCCAGCTGTTCCTGCAGGGCGCGGTGCTGGGCGATGCCTATACCGCCTTCAAGGGCTGGGACGTGGGCGACATCATCGCCGTCGAAGGCGGCCTGACCCGTACCAAGACCGGCGAGCTGTCGGTCAAGGCCGAATCGATCCGCCTGCTGACCAAGTCGCTGCGCCCGCTGCCGGACAAGTGGCATGGCCTGGCCGACGTCGAGCAGCGTTACCGCCAGCGTTACGTCGACCTGATCGTGACCCCGGAGTCGCGCGCGGTGTTCATCAAGCGCTCGAAGATCATCCGCGCCATGCGCGCGTGGCTGGACAACCGCGACTTCCTGGAAGTCGAGACGCCGATGATGCATTACATCCCCGGCGGCGCGGCGGCCAAGCCGTTCACCACCCACCACAATGCGCTGGACCTGGACCTGTACCTGCGCGTGGCGCCGGAGCTGTACCTCAAGCGCCTGACCGTGGGTGGCCTTGAGCGCGTGTACGAGATCAACCGCAACTTCCGCAATGAAGGCGTCAGCACCCGCCACAACCCGGAATTCACCATGATGGAGCTGTACGAGGCCTATGCCACGTACAACGAGATCATGGACCTGACCGAAGGCGTGATCCGTGACGTGGCCAAGGCCGTCAACGGTGGCACCGAGGTCGAATGGGACGGCGCGAAGATCGACCTGGGCCCGGCATTCCGCCGCTGGCGCATGGACGAGGCGGTGCGCCACCACAATCCGGAAATCTCTGCGGCGGACTGCACCGACCGCGACGCGCTGCTGCGCCATTGCGAGCGCTTGAAGATCCGCGTCAAGCCGTCCTACGGCTGGGGCAAGCTGCTGCTGGAGATCTTCGAGGCCACCGTCGAGCACACCCTGATCCAGCCGACCTTCATCACTGACCATCCGGTGGAGGTCTCGCCGCTGGCCCGTGCCAACGACAATGACCCGGGCTACACCGACCGCTTCGAGCTGTTCGTCAACGGCAAGGAGCTGGCCAACGGCTTCTCCGAGCTGAACGATCCGGAAGACCAGGCCCAGCGCTTCCAGGCCCAGGTGGCGGCGAAGGAAGGTGGCGATGACGAGGCCATGCACTACGACGCCGACTACATCCGTGCGCTGGAGTACGGCATGGCACCGACCGGCGGCCTCGGCATCGGCGTGGATCGCCTGGTGATGCTGCTGACCGGCAGCAGCTCGATCCGCGATGTACTGCTGTTCCCGTACATGCGTCCGGAGCAGTAAGTCGCCTTTTTGACTCCCGATTGTGCGCGCCGTCCCGAAACGAGACGGCGCGATTGACGCGTCCCGCACTCGGCGTATCGTAATTGCACTACCTTGACGCCTGTTATGGCTTGATCGGCGCCAGGGGGAGGGCACGGTGTGGGGAGTCCGCTTCACATTGTGATGACGATCATGAATCGGGACGCATGACACGGGAGTCAGGCCGATGCAGGGTGCGAGCGTTCGCAGCGGCAGAGTATCCTCGCCTGCTGATGATCCAGCGTGGTCGAGAAACCAGGCAGAGTACGCGTTGAACATCGTCATCGTTGACGACCAGACTTCGGCCCGGACGATGCTGCGTCACGTCATCGAAGACATCGCGCCGGAACTGAGCGTGTATGACTTCGGAGACCCGCTGACCGCATTGGCCTGGTGCGAAGCCCATCCGGTCGACCTGCTTCTGCTCGATTACCGCATGCCGGAGATGGATGGGCTGGAATTCGCCCGTCGTTTCCGTCGCCTGCCCAAGCACCGTGACATTCCGGTGATCCTGATCACCGTGGTCGGTGACGAGCCGATCCGGCAAGCGGCACTGGAAGCAGGCGTCATCGACTTCTTGGTCAAGCCGATCCGCCCGCGCGAGCTGCGGGCGCGCTGCTACAACCTGCTGCAGCTGCGCCAGCAGACCGAGAACGTGAAGCAGCGGGCGCTGTCGCTGGAGCAGCGCCTGCTGGCCAGCATGCATGAGGTCGAAGAGCGCGAGCGCGAGACGCTGTCGCGGCTGGCACGCGCGATCGAGTTCCGTGATGCCGGCACCAGCGCCTACCTGGAGCGCATGGCGCGCGTGGCCGGACTGATCGCCGAACAGCTCGGGCTGCCCGAAGAGGAGGTGCGCCTGATCGAAATGGCTGCGCCGCTGCATGACATGGGCAAGATCGCCATTCCCGATGCGGTGCTGCTCAAGCAGGGCAAGCTCAACGAGGAAGAGCTGGCGATCATGCGCCGGCACCCGCGGATTGGCCATGAACTGCTGAGCGGCAGCCAGAATCGCTTCATCCAGGTTGGCGCGTTGATCGCACTGCGTCATCATGAGCGCTATGACGGCAGTGGCTATCCCGATGGGCTGGTCGGCGACGCGATTCCGCTGGAAGCGCGCATCGTGGCCGTCGCCGATGTCTTCGACGCCCTGATTTCGCCCCGTCCGTACAAGGAAGCATGGACCATGGAAGCCACTCTGGCTTATCTCTACGCCCAGCGTGGCCGCCTGTTCGATCCCCGATGCGTGGACGCGCTGCTGCGCGGCCGCGAACAGCTCGACCAGATCTGCGCCGAGCATTCGATGGCGTCCGCGCGCCCGGGGCTGGGCGCGTGAAACGCCTGTTGTCGCAGCTGCGGCTGCGCCTGTCCCAGCGCCAGGACAGCGAGCACGGCCAGCAGATCGTCCGCATCGTGCTGATCAGCCTGATCCTGGCCTACGTACTGTTGCCGGCACCGCGCCACGATCTGCCGCACACCCAGTACGTCGGTGTGCTGGCGATCGTGCTGACCGGCCTGAGCCTGTCACTGTTGCTGTTCGGCTGGCTGCTGTGGCGGCCGGCGCGTTCCGATCCCCGCCGCGTGCTGGGGATGCTGGCTGACTACGGCCTCATTGCTGCCGGCATGGTGCAGATGGGTGAGCCGCTGGCCTGGGTCTACATCGTGGTGATGTGGGTGACGGTCGGCAATGGCATGCGCTTTGGCAACCACTATCTGTACGTGGCGGTGGCCATGGCGATGGTGAGCTTCGGTTGCACCGTGATGCTGACGCCTTACTGGCAACAGAATTTCCGCCTGGCCATCGGCCTCTGGCTGGGCCTGGCAGCGGTGCCGCTGTACTTCTCGACATTGCTGCGGCAGTTGACCGAAGCGATGGCCGAGGCGCGCCGCGCCAGCGAGGCCAAGAGCCGGTTCCTGGCCAACATGAGCCATGAGTTCCGCACGCCGTTGAACGGTCTCAACGGCATGACCGAAGTGCTGGCCACCACGCGCCTGGATGACGAGCAGCGCGAGTGCCTCAACACCATCCAGGCGTCGTCGCGCAGCCTGCTGGCACTGGTGGAGGAAGTGCTGGACATCTCGGCCATCGAGGCCGGCAAGCTGCGCGTGGTGGCCGAGGACTTCGCCGTGGCCGACGTGATCCAGGCGATCGGTCTGATCCTGTTGCCACAGGCCAAGGCCAAACGGCTGGATTACCGGGTGAAGGTGGCCGATGGTGTGCCGCCACGCGTGCGCGGCGATGTCGGGCACCTGCGGCAGATCCTGCTGAACCTGGCCGGCAACGCGGTCAAGTTCACCGACCATGGCCGGGTCGAGATACGTGTCGGCGTGGTGCAGGCCGATGCCAGCGGGGCGGTGCGGTTGCGCTTCGACATCCTCGACACCGGCATCGGCGTGCCACCTGCCATGCGTGCACGGCTGTTCGACGCGTTCGAGCAGGCCGATGTCAGCATGGCGCGCCGCCACGAGGGGACGGGGCTGGGCACGACCATCGCCAAGGGCCTGGTCGAGGCGATGGACGGTGACATCGGCTATCTGGAAAACCCGCCCCGCGGCAGCCACTTCTGGGTCGAGCTGCCGTTCGCGCCGCCGCAGCCGCAGGTGCCGGGCGTGGTGCCGAGCCTGAGCGGCGACGAAGACGCGGGCCCGGGCGGCAACGTGATCGCTTTTGCCGATCCGTTCCTGCGCCATCGCGCCCGCGTGCGCAGCATGCAGATCCTGGTGGCCGACGACCACGAGGCCAACCGCATGGTCCTGCAGCGCCTGCTGCAGAAGGCCGGCCATCGCGTGCTGTGCGTGGACGGCGGTGAGGCGGTGCTGGATGCGCTGGCCGACAGCGAGTTCGACGCGGTCATCGTCGATCTGCACATGCCGGGCATGAGCGGGCTGGACATGCTCAAGGAACTGCGGGTGATGCAGGCCGGCGGCGGTCCGCGCACGCCGGTACTGGTACTCAGTGCGGATGTAACGCCCGAGGCGATCCAGCGCTGTACCCAGGCCGGCGCACATGCCTTCCTGGCCAAGCCCGTCGTTGCGGTGCGCCTGCTCGATACGCTGGCCGAGATCGCCAGCAATGCCCAGCTGAAGACCATGGCCGCACCGGTGGTGCGACCGGCGGCGCCGCTGCAGGATGGCGTGCTCGACAGCAGCGTGCTGGACGAACTGGCTTCGCTGGGCATGGGCGAGGGCTTCGAACGTGAGTTCATCCGCCAGTGCCTGGAGGACGTGGCGAGCTGCATGGGCAAGGCCGAGCAGGCCGGCGAGGCCACGCAGTGGGATGTGTTCCGCGAACAATCCCACGCGATCAAGGGCGTGGCCAGCAACCTCGGCCTGATGCGCGCGTCCAACCGTGCCGGCGAGCTGATGCGGATGGCCGACTGGCAGCTCAAGACCGAATGGCGTCAGCGCCTGGGCATCCTGCAGGAGGCGATCAAGGAAGGTCGGCGCGCGCTGGACGCGCGGGCCGAACGCCGCATGCGCGGCGCCGCCGATGATGGTGAAGCGCGCTGAGGCGTGGCGTGAACCCAAAAAAAGCCCGGTGGCCAGCCGGGCTTGAACCCATCCTGGGGGAGGGGAGGAATCAGGCCGCGTCGAGACTGGCGCGACGGGTCTGGGCCTTGATCAGGCGATCCATGGTGCGCAGCGAGCGGTCGCCGAGTGCGAGGGCGGAATCGACCCATACCTTGGTGATCTCCAGCAGTTCGTCGTAGCTGACCGGCTGGGCGATGGCGCGTGCGGCATTCATCGCCAGATAGGACTGCGGCGTGCGCTGCTGCTGGCGGATCAGTTCCTCGACCGCCGCCCGGCCTTCGCCCTTCTTCACCAGCACGTCGACCACGCCCATGGCATGCATTTCCTCGGCACTGTAGACCCGGCCGTCGAGGATGATCTTCTCGGCCAGATGGGGGGACACGCGCCGGCACAGGAAGGAGTACGCACCCATGCCCGGGAACAGGCCGAACAGCACCTCCGGCAGGCCCAGTCCGCTGCCTTCCTCGGCGACGATGGTGTGGCAGGCCAGGGCCATTTCCAGGCCGCCGCCGAGGGCGTCACCCTGGATCAGCGCGATCGAACGGACATCGCCACCGAACCCGGTATGCAGGTGGTGCACGCCCTCCACGCAGCGCTGGGCGTAGTTCAGCAGGAGGTCGCGGTTGCCTTCGCGGATCAGGCGGGTGAACAGGTCCAGGTCGCCGCCCAGGTTGTAGGCGACGGCATCGGAGGCCAGCACGAAATGCCGCAATGTCCCGTTGTGGCGTTCGGCAGGGCTGCGGGTGATGGCCGCCATGTAGCTCCACATTTCGTCGAGCATGTCCTTGCGGCAGCAGGGGCGGATCCCGGTGGCGGCATCGGCGTGCATGAACAGCCAGTGGGCAGCGCCGTCGGCGCTGTCTTCGGTACGGATGGTGGCGAACGGTGAGCCGCTTGAAGGCAGCTTTTCGATGGTACTCATGGAAGGGTCCTCGGCATGCGGCCCGCAGTGTCAGGTGGGTGGCCGGCGGGCCGAACGGTCCACACACGCGGCGATGCTACACCGCCTCAGCGGCGTCGCATGCGAAAGGGCCCGGGACGTTTCCGCCCCGGGCCCTGCACTGTCCAGATTGCCGCAAACCCTTACTGGGCGGGCGTATCGCGGAGTTCGCGACGGAGGATCTTGCCGACGTTGGTCTTCGGCAGCTCCTTTCGGAATTCAACGATTTTGGGGTGCTTGTAGCCGGTCAGGTTGGCCCGGGCATGCTCCTTGACCATTTCGGCGGTCAGGTTCGGGTCCTTCTTCACGATGACCACCTTCACCACCTCGCCGGACTTGTCGTCCGGGACGCCGACCGCGGCCACTTCCAGCACGCCCGGCATCATCGCGATCACGTCCTCGACTTCGTTCGGGTACACGTTGAAGCCGGACACCAGGATCATGTCCTTCTTGCGGTCGACGATGTAGAAGAAGCCGTGTTCGTCCATCTTGGCCATGTCGCCGGTATGCAGCCAGCCGTCCGCGTCGATGGCCTTGGCCGATTCCTCCGGGCGCTGCCAGTAGCCCTTCATCACCTGCGGGCCCTTGATGCAGAGCTCGCCGACCTCGCCCAGCGGCAGGATGGCACTGTTGTCATCCTTGATGCAGGCATCGGTGGAGGGGATCGGCAGGCCGATCGAGCCGTTGTACTCGGTCAGGGTAAGCGGGTTGATGCAGGCTGCCGGCGAGGTCTCGGTCAGGCCATAGGCCTCGACCAGGGTCACGCCGGTAACCTTCTTCCAGCGCTCGGCGACGGCGCGCTGCACCGCCATGCCGCCGCCCAGGGTGACCTTCAGCGAGGAGAAGTCGACCGTGTCGAAACCGGGGGTGTTGAGCAGGCCGTTGAACAGCGTGTTGACGCCGGTGATGGCGGTGAAACGCACCGACTTGAGCTCCTTGACGAAGCCCTTCATGTCGCGCGGGTTGGTGATCAGGTGATTGCAGCCACCGAACTTCATGAAGACCAGGCCGTTCGCGGTCAGCGCGAAGATGTGGTACAGCGGCAGGGCGGTGATGATCCACTCCTTGCCCATCTCGATGCCGGACGCACTGATCCAGGCCGAGGCCTGCTGCATGTTGGCGATCAGGTTGCGGTTGGTCAGCATCGCGCCCTTGGCCACGCCGGTGGTGCCGCCGGTGTATTGCAGGAACGCGATGTCGTCGTGGTCGATCTCGACCTTGGGCAGGCTGTGGCGGCTGCCGAGCTTGAGCGCCTGGCGGAAGCGCACCGCGCCCTTGAGATGGTAGTTGGGCACCATCTTCTTGATGTACTTCAGCACGAAGTTGACGATCACGCCCTTGGCGCCGAGCAGGTCGCCCAGGCCGGTGGTGACCACATGCTTGACCGGCGTATCGGCGATGACCTGCTCGACGGTGTCGCCGAAGTTGTCGACCACCACCAGCGCGGTCACGCCGGCATCGACCAGCTGGTGCTTGAGCTCGCGGGCGGTGTACAGCGGGTTGACGTTGACCACGGTCAGGCCGGCGCGCAGCACGCCGAAGGTGGCCACCGGGTACTGCAGGCAGTTGGGCATCATCAGGGCGACGCGGTCACCCTTCTTGAGCTTGAGCTCACCGAGCAGGTAGGCCGCGAACTGTTCGACCAGCGCGTCGGTCTCGCCGTAGGTGAGGACCTTGCCGAAGCTGGAGTAGGCGGGACGGTCGCGGAATTTCGCGACGGAAGCGTCGAAGACCGAAGCTACCGAATGGAACTCGTTGACGTCGATCTCGGCGGGAACGCCTTTCGGATAGCTCTGCAGCCAGGGACGATCCAGACTCATATTCCCCCTCCAGGAATCGTGATGTATTAGGTCCGGCCCTGAGCGTATCGACAACGGCCGGTCATTGCAGCATACCCCGCCGTAGGGAAAACGCGAAGAGGCCCCGAAGAGCCCCTTGCTGGGTAGTGCTGGCCGCTGGCCGGCATCTGCGCTGGACGGACCATACGATGGATGCCGGCCAGCGGCCGGCACTACCGTGGCCCCAAGCGGGCCGGCTGCGTCAACCCTGCTTGCGAACGGGTGCGCCGTTGGCCTTGTAGTACGGCGCGGTGCTACGGGCGAGCGGGGTGCGGCCGCGGATCACGTCGGCCAGCTTCTCGGCCATCATGATGGTCGGCGCGTTGAGGTTGCCGGTCACCACCTGCGGCATGATCGAGGCATCGACGATGCGCAGGCCTTCCAGCCCGTGTACGCGGCCCTGGCCATCGACCACCGCCATCGGATCGTCGGCATGGCCCATCTTGTTCGAGCACGACGGGTGATAGGCAGTCTCGGCGTGCTCGCGCACGAACGCATCGATCTGCGCGTCGGTCTGCAGCGCGCTTCCCGGCGAGATCTCGCGGCCGCTGTACGGGGCCAGCGCCGGCTGCGCGAAGATCTCGCGGGTGATGCGGATCGCCGCACGGAACTCGCGCCAGTCCTGGTCGTGCGACATGTAGTTGAACAGGATGCTCGGATGTTCGCGCGGGTCCTTCGAGCGCACGTGGATGCGGCCGCGGCTGGGTGAGCGCATCGAACCGACGTGCATCTGGAAGCTGTGCGCCTTGATCGGGTTGGAGCCGTTGTAATTGATCGCCACCGGCAGGAAGTGGTACTGCAGGTTCGGCCAGTCGAATTCGGCGTCGCTGCGGATGAAGCCACCGGCCTCGAACTGGTTGCTGGCGCCGATGCCGGTGCCCAGGAACAGCCACTCGGCACCGATCGCCGGCTGGTTGTACAGCTTCAGTGCCGGCGCCAGCGACACCGGCTTCTTGCACTCGTACTGCAGGTACATCTCAAGGTGGTCCTGCAGGTTGGCGCCGACGCCCGGCAGGTGGTGCACCAGGTCGATGTCCAGGCTGCGCAGCAGGTCGGCCGGGCCGACGCCCGAGCGCTGCAGGATCTGCGGCGAGGCGATGGCGCCGCCGCACAGCAGCACTTCGCGGCGGGCGGTGGCGCGCTGCGGCTGGTCGCTGTGCAGCCACTGCACGCCCACGGCGCGCTTGCCCGAGAACAGAATGCGGTCGGTCAGCGCGTGGGTGACGATGGTCAGGTTCGGGCGCGGCTTGGCCAGGTCCAGGTAGCCGCGGGCGGTGCTGGAACGACGGCCCTTCGGGGTCACCGTGCGGTCCATCGGGCCGAAACCTTCCTGCTGGTAGCCGTTGAGGTCGTCGGTGCGCGGGTAGCCGGCCTGCACGCCGGCTTCGACCATCGCAGCGAACAGCTCGTTGTTGCCGGCCTTCGGCGTGGTAACGCGCAGCGGGCCGTCGCCACCGTGGTAGTCATTGGGGCCGATATCACGGGTTTCGGCCTTGCGGAAGTAGGGCAGGCAGTCCAGGTAGGTCCAGTCTTCCAGGCCCGGCATGCTGGCCCAGTTGTCATAGTCCATCGCGTTGCCGCGGATGTAGCACATGCCGTTGATCAGCGACGAGCCGCCCAGGCCCTTGCCGCGGCCGCAGTCCATGCGGCGGTTGTTCATGAAGGGCTCCGGATCGGTCTTGTACGCCCAGTTGTAGCGCTTGCCCTGCAGTGGGAAGGCCAGTGCCGCCGGCATCTGGGTACGGAAGTCGAGCCGGTAGTCCGGGCCACCGGCTTCCAGCAGCAGCACGCTGACATCGGCATCTTCGGTGAGGCGGGTAGCCAGCACGTTGCCGGCCGAACCGGCGCCGATGATGATGTAGTCGTACTCGTTGTGGGTGCTCATGGGTGTCTCCTGCAGGCCGGGGCGCCCTGCATGCAGGCGTCCCGGCGGGATGTCGGATCGGCGCGGTGGCCGGACGATGGGGCGTGCTGGCGGCGCGCCGGTCAGAACACGCTGGCGTAGTCGCCCAGCTCGACCTGCACCGACTTGATGCGGGTGTAGTGGCCGAGGGTCGAGATGCCGTTCTCGCGGCCGACGCCGGATTCCTTGTAGCCACCGACGGGCATTTCGGCCGGCGATTCGCCCCAGGTGTTGATCCAGCAGATGCCGGCTTCCAGGCGGTGGATGATGCGGTGGGCGCGGCTGACGTCCTTGCTGACCACGCCGGCGGCGAGGCCGAAGGTGGTGTCGTTGGCACGACGCACCACTTCGTCTTCGTCGTCGTAGGCGAGGATGCTCATCACCGGCCCGAAGATCTCTTCCCGGACAATCGTCATGTCATCGCGGCAGTCGGAGAACACGGTCGGCAGCACGTACGCGCCATTGGCCAGCGCGCCTTCGGTGGCACGGCCGCCGCCGGTCAGCAGGCGGGCGCCTTCGGCCTTGCCGCTTTCGATGTAGCGCAGCACGTTTTCCATGTGCGGGAAGCTGGTCAGCGGGCCGAAGTTGGTCTCGGCGGCCATCGGGTCGCCGATGCGGATGCGCTTGACGCGCTCGACAACGGCGGCCTCGAACGCGGCCAGCATGCTGCGCGGCACGAACACGCGGGTGCCGTTGGTGCAGACCTGGCCGGAGCTGAAGAAGTTGGCCATCACCGCGATGTCGGCGGCGCGGTCCAGATCGGCGTCATCGCAGATCACCAGCGGCGACTTGCCGCCCAGCTCCATGGTCACTTCCTTCAGCGACGAGGACGCCGCGCTGGCCATGACCTTCTTGCCGGTGGCGACGCCGCCGGTGAAGGAAATCTTCTCGATCACCGGGTGCTCGGTCAGCCACTGCCCGATCTCGCGGCCCGGGCCCTGCACGACGTTGAACACGCCGGCCGGCACGCCGGCTTCGGTGTAGATCTCGGCCAGCCGGATCGCGGTCAACGGGGTCACTTCGGACGGCTTGAACACCATCGCATTGCCGGCGGCGAGGGCCGGGGCCGACTTCCACATGGCGATCTGGATCGGGTAGTTCCAGGCGCCGATGCCGGCCACCACGCCCAGCGGTTCGCGGCGGGTGTAGAAGAAGCTCGATTCGCGCAGCGGCAGCTGGATGCCTTCGATGGCGGTGGCCAGGCCAGCGTAGTACTCGACCACGTCGGCGCCGGTGACGATGTCCACGGTGGTGGTCTCGGCCAGCGCCTTGCCGGTGTCCAGGGTTTCCAGGTGGGCCAGTTCGTCGTTGCGCTCGCGCAGGAGCTCGACGGCGCGGCGCAGGATGCGCGAGCGCTCCATGGCCGTCATCGCGGCCCACACCTTCTGGCCTTCGGCCGCGCTCTGCACGGCGCGCTCGACGTCGGCCTGGCTGGCAACCTGCACTTCGGCGATCACCTCACCGGTGGCCGGGTTGACGGTCTTGAAGGTCTTGCCGCTGGTGGCATCGACGCGCTGGCCGTGGATGTAGAGCTGTTGGACGGGCAGGGTGGTCATGGGGCGTACTCCTTGGAAGGGGGCGGGTGCTGAAGCGCTTATAGCGCGGCAGCCTGCAACTGGAAGTCGATGTAGCCGTAGGCGATGCGCCGCGACTTGTCGGCGTTGAACTGGCCGCCGACCAGGCTGCCACGCAGCCACAGGCCGTCGATCATCGCGGCCAGGCCACGGGCGGCCAGGCGGGCCTGCGGGTGGGGCAGCAGGCGGTTGAACTGGTGGCACAGGTTGGAGAACAGGCGCTGGTCGTTGGCGCGCTGCAGCCGGGCCAGTTCCGGCTGGTGCATGCTGGCGGCCCAGAACGTGAGCCAGACGCGCATTGCGGTACCGTTGATCTGGCTGTCGTCGAAGTTGCCATCGACGATGGCACGCAACTGCTCGCGGGGGTCATCGCTGGCCTCGGCGCGGTAGCGGGCGACGGCGTCCTTCAGCTCGCGCAGGATCTGCCGCATTGCAGCATTGAGCAGGCCGTCCTTGTCGCCAAAGTAGTGGGCGACGATGCCGCTGGACAGCCCTGCCTTCTTCGCGATGGTGGCGACGGTCGCGTCGGCCATGCCGATCTCGTCGATGGTCTGGAAAGTGGCCCGGATAAGCTGTTCGCGCCGTACCGGTTCCACGCCTTTCTTCGGCATTGTCTCTCCACGGATTGCGACCCGAAGGATCGGCTGCCCGCCATTATGCTTTTTATTGATTGAACGTTCAATCAATAAACCCTAGGATGCGCTCGCGCCCCACGCCATGGGCCCGGTTTACCGGTCCGGCCCCGCCCATGTGCTCCCCCGGACTGATGAGACGATCCCATGTCTTCCCTGGCTCATCCCAAGCGTTCGCCCCTGCGCTTGAACCGTTTTGTCTTTCTCAGCTCCTCGGTGTCGATCGGCATCCTCGGGCTGCTCACCGTTCTCTATCCCGAAGGCAGCGAGCACTGGCTGCAATGGGCGCAGGCCGAGGTGTCGGCCGCGTTTGGCTGGTGGTACATGCTGCTGATCGTGCTGTGCCTGGGCTTCGTGCTGTGGCTGGCGTTCTCGCCGTATGGCCGCATCCGCCTGGGCCACAACGAGGAATCACCTGCCTTCGGCTACGTCGCCTGGGTCTCGATGCTGTTCTCGGCCGGCATCGGCATCGCGCTGCTCTACTACGGCGCCTACGAGCCGCTGGACCATTTCCTGCATCCGCCCGGGCAACCCGGCGGGACCGTGGCCGCCGGCCGCGAAGCGATGGTGCTGACCTTCCTGCACTGGGGCCTGCACGGCTGGGCGCTGTACGCGCTGGTCGGCGTGGCGCTGGGCTACTTCGCGTACCGCCGCGACCTGCCGCTGGCGCTGCGCTCGGCGCTGTACCCGATCTTCGGTGAGCGCATCCATGGTCGCATCGGCGACATGGTCGATGGTTTCGGCATCCTCGCCACGCTGATCTCGATGGTGACCAACCTCGGCATCGGCGCGCTGGTGGTGCAGTCCGGCCTGGTCTACCTGTTCCACATCCCGGATACGCCGCAGGTGCTGGTGGCCATCGTGCTGGTGATGATGGCGGTGGCCACCATCGGCGTGGTCGCCGGTGTGGAAAAGGGCATTGCCTGGCTGTCCAACCTCAACGTGCGCCTGCTGTGTGGCCTGCTGCTGTTCGTGCTGGTCACCGGCCCGACCCTGCACCTGTTCGACGGACTGATCCAGAACACCGGCGATTACCTTGGGGCGTTCGTGCGCAAGAGCTTCGACATGTACCTCAACGACCCGAAGGGCCGTGAGTGGATGGGGTCGTGGACGCTGTTCTACTGGGCCTGGTGGATCGCCTGGGCGCCGTTCGTCGGCCTTTTCGTGGCGCGCATCTCGCGTGGCCGCACCATCCGCGAAGTGATCATGGGCGTGCTGCTGATCCCGCTCGGCTTCACCCTGGCCTGGCTGTCGATCTTCGGCAACACCGCCATCGACCTGGTGCTCAACCACGGCCAGGCGATCCTGGGTGAGGTGGCCCAGCACGATGCGGCGATGACGCTGTTCAAGCTGCTGGAATACCTGCCCGGCGCGCCGTACGTGGCCGGTGCCGCAGTGGTGATCGGCTTCGTGCTGTTCCTGACCCCGGTCGACTCGGGCACGCTGATGATCGCCAACCTGTGCACCCGTCGCGTTGACGATGGTGTGGAAGACGGCCATGACGCGCCGATCTGGCTACGCGTGTTCTGGGCGGCCGGCATCACCGTGGCCAGCGTCGGCCTGCTGCTGGCGGGCAATTTCAGTGCGATGCAGACGGCGGTGGTGCTGTGTGGCCTGCCGTTCTCGTTCACCCTGGCGTTCTACATGTGGGGCCTGCTGAAGGCGCTGCGCACCGACCCGGACGCACCCCGCCGCTGAGCGCCTCTGTAGAGCCGAGCCCATGCTCGGCTGCTGTTGGCGCAGAAGCAGCCGAGCGCAGGCTCGGCTCTACAGGGGGGCATCGCAGACGGAAAGGGCCGGACCCGCAAGGATCCGGCCCTTTTCCGTTACTTGGCTGCCAGCTGGCGCAGCACGTACTGCAGCAGGCCGCCATGACGGAAGTACTCGACTTCCTTCGGGGTCAGCAGCATCACCGAGACCTCGAAGGTCTTCTTCGTGCCATCGGCCTTGGTCGCGGTGACCGTGGCGCGCTTGCTGGCACCGTCCTGCAGGCCGGTGATGTCGATCACTTCCGAGCCGTCCAGGCCCAGGCTCTGCGCGTTCTCGCCGTTGCGGAACTGCAGCGGCAGCACGCCCATGCCGACCAGGTTGGAGCGGTGGATGCGCTCGAAGCTTTCGGCGATGACCGCCTTCACCCCCAGCAGCAGGGTGCCCTTGGCCGCCCAGTCGCGCGACGAACCGGTGCCGTATTCCTTGCCGGCCAGCACCACCAGCGGCACCTTGTCGGCCTTGTACTTCATGGCCGCATCGTAGATCGCCAGCTTCTCCGGCTGGCCACCGCCGGCGGGGTAGTACAGGGTGTTGCCGCCTTCCTCGCCACCGAACATCAGGTTCTTGATGCGGATGTTGGCGAAGGTGCCGCGGACCATCACGTCATCGTTGCCGCGGCGGCTGCCGTAGCTGTTGAAGTCGGCCGGCTGCACGCCGCGTTCCTGCAGGAAGCGGCCCGCCGGCGAGTCCTTCTTGATGTTGCCGGCCGGGGAGATGTGGTCGGTGGTGATCGAATCGCCGAACAGGCCCATCACGCGTGCGCCGTGCACATCGTCGATGCTGCCGGTCTGCATGGTCATGCCATCGAAGTACGGCGGGTTCTTGATGTAGGTGGAGGCATCGCTCCACGCGTACAGGTTGCCGTCCGGCGAGGCGATGGTGTTCCAGCGGGTATCACCCTTGAACACGTCGGCGTAGTTCTGCTTGAACATCTCCGGGCCGATGGTGGCGGCGATGACGTCGCCGATTTCCTTGTTGCTCGGCCAGATGTCGCGCAGGAACACCGGCTGGCCATCGCTGCCGGTACCCAGCGGCTGGGTGGTCAGGTCGATGTCGGTGGTGCCGGCGATGGCGTAGGCCACCACCAGCGGCGGGCTGGCCAGGTAGTTCATCTTCACTTCGGGGTGCACGCGGCCCTCGAAGTTGCGATTGCCCGACAGCACCGAGGTGACCACCAGGTCGCCGGTGGCGATGCCGGCGCTGACTTCGGTCGGCAGCGGGCCGGAGTTGCCGATGCAGGTGGTGCAGCCGTAGCCGACCACGTAGAAGCCGATCTTTTCCAGCTCCTTCAGTACGCCGGCCTTTTCCAGGTAATCGGTGACCACCCGCGAGCCCGGCCCGAGCGAGGTCTTCACCCACGGCTGGCGGTTCAGGCCCTTGGCGGCCGCATTGCGGGCCAGCAGGCCGGCACCGATCATCACCGCCGGGTTGGAGGTGTTGGTGCAGGAGGTGATGGCGGCGATGACCACCGCGCCATCCTTCAGCCGCACCTTGCGGCCTTCGATCTCGATGTCGGCGAAGCCCTTGGCCAGCTGCTCGTTGCCGACCGCGGCGCCGCCGCCTTCGTTGACGAACGAGGAGACGTCGTCGCTGCGCTTGTCACGGTTGGCGGTCATGCCGACCAGGGCTTCACGGTAGTTCTTCTGCACGTCTTCCAGCAGCACGCGGTCCTGCGGGCGCTTCGGGCCGGCCAGCGACGGCTTCACCGTGCCCATGTCCAGTTCCAGCGTGGTGCTGTACTGGGCGTGCGGGCTGCCCGGCTCGTGCCACAGGCCCTGTGCCTTGGCGTAGGCCTCGACCAGGTTGATCTGCTCTTCGCTGCGGCCGGACAGGCGCAGGTAG
Organism: Stenotrophomonas sp. CASM114; assembly: GCF_049384325.1. Taxonomy (NCBI): domain Bacteria; kingdom Pseudomonadati; phylum Pseudomonadota; class Gammaproteobacteria; order Lysobacterales; family Lysobacteraceae; genus Stenotrophomonas; species Stenotrophomonas sp. CASM114. Next base: position 485,517 of record NZ_JBMRGJ010000001.1, on the reverse strand, counting down.
TTCAGCGATTCGGCGTCGATCGGGAAGATGCCGCAGGTGGCGCCGTACTCCGGGGCCATGTTGCCGATGGTGGCACGGTCGGCCAGCGGCAGGTGCTGCAGGCCGTCACCGTAGAACTCGACGAACTTGCCGACGACGCCCAGCTTGCGCAGCATCTGGGTGACGGTCAGCACCAGGTCCGTAGCGGTGGCACCCTCGGGCAGCTTGCCGGTCAGCTTGAAGCCGACCACCTGCGGGATCAGCATCGACGACGGTTGGCCGAGCATGGCGGCCTCGGCTTCGATGCCGCCCACGCCCCAGCCAAGCACGCCGATGCCGTTGATCATGGTGGTGTGGCTGTCGGTACCGAACACGGTATCGGGGTAGGCGACCGCCTTGCCGTCCTTGTCGGCGGTCATCACTACGCGGGCCAGGTTCTCCAGGTTCACCTGGTGGACGATGCCGGTGTTCGGCGGCACCACCTTGAAGTTGTCGAAGGCCTTCTGGCCCCAGCGCAGGAAGCCGTAGCGTTCCTGGTTGCGCTGGAACTCGATCTTGCCGTTGAGGTCCAGCGCGTCCGGCTTGCCGAACACATCGACCTGCACCGAGTGGTCGATGACCAGTTCGGAGGGGATCTGCGGGTTGATCTGCTCCGGCGAGCCGCCCAGCTTGACGACCGCGTCGCGCATCGCGGCCAGGTCGACCACGCAGGGCACGCCGGTGAAGTCCTGCAGGACCACGCGCGCCGGCATGAAGGCGATCTCGGTGTCCGGCTCGGTCGCCGGGTTCCAGCGGGCCACGGCTTCGATGTGGTCCTTGCCGACGGTGATACCGCCGTCCTCGTGCCGGAGCAGGTTCTCCAGCAGGATCTTCATCGAGTAGGGCAGGTGGGAGATATCGAAGCGCTGGCCCAGCGTGGGCAGGCTGAAGTAGTCGTAGGTCTTGCCGCCGACGTTCAGCTGGCTGCGGGTGGAGAACGAATCGCTCATGCGGGGTAACTCCTTCTTGCGGATGGCTTGCAGTGGCCCGCGCATGGGCGGGCCTGCTTGCGGTCGCCGCGGGCCTGACGGCCCCGGTCGTCCCAGTATGAACCTCAGACTGAATGGATTCATCCGGGCCGGGTTCCGGCCTGCGGCATCGGTTCCAGACTACAGGGGAAGGTGTATGGCGTATGTCACGTTTGTGGCCGATCCTTTGCGAGGCAAGGGCTGGCGGGGCGCCGGTCCTGTTCAGGGTGGAAGTATGCCCGGGGAAGTATGTATAATTTGTGCATACTCTGGAGGGCCTGCCGATGGAAGCCACTGTTGCAGAACGCGGACAGATCACCCTGCCCAAGGCGGTGCGTGATGCCCTCGGCCTGACCAAGGGCACGCTGCTGAAGGTCGAGCTGGACGGCAGCCGCATCATCCTGCGCAAGAGTGTTGACGATGCGATTTCACGGGCGCGCGGCAAGTTTGCGCTGGACGGCTTCGAATCGTCCGACGCAGCGGTACGCGCGGTGCGTGACGAGGAATAAGCCGTGATGATCGCCGTCGATTCACCGGTGCTGGTCGAGCTGCTCAGCAATGGTCCGCAGGCCGATGCCGTGGAAGCCATCCTCCGGCAGAGCCTGGTCGGTGGCCGCGTGGTGGTCTGTGGCGCGACCCTGGCCGAGGTCTGCGCATCGCTGCGCGGCGGCGCCGAGGTGCTCGAAGCGCTGGAAGAAATGGGCGTGCACTTCAACCCGATGGAAGCCAAGTCGGCGCTGCGCGCCGGCGAGATGCACCGCCGTCATCGCCAGCGCGGCGGCAGCCGCCGCAGCCTGGACGAATTCATGGTCGGCGCCCACGCACTGCTGCAGTGTGACGGCCTGATCACCTGGAACGACACGTTTTACCGCGACTACTTCAAGGGCCTGAAGCTGATCGTGCCGCACGCCTGAGCCCACTTTGTTATTTCAACCTACGCATTACCCGGGAGTTGTCATGTTGGAAGCCTACCGCCACCACGTCGCCGAGCGCGCTGCGCTTGGCATCCCGCCGCTGCCGCTGAGCGCGCAGCAGACGGCCGATGTCATCGAACTGCTGAAGAACCCGCCGCAGGGCGAGGCCGAGTTCCTGCTCGACCTGCTGACCCATCGCGTGCCGGCCGGTGTCGATGACGCGGCCAAGGTCAAGGCCTCGTACCTGGCGGCGATCGCCCTGGGCAGCGAGCAGAACCCGCTGATCAGCCGCGAGCGCGCCACCGAACTGCTGGGCACCATGCTCGGCGGTTACAACGTCGCCCCGCTGGTGCAGCTGCTGGACGACGCCAGCGTCGGCACCATCGCCGCCAACGGCCTGAAGAAGACCCTGCTGGTGTTCGATGCGTTCCATGACGTGCAGGAAAAGGCCAAGGCCGGCAACGCCAACGCCCAGGCCGTGCTGCAGAGCTGGGCCGATGCCGAGTGGTTCACCAGCAATCCGGAAGTGCCGCAGAGCCTGACCGTCACCGTGTTCAAGGTGCCGGGCGAGACCAACACCGACGACCTGTCGCCGGCACCGGACGCGACCACCCGCCCGGACATTCCGATGCACGCCCTCGCGATGCTGAAGAACAAGCGCGACGACGCGCCGTTCACCCCGGAAGAAGACGGCAAGCGCGGCCCGATCCAGCAGATCCTTGACCTGAAGGACAAGGGCCATCTGGTCGCCTACGTCGGCGACGTGGTCGGCACCGGTTCCTCGCGCAAGTCGGCCACCAACAGCGTGCTGTGGTGGACCGGCGACGACATTCCGTTCATCCCGAACAAGCGCGCCGGTGGCGTCTGCCTGGGTTCGAAGATCGCCCCGATCTTCTACAACACCATGGAAGATGCCGGCGCGCTGCCGATCGAGCTGGACGTATCGAAGATGGAACACGGCGATGTGGTCGAGCTGCGTCCGTACGAAGGCAAGGCGCTGAAGAACGGTGAAGTGATCGCCGAGTTCCAGGTCAAGTCCGACGTGCTGTTCGACGAAGTGCGTGCCGGTGGCCGCATTCCGCTGATCATCGGCCGTGGCCTGACCGGCAAGGCGCGCGAAGCGCTGGGCCTGGCCCCGACCGATCTGTTCCGCCTGCCGGTGCAGCCGGTCGACACCGGCAAGGGCTTCTCGCTGGCGCAGAAGATGGTCGGCCGGGCCTGTGGCCTGCCGGAAGGCCAGGGCATGCGCCCGGGCACCTACTGCGAACCGAAGATGACCTCGGTGGGCTCGCAGGACACCACCGGCCCGATGACCCGCGACGAGCTGAAGGACCTGGCGTGCCTGGGCTTCTCGGCCGACCTGGTGATGCAGTCGTTCTGCCATACCGCCGCGTACCCGAAGCCGGTGGACGTGAAGACCCACCACACCCTGCCGGAGTTCATCTCCACCCGTGGCGGCGTCTCGCTGCGCCCGGGCGACGGCGTGATCCACAGCTGGCTCAACCGCATGCTGCTGCCGGACACCGTCGGCACCGGTGGTGACTCGCACACCCGTTTCCCGGTGGGTATTTCGTTCCCGGCCGGTTCGGGCCTGGTCGCCTTCGCCGCGGCCACCGGCGTGATGCCGCTGGACATGCCGGAGTCGGTGCTGGTGCGCTTCAAGGGCAAGATGCAGCCGGGCGTGACCCTGCGTGACCTGGTCAACGCGATCCCGTTGTACGCGATCAAGTCCGGCCTGCTGACCGTGGCCAAGGCTGGCAAGAAGAACATCTTCTCCGGCCGCATCCTGGAAATCGAAGGCCTGCCGGAGCTGAAGGTCGAACAGGCGTTCGAGCTGTCCGATGCCTCGGCCGAGCGTTCGGCGGCCGGTTGCTCGGTGCGCCTGAACAAGGAACCGATCATCGAGTACCTGACCAGCAACATCACGCTGCTGAAGTGGATGATTGCCGAGGGTTACCAGGACCCGCGTTCGCTGCAGCGTCGCATCGAGAAGATGGAAGCGTGGCTGGCCAACCCGCAGCTGCTGGAGCCGGATGCCGACGCCGAGTACGCCGCCGTCATCGAGATCGACCTGGCCGACATCCACGAGCCGATCGTGGCCTGCCCGAACGACCCGGACGACGTGAAGACCCTGTCCGAGGTGGCCGGCGCCAAGATCGACGAAGTGTTCATCGGTTCGTGCATGACCAACATCGGTCACTTCCGTGCGGCGGCCAAACTGCTGGAAGGCAAGCGTGACCTGCCGACCCGCCTGTGGGTGGCCCCGCCGACCAAGATGGATGCTTCGGAGCTGACCAAGGAAGGCGTGTACGGCACCTTCGGCGCTACCGGCGCGCGCATGGAAATGCCGGGCTGCTCGCTGTGCATGGGCAACCAGGCGCAGATCCGCGAAGGCTCCACCGCGATGTCGACCTCGACCCGCAACTTCCCGAACCGCCTGGGCCGCAACACCAACGTGTACCTGGGTTCGGCCGAACTGGCCGCGATCTGCTCGCGTCTGGGCCGCATCCCGACCAAGGAAGAGTACATGGCCGATGTGGGCGTGATCGCCGCCAGCGGCGCGGAGATCTACCGCTACATGAACTTCGACCAGATCGAGGAATACCAGGACGTGGCCAAGACGGTCGCTGCCTGATGCGGTAACTGAAAACCCCCGGCTCGCGCCGGGGGTTTTTTTGTGAGCGGACGACGCATGGTAGTGCCGGCCGCTGGCCGGCAACCCGTTGAAACGAAGAACCTCCGGTGAAAGCCGGGTTTCTATTGTGCCCGGCCAGGCGGCCTAGCCCATGCGCATCGCGGTTCGGGTCTGCTCCTGGACGTGGTCTTGCTGACCGACCTGCTGTGCCTGCGCAATCTGTTCGGCCTTGGCGATCGACTGCTCCACCGGCGTATTGATTGCCTCGCTGATCGGAACCGACGCCCGCAGGTGTGCCGGATTGTCCGGTGCTCCCTGCACAACGAACATGCGAGGGCCCGAGCCATCGCTGGGTGGACTGCCCAGGACCACATGATCAACGCGTTCGAGGCCGCTGCTCTTGGCCGTCGCAAGCAGGCTGGCCGTCATGCGCTCACTGGTTTCAACGAAGCTGCGCCCGTGCCTGGCATCCACGGCGGATACACCATCGCGGATCTGCTGGTAGAGCGCATGGTCTGGATGGCCTTCCTTCCTGGGATCCAAGCCTGCCTTGTCCACGGTTGACTCAATGCTCTCCTGCAATGGACTCCTGGGAGAGAAGCCGGGATTGCCGAGAGAGGGCGAGCCCTTGTCGGTTGCATCCTGGGTCAGTTGCTCCCCCGGCCTGAGCGCATTCTGGGCCCGCTGCTCCGCTTCAGCCTCGCGGCGGGCATATGCACCGGCTTCCTCAATACCGCGCAGGTAATTGACCCCGTCGCGCAGCAGGCCAGGTCCGCCGCCGACCAGCATGGTCGCGCCTGCGCGCAACTGATGAACATCACTGCGGTAGTCGGCAATCCTGCGCAGGTCTTCGGGATCTGTGATCCGGGCCTGGGGATTGTCCAGTACAGACGGCACCGGGCCCTTGTCGGTCACGCGATCAAGGAAATGAACCAATCGATGGGAGTCGCCCAACTGGACCGCCACTGCGGCGGACATGACATGGCCGCTTTTCATCCCAGGTGTTCCAAGCGAGGCGATGCGCTGGCCGTGCTCGGCGTTGCGCAGGACCTCCAGTTCCCTGGGCAGCGCATACATCTCGACCTTGCCGTAATGAGGACCGCCCGCGCTGACCAGGTCGCCGGCCATCACATGGTTGGTGAAGGGCGCCGCGTTGGCCGGCTGGCCCTCAGGAAGGCGATACGCCAGCCCGGCAGCACCGTAAGGATTGAATGCGTCGCCGGGGAGGTTGTAGTGGTGTGCAGTGATCTGGGCGAGCGCGCCGCCCAGCGAGTGGCCGGTGACGTACACCGGACCATACCCATTCTCTTTAGCCAGATCGATCGCCTGCTTGGTCAGTGCGAGGGCATCACCGAGTTGTGCGTTGACTCTTGCGGTGACCATCGCAGCGTCGATGCCGCCGTCAATCAGAGGCTGGCGATCAAACTCGGTACCGCGATGGGTGACGATTACTTCTTTGGATTCGAGATTATGGTAAATGACGCCTTGGTAGCCGGTGGCGGAGTTTAGGCTGGCCAATACACGATATTCCGTCCCGGCAATGGTAACAATGGCCTTGGGCGCAGGGAGCGGATCCTTGTAGACATGATCTGAGAGGGCTGCATTTGCTCCAGGATTCATTGGGCTGTTCCTTCAGTCCGTGTGGAGATTTCGATTGGGAAGTAATCCTTTCGCTTATCTTGAGGCATCTTCTCGTACCAAGTCGAAGGCTCGGTAGGCGTCCACTCTGGCGATCCCCCTGAAGTCATGGGGCGTAAGGCGCGATGTACGTAGGTAGTAGCGAGTTTCTCGGTTTCAAGCTTTGTGAATGAAGTCCATGCGGTTGCTTGGATAGGGCGATCATCGATGATGAAGGCGAATGAAGCTTCCACGAGCACGGGTGTCCAAGTGCACGGGCCGCGGCCGTAATAGTCGGCAACTTCCATGCCATCGTTGAATACAACACTGCTGAATTCAGTGGCACTGAGGCGCTGTGCCTGAAGCTCAACCTTGTGCTGGTTCGGCTCGTACTGCACCCCCTCCCAATTGTTGACCGGAGGGAGACAGAGTGGGTCTATCTCATACGTGACGAAGACCGAAGGAACGGGGACATCCACGGGTGCATCGTGGACCCGAATCACAATCGGCAGCGCATCCTTTGGCGCCGGATTCTCGCGATAGACCGGGTATGAGCGTTCCTTGTTGCAGCCCGGAACGGCCAGTGTGATCGAGGCGATCAACGCAACGTGAGCAAGGGGCGGGAGAACTTTCAGCATGAGCGGTCCATGTCGCTGCAGGATTTTCCTTGATCCCTGGAACATGCGGTCTCATCACGAACGACGGCGCCCCATCCGGGCAAATGCGACAGGTTGCGCAGTGGGTATTGCCCGTTACCCGGATCTCCCTCCCTGCGTACCCGAGCAGCGCGGCCTTGCGGGGTAACGTTCATCGGCGTTCCATTGCTGTGCGATACCTGACTATACGACCCGCTCCAGCCGCGCTCCAAGTCGGTGTCCTGCGGGCCTCCCGTTTGGCGCGCATGGCTTGCGGCAGGGTCCAGCCTCGAGCAGCGCCGTTGAAACATCAATGGTCGAAGGTGCTGCCGGCGGATCGGCAATTGCGCCTGACGTCTCTTGGAGGTGTCCAGAAGGGTGCAGAGCCGAGCGTGGGCTCGGCTCTACAGGGGCCTTTCAGCCGCGGGCGAGGGCGAGCAGTCGCTCGGCGATCCGCTCCAGTGGCACCTGTTCCTCGGCCGCGCCCAGCTTGAACGCGGCGCCGGGCATGCCCCAGACCACGCTGGTCGCTTCGTCCTGCACCAGCGTCGGCGCGCCGGCCTGGCGCATTTCCAGCAGGCCGCGTGCGCCGTCGTCGCCCATGCCGGTGAGGATGGCACCGATCGCATTGCCACCGGCGCTCTGCGCGACCGAGCGGAACAGCACGTCCACCGCGGGCTTGTGGCGGTTCACTGCCGGGCCGTCGTCGACGCGGCAGCGCCAGCGCGCACCGTCGCGGATGATCCGCAGGTGCTTGCCGCCGGGTGGAAGGTAGGCGTGGCCGGGCAGTACTGCTTCGCCGTCGCTGGCCTCGCGCACGGCCATCGCCGAGTGGCGGTCCAGTCGCTCGGCGAAGGCACTGCTGAAGCTTGCCGGCAGGTGCTGGGTCATCACCACGGTGGGCGCGTCGGCCGGCATGCCCTCCAGTACCACGCGAAGCGCTTCGGTGCCGCCCGCCGAGGAGCCGATCGCGATCAGCCGGTCGGTGGTGCGGAACTGCGGCGCGGCCGGGCGTATCGCGGGCGCGGCGTCCAGCATGAGCTTCGGCGCGGCAGCGCGCACCAGCGGACGTACCCGCGAGCGCGCCGCCATCTTGACCTTGGCGATGATCTCGTCGGCGTAGCCCTGCAGGCCGCGGGCCACGTCCAACTTCGGCTTGGACACGAAATCCACGGCGCCCAGCGCCAGTGCCTGCAGGGTGGTGTCGGCGCCGCGCTCGGTCAGCGAGGAGATCATCACCACCGGCAACGGGTGCAGGCGCATCAGGTTTTCCAGGAACGCCAGCCCGTCCATGCGCGGCATTTCCACGTCCAGGGTGATCACGTCCGGGGCCAGTCGCTTGATCTTTTCACGGGCCAGCAGCGGGTCGGCGGCGGTGCCGACCACGTCGATGGCGGGATCGCTGGACAGGATCTCGGTGAGCATCTGCCGCACGACGGCAGAGTCGTCGACGATCAGCACCCGGCAGGGGGCGTTGCCGGTAAAGGTCATTCGAACAGCTCCACGCCACCGGTGACCGGCGCCTTGGACAGGCGCGCACGCACCGCCGATTCGGTGGCGGCCACTTCGGCCTCATGCGCATGCGGCAGGCGCTGCACCACCACGCGGCCGGTGTCGGCGAAGAACCAGATCTTGCGCGGATGGATGCCGCACAGGTCCTCGGCGATGATCGGGATGTGCTCGGCCTGCAGGTACTGGCGCACGAACTCGGCGTTGCGGGTGCCCACTGGATTGCTGGTGAAGCCCTTGAGCACGTTGGCGCCGCCGAACACCTTGGCTTCGATGCGCTTGCGGTGGGCGCCCCGCTTGAGCATGTCGTTGATCAGCAGTTCCATCGCATAGCTGCCGTAGCGTGCGGGTGCGCCGTCACCGGCGTTGCCCTCCGGCAGCAGGAAGTGGTTCATGCCGCCGATCTTCAGCACCGGGTCGCGCAGGCACGCCGCCACGCAGGAGCCCAGCGTGGTGGTCAGCGCAGTGGTGTCATCGACCACCAGGTACTGGGTCGGCAGCAGCTTGGCGGCGATGGTCTGGAAGCGCGCATCCTGGTAGCGCATCACATCGTCGGTACGCAGCGAGGCATTCATGCGCCGGCCTTTGCCGCACGGCGGTACAGGGTGCGGCCGCAGGGCTGGATCAGGTCGGCGGCGTGCAGGTAGTTCTCCGAATGGCCGGTGTAGAGCAGGCCGTCATCGGCCAGGTGCTGGACCAGGCGACCGAGAATGGCGCGCTGGGTCGGCTTGTCGAAGTAGATCATCACGTTGCGGCAGAACAGCGCGTCGAACGGGCCGCCGACGTCGTAGCGCGGGGCGAGCAGGTTCAATGGGCGGAACTCGATCAGTTCGCGCAGCGCCGGCAGCACGCGGCACTGGCCCTCGTTGGGGCCGCTGCCGCGCTGGAAGTAGCGGCGGCGCAGGTCCGGATCGAGGCTGGCGACGCGATCGATGTTGTAGACGCCGCGGCCGGCGGTGGCCAGCACCTGGGTATCGACGTCGGTGGCAATGATGCGTACCGGCGGCTTCAACGTGCCGAAGGCCTCGCAGGCGGTGATCGCCATCGAGTAGGGCTCTTCGCCGGTGGACGCCGCGCACGACCACAGCAGCAGTGGGGTGCGGCTGGAGCGCTGTTGGAGTTCCTCGCGCAGCTTGTCGAAGTGATGCGGTTCGCGGAAGAACGAGGTCAGGTTGGTGGTCAGCGCGTTGGTGAACGCCTGCCATTCGTCACCATCTTCCTGCTCCAGATGGTCCAGGTACTGCTGGAAGCTGCGCATGCCCAGCGTGCGCAGGCGGCGCGACAGGCGGCCATAGACCATGTCGCGCTTTGCCGGCGCGAGGGCGATGCCCACGCGCTGGTAGATCAGGTCGCAGACGCGGCGGAAATCGCGGTCGGCGAACTCGAATTCGCGCGGGCCGGTGACGATGGGGGTAGGACTTTGCACGGGGGACGTGTCCATCGGCAGAGGCGGCGGCCGCAGCCGCCGCGGGTGGGTCTCAGAATTCCTGCCAGTCGCTGTCGCTGGCGGCGAAGGTGCTGGCGTTGCTGCTGCGGCGGACCGGAGCGGGCGTGCTGGTCGGCTGCGGGCGTGCCACGGTGGTGATACGGGCCGGCTCCGCGCGCGCGGCCACGGCCTTCACTGCGGCGGACACCTGGTTGTCGAGGCGGAAGATCGCCACGGCGTCAGCCAGCTGGCCGGCCTGGTCCTCCATCGCGCGTGCCGCAGCAGTGGCTTCTTCCACCAACGCAGCATTCTGCTGGGTGGTTTCGTCCATCTGCACCACGGTCTGGTTGACCTGCTCGATGCCCGCCGACTGTTCCTGCGAGGCCGCAGAGATCTCGGCCATGATGTCGGTCACGCGCTGCACCGAGGCGACGATCTCGCCCATGGTCGCGCCGGCCTTGTGCACCAGCGCCGAGCCGTCGTTGACCTTGCCGACCGAGTCGTCGATCAGGCCCTTGATCTCCTTGGCGGCGGCGGCCGAGCGCTGGGCGAGGGTGCGCACTTCGCTGGCGACCACGGCGAAGCCGCGGCCCTGTTCGCCGGCACGGGCGGCTTCCACTGCGGCGTTCAGCGCCAGGATGTTGGTCTGGAAGGCAATGCCGTCGATCACAGAGATGATCTCGGCGATCTTCTTCGACGAGGCTTCGATGGCCGACATGGTGGTGACCACCTGGCCGACCACTTCACCCCCCTGCGAGGCGACACCGTGCGCACCGATGGCGAGCTGGTTGGCCTGGCGGGCGTGCTCGGCGTTCTGGCGCACGGTGGAGGTCAGTTCCTCCATCGAGGCGGCGGTTTCTTCCAGGTTGGCGGCCTGCTGTTCGGTGCGGCGAGACAGGTCGCTGTTGCCGGAGGCGATCTCGCCGGCGGCCAGGGTGATGCTGGAGGCGCTGGCCTGGATCTGGCCGACGATCTGGGTCAGCTGTGCAACGGTGGTGTTGGCATCGTCGCGCATGCGTGCGAAGACGCCCTGGTAGTCGCCGTGCATGCGTGCGGTCAGGTCACCTTCGGCGATGGCCGACAGCAGCTGCGAGAGCTTGCCGAGGTTGTCATCGCTGACCGCCATCATCGCGTTGAGGTTCTCCAGCATCAGGCGGAAATCGTGATCAAAGCGCTGCGCATCGCCACGGAGGCTGAAGTCGCCGGCCGCGGCGGCGCTGGCCAGCTGCTTGATCTCGGCATTGATGCGGCCGAGGTTGGCCTTGACCGTATCAACGGTGGTTGTCATCGCGGCCTTTTCGCCCGGGTAGCGTGCAATGTCGCGGCTGAGATCGCCGACCGCGTATTGCTGCACCACGTCCAGCACGTCGTGCAGGGTCTGCACGTGGCCGCCGACCAGGGCGTTGGTTTCCTGCACCATCAGCCCGTACTCGCCGGGGAAGGCGCTGGCGTCGATGCGGTAGCTCAGTTCGCCACCGTCATGACGGCGCGCCATTTCGCGCTGGCCGGTGATGACCGCATGCAACTGCTGCTGCATGCCGGCCATGGCCTCCAGCAGGCGGCCGGTTTCGTCGTGCGGCTGCGGGCCGATGTGGCTGTCCAGCTTGCCGCCGGCGATGCCTTCGGCCACGGCGGTGGCCTGCTTCAGCGGCACGGCGATGCGGTTGCCGATGACCCAGCTCAGGGCCAGCACGATCAGCACCAGTACGCCACCAGAGACCGCCATGATGGCGGTGAACACCAGCGCCTGTTTCTGCACGTCGTCCATGTAGACGCCGCTGCTGACCACCCAGTTCCAGGGCGCGAACAGGCCGGCATAGGCGACCTTCTCGACCTCGCCCTTGCTGCCCGGCTTGGCCCAGCGGTAGTTGACGAAGCCGCCGCCGGCGCGAGCCGCTTCGACCTGGTCGTAGTAGATCCGTACGCCGTCGTCGGTGCGGAAGTCCTTCATGTCCTTGCCGACCAGGTCCTTGCGGAACGGGTGCATCAGCAGGCGGTAGCCGGTGTCGTAGATGTTGAAGTAGTAGGTATCGTTCCCGGCGCGCATGACCTCCAGCGCCTGCAGCGCGGCGCTCTTGGCGGCCTCTTCGCTGAGCTCGCCGGTACCGGCCAGGCGGTGGTAGTGCAGCAGGATGCCGTAGCTCAGTTCGACCTGGGTCTTCAGCGCGCTCTTGCGGGTTTCGGTCAGGTCCAGGTACTGCATGCGGGCGGCGATCACCGAGAGCGCGATCACGCCGAGCGCGATGAGCAGCGTCAGCAGGTTGAGCTTGCGCCGGACGGAAAGATTGCGGAAGTAGTGTTGCCAGCGATGCAGGAGATTCATCGAGCAGGACCAGGTCGAAGCGGGCGGGCGGCGCCGTGCCGGTCAGCGGCGGGATACGCCGTGACAACCCCGTTATCGGCCGCGCGGGCGGGGGATTGAGGTGCGGTGTCCGAACGTATTCAGGTTTCCTTGCAGCGGCGGCTGCGGCGCTGCCTGCGGATCATAGGGTCAGATCCCTTTTCCTCGGGTAAAGGGATCTGACCCCGTAGATCCGGCGGACCTCGCATTTGCAACTTCCCCCATAGCCACTTGTTCGCCACCCGGTTCAACGTTCCAGGTTTTGGGTCGAGGTGATTGCGTATTGGATGGATTTGCGGCGTTCGTCGAGCAGCAGAGGGCCGATCTGAAGCGCGTTGCGCGGCATACCCAGGGGGAATGCAGCGAACAGGATGTGATCAATGAAGCATGGCTGTTGGCTGCGACATGGGGAGACGAAGGGAGGGAGCCGCTGGATCTGGCGGCGCCTGATGATCGGACCCTGTTGATCAGTTATCTGTACCAGAAGCTGGTTCGCTACACCGATGTGAACGTCAGGCACGCCGTACGCCTGGATCACGCACCCAGCGGGGAGGAGGGAGGTCACCCCTTGCTGGCGCGGTTGAGTGCGGACGGGCAGGACCCCTTGTCCTTTCTGCAACTGCGTGAAGAGGCTCCCCTCCCGCCGGGCGAGGGGGAGCTGAAGTATTCCGTGGCAAGCACTTATCTGGTGATGTTGCAGCACCACAATTTCCGCGTCCCCGCACTGGCCCGCTTTCTGCGTTTGTCCATTTCCCACACGTACCGTTGTTGTGCCGGTGCGAGCGCGCTGTCCGCGTGGCAACATGCGCTCGTTCTGGCTCCGCCGATCAGCATGGAGAGCCTGAGGCCATGGCGTCGATGTCGTGCGCTGCGTGTTCCGAGGCAACTCGAGTTCGACTTTGAAGACAGGCTTGAGTTGAGGGCGTAGAGGATCCCGCGATGGGGTCGACGTGGGGTCAGATCCCTTTTCCTGAGGAAAAGGGATCTGACCCCGGGGGGTAAACAAAAACGCCCCAGCACAGGGCCAGGGCGTTCTCGTACATCAGGTCAGGCAGGCATCAGAACTCCTGCCAGTCTCCGTCGGCCAGTTCGGTGGCCATCGGACGACCACCGGCGGTGCGGCGGGCCGGCGTGGCAGCCGGGGCCGGGGCAGCCGGTGCAGCGGCGCGCGGTGCCGGGGTGGTGACGCGCGGGGCGGCGACGACCTCGGCTTCGTCCACCACGAAGATCGACACGGCCTCGCTGAGGTGGCCGGCCTGTTCTTCCATCGCACGTGCGGCGGCGGTGGCTTCTTCCACCAGCGCGGCGTTCTGCTGCGTGGTTTCGTCCATCTGCACCACGGTCTGGTTGACCTGCTCGATGCCCGCCGACTGTTCCTGCGAGGCCGCAGAGATCTCGGCCATGATGTCGGTCACGCGCTGCACCGAGGCGACGATCTCGCCCATGGTCGCGCCGGCCTTGTGTACCAGCGCCGAGCCGTCGTTGACCTTGCCGACGGAGTCGTCGATCAGGCCCTTGATCTCCTTGGCGGCCGCGGCCGAGCGCTGGGCAAGGGTGCGCACTTCGCTGGCGACCACGGCAAAGCCGCGGCCCTGTTCGCCGGCACGGGCGGCTTCCACTGCCGCGTTCAGCGCCAGGATGTTGGTCTGGAAGGCAATGCCGTCGATGACCGAGATGATCTCGGCGATCTTCTTCGACGAGGCTTCGATGGCCGACATGGTGGTGACCACCTGGCCGACCACGTCACCGCCCTGCGAGGCGACGCCGTGCGCGCCGATGGCCAGTTGGTTGGCCTGGCGTGCGTGCTCGGCGTTCTGGCGCACGGTGGAGGTCAGTTCCTCCATCGAGGCAGCGGTTTCCTCCAGGTTGGCGGCCTGCTGTTCGGTGCGGCGCGACAGGTCGCTGTTGCCCGAAGCAATCTCGCCGGCCGCCGAACTGATCGCGCGGCTGGACTGCTTGATGCGGGTGACGATCTCGCTCAGCTGCGCGGCGGTGGCGTTGGCGTCGTCGCGCATCCGGGCGAACACGCCCTGGTAATCGCCGTGCATGCGCACGGTCAGGTCGCCCTGCGACAGCGCGGCCAGCAGGCCGGAGATCTGCTCGATGCTGCCGGCATTGGCGTCCAGCAGGCCGTTGATCTGCTGGGCCAGCTGCAGGAAGAAGCCTTCCTTGTCGCTGGCATCGATGCGGCCGGACAGGTCGCCAGCGGCGGCCTGGGCGATCACGCGGGCCACTTCGGCTTCGACCTGCGCTTCCTGGGTACGGTCGCGCCATTCCACCACGTAGCCGACGGTGTCGCCGCCTTCATTGCGGATGGTCGAGACCACCTGGGCGAACTGGGCATCGCCGTACTGCATCGGGCGACGGGCGACGCCGTGTGCCTTCAGGTTGCCCAGCAGGGTCTGGTCCATCTCGCCGCGGTGTTCGAGCACGGTGACCGGCTTGCCGATCAGCGAAGCCTGCGCATCGAAGTCCGGCAGGTCGCGGCGCAGTTCGTCCTGGTACTGGCTCAGGGTCTGCTGCAGGGCGCGGTTGCTGTAGACGATGGTGTTGCTGGTGTCGGTCAGGTAGACGCCGGTCGAGCTGTAGTCCAGCGCGGTACGGATGCGCAGGTTCTCGCGGGCGATGGCCTGGTCGGTCTCGATGCGCTCGCGCAGGTCGCGCTGCATGCGCTGCATGGCCTGCATCAGTTCGCCCACTTCATCCTGGCGGCTGACGTCGATGTGGCCATCGAGCTTGCCGCCGGCCACGTCGTTGGCCACCGAGACGGCGCCACGCACGCTGCCGACCAGGGCGCGGGCAAACAGCCACACCAGCACCAGGCCGAGCGCGGCGCCGCCCAGCAGGGCGATCACGGTCAGCACGGCCGAGGCGGAGTAGGTGGATGCGGCCTCTTCGCGCGAGGCGCGGGCGAGGCGGTTGTCTTCGGCGATCAGCGCCTCCAGCGCGGAGGCGGCCTTGCGGTGCTTGGTGCGGGTTTCGCCGACGAAGGTATCGATGGCGTCGTCCGGCAGGTCCAGTTCCAGCATCTCGGTGACGCTGTCATAGGATGCCAGGGCGTCCTTCCATTCCTTGGCGAAGGCGTCGAACAGCTTCTTCTGCTGCGGGTTGTCGACCAGCTTCGGATACTCCTTGATCGACTTGTCCATGCTGGCGCGCAGGTCGACACCCTGCTTGCGCGCATCGGACTTGACGTCATCGCTGGCGCGGATCAGCTGCTGGTAGGCGGCATTGCGGTACTCGCCCAGCATGCCGCGCATCTCGCCGGCCATGCGGATGCTCTCCATGCGTGAACCGGCCAGCTCGGTGGTCACGTTGTTCAGCGAATGCAGGCCGCGATAGGCGACGATGCCCTGCAGCAGCATCACCAGCAGGAGGACGCCGAAGGTCAGCAGCAGTTTCGGCATCAGTTTCAGGTTGTTGATCCACGGCATGGGCGTTGCGAGCTCCTAAGGCAGACGCGCCCGGGCATCGGGCCCGGTTGCAGCAGAAACCACGCCAAGACCAGGCCCGGCGTGGTCCGACGAACGGCGGATTACTTGATGTTGGCCAGCTTCAGCCCGGCCGGCGAGCTGACTTCGATTTCCGCACGCGAGGCGTCGCGCTGGATCTTGCCGATCACGCACACGGTCTTGCCTTCCAGGGTTTCCAGCGGGAAGGAGAACTTGCCGCGGTTCTCGCCGGCGATACGCGCCGAGAAGGTGTGGCGCGGGAAGGCGCCGCCCATGTACAGGAAGGTCGGCTGGCCTTCGGAGCCTTCTGCGTAACGGGCCTTTTCGACCTTGCCACAGACCATGCCGTCCTTGCCGACCGAACGCGGCGCCATTTCCGGCGGGATCATGTCGGCCGACTGGGCGAAAGCGGAGGCGGCGGTGGTGGCCAGGACAGCGGCCGAGACGAACGCAAACAGGGACTTCATCGAGGGTATCTCCGGGGATGGTAACGATCGGGCCGGTCCTGCGCGCTCCTGCGCGACCGGCTTCTGTCCCCCTATCGGCACCGCCGAAGGGAACTGAAGGGTTTTGTGACTGGAACGTGAAGCAGTTCCGGTTGCTCAGGCAGCGACGTCTTCGGCGAGGTTGGCCTGGCCCATGTCGGCGCTGTCGAGCAGGGTCTCGATGTCCAGCAGGATCAGCATGCGATCGTCGTGGGTACCGATGCCGGAGATGAAGCGGGTGTCGACGGCGGCGCCGAATTCCGGGGTCGGGCGGATCTGCTCGGCCGACAGGGGGATCACGTCGGAGACGCTGTCGACGACGATGCCGACCACGCGGTCTTCCACGTTCAGCACGATCATCACGGTGAAGGCATCGTAGCGGGCGTTGTCCAGGCGCAGCTTCAGGCGCAGGTCGATGACCGGGACGATGGTGCCGCGCAGGTTGATCACGCCCTTGATGTAGTCCGGGGCGTCCGGCACGCGGGTGACGGCGTCGTAGCCGCGGATTTCCTGCACCTTGAGGATGTCCACGCCGTAGTGCTCATCACCAAGGGTGAAGCTGAGGAATTCGCCACCGGCGCTGGCGGCGGAGCTGGTCTTGTCGTTCATCGAGGGGTCCTGGTTCTGCCGGAAGTCCCGGTGTCAGGCTCGATATCGGCCCCGCCGGGGGGGACTTTAGGTGCCGGGCAGTGCCGTGGATGGGGTCAGATCCCTTTTCAGGGAAAAGGGATCTGACCCCGGCATGCGTTCCAGGGTTGCCGGCCGGCGGCCGGCACTACCGGTCGGACGGCCTCAGAGCTCGCCGTTGCGGCGGGCCTTGCGCTGGCGGTCGATGCGGAAGATGTAGCGCTGGATGGCGCTGTCGGCGCCGCGTGGCAGACATTCAAAGCGCATCCCCACGCGCTTGACCTCGATGCCATTGGGCTGACGCTGCGGCAGCAGGTTGCAGACCACCAGTTCGATATCCAGGTCGGGGCCGTCCGGCAGCGACAGCTGCGCCGGATAGCGCCTCTGCAGACCAAACACCGCGCAGTCATTGGGCACCACCACGGCCAGGCCGCCACCGCTGATGTCCACCACCCGCATCGACAGCGCTTCGGCCCGCGCTTCGCCAGGCGGCAGCAGCAGGTGGGGCGAGTCGGTGACCGGCGTCTCCAGCCGGTACAGCTCGCGGCGCTGCAGGTGCACCAGTTCGTCAGGCAGCGGCGCACGGAAGGCCACATGGCCGTCGTTGTCCACGCGCTGCAGTTCGTGCAGCCGGAACCGTACCAGCACGCGTTCGAGCTGGGCGAAGCACAGCAGGTGATCGGCCTGTTCGGCGGCGCGGTTGGACGCCTCCTGCGGGCTGCCATCGAGCAGCAGCGTGTCTTCGTCCTCGTCGAGGTCGAGCAGGGCGGTCGGGAAGGAACGGTCGCGGCCGTCGATATGGGCGTTGATCAGCGATCGCTGGTCGATCAGCGAGCGCAGCAGCTGGCGCAGCTGGCGCGGGTTGCGGACCAGGAATCGTTCGTCCGCGGCATCAGCCGCGTGGACATCATGCACTGCAGTGTCGTTGCCGTCGGACATGGAATCTACGGTCAGGGGCGGGCGCCAGCACGCATTGGCGCGAGGCTCGATGGGGATATCGGCCTCTGCACCGGATTATGAAGTGGGATTTGCATCACTTTCCACGCGTAAGGGGTCAGATCCCTTTCCCGCAGGAAAGGGATCTGACCCCGTGGTTCTGTCAGAATTCCTGCCAGTCGCCGTCCGCGGCCAGCGCCGGCTGGGCCGTTGCCGTGCGCAGCGCACGTGCCGGGGCCGGCTTTGCCGCAGGCGCGGCGGCTGCGAGCTGTCGCGGTACCGGTGCGGCCAGCGGGCGTGCCGGGATGGCCATCGTGCCCTGCGATGCCAGCCGGAAGCGGGCCACGGCTTCACCCAGCTGCACGGCCTGGTCTTCCATCGCGCGCGCCGCAGCAGTGGCTTCTTCCACCAGCGCAGCATTCTGCTGGGTGGTTTCGTCCATCTGCACCACGGTCTGGTTGACCTGCTCGATGCCCGCCGACTGTTCCTGCGAGGCCGCAGAGATCTCGGCCATGATGTCGGTCACGCGCTGCACCGAGGCGACGATCTCGCCCATGGTGCTGCCGGCCTGGTGGACCAGGCTGGAGCCTTCGGCAACCTTGCCGACCGAGTCGTCGATCAGGCCCTTGATCTCCTTGGCGGCGGCGGCCGAGCGCTGGGCAAGGGTGCGCACTTCGCTGGCGACCACGGCAAAGCCGCGGCCCTGTTCGCCGGCACGGGCGGCTTCCACTGCGGCATTCAGCGCCAGGATGTTGGTCTGGAAGGCAATGCCGTCGATGACCGAGATGATCTCGGCGATCTTCTTCGACGAGGCTTCGATGGCCGACATGGTGGTGACCACCTGGCCGACCACGTCACCGCCCTGCGAGGCGACACCGTGCGCGCCGATGGCGAGCTGGTTGGCCTGGCGTGCGTGCTCGGCGTTCTGGCGCACGGTGGAGGTCAGTTCCTCCATCGAGGCGGCGGTTTCTTCCAGGTTGGCGGCCTGCTGCTCGGTGCGGCGCGACAGGTCGCTGTTGCCGGAGGCGATCTCGCCGGCGGCCAGGGTGATGCTGGAGGCGCTGGCCTGGATCTGGCCGACGATCTGGGTCAGCTGTGCAACGGTGGTGTTGGCATCATCCCGCATGCGCGCGAACACGCCATTGAACTGGCCTTCCATGCGCGCGGTCAGGTCGCCGGCGGCGATCGACTGCAGCAGCTGCGAGAGCTGGCCGAGGTTGCCGTCGGCCACCTGCATCATGGTGTTGAGATGCTCGATCATCAGCTTGAAGTCATGCTGGAAACGCTGTGCGTCGCCGCGCTGGCTGAAGTCACCGGCAGCGGCCGCCGCGGCCAGCTGCTGGATCTGCGAATTGATCGCCAGCAGGCTGGCCTTGGCCGCGTCCATCGATTCGTGCAGGATCGCGCGGCTGCCGGGCAGGCGGCGTGCATCCGGGGTGAGATTGCCGATGGCGTACTGGTTGAGCACGTCGATGGCATCGCGGATCGCATCCAGGTGCTCGAAGATCACCGTATTGATGCCTCCGGCCAGCTGGCCATAGACACCCGGGAAATCTTCCGGAATGCGATGGCTGATGTCCGGTCCCGCGTGCATCTGTGCCATCAGCTGGGTCTGCTCGCTGAAGCGGCGGAGCATTGCGGTCATCTCGGTCGTGGCGGCCAGCATCCTGCCGGCTTCGTCCTTGCTGGTGGCCTGGGTGCTGACGCTGAGGTCGCCGCGGGCAACCGCCTGGATGGCATGCACGGCCTTGCCCAGCGGGCCAGTAACGGCGCGCGAGATGACGATGGCCAGCGCGGCGGCCACCAGCGACAGCAGCACGATGCAGCCGATGATGGCGATCATGCTGGTGCGATGGGTGGCGTTGGCGTCGGCGATCTTGCCGTCCATCTGCCCGGCGATGTGGGTGCCCAGTGCCTTCATCGCAGCGAACAGGTCGCGGCGCGCCGGGCGTGACTGCTCATCGGAGATCTGCTGGGCCTGCGTGCCATCACCGGCGGCCACGGCGTCGCGCATCGCCTTGTTGGCGGCGAAGTAGCGATCCAGCTGGGTGCTGGCGGCGCGATACAGTTCGCGCTCCTTGTCCAGCGCCGGCAGCGCCGCGTACGCCGCCAGTTCGTCATGTACGGCCTTGGCGGTATCGTCCATGCGCTTGTTGTAGTCGGCGACCTTCTCCGGCTGGTCGAGCATGCTCAGCTGGGCCAGTTCGTAGGTGCGGAACTCACCGAGCTGCGAGCGCGCCTCGCCCAGGTGCTGGACCGAGGGGATATCGTTGCCGGCCATCTCGCGCAGCTGCGCGTTGGCTTCGCTCAGTCGCAGCAGGGCGAACGCGCCGAGGACCAGGGTCATCAGGGTGGTAAGGGTGAACCCCACGGCCAGCTTGCGGGCGATGGGCAGATCTTGGAACCACTTCATGCAGGGTGCTCCAGGTGGGCAGAGTGCCGGCGTCTGTGCGCCGGTTTGGGGGTGGTTGCAGAGCGAACGGTGGTGCCCGGTGGGGTTCGGTGACGGCCGTCATTGCGAAATAACGGCGCCGTCCGCGTGGACTTTATGGACGCAGATCACATTCGGTTGCGTAGGGATGACAGCGCGAAAGCGTTGCAGCGGCGTGCTTTCGCTTGGATGAAGTAGTTGCGCCCGCAACCATCATGGCGACGGAGTTCACAGAAGGGATGGGGTCGGATCCCTTTCCTGCGGAAAGGGATCCGACCCCCTTGGCAGAGCGCGCAAACAAAAACCGCCGCCCCGAAGGGCGGCGGTCCAGTACACGCATGCAGTGTGGATCAGGCGGCCTGCGGCATCCGCAGTGAACGCACCAGCCCGCCGATGTCGACGATCAATGCGACGCGGCCGTCGCCGAGAATGGTCGCACCGGACACCCCGCCGATGCGGCGGTAGTTGTTCTCGATGTTCTTCACCACCACCTGCTGCTGGCCGACCAGTTCGTCCACTTCCAGGGCGATCTTCTGGCCATCGCCTTCGACCACCACCACCAGCGATTCGCTGCCGGGTGCACGGTTGCCGTAGCCGTAGTACTCGCTCAGCGACAGGATCGGCAGGTATTCACCGCGCACGCGCAGCACGCGGCCTTCGCCGGCCATGCTGCGGATGTCCTCGGCTTGCGGCTGCAACGCCTCAAGCACATAGGCCAACGGCAGGATCAGGGTCTCACCGGCTACCGCCACGGTCATGCCATCGAGGATGGCCAGGGTGAGCGGCAGGCGGATCAGCGTGCGGGTGCCAGCGCCGAGGCTGCTTTCAATCTGCACCTCGCCCCCCAACGCCTGGATGTTGCGGCGGACCACGTCCATGCCGACGCCACGACCGGACAGGTCAGTGACCGCATCGGCCGTGGAGAAGCCGGGCTGGAAGATCAGGTCCCAGACCTGCGAATCGGTCGGGTTGTCCGGCACCGCCAGGCCGCGCTCGGTGGCCTTGGCCAGGATCTTGGCGCGGTCCAGGCCGCGACCGTCGTCGCTGACTTCGATGACAATGTGGCCGCCCTGGTGCGAGGCCGCCAGGGTGATCGTGCCGGTTTCGTCCTTGCCTGCACCGCGGCGCACGTCGGGCATTTCCAGGCCGTGGTCGATCGAGTTGCGCACCAGGTGCACCAGCGGATCGGCGATCTTCTCGATCAAGCCCTTGTCCAGCTCGGTACCTTCGCCGACGGTGCGCAGCCGCACCTGCTTGCCGAGGCGGCTGGACAGGTCGCGGACCAGGCGCGGGAAGCGACGGAACACCGCATCGACCGGCAGCATGCGCACGCCGATCACCGCTTCCTGCAGGTCGCGGGTGTTGCGTTCAAGCTGGTCCAGGCCAGCGAACAGGCTCTCGGCGTGAACCGGGTCCAGCGCATGCGAGACCTGCTTGAGCATGGCCTGGGTGATGACCAGTTCGCCGACCAGGTTGATCAGCGCGTCGACCTTGTCGACGCTGACGCGGATGGAGGTTTCCGCTTCCTGGCTGGCGCCACCGCTGGCGGCAGGCGCGGCGGGTGCCGACGGCGACGCTGCCGCCGGAGCGGGAGCAGCCGCGGCCGGCGCCTGGGTGGCCAGGCTCGGCGGTGCGGCCGGACGGATGTCCAGCTCGCAGTCGTCCAGTACCCACGCGAAGGTGTCTTCGATCTTGCTGCGCGGCACCTTGCCGACCAGACCCAAGTCCCACGCCAGGTGGGCTTCGAGCGGATCGAGCTGCGCGAAGCCCGGCAGGCGGTCCATGCGCGCGGCGACCTGCAGCGAACCGAGGTGTTCCAGTTCGCGGATGATGCGCAGCGGGTCGTTGCCGCTCATGAACAGCGACGGCGCCGGGGTGAAGCCGATCTGCCAGGCTTCCGGCGTATCGTCCACCTTGGCTGCGGCGGCCGCCGGGGCGCTCGCTGCGGCCTGGCCGGACAGAACCGCTTCCAGGCGTGCCTTCACCGCAGCGACGGCAGCCGGATCGGCAGCCTGGCCATGTTCGGCTTCGCGCAGCAGGGCGCGCAGCACGTCCACCGAAGACAGCATGGCGTCGACGGCGTGGCCTTCCAGTGCCCGCTTGCCGGCGCGCAGCTCATCGAGCAGCGTTTCCAGCACGTGGGTCAGGCCGGCGATCGCGTCGAAGCCGAAGGTGCCGGCGCCGCCCTTGATCGAATGGGCAGCGCGGAACACCGAATTGATGATCTCCGCGTCCTGCTGCCCCGATTCCAGGGCCAGCAGGCCAGCCTCCATCGCGTCGAGGCCTTCGCGGCTCTCCTCGAAGAAGGTGGCGTGGAAGCGTTGCAGGTCCATGCTCATGGCAGTGGTGGTCCGGAAGCGAAGAGGGGGAGCGGTGCCGGGCGATCAGCCCAGCACTTTCTGCACGGTGGCGACCAGCTGTTCGGGATTGAACGGCTTGACCAGCCAACCCGTAGCGCCAGCGGCCTTGCCTTCGGACTTCTTGTCGGCGGCAGATTCGGTGGTCAGCATCAGCAGCGGGGTGAACTTGTAGTCCGGCAGCTGGCGCAGTTCGCGGATCAGCGCGATGCCATCCATGTTCGGCATGTTGACGTCGGTAACCACCGCATTGAAGCGCTGGCCCTTGGCGCGACCGAGCGCGACCGCGCCGTCTTCAGCTTCTTCGACGGCAAAACCGGCCGAGGTGAGGGCGAAGGACACCATCTGGCGCATCGACGCCGAATCGTCCACCACCAAGATACGTGCGCTCATGCAGCGTTCTCCACAGATTTCAGGTTGTCATGGGTTACGTCCAGGCCGAGGGCCTGGGTGACGCCCAGCAGGCGCGCGGCGTCACGGAAGGTTGCAGTGCAACCGTGGAAGCCGGTGCCCAGGCCTGCCTCGCGGCGGGCCTGCACGAACGCACACAGCACCTGCACGGCGGCCGTGTGGATGCGGGCGACCTGGCTGGCATCCAGGGTCAGCTCGCCTGCCTGCTCCACCAGGGGGGCAAGGCGGTTCTTGAGCTCGGTAGTGCTCTCGATGCCGAGATCCCCACCCAGTTCGACAGTGCTCATCGTTGCTCCGGACAAACGGTTCCGTGATCCATAACGGCATCCCGGTGGGGTTCTTTAGAAGAATCGACGCGGTGCGTCGATGTGGTCGCTGTTGAAAAGGGGACGGAGGGGATTAAGTCGCAAGCGACCTGGCTCTGCCGCAGCCCCCTCGGCAACGGCGACCGCGCAGTGGGGATGTAAGGTGTTGATCCAACGGATCAACCCCTTGCGTCCCCGACAGGCACCGCTTCGGCGCCAAGCGCCGAGCCACTTGCGACTTAATCCCCTCCGTCCCCTTTTTGGGGGTCAGCTCAACAGCCGTGTGGCGTCCAGCAGGATCATCGGGCGCTGGCTGACCCGGGCCACGCCGCGGAACAGGTCGTTGGAAATCTGGCAGATGCGTGCGGTATCGGGAGGTTCGATCTGTGAATCGGTGAGGTTGGCGACATCTTCCACTGCCGACACGCGCAGGCCGATGGTCTCGCCGTCTTCTTCCAGCACCACGATGCGGGTCTGGGCGTCGTCCTCGGCGGCAGCCGCGCCCAGGTGCAGGCCCAGGTCCATCACCGGGACCACCTGGCCGCGCAGGTTCATGATGCCGAGCATGGCGGCAGCGGTGCCGCGCAACGGCAGCAGCGGCACCGGCAGCACGACCTCCTGGACCTTCAGCAGTTCCAGCGCATAGGCCTGGGTGCCGCAGCGCAGGCGCAGCCAGCGCGAGGTGCGTTCACCGGCGCGACGGTTCTGCGGATGCGGGCTGCGGGCCGGTTGGTGGGCCTGCGCCTGCAGCTCCTGCCAGGTGCCGGGGCGGTTGCCTGCGGGTGCATCGACGGCGACGCGCGGCGGCGGCGTGGCGGCGCGTGCTGCCGGGGCCGGTGCAGGGCGTGCCGCCGGGGGTGCCACCGGCGCTGCGACCACGGCGGGCGGCGGCGCAGGCACGTCTTCGCCACCAGCGGCCGCCTCGAAGGCGGCCTGCAGGCCGGGGCTGTCGGTGTGGGCGAGACGATGGCTGTCCGCCGGGTCGGTCTCGTAGATCACTTCGTCCGGCAGATCGTCCCAGGTGGGTTCCGGGCCGGTGTTCGCAGCGGCCGCAGCGGGGGCCGGCGCGGTTTCGTGGATGACCTCGTCGGGCAGGTCATCCCAGGTCGGCTCGCGTTCGGTGGGCCCGGCGCTGGCCGGCGCGGCGGCGGCCTCGAAGGCGGCCTCCAGTGCAGCCTCATCCTCGGCCGGGGCCGCGACGACGGCATCCGTTTCGTAGACCACTTCAGCAGGCAGATCGTCCCAGGTGGGCTCGCGTTCGGCATCGATCACGCTGACGGGCGCGGACGCAGCATCGAAAGCGGCTTCCAGTGCGGCATTGTCCACGGCAGGGGCAGCGGCAACGCTCTCGGTTTCGGTTTCGTAGATCACCTCGGCCGGCAGGTCATCCCAGGTGGGTTCGCGTTCGGCGGCGGCTTCGGTGGCCGTGGCCGGGGCGGTGCTGATCGGCGCGGGGTGGGGAGCGGCGGCCGGGGCGATCGCCTCGCCCAGCAGTTCGTCCAGGTAGTCGTCGAGGATGCCGGTGCTGTTCATGCGGCCTGCTCCAGGGCACGGGCATCCTCGCCGAGAATCCAGTTCAAGGCGCGCCGGTAGGCGGCCACGCCGCGCCCCGGGTAGTCTTCGCCGACGCTCGGCAGGGTCAGCCCGGCGGCGTTGCTGATGCGGGTGTCGATCGGAATCGCATCTTCCCAGACGCGGCTGCCATGGCGGTCCTGCATGGTGCGCAGCGACTCGTTGCCGGCGCGGGTGCGGCGGTCGAACAGGGTTGGCAGGATCGAGATCGGCAGCGGCCGCCGGCGCGAACGCTCGACCATCTCGCCGGTGCGGACCATGCCATCCAGGCCGTGCAGCGCCAGCGGCTCGGCCTGGGTCGGAATGATCAGGCGATCGGCGGCAGCCAGTGCATTGATCATCAGCAGGCCGAGCGTCGGTGCGCAGTCCAGCAGGATGTAGTCGTGCTGGCCCTGGTGGCGCGCCAGCGCGTTCTGCAGGGCCAGGCCGAGGCCGGGTTGGTTGGCGCTACGGCGTTCCAGCGTGGCCAGCGCGGACTGCGCGCAGACGTAGTCCAGGCCCTGGATATTGCTGGCATGGCACAGGCCGGACAGGTCCGCTGGCGGTGCGCCGAACAGCTCCAGCACGCCGGCCGGCGGCGGGTCCACCGGCACGCCGAAGGCGCGGCTGAGCGAAGCATGCGGGTCGAGGTCGATCAGCAGCACGCGATGGCCGAGCGCGGCCAGGCCGCGGCCGAGGGCGAGGGTGGTGGTGGTCTTGCCGACTCCGCCCTTCTGGTTGGCGACTGCCCAGATGCGCATCGGATTACTCCTTCATTGCCGGGGGAACGGCGGCGCCGACGCGGCTGCCAGCCGGCACCGGTGGCAACGTCACCGGTGCGATGGGGGAGGTGGGGGCGCTGGCCGGCGTTGCGGCGGCCTGTTCGGTGACGGTGCTGCCGGTGGCGCCGGTGGCTGCGTTCAGGCGCTGGCCGAGCGGGTCCACCGAATGCGAGGTGTCGGCCAGGATGATGACCATCACCCGGCGGTTGCGGTTGCGGCCCTGTGCGCTGTCGTTCTCTTCGCGCGGGCGGAACTGGCCATAGCCGACCATCGCCAGCCGCGACGGCTGCACGCCTTGGTCGGCGAACAGATGCACCACGCTGGCGGCGCGTCCGGCCGACAGCTCCCAGTTCGAAGGGAAGGTGGCGGTGGCGATCGGCACGTTGTCGGTGTGGCCTTCCACGCGCACGCTGTTGGGCACGTCGCGCAGCACCTCGGCCAGGCTGGCCAGGGTCTGCCGCGCATGTACGTCCAGTGCGGCCGAGCCGGTGGGGAACAGGATGTCGCTGTTGATCTCGACCTCGATCCACAGTTCCGTGCGGCGCACGCTGATCATGCCGCGGTCGATCAGCGGCGCCAGGGCGGCGGTGAGGCGGTCGGCAATCGTGTTGAGCTGGCGCTCGGCACGGGCGATCTGCTCCTGGTTGTGCACCGACACCGGCATGCGCATCTGCGAGGCCATCGACGGCAGCAGCGTCGGGTCGTGCGAGGGCGCCGGCGCGGACGGTCCGATCTTGGTGCCGGACTTGATCACCGACGGGCTGTCCCAGCCGCCACCCTGCACCTGCTTGTTGCCCACCTGCACCGGATTGATCGTGCGCGGCGCGCCACCGAAGGCATCGGTGAGCGCGTCGGCCATGATCCGGTACTTGCCCTCGTTCACCGACGAGATCGCGTACATGACCACGAAGAAGGCGAGCAGCAGCGTCATCAGGTCGGCATAGGGGATCGCCCATGCTTCGTGGTTGGCGTGCTCTTCGTGGTGCTTGCGGCGGGCCATGTCAGTGCAGGAAGCCGGAGAGGTTGGTTTCGATGTTGCGCGGGTTCTCGCCCTGGGCGATCGAGATCAGGCCTTCGATGACCATTTCGCGGTCGCGCGTGTTGTGCGAGATCACGCTCTTGAGCTTGGCGGCGATCGGCAGGAACAGCAGGTTGGCCGAGGCGATGCCGTAGATCGTGGCGGTGAACGCCGCAGCGATGCCGTGGCCGAGCTTGCTCGGGTCGGCCAGGTTCTTCATCACCGCGATCAGGCCCAGCACGGCGCCGATGATGCCGAGCGTCGGTGCGTAGATGCCCATCGCTTCGAACACCTTGGCGCCGGCCTGGTCCTGGTGTTCCTGGCTGCCCAGTTCGATTTCCAGCATGTGCCGCATCGATTCGGGCTCGACACCGTCCACCAGCAGCTGCAGGCCCTTGCGCAGGAACGGGTCCTGCTGCGCTTCCACCTGCGATTCCAGGCCGAGCAGGCCCTGGCGGCGGGCGATGTTGCTCCACTCGACGATCTGCTGGATCAGTTCGCGGCGATCGCTGTGCGGCGGGCGCACGACCCAGCGCACGATCTTGAACGCATGCTTGAACACCGCCGGCGAGGTGTGCAGCAGGATCGCGGCAACGGTGCCGACGATGACGATCACGAACGCCGCAGGCGACCACAACGACGCCAGGCCGGCGCCCTTGAGGATGCTGCCACCGACCAGCGAGGCCAGGGCGAGAAAGAGTCCAATGAGGCTGAGTCTATCCATGGATCCGGTATCGGCTTGTATGAATGGGACTTGAGACACCGGTACGGGCTACTGGTGCGACTTCACGGTTTTACGGGTTCAGCAAGCGGGTCAATCGTGCGGGCTGCGCAGGCCATCCACATCCAGGATCAGCGCCATGCGACCATCGCCGATCAAGGTTGCACCGGCGTAACCGCGCAGGCCGCGCAGGGCCTTCGGCAGTGGCTTGATGACCACTTCCTCGCGCCCACGGACCTGGTCCACGACCAGGCCGAAGCGCGCTTCGCCGGCCTGCAGCACCACGATGGTCAGCAGGGTCGATGCGGCCGGCGTCACATCCAGCCACTGCCGCAGATCGACCAGCGGCAGCGTGTGCGAACGGCGGTCGAGCACGGCACGGCCATCGAACCAGCCCAGCGAGGTGCGCGGCGCGTGCAGCACCTCCATCACGCGCGCCAGCGGCAACGCATAGACGTCCTCGCCGGCCTGCACCAGCAGGGTCGGCAGGATCGCCAGGGTCAGCGGCACGCGGATCAGGAAGCGGCTGCCGCGGCCCAGCTCCGACTGGATCTGGATCTGCCCGCTGAGTTCGCGGATGCGCGACTGCACCACGTCCATGCCGACGCCGCGCCCGGAAATATCCGTGACCTGCTGCTTGGTCGAGAAGCCGGGCAGGAACACCAGGTGCAGGCACTCCTCGCTGCTCAGGCGGGCGGCGGCTTCCGGATCGATCAGGCCCTTCTCGCGTGCCTTCGCGCGCAGCTTTTCCGGATCGATGCCGGCGCCATCGTCCTGCACCTCGATGCTGACGTAGTCACCTTCCTGCTGCGCCGACAACCGCACATGGCCCATGCGCGGCTTGCCCTGCGCTTCGCGCAGGTCGGGCATTTCCACGCCATGGTCGATGGCGTTGCGGACCAGGTGCACCAGCGGGTCGGCCAGCGCTTCGACCAGGTTGCGGTCGAGCTCGGTCTCCGCGCCGATCAGCTCCAGGTCCACTTCCTTCTTCAGCGAGCGGGCGACGTCGCGGGCGACCTTGGGGAAGCGCGAGAACACCTTGCCCACCGGCTGCATGCGGGTGCGCATCACCGCCGACTGCAGGCGCGCGGTGGCGATGTCCAGGGTGGACACGGCGCGGTCCAGCTCCTCGTCGCGCAGGCGCGCACGCAGGGTCTTGAGCCGGTTGCGCGACAGCACCAGTTCGCCGATCAGGTTGACGATCGCATCCAGGCGCTTGGTGTCCACGCGCACGGTGTGTTCGGCTTCGGCCAGCGGCTTGGCGGCCGGCTTGGCCACCGGTGCCGGTGCGGCCGCCGGGCGCGGGGCGGCGATCGGTGCCGGCGCCACCGCAGCTGCGGGCCTGGCGCCGGGTGCGGCGCCGCCGTGCAGCTGGTCGAGCAGGGCTTCGAACTCATCTTCGCTGATCAGGCCGTCGTCGGCCTTCTTTGCCGGCGCCACCGCAGTCGGTGCGTTGCCACCGTGCAGCTGGTCGAGCAGCGCCTCGAACTCGTCATCGGTGATCAGGTCGCCGGCACCGGCCGTCGGTGCCGCGGCAGCGGCGGCAGGCGCTGCTGCACCTCCATGCACGTCGAACTGGGCGATCAGGTCCGGCGGTGCATAGCCCGGCTCGGTGCCGGAAGACACGGCATCGAGCATCGACTGCAGGTAGTCCAGCGATTGCTGGGCGGCGTCGAAGTGATGGGCCTGCAGCACGGCCTGGCCGGCACGTGCAGCGCCCAGCGCTTCTTCAGCGGCGTGGCACAGCTCGACCATGGCGGTGACACCGAGGAAACCCGCGCCGCCCTTGAGCGTGTGGTAGCCCCGGAACACCGCGTTGAGCTGTTCGGTGTCCTGCGGTGCCTGCTCCAGCGACACCAGCTGTTCGCCGAGGCGATCCAGGATTTCCTGTGCCTCGATGATGAAATCGGCAGTGATGTCGTCGGATACCGCGCTCATGCTTACAGCCCCAGATCCGACAACAGGTCGTCGGCGTCGTTCTGCGAGACCGCGTGGCGGTCCAGTCCCTTCAGTGCCGGCCCGGCCAGTTCCGGGTCGGTGCGATGCTGTTCCGGCGGCAGGCCGAGCGCGCCGAAGCCTTCATGCACGCGGCGGACGATGCCGACCACGCGACGGATGATCTGCCCGGTCAGGTCCTGGTAGCTCTGGGTCAGGGCGATCTCGGTCAGGTTGTGGCGGATGCGCTCGAGCTGCGCGTCCTGGCCTGGCTGCAGGCCTTCGGCGCGCAGCTGCTCGGTCAGGCTGCGGCATTCCTCGGCCAGGTCCAGGGTGCGGTGGGTGGCCTGTTCGGTCATCGCCACCACGTGGTCCAGGCGTGCGCACGCATCGTCCAGTTCGCCGGCCTCGCTGGGCACGGTCGGCAGTTCGCCCAGGGCCTGCCCCAGCTCGCGGGCCAGCCGCGAGAGGCCGCTCATCATCGGCTGCGTGCGCAGCGCGACCAGTCCGTCGATGCGTTGCCGCCAGGCGGCTTCGTCACCGGACTCCAGGGCATCCAGGGCTTCCTGCAGGCGCAGGGCGAGGGCGTTCTTGTCGACCGTGGTATCCATCAGGCGCTGGCCGCCAGGCGTTCGAAGATCTTGCCCAGCTTCTCTTCCAGCGTCTGCGCGGTGAACGGCTTGATGATGTAGCCGTTCACGCCGTTCTGGGCCGCTTCGATGATCTGCTCGCGCTTGGCTTCGGCGGTGACCATCAGCACCGGCAGGGTCTTCAGCTTGGCGTCGGCACGGATCGCCTTGAGCAGTTCGATGCCGGTCATCACCGGCATGTTCCAGTCGGTGACGACGAAATCGAAGGGCTGGCTCTGCAGCAGCGACAGCGCGGCATGCCCGTCCTCGGCTTCGGCGGTGTTGGTGAAGCCCAGATCGCCCAGCAGGTTCTTGACGATTCGACGCATGGTCGAGAAATCGTCGACGATGAGGATGCGCATGTTCTTGTTCAAAGCAGAGTTCCTTTGTTGTTCATTCCGGGCGGCCGGGGGCAGTCGCCTCGGGGATGTTCATTCTTCCAGGCCGGCGTCGACGGCCTCGAAAATCTTCAGGCGGCCGCGCAGGCGCAGCACGGCCTGGCCATGGATCTGGCAGACCCGCGACTCGCTCACGCCGAGCACCGCGCCGATCTCCTTCAGGTTCAGCTCCTGCTCGTAGTACAGCGAGAGCACCAGCTGTTCGCGCTCGGGCAGGTGGCCGATGGCCTTGCCCAGCTCGCGACCGAACTCGCCGCGCTCCAGCACCTGCTGCGGGGTCGGGCCGCCCTGGGCGACGGTATCCAGTTCGCCCTGGTCTTCGATGCGCGACTCCAGGCTCAGCACCTGGCCACGTGCGGCGTCTTCCATCAGCCTCAGGTACTCGGGCAGCGGCATCTCCATCGCGGCGGCCACTTCGGTGGCGCTGGCGGCACGGCCCGTGCTCTGTTCCAGGCGGCGGATGGTGGCGGCGGCATCACGGGCACGGCGGTGCACCGAGCGCGGCACCCAGTCGCCACGGCGGATCTCGTCGATCATCGAGCCGCGGATGCGGATCGAGGCATAGGTCTCGAACGAGGCGCCCTGGTCGGCGTCGTAGCTGCGCGAGGCTTCGATCAGGCCCATCATGCCGGCCTGGATCAGATCATCGACTTCGACGCTGGCCGGCAGGCGCGCGGCCAGGTGGTGGGCGATGCGTCGCACCAGGTCCGAATGCTGGGCGATGACCTCGTTGGCCGCCGAGCGCTGGACTTCCCTGT
Source organism: Stenotrophomonas sp. CASM114 (assembly GCF_049384325.1). Taxonomy (NCBI): domain Bacteria; kingdom Pseudomonadati; phylum Pseudomonadota; class Gammaproteobacteria; order Lysobacterales; family Lysobacteraceae; genus Stenotrophomonas; species Stenotrophomonas sp. CASM114. Next base: position 454,658 of record NZ_JBMRGJ010000001.1, on the reverse strand, counting down.
ACTGGTGGGCTGCGCCTTTCATGCGGCCACCCCACGCTGCTTGAGGATGCGTTCGAGGAAGAACTCGACGCCACCGCGCGGTTCGGTCGGTGCCTGCCAGCGCGCGGTGCGGCGTGCGATCTCGGTGATCGCCAGCGCCGACGGGCTGGACGGATAGGCCTTCACCACCGGCTGCTGGCGCTGCACCGACAGGCGCAGCCAGTCATCCTGCGGCACGCAGCCCAGGTAGTTCAGCGAGACATCGGCGAGGAACTTCTCGCAGACGCGGGTAAGCTTCTCGTACAGCACGCGGCCCTCGTTCGGGTCGCGCACCATGTTGGCCACCACCTGGATGCGGTCCACGCCGCGCTCGCGCGACAGCACCTTGATCAGTGCGTAGGCGTCGGTGATCGAGGCCGGTTCGTCACAGACCACCACCACGGTGTCCTGCGCGGCCTGGCAGAAGGTCAGCACGCCGTCGGTGATGCCGGCGGCGGTATCGACCACCATGATGTCCAGCTCGCGTTCCAGTTCGGAGAACACGTTGACCAGGCCGACATGCTCGGCCGGGGCCAGCTCGGCCATGTGCCGGCGGCCGGAAGCGGCCGGGACCACCAGCACGCCGTTCGGGCCTTCGACGATGACGTCGTCCAGCGAGCAGCGGCCGGCCACCAGGTCGGCCAGCGTAAAGGTGGGGTTCAAGCCCAGGATCACGTCGATGTTGGCCAGGCCGAGGTCGGCGTCCAGCAGCAGCGTGCGCTTGCCCATGCCGGCCAGCGCCACCGCCAGGTTGGCGGACACATTCGTCTTGCCCACGCCGCCCTTGCCGCCGGTCACGGCAATGGTGCGCACAGGGCCGAGCGGCTCGCTGCGGGTGGCCGACAGCGGGAAGGTCTTGGTCAGCTTGGCGTACTCACGCGACGGCATGGTTCAACTCCGGGTTGCAGGGCATATCGGCCGCTCGGCGCAAATCTTCAAGGCGAAGTACAAGATTGGCTGCACTGGCCCGGTGCAGGTCCTCCGGGACGTCCTGGCCATCGGTCACCCAGGTGATCGGCAGGGCGTGGTCCACGGCCACCGACAGGGCGTTGCCGAAGCGGCCGGTCTCGTCCAGCTTGCTCAGCACCAGGCCCTGCAGGTTGGCCGCACCGAAGCGGCGCACCACCTCGTCCATGTCGCCGAAGCTGGTGTTGGCCGGCAGCACCAGCAGGGTGCGCACCTGGCGCGCGGCGCGCAGCCACTGCAGCTGGGCGGCCAGGGCACGGTCGCGCGGGCCCAGGCCGGCGGTATCGATCAGCACCAGCTTGTAGTCCTTCAAGCGTTCCAGCAGCTGGTCCAGGTCGGTGCCGCTGTTGGCCTCGTGCACGGCGATGCCGAGCTGGCGGCCGTAGCCATACAGCTGTTCACGGGCGCCGATGCGGGTGGTGTCGGTGGTGACCAGGGCGACGTCACGCGGGGCGTGCTTCTCGGCGAAGCGCGAGGCCAGCTTGGCGATGGTGGTGGTCTTGCCGGCGCCGGTCGGGCCGACCAGCGCGATCACGCCGCCTTCCTCCAGCGGGTCGACCGGGGCGATCGGCAGCTTGCGCGAGATCAGCCCCAGCATCAGGCCGCGGCCACGATGGGCTTCGGTTTCCAGCGGGATCTGCATGGCCACGTCGCGGGCCAGCCCGGCGTCGAAACCGTACTCGTCCATCAGGTCCAGCGCGGTGGCGCGCACCGGGCTGCCACGCAGGCGCTCGTCGGTGAAGCGGTTCATCTCGCGCTCGATCACCTGGCGCATGCCGGCCACTTCCTGGCGCAGCTGGCGGATCTCGGCGTCGTCCTGGGCAACCACGGTCAGCGTCGGTGCCGGGGCCAGCATGGGGGCCGGGCTGGCTTCGATAGCGGCTTCGACCGCTGCCGGTTCGCTGGCGGCGATCCCGGGCTGCGCGTCGATCACGGCAGCGGTCGGCAGCGGCGGCGGCTGCACGGCCGGGGCCACGCTTTCGTGATGCGCCTCGTGCGGCGGGTCGATCTGGAAGCGCGCGCGGTTGGCCGGCACGGTTGCGGCCGGTGCAACGATGGCCTCGGCGAACGGGGCGAAGATCTGGTCCGGCGGTGCCGGTTCGTTGACGGCGGCGCGGGCCAGGGTGGCGGCGAAGCCGGTGCTGCCCCGGGTCGGCACGATTTCGTCGGCGCTGTCCAGGGTGCGGCCGGTGGCACCGACGGCGGCGCGGGCGAGGGCGGCCACTGCCGAGGTGGTGGCCGCGACCGGTTCCGGCGCCGGGGTGCTGCTGCGGCGGCGGGTGACGGCGGCGATCACCGCGTCGGCGGCGGTGCGCGGCTTGGGTGCCGGCGGCGGTGCGACGTCACGGCGCGAGGCTTCCAGTGCACGCTGCACGGCGCTCTCGTCGTAGTTGGCGGCGGCGACGATCTCGATGCCTTCCTCGATCCGGCGGTTGGACAGGATCACGGCGTCAGGACCATGTTCCTTGCGCACCAGGTTCATGGCCGAGCGCATGTCGGCGGCGACGAATCGTTTGATTTTCATGCTGTGGTCACGGGGCGAAGACGGCGGGGTGGCGGTCGGAGAACTCGGGTGGTCGGTGGTCTGCACGGTGCGGGTTCCCCTTGGTATCTGTCTGTTGCGTTGGTTCGAAAGTGGTGTCTGTTTTCTGGCGCATCGCAGGGCGGCGTCAGCTGATCGTTCCGACCAGCTTCAGGCGTTTGTCCTCCGGCACCTCGCTGTAGGCCAGGACCGACAGCGACGGAACGCTGTGGCGGACCAGGCGGGCCAGCGCGGCGCGCACCGGGCCAGGTACCAGCACGACCGCGGGCTCGTTGCGGGCTTCCTGCTTGCTGACACATTCGGCCAGGCTCTGGTGCAGTCGCTCAGCGAGTCCGGGTTCCAGCGCGGCGCCGTTGCCCTGCGTGGACTCCTGCAAGACACGTTCCAATTGCGGATTGAGGGTGAACACCGGCAGCTCCGCCGACATTCCGGCGATCTCCTGCACGATGAAGCGGCCCAGTGCGGTGCGAACAGCGGCGGTCAGCACGGCCGGGTCCTGGCTGCTGGGCGCATGTTCGACCAGTGCCTCGGCGATCTTGCGCAGCTGGCGGATCGGAATGCGCTCGACCAGCAGGTTCTGCAGCACGCGCACCACCGCCGACAGCGGCAACGCCTTCGGCGTCAGATCTTCGACGAGCTTGGGCGCGCTCTTGGCCAGGTTGGCCAGCAGGTGCTGCACTTCTTCGTGGCCGAGCAGTTCCGGCGCGTGCTCACGGATCAGGTGCGACAGATGGGTGGCGACCACGGTGGCCGGATCGACCACGGTGTAGCCCAGCGTTTCGGCCTGGGCGCGCTGGTGCGGCTGGATCCAGGTGGCGTCCAGGCCGAACGCGGGGTCCTTGCCGGCGATGCCTTCCAGCGCGCCGAGCGCGCTGCCCGGGTCCAGCGCCAGCTCGCGGTCGGGGTGGATCTCGGCGGTGGCCACCGGCACGCCGTGCACCAGCACGCGGTAGCCGTTGGCCGGCAGTTCCAGGTTGTCGCGGATGTGCACCGACGGGATCAGGAAGCCGACATCCTGGGTCAGCTTGCGGCGCACGCCCTTGATGCGCGCCATCAGTTCGCCGCCCTGGTTGCTGTCCACCAGCGGGATCAGCCGGTAGCCGACCTCCAGGCCCAGCGGATCGACCGGGCGCAGTTCGTCCCAGCTCAGTTCGGCAGTCGGTGCCGGTGCGGCCGGGCGGCCGAGTGCGTTGAGTGCGGCGGCATCGGTGCCACCGCCTGCCGCATCGGCAGCCGGCGCCTTGCCCTTGCGGTACAGCTTCCAGGCGATGAAGCCGAGGATCGCGGCCAGCGTCAGGAAAGCGACGTTGGGCATGCCCGGCACCAGGCCGACCACGCCGATGATGCCGGCGGTGATCGCCAGCGCACGGTACTGGCCGAACACCTGGCCGGTCATGGCCTGGGCCATGTCCTGCGAGCGCGAGGCGCGGGTAACCAGCATGGCCACGGCGCTGGAGACCAGCAGGGCCGGCAGCTGCGCTACCAGGCCGTCACCGATCGACAGCAGGGTGTAGGTGGCGGCGGCTTCGCCGAACGGCATGCCATGCTGCAGCACGCCCACGGCCAGGCCGCCGAGCATGTTGATGAACAGGATCAGGATGCCGGCAATGGCATCGCCGCGGATGAACTTGCTGGCGCCGTCCATCGCACCGTAGAAGTCGGCTTCCTCACGCACTTCCTCGCGGCGCAGCTTGGCTTCTTCACGCGTCAGCAAACCGGCGTTGAGGTCGGCGTCGATCGCCATCTGCTTGCCGGGCATCGCGTCCAGGATGAAGCGCGCGGTCACTTCCGAAACGCGGCCGGCACCCTTGGTAATGACCACGAAATTGATGATGGTCAGGATCGCGAACACCACGATGCCGACCGCGTAGTTGCCGCCGATCACGAATTCACCGAAGGCGGCGATGACCTTGCCCGCGGCATCATGGCCGTTCTGGCCGTTCAGCAGGATCACACGGGTGGAGGCCACGTTCAGCGCCAGCCGCAGCATGGTGGTGATCAGCAGCACGATCGGGAAGATGGTGAAGTCCAGCGGGCGCTTCACGTAGACCACCGCCAGCAGCACCATCAGCGAGATGGCGATGTTGAAGGTGAACAGCGCATCGAGCACCGGCGCGGCCAGCGGCACCACGACCATGGCCAGCAGGGCCAGCACGATCAGCGGCGCGCCAAGGCCCTGGCGGATCATTTCCAGGGCGCGGCGGGTGTTGAAACCGGCGGAGGGCTGGGCGCTCACGGGCGGCCTCCCTTGCCGAATTCATCCACCTGGATGTGCGGGGCGTCCGGCATCGGGCCAGTGCGCCAGGCGCGCAGCTGGTAGACGTAGGACAGGACCTGGGCGACGGCCGAATACAGTCTCACGGGGATTTCCTTTCCGAGTTGGCCTTCCCGATACAAGGCGCGTGCCAAAGGCGGGGCGGAGACGATCGCCACCTTGTTGCCGTCGGCCACTTCACGGATGCGCAGGGCGGTTTCGTCCACGCCCAGCGCGACCACGGTGGGGGCGTTCATGGCGCCGCCCTCGTACTTCAGGGCCACCGCGTAGTGGGTGGGGTTGACCACCACCACGTCGGCAGTGGGCACCGCCTCCATCATCCGGCGGTTGGCCATCTGCTGCTGCAGCTGGCGGATGCGGCCCTTCACCTCGGGGCTGCCCTCGCTTTCCTTCATTTCCCGGCGCAGTTCCTCGCGGGTCATCTTCAGCTTGCGCGTCCAGTTCCAGCGCTGGTACGGCGCATCGATGGCGGCCAGCACCAGCATCGCGCCGGCGGTGGCCAGCAACAGGCGCAGGGTGAAGCCCAGGCCATCGGTGATGGCGGTTTCCAGCGGGTGGTGGATCAGCCCGCGCAGGGTGTCGAAGCCGGTCCAGACCACCAGCCCGGCGGCGACGCCGACGAAGGCCACGCGCAGCAGCGATTTGGTGAATTCGGCAATCGCCTCCGGGCCATACAGGCGCTTGAGCCCGCTCATCGGGTTCATGCGGTTGATGTCGGGCAGCAACGCCTTCTGCGACCAGCGCAGGCCGCCCATCACCAGCGGGGCGACGAAGCTGGCCAGCAGGCAGACCAGCACCAGCGGTGCGATCACCAGCATGAACTGCAGCAGCAGGTCGCCGAAGTGGCCGAACAGCTCCTTCGGGTTCTGCCGCAGGCTCTGTTCCGGGCTGAGCGCGTGCTTCATCCAGGCCGTGGCGCCACGGCCGATCGAGCCGCTCATGGCCATCACCGCCAGCACGCCGGCGCCGAACACGGCGGCGGTGCCAAGTTCGCGCGAGCGCGGCAGGTTGCCCTGTTCACGGGCGTCGCGCAGGCGTTTTTCTGTCGGTTGTTCGGTCTTTTCGCCGGCGGATTCGTTCTCGGACATCACGGGCACTGCGGCAGGAGGTGCCGGGGTGCGTGCAAGAACCGTTCCACGCATGGCGTGGATCTAGCGACGGCCCGTTCTGTAGAGCCGAGCCCACGCTCGGCTGCGGTTGGGGCCAGGCGCGAAGCACAGCCGGGCATGGGCTCGGCTCTACAGGAGGGTGCCGCAGGAATCGCTCCGTGATGGCGGGCGCGCGTGGCCCGGTGTCAGCCGGGCGGGAATTGCGGCGGCGGGCTCTGCGCCAGTTCCACCCGCGGCCGCGGCAGGTCGTGCAGCTGCATGAAGCGCGCCGCGTCGACCGGTCGGCCCAGCAGGTATCCCTGCAGGAAGTCGCAGCCCAGGCGTTCCAGGTAGGCGCGCTGCGCGGCGGTCTCCACGCCCTCGGCGACGATGTCCATGTCCAGCGCATGGCCCAGCGCCACGATCGCCGAGACGATCACCACGTCTTCGGCACTGTGTTCCAGGTCGCGCACGAACGCATGGTCGATCTTGATCTCGGTGGCCGGCAGCCGCTTCAGGTACAGCAGGCTGGAATAGCCGGTTCCGAAATCATCGATGGAGATGCCCACGCCCAGCGCCGACAGCGCCTGCAGCAGGCGAAGACTGGTATCGGTATCGCGCATGACGGTGCTTTCGGTGATCTCCAGCACCAGGTGGCGCGGGGCAATGCCATGGCGCTCGATCACCTCGCGCACATCCTGCAGCAGGTGCGGCGAACTGAACTGCACCGGCGACAGGTTCACCGACATCGACCAGCTTTCATGCCCGGCGTCGTGCCAGCGCCGCAGCTGCTGGCAGGCCTGGTCCAGCGCCCAGCGCCCGATCTCGTTGATCGCACCGCTGCGCTCGGCCAGGCGGATGAAGCGGTCGGGGGGAATCAGGCCGTGTTCCGGATGGCGCCAGCGGATCAGCGCTTCGGCGCCGGCCACCTTCTGCGTGGCCACGCGGATCTTCGGCTGATAGTGCAGGAACAGCTGCTCGCTGCCGATGGCGCGGCGCAGGTCGGCCAGCAGCCGGAACTGCTGCTCGGCGCTGTCGTTCATCCAGTCGGCGAACAGCACGAAGGCGTTGCGTCCGGACTCCTTGGCCTGGTACATCGCCGCATCGGCGAAGGCCATCAGCTGGCGCTCGCTGGCGGCGTGGTCCGGGCAGATCGCCACGCCGATGCTGGCGGTCACCTGCAGTTCGTTGTCCGGCAGCAACGGGCCGCTGCCCACCGCCTGCAGGATGCGCCGGGCCAGGGTCGGCAGGTCCTCGTCGTGCTCGATGCGCACCACCAGCACGAACTCGTCGCCGCCCAGCCGTGCCAGCATATCGTGCGGGCGCAGCAGCTGGCGGGTGCGTTCGGCCACCGCCACCAGCAGCGCATCACCGGCCTGATGGCCGTAGGCATCATTGACCTGCTTGAAGCCGTCCAGGTCCATGAACATCACCGCGAAGCGGTTGCCGCCCTGTTCGGCCTCGGCCAGTGCCTGCACGATGCGCCGCTGCAGCAGCAGGCGGTTGGGCAGGCGGGTGAGCGGATCGTGCAGCGCGGCCTGGGTCAGTTCCTGCTGCGCGTCGGTCAACGAGGTGCTCAGCATCGAATTGCGCAGCCGCAGCAGTTGCGCTTCCACGCGCTGGTCCAGCCATGAGACCACCAGCACCACGGCCAGGATCGCCACGGTCAGCACCACCACCAGCATCGCCAGCCACTCGTTCTGCAGGCCATCGCCGACCGCCGCGCCGCAGACGCTGCCTTCCGGGAAGCGCGCAGCGGCCATGCCGGTGTAATGCATGCCGACGATGGCCAGGCCGAGCAGGCCCGCCGCCGCCAGTCGATCACCGATGCGGGTGCGCTGGGCGCGCAGCCGGAACGCCACGTACAGCGCGGTCCAGGAGGCAGCCACCGCCACCATCAGCGAGAACAGCAGCCAGCCCGGGTCGTAGTCGATGCCCGGCTGCATGCGCATTGCAGCCATGCCAACGTAATGCATGCCGGCGATGCCGGTGCCCATCAGCAGGGCGCCGACCGCCAATCGCGGGTGGGGCAGGGTGCGCAGCGAGACCAGCCACAGCGCGAACACCGATGAGGCGATGGCAAGCGCAAGCGAGAGCAGGGTGATGGGAAGGTCGTAGCCCAATGGAATGGGCAGGTCGAAAGCCAGCATGCCGATGAAATGCATCGACCAGATGCCCAGGCCCATGGCGAAGCCGCCGCCCAGCCGCCACCACCAAGCCGCGCCCCTGCCCGGTGCGGTCACCGTGCGCCCGGCCATCGCCAGCGCGGTGTATGAAGCCATCACGGCGACCAGCAGCGAGATCGCCACCAGCCACGGGTTGTACGTGCCTACCAGCATTCGTCAGTCTCCCGGACCTGCCTGTCGACGGAAACCACGGTGGGGCATGCATGAGGCAGGCCGACGCACGACGCCGGCCATGTGCGGCATCCCCCCGGTTGCCGCGCATTCACTCTAACGCGCAGACCGGGGGGGACTTCAAGCGGCAATACGTGAAATTGCGCCCCTGTAGAGCCGAGCCCATGCTCGGCTGCCTTCGGCAGGAGCGGCAGCCGAGCATGGGCTCGGCTCTACAGAAACAAATGCATGGCAAGCAGTAGAACGTGATGATCGGGTCAGTGTGTGACCGCGTCCGCAGCCTGGAAGGCGGCGTCGAACAGGCGCTGTACCGGCGGCCCCATTTCCCCGGCCAGCAGGGCCAGCAGGAACAGGCCCAGCAGCAGCGAGACCGGCAGGCCCAGCTGGATCGGGTTCAGCGCAGGGGCGGCACGCGCCAGTACGCCGAAGGCCAGGTTCACCGCCAGCATCGCCACGGTGAGCGGAATGGCCAGCGTCAGCGCGCCGCGCAGCACGGTCAGCAGGAAGGTCGGGGCGATGCTGAAGAAGGCGTGCGGGTCCGGCAGCGGGGCGCCGATCGGCAGTGCGCGGTAGCTGTCGACCAGCAGCGAAATCAACGCCAGGTGGCCGTTGGCGGTGAAGAACAGCAGGCCGAACAGCAGGTAGAACCACTGGCCGATCACACCCGAAGTGCCACCGCGCAGCGGGTCGCTCATCTGCGCGAAGGCCAGGCCGGTGCCCTGCGCGATCAGTTCGCCGGCCATCGCACCGGCTTCGAATACCAGCCGCAGCATGAAACCGATGGAAACGCCGATGGCCAGTTCGCGCGCGATGGTCAGCACCGTAGCCGCGTCGAAGCCGGTCCAGTCCGGTACCGGTGGCAGCAGCGGCGCCAGTGCAATGGCCAGGGTGCCGGCCAGTACCACGCGCACCCGCGACGGCACCGCACGCGTGCCGACCATGGGCATGGCCATGGCCACCGCGCCGATGCGCAGCATGGTCCACAGCACGGTGCCGATCATGCCGAAGGCCTGCAGGCCGTCGGCCGCCATCTGTGTCGCGGCATCCATCGAAGCGCGTGTCCTAGCCGATCAGGTGCGGAATGCGCTGGAACAGCAGCGTGGTGAATTCAACCAGGTGGCCGATCAGCAGGCTGCCCAGCGCGAACAGCACTGCGGTCAGCGCCGCCGCCTTGGCGACGAAGGCGATGGTCGGTTCATTGAGCTGGGTTGCAGCCTGCACGACACCGACCACCACGCCCACCACCAGTACGGTGAGCAGCAGCGGGCCGGCCACCCACAGCACGGTGATCAGGCCGCCACGCAGTTCGGTCAAGGCAAGTTCGGGAGACATTCGGGTTCCACCTTCTGATATAGAGTCGAGCCATGCTCGACTGTCTTTCAATCGCGCCGGATCGCGTCACGCGGGATTGAAGCTCGCCGCCAGCGTGCCTACGGTCAGCACCCAGCCATCCACCAGCACGAACAGCAGGATCTTGAACGGTGCCGACACCAGCATCGGCGACAGCATCATCATGCCCATGGACATCAGCACGCTGGCGACGACCAGATCGATGATCACGAACGGAATGAAGATCAGGAAGCCGATCTCGAAAGCGGTCTTCAGTTCGCTGGTGACGAACGAAGCGACCAGCACCGGGAACGGGATCGCATCGGGGCTGGCGTAGGTGCCGTGCCCGGCGATGCCGGCGAAGGTCATCAGGTCGGTCTCGCGGATCTGCGCCAGCATGAACCCGCGCAGCGGCTGCGTGGTCAATGTCCAGGCGGTCTGGAAGTCGATGTCGCCGTTGAGATAGGGCGCCATGCCCGTGCTCCACGCCTTGTCCCAGGTCGGCATCATCACCATCGCGGTGAGGAACAGGGCCAGGCCCAGCAGTACCTGGTTGGACGGCGTCTGGCCGGTACCCAGTGCCTGGCGCAGCAGGCCCAGCACGATGATGATGCGGGTGAACGAGGTCAGCACCAGCAGCATCGACGGGATCAGGGTGATCGCGGTCATCAGCAGCAGGGTCTGCAGCGGCAGGCTGACCGGCTGGCCGCCGATCTTGCCGACGTTGACGTCCGGCAGCGGGGTGGCCGGGGCGCCGGGCGCGGCGAACGCCAGCACCGGCAACAGGCACAGGGCAAGCAACAGCAGCCACGGCATCAGGGTGGCAACACGGGTACGGGTGACACGCATGTCAGGGGTCCTTGCGCAGCCGCTGCTGCAGCAGCTGGGCGAAATTCGGCAGGTTCTTGAAATCCGGCACGCGCACCGGCGCCGGTGCCGGCAACGGTTCGGGCAGGGTATGCAGGGTGTTGATGCCGCCGGCAGTGACGCCCAGCAGCAATTGCTGGCCGTTGACCTCCACCACCACCACGCGCTCCTTGGCGCCGACGCTGAGGCTGGCCACCAGCTTCATGCCTTCGGCCGGGCGGAAGCCGCTGCCGGGCATGCGCTTGAGCAGCCAGCCCAGGCCGATCACCAGCGCCAGCACCGCCAGCAGCGCCAGCACCGCACCGAACAGGCTGGGTGCGGCGGCTGCGTGCTGGCCGACCTGCGGGCCGATCGGCGCTGCGGTCTTGCCGACCGCCAGCAGGGTGGAGGCCAGCAGGCTCAACGCAGTCTCCGGATCCGCTCGCTCGGGCTGACCACGTCGGTCAGGCGCACGCCGAAGCGGTCATTGATCACCACCACTTCGCCGTGGGCGATCAGGGTGCCGTTGACGAACACGTCCAGCGATTCGCCGGCACCGCGCTCCAGTTCCACCACTGAACCCTGGTTGAGCTGCAGCAGGTTGCGGATCGGCAGGCGGGCACGACCGACTTCCAGCGACAGGGTCACCGGCACATCGAGGATCACGTCCAGGTTCAGGTCCGGACCGTTGGCCTCGTCGGCCTGCAGGCTGCTGAACTGGGCCGGGGTCGGTTCGAGGGCGTCGATATCGTTCATTGCGGGTCTTCCTGGATGACGGGTACGCGCGGGCGGGTGCCCGGCGGATGGGTAGCGGTGATCTTCACGGCGTTCATGCCGTTGGCGATGCCGAACTCGCCGGTGAACACCGGAATGTTCTCCACGCACAGCGGCACCTGCGGGCTCAGCTCGATCGGCAGGATGTCGCCGACCTTCAGCTGGGTCAGGTCGCGCAGGGTCATGCGCTTGCTGGCCAGTACGCTGGACAGGGTGACTTCGGCGATGTTGAGCTGCTCGCGCAGGGTCTTGCCCCAGCTCTCGTCGCGGTCGTTGCGGTCGCTCTGGATGCCGGCGTCGAGCAGTTCGCGGATCGGTTCCAGCATCGAGTAGGGCAGGGTGACGTGGATGTCACCGCCGCCGCCGTCGAGCTCGACGTGCAGGCGGCACACCACCACGTACTCGCGCGGGGTCACGATGTTGGCGAAATGCGGGTTGATCTCCGAGTTGATGTACTCGAAGTCGACGTCCATCACCGGTGCCCACGCTTCGCGCAGGTCGGCGAAGGTCTGCTTCAGCAGCAGGTGGATCACCCGCATTTCGGTGGCCGTGAATTCGCGGCCCTCGATGCGGGTCGGGTAGCGCCCGTCGCCGCCGAAGAAGTTGTCGACGATGGCAAACACCAGGGTCGGCTCGAACACGATCAGGCCGGTGCCGCGCAGCGGCTTGAAGCGGATCAGGTTCAGGTTGGTCGGCACATACAGCGAGTGCATGTAGTCGTTGAACTTGATCAGTTCGATGCCGCGCACCGACAGCTCGGCCGAGCGGCGGATCAGGTTGAACAGGCCGATCCGCCACAGGCGCGCGAAGCGCTCGTGGACCATTTCCAGGGTCGGCATGCGACCGCGGATGATGCGGTCCTGGCTGGCAAAGTCGTACGAACGCGCTTCGCCTGACGGGGGTTCCGCATCGGTCTCGACCGCGCCGCTGTCCACGCCGTGGAGCAGGGCATCGATCTCGTCCTGGGACAGCAGATCATTCATCGGGGGGCCCTTACTGGGTCACGAAGCTGGTGAACAGCAGATCGTCGGCGCCGTTGCTGCCGGTCTCGGCCTTGAGCACCTTCTGCACCTCGGCCAGCGAACTGGCCTGCAGCTTCTGCTTGCCGGCGACATCGGCGATCTGGTCCGGGCTGACCTGCGAGAACAGCATCAGCAGGCGCGCGCGGATGGCCGGGGCATGGGTCTTGATCGCTTCCAGCGCGGCCGGGTCGCGGGTCATCAGCTGGACCTCCAGCTGCAGGTAGCGCGGGCCGTCGACCGGGCCATTGAGGTTGACCACGAACGCCGGGTCCAGCGCGAAGTACTGTGCCGGGGCCGGGGTCGCGCTCTTCTTCGGCGCCTGCGCGGTCTTCTCTTCGTGCTTGGACTGGGTGAAGAACCACACGCCGCCACCAGCGGCAGCGGCGGCCAGTACGGCCACCAGTGCGGTGATCAGGATCGGACTACGCGGCTTGGCGGCCTTGTCCTTCTCGGCGGTCTTCTTGGTTTTGTCAGCGGCTGCGGCCACGGGGTGAAGCTCCTGAGGGTTGCTTCACCGGGATATGCAAGGGGTGTGCCGAAGGCTGGGCCCGCAGGGTGCGACGGAATTCCGTCGGGGTGCCGGCGGGGCCGTGCGGAGCAAGCTCCGCACCCACCAACGCAATACGGGGAGGTGCCAACCGCCCGCCCTGGTGGGTGCCAACCGCCCGCTCTGGTGGGTGCCAACCTTGGTTGGCACACCTGTCAGGCGTAGGCGTCCAGCAAGCCGCGCTGGCGGATCAACTGCGCGGACGACACGCTGGCATCGCCCGGCGTCGGTTCTCCGTCGCCGGTCATGCCGCCGCCACCGGGTTGTCCCGACGCATTGCCGTCACCACCAGACGCCTGGTGGCCGACATCGGCGTGAGCCAGCTGGAAGCCCTGTTCGCCCAGCAGCTCGCGCAGGCGCGGCAGGCTGCTTTCCAGTGCCTGGCGCACGTCCACGTGCGGGCTGCTGAAGCTGGCATGCACCTTGTCGCCGTTCAGCTGCAGGCGCACGTCGACCGGCCCCATGTCGTCCGGGCTCAGGCGGATGTGGGCATGGCCGATCTTCTGGTCGGCCAGCCAGCCCAGGCGTGCGCCGATGGCCTGGTCGAAGCCATCGTCACCCAGCAAGGGCTTGGGCGTGGGTTCGCCATTGAAGATCGCGTTGCCGGTGGCGAGCGCCGCCTTCAGGTCCTGCACGGCGGCGGCTGCCGGTGCGTGCAGCAACGGTGCATTTGCGCGGTCGCCAACGGCGGCCACGTCACTGCCTTCGCCGCGCTCGCTGCGCCTGCCGGGCAGGATCATCTCCGGCAATGGCAGCGCGGTGGCATCCTCCGCGCTGGTCGCAGCCGGTTTGCCGTCGGCCGCCACGGGGGCTGCGGTTGCCGCTGCCGGCGCGGCTGCAGGCAGTGTCGGGGTCGCGACGGGGGCAGTGGTGGGTAGCGCCGTACCCTCGCTGGCCAGTGACGGTGCAGCGCTGCCCGCCAGAGCGACGGCCGGATCGGCAGGCGTCGGCATCGCCAGCACCAGGCCGGCCAGGCCGATCGGTGGCCACGGGGCGTCCTCGCTCGCGGCGGGCTTGTCCTTGTCGGTGCCGGGTCCAGCCGGGGGCAGGGCAACGGGCGGTAGCGGCGGCGTTTCGGCAGATGCCGCTTCCGCGTCCGCGCTGCGTTCGCCCGGTGCCTCGCCATTGCTGTCGGCGGTCGATGGCTGGCTGGGCGGGGACGGCGTCGGTGCGGTAGCGCTGCCGGCAGGCGCGGGCGCGGAGGGCGCACCGCCCTGCAGCAGCTGGCTGAAGTCCTTTGCGCCTTCGCTGCGCGCGGCGCGTGCGGCACTGTTGCTGGTGGCGGGCGTGGCCGGGTTGGCGCTGCTGGCGAGCGGGGCGGGCATCACGGGCGGCCTCCCTGCTCGGCGCCGTCCTGGTCTTCGGCCTGCACCAGACGCGCGCGCCGCGCGCCAATGTCGTCCATCTCGCGCTGGTCGCGGCGGTCGGTCACCACCTTTTCCTGCGCGCGGTAGCTGGCGGCCAGCTGCTCCAGCACCGCCTTGTCACGGCTGGCCAGGATCAGCCGCGCGCGCTCGGCCTCCACTTTTTCGCGGTTGCCGTTGACCGTGGCCTGCTGCTGCTCGACCGCACTGTCCAGGCGATCAAGGAAGGCGCGGCGGTTCAGCAGCTGTGCCGGGCTGGTCGCTGCCATCTGGGCGTTGGCGTACTCCTCGGCATAGCGGCGCAGTTCGTCCAGGCGCGACAGATGGGTGTCGAGCACGCGCTGGCGTTCGGCCAGGTCGCGGGCGACCGCGTCCTCGTGTTCCTGGGCCCGCTTGAGCAGGGGATCGATGCGCTTGGACTGGTTCATGGCTTAACTCTCTTGTTCCACCAGGCGCTGCAGCGCCGCCTGGCTGTGCGGGAGATCTGCGGCCTTGGCAACGTCCTGGCCGAGGAACTCCATGATTTCCGGCCAGCGTTCCAGGGCTTCGTCGGTGGCCGCGTCGTTACCACGCTGGTAGGCACCGATCGCGATCAGGTCACGGTTGGCCGAGTACGCCGAGACCAGTCGCTTCAACTTGCGGATGCGCAGGCGCCACGGCTCGTCGGCGATTTCCGTGACCACGCGGCTGACCGACGATTCGACGTCGATGGCCGGGTACAGGCCGCTGTCGGCCACCCGGCGCGAGAGCAGGATGTGGCCGTCGAGGATCGCGCGTGCGGCGTCGGCGATCGGATCCTGCGGATCATCGCCTTCGGTCAGTACGGTGTAGAACGCGGTGATCGAGCCGCGGCCCTTTGCGCCGTTGCCAGCGCGTTCGACCAGCGCCGGCAGCTTGGCGAACACCGAGGGCGGGTAACCGCGGGTGGTCGGTGGTTCACCGACCGACAAGCCGATCTCGCGCTGCGCCTGGGCGAAGCGGGTCAGCGAGTCCATCAGCAGCAGCACGTTCAGGCCCTGGTCGCGGAACCACTCGGCGATGGCGGTGGCACGGTAGGCACCGTGCAGGCGCGCCAAGGGTGGCCGGTCGGCGGGGCTGGCCACCACCACGGCGCGGCGCAGGCCTTCCTCGCCCAGCGTGGTCTCGACGAAATCGCGTACTTCGCGGCCTCGTTCACCAATCAGGCCGACCACGATCACGTCGGCAGCGGTGTAGCGGGTCATCATGCCCAGCAGCGTCGACTTGCCGACGCCGGAACCGGCGAACAGGCCGACACGCTGGCCGCGGCCGATCGGCAACAGCGCGTTGATCGCGCGCACGCCCACGTCCAGCGGCTGGGTGATCGGTTCACGCGCCAACGGATTGATCGACACGCCGGCCATGCCGACATGCCCTTCTGCGCGGATCGGGCCCTTGCCATCCAGCGGCACGCCGTCGCTGTCGATGACGCGGCCGAGCAGGCCTTCACCCACTTCCACGCCGCCACGCCGCGCTGACGGTACCACGCGGGCGTTGGGCAGCAGGCCGTGCAGTTCGGCGCTGGGCATCAGGTAGGTGCGCTCACCGGCAAAGCCGACCACTTCGGCATCGACCCAGCCACCATCGACCACTTCCACCTTGCAGCTGGCGCCCAGCGGCGCCTCGCAGCCGACCGCTTCCAGGGTGAGCCCGACCGCGCGGCGCAGCACGCCCTCGCGGATCAGCCCACGGCCATGCGCGGTATCCACGCGCAGGCCGTCCAGGCGGCGGGCCAGGCGCAGGTTGCGGGCCACGGCCCAGTCGGCCGGCGGTGGCGTCGTTTGCGGTGCGGCGCTCATGCCGTCGCTCCGGTCTGGCGGATCACCGCATCCAGCGCGCCGCGCAGGCGGGCCTCCAGGGTGCCGTCGATGCGTACGGCTTCGGCGTGCACGCGCAGGTCGCCACGGCTGAGGCTGGTATCCGGTACCAGGCGCTGCGCCGGCGACAGGTTCAGCAGCGGGGCAAGCGCGGCGATGTCATCCGGGTGCAGCCGCACTTCCACCTCGCGGGTGCTGCCGCCCACGGCGTCAATCGCTTCGCCGACCAGCTGCGCCAGCAGTGCCGGCTCGGCCTCGTAGGCGCGGCCGACCAGCGCGCCGGCGATGCGCACCGCCAGTTCACCAAGGGCGCCGACCACTTCGTTCTCCAGCCGCACCAGCGGCCGGCTGAAGTTGTCGAGGATGCCTTCGATCTGCGCGGCGAGGCGACGCACCTCCGCCTGGCCCTGGCCGTACCCTTCGGCATGGCCCTGATCGAATCCTTCCTTCTCCGCGCTGTCCTGGATCGCCTGGATTTCCTCCAGGGTCGGCAGCTGCAGCGGCGGCTCCGGTTCGTGTTCCGGGTCCGGCTCGGTGAGTTCGAACGCGTCCTCCTGCTCCAGCGCCGGTTCGGGCTGGGCCAGCAGGTCCGGGGCAAGCCAGCGCACGACGTTGCTCACAGCATGGCCTCCGCGCTGCCGCCGATGGTGACGGTGCCTTCATCGGCCATGCGCTTGACGATGGCCAGGATCTCGCGCTGCGCGCCTTCCACGTCGGACAGGCGCACCGGCCCGCGGGCTTCCATGTCTTCCAGCAGGATCTCGGCCGCGCGCTGCGACATGTTGCGGGTGATCTTGTCGCGCACCTTGATGTCGGCGCCGCGCAGGGCCAGGCCCAGGCGCTCGCCGCTCACCTCGCGCAGCACCAGCTGCATCTCGCGGTCGTCCAGGTCGACCAGATCGTCGAACACGAACATCAGGTCCTGGATGCGGTTGCTCAACGGCGCATCGATGCGGGCGATTTCGCCCAGGATCGCCTGGTCCTGGCCGCTGTCCATGAAGTTCAGGATGTTGGCCGCGCACTGCACGCCACCGATGTTCGACGACTTCAGGTTCTGGTTGCCGGCGAACTGGCGCTCCATGATCTCGTTGAGTTCATTGAGTGCGTTCGGCGGAATGCCGTCGAGGGTAGCGATGCGCAGCAGCACGTCCACGCGGGTACGGTCCGGCAGCAGTTTCAGCGCGTCGGCGGCCTGGTCGGTTTCCAGGTGCGCCATCACGATGGCGATGATCTGCGGGTGCTCGTTGCGCACCAGGTCGGCCACCGCACGCGGGTCCATCCACTTCAGCGCGTCCAGGCCGGTGGTGTTGCGGCCGAGCAGGATGCGGTCGATCAGGTTGCCGGCCTTCTCGCTGCCCAGCGCCTGCACCAGCATGTTGCGGATGTAGTCGTCCGAGCCAACGCCGAGTGAGGTCTTCGAGCCCAGCTCCTGGCCGAACTGGTCCATCACCCGCTCCACCTGCTCGCGGGTGATGTCGGTCATGGTGGCCATGGCGATGCCGATCTTCTGCACCTCCTTGGGTTCCATGTGGCGCAGCACTTCGGCCGCGTCCAGCTCACCCAGCGAAAGCAGCAGTACGGCGGCGCGCTGCACGCCAGTCAGTGCGGCCTCAGTCATTTGCCACCCAACCCTTGACCACCTGGGCCACGCGCTTGGAGTCGGTCTTCACGGCTTCACGCGCCATCCGCAATCGTTCCTCATATGAATCCACCGGCAGGGCCAGTGCTTCCGGCCCGCCCAGGCTGGCCCGGTCAGCGCCCAGCGCCGGCAGCGGCATGCCATCGTCATCGACCAGCTGCACATCCGCGGTATGCGGCTCGAGTGCCTGTTCGTCGTTCTTCCTGCTCTGGCCGGTGATCGCGCGCAGCGCCGGACGCAGCACGCCGAACAGCAGCGCCAGCACCACCACCGCGCCAAGCAGCATGCGGCCGGCATCGTGCACCCACGGCAGCTCCCACCACGACGGGCCTTCGACCGGCGTGGTGTCACGCACGAACGGGGCATTCATCACCGACACGGTGTCGCCACGCTCGGCGTTGAAGCCGACGGCCTGCTTGACCAGCGCTTCGACGCGGGTCAGTTCGGCAGCCGACAGCGGCTGCGGGCTCATCTTGCCGTTGGCGCCGGCGCGCGGCACGTTGTCCACCAGCACCGCCACCGAGACGCGCTTGATGCGGCCGGCCGGCTGGCGGGTGTGCTGCAGGGTGCGGTCCAGCTCGTAGTTGCGGGTCGCGTTCTTGCTGCTTTCGGTCGGGGCCTGCGCGGTGGCCGGTGCGGCCTGCTGGCCCGGCGGGCTGTTGCTGGTCGCACCCGGCACGCCCTGCGGGCCCGGCGTGCTGGTGGTGTTCTCGCTCATCTGCTCGCTGCGCAGCTTCTGCGGCTCGCCGTTGTAGAGCTCGCGGGCTTCCTCGGTCACCGAGAAATCCATGTCCACGCTCACTTCCGGGTTGACGCGGCCGGGGCCAGTCATCGGTTCCAGCAGTTCGCGGATGCGCTGGTTGAACGAAGTTTCCTGGCGGCGCACCTGCTCGAACTGGGCCGCGTTGACCGCCGCCTCGCTGTTCGGGTCGGTAATGCTGAGCATGCGCCCGCTCTGGTCGACCACGGTCACCCGTTCCGGCGCAAGGTCCGGAATGCTGGCGGCGACCATGTGCACGATGGCATCGACCTGGCTGCGTTCCAGCTGCTGGCCGCCACGCAGTTCCAGGGTGACCGAGGCGCTGGCCACGTCACGCTGGCGGGTGAACGCGCTGGGCTTGGGAATGGCCAGGTGCACGCGCGAATCGCGCACCGGGCGCAGCGTGTTGATGGTGCGCGACAGCTCGGTTTCCAGCGCGTGCTGGTAGCGCGCGCTTTCCACGAACTGGCTGACACCAAAGCCCGGGTCGCGTTCCATCAGCTCGAAGCCCAGCTTGCCGCTGTCGGTCAGGCCGGAGCCGGCCAGCTTCAGGCGGGCATCGTGCAGGTTCTTTTCCGGCACGGTGATGCCACCGGTGGCCGGGTCGAGCGCGAACGGAATCTGCGCGGCGCGCAGCAGGTCGGTCGCTTCAGCGGTCGCCTTCTGGTCCAGGCCGGTGTACAGCGGGACCATGCCCGGCTTCTGTGACCAGAAGAACACGGACAGGCCTGCCGCCACCGCCACCGCGATCATCGCCATCAGGCCCAGCCGACGGGTGATCTGCAGACTCTGCAGGCGGTCGAACCATTGCCCGGCCTTCTCGGCGTTCAGGCTGTCCTTGGAGAGCGTCAGTGCCATGCGTCAACGTTCCTTACAGCGGCATGTTCATCACGTCCTGGTAGGCCTGGACGAGACGGTTGCGGACTTCCACGGTGGCGCGGAAGGCGATCTGGGACTGCTGCGAGGCGACCATCACCTTGGCCAGGTCGGCGCTGGGGTCGCCCATTTCGAAGGCCTTGGCGAGGGCGCCGGATTTCTGCTGCGCGTCGTTGACGCCGGCAATCGCACCACGCAGGGTTTCGGTGAAGCTGGCCGGCTGCACCTGCGGCGCATCCAGCACCGTGCCCGGCAGGGCATTGCTGCGCGGCGTTTCGCCCAGCGGGTTGAGCGCCGGCTGTCCCATCTGGGTCTGATAGGAGCGGATCTGCGAAAGGATCGAAGTGACGGAGTGGGACATCTGCAACGGTTCCAGAAACAGGGATGGGGTTGTCTGCTGGAGCCAGTGCAAGTGCCGTGCCGAAACCGGTTTTCGATTCAGTGAAGTGAGGAGGTTGGGTGTGCGTGCGGGGTTGCACCCCGCGCCCCGCGGTAGTGCCGGCCGCTGGCCGGCAACCTCAACGGCAACGGCCGAAGCCGGAGCCGGAGCCGGAGCAACAGCAGAAGCGGGTCTACTGAGGGATGGCGGGGTGGGTCCGGTTACGGGGGACGCCGTAAATCCGTCCATGGAGGCTCGGTCGCGCCATCCATGGCGCTCACGCCCCCGCAACCGGACCCACCCCGCCTTCGACAGGTGGCCGCGATCTGTTGGAACTTGCTACTGATGGTGGGTGCCGACCGTTGCTCGGCACGGGCTCTGACCCCATTGGCGGCGCCATTTAACCGGCGTCGGTTTTCTGGCCTATGGCTGCAGGGTCCATCGGCCGGAATTCTGGCGCTGGCGCGGTGCGATGGGGCCGTCATGCTGGGTGTAGATGAA
This sequence comes from Stenotrophomonas sp. CASM114, assembly GCF_049384325.1. Lineage (NCBI taxonomy): Bacteria > Pseudomonadati > Pseudomonadota > Gammaproteobacteria > Lysobacterales > Lysobacteraceae > Stenotrophomonas > Stenotrophomonas sp. CASM114. The sequence goes on along the minus strand of NZ_JBMRGJ010000001.1, from coordinate 434,539 downwards.
ACGGCCCTGGCGGTCGCTCTGGCACGTCAGCAGCAGGGTGTAGTGGGCGGGGCCGGCCGGGTGGGCCTCGGTCATTTGGATTTCCGCGATATGCGGGGCCAGGCGCTGGTAGCGGTAGCTGCCGCCGATGCGGAGGTCGGTGCCGAGGATGTCCAGCACGTACTGGCTGCCAGCAAAGCTGAGCTGCACCATGCGTCCGGCGTTGGGGTTGTCCGGCGCGTACAACGGGTCGCTGAGGTTGGTGAACTGGCGTTGGTCGAGCGTGGCGGGCAGGGTGCAGTTGGCCGCGGTGGCCAGGGCCGGGCAGAGCAGGACGGCGAGCAGGATCAGGTGATGCATGGTCGGACCTCCTTGGGATGTCCCTGCCATGCTCCGCACTGCGATTCCGTTGTCTCTAGGAAAACGTGCAAATGCAATGGGGTCAGATCCCTTTCCGCAGGAAAGGGATCTGACCCCGGGCACCAGGAAAGGGATCTGACCCCGGGCACCAGGAAAGGGATCTGACCCCGGGCACCAGGAAAGGGATCTGACCCCGGGCACCAGGAAAGGGATCTGACCCCGGGCACCACAAACACCAACGCCCGGGCAAGCCCAGGCGTTCGTGCCCCCTTCATGCGGGTCGCGCGCTTCAGCCGGCCAGTTCGGCCTGCTCGCGCTCGATGCCGTACTTGCGCAGCTTTTCCACCAGGGTGGTGCGGCGCAGGCCAAGCAGCTGGGCGGCGTGGGCGACCACGCCCTGGGTGCGTTCCAGCGCTTCGTTGATCAGGCCCAGTTCGATGTTGGCCATGTGGTTGCGCAGGTCCAGGCCATCGTCGGGCAGTGCCGCCGGTGCCGCCGGGCGATTGACGGCGATGCCGTGCTCCAGCGCCGGCTGGTTGCCGCTGCCGGGCGTGTGGAACGAGAAGCTGCGCAGGTCCAGGCGTTCTTCGCTGGCAACCGGCGCTGCAGGTACCGCTGCGGCCACCGCTGCCAGCGCGGCATCGCCACGATAGCGGGCCGGCAGGTCCTGCACGCGCACCGAACCACCCGGATGCAGCACGGCCAGTCGTTCGACCAGGTTGGTCAGCTCGCGCACGTTGCCCGGCCATTCGTAGCCGGCCAGGGCCTGCAGGGCTTCCGGGGTGAAGCGCACTTCGCCACGGCCGGTTCGCGCCAGCTGCGCGGCGATGGTTTCCACCAGTGCCGGCAGGTCTTCGCGACGCTCGCGCAGCGCGGGCACGTCGATCGGGAACACGTTGAGGCGGTAGAACAGGTCCTCACGGAACTTGCCTTCAGCAATGCGGGTCTCCAGGTCGCGGTGGGTCGCGGCCACCACGCGCACGTTGCAGCGGATGGTCTGGTTGCCGCCAACGCGCTCGAAACTGCGTTCCTGCAGCACGCGCAGCAGCTTCACCTGCATCGGCAGGCTCATGTCGCCGATTTCGTCGAGCAGCAGGGTGCCGCCCTCGGCCATTTCAAACCGGCCCTTGCGCGCGGTCAGTGCGCCGGTGAAGGCGCCCTTCTCGTGGCCGAACAGTTCGCTTTCCAGCAGGTCGGCCGGAATGGCGCCACAGTTGATCGCCACGAACGGGCCATCACGGCGGGGCGAGCGCTGGTGGATGGCGCGCGATACCACTTCCTTGCCGGTGCCGGATTCGCCCAGCACCAGCACGGTGGTGTCGAACGCGGCCACCTGCTCGATCATGGTGCGCAGCGCGGTGACCGCCGGGCCGTTGCCGGTCGGCCCCTGGTCCTGCGCGGCGCCGGCCTGGTGCTCGGCATCCAGGCGCTTGAGGCTGGCACGGCGCAGCAGGGCTTCCATCTGCGCGTGGCGCAGCGGCGTTTCCAGTGGCCAGATGTTGGCCTCGTGCAGCCCGTGCTGCTCGGCAAACGCTGCAGCATCACCATCGGCCAGCAGCACCGGCGGCGGCAGGCTGCTGCCGCCCAGCCAGTGGTACAGCGCAGTGCTGGCGGCGCTGTCGTCCAGGCTGCCGACGATCACCGCCATCCAGTCGTTCTGGCGCTGGCGGCCCAGGTCGAAGTCGGCCGCGTCGGACACCCAGCGCGGGTTGAAGTCCATGAATTCCAGCAGGGCAACGGTGCGCTCTGCGCGCACGGCGTCGTTGTCCAGCACCAGGATGCGCGATTCGCTCACGATCGATCCTCCCTGAGGCCTTCCAGGATCGGCATGACTTCCTGGATGTAGGACAGCTTGCTGACAAAGTTGTCGGCGCCGGCGCGCAGCGCATGTTCGCGGTGCTCGGCGTCGTCGAAGTGGCTGGCGATCACGATGTACGGTGCATCGTCCTGCGACTTGATCAGGCGGGTCGCCTGCAGGCCGCCCATTTCCGGCATCGCCAGGTCCATCAGCACCACCTGCGGGCGCAGCGTTTCCGAGCGCTCGATCGCTTCCAGGCCGTTGCCGGCACTGCCGACGATCTGCAGCCAGTCGATCTTGCGGAAATGGCGCATCGCCGCGTTGATGAAGCCCTCGTGGTCATCGACCAGCAGGACCGTGAGCTTGTTCATGTCCAACATCCTTTTCAGCCCACCCGGGCCAGCTGGGGTTGCCTGGCGCTGAGCCGGCGCCGTTCGCGGGCCGGGGCGATATCCAGTTGTTCTCGGTATTTTGCGACGGTTCGGCGGGCAATGTTCACCCCCTGGCGTGACAGCAGGCCGGCAATGGCCTCATCGGCCAGCGGGCGGCCGGCCGGTTCGGCGTCGATCAGGCGGCGGACCATGGCCTTCACCGCCTGGCCGGAGACGCTGGCGCCTTCCAGGCGCACGGCGAAGAAGTGCTTCAGTTCGAAGGTGCCGCGCGGGGTCTGCAGGAACTTGCCGGTGGTGATGCGCGAGACGGTGGACTCGTGCATGCCGATCTCCTCGGCCACTTCCTTCAGGGTCAACGGCGCCATGGCCTCTTCGCCACGGACCAGGAAGGCGGCCTGGCGCTCGACGATCACCCGGGCGGTGCGCAGCAGGGTGTCGTAGCGCATCGACAGGCCGCGGCTGAACCAGCGCGCCTCCTGCAGCATTTCGCGCAGTGCCGGGGCGGCGTCGCTGGTCTCGGCCAGGGCCTGTTCGTACTGGCTGTTGATCGACACGCGGCGGCTGGTGGCCGGGTTCAGTGCGACCTTCCACTGCCCATCAGCGTGCCAGGCGACCACGTCCGGCACCACCACGGCGTTGCGTTCGGGCAGCAGGCTGTCGCCCGGGCGCGGCTGCAGCGAGAGGATCAGGCGCACCGCCTCGCGCACGTCGTCGATCTCGGCGTCGTGCTGGCGGGCGAGGGCGGGGTAGTCGTGGGCCGCGAGCGCGTCGAGCGCGCCATCGAGAATGCGTGCGGCCAGGTGGCGGGCCGGCACCACGCCATGCAGGCTGCGCAGCTGCGCCTGCAGGCCTTCGCGCAGGTCCTGCGCGGCCATGCCGGCGGGCTCGCCATGCAGCAGCTGCTGGCGGATGGCTTCCACGCCGTCGGCGGTGATGTCGAACTGGGCACTGGCCAGCAGCTGCAGCTGGGCCAGCGGCGCCTGCAGGTAGCCGGCTTCATCGCAGTGGTCCAGCCAGAACGCGGCCACCGCCAGCTGATGGTCGTCCATGTCCAGCGCCAGGCGCTGCAGCACGCGCAGCTGCGGGTCGGTCGACTCGCCGGCGGCGATGCGTGCCATGCGGTCGTCATCACCGTCCTGCCAATTGGCACCGGCCACATCCCACATCGACGGCTCGGGCAGCTCGTCGAAGGCGGCGGTGTCGAGGGTGGTGGCACTCGCTTCGGTGGCTTCAGCAGCGGGCGCTTCGGCCTCCTCGATCTCCAGCAGCGGGTTGGAGTCCAGCAGGCGCTGGATTTCCTGCTCCAGGTGCAGGCCATCGAGCTGCAGCAGCCGGATCGACTGCAGCAGTTGCGGGGTGAGGTGGAGTTGCTGGCCCAGCTGGGTCGAGAGTGCAGCCTTCATCGTGGTTCCCCGGCACCGCTCCCCGGCGCCTTGTGGAACGCATCTTGCTTTTGATCCGGCGGGGGCGGAATCGGGGGGTTCCTGATGCATTTCGTGGAACTCCCGACAGGGTGTAGGGGAATTCCCTACACCGACCCGGGAAATTGACGAAATGCGTCGCCAAGTCATTGATTTGTGGTGGCGAAGCCGCTGGGCGCGCGGCGGTCGGGGTACGGATTCCTGTCAGGGAATGTCGGGGTGACGGGATGTCGTCGCCGCTGCAGGGTGTCGCGGGGTCAGATCCTTTTCCGCGGGAAAGGGATCTGACCCCGATACCGGCGCCTACTCGAGCTCGTGCTGATGGCGTGCGGCCAGCAGCAGCAGGTCATTGGCGCGGCGGCAGCCCAGCGATTCCATCATCCGCGCGCGGTGGGTCTCCACCGTCTTGACGCTGATGCCGAGATCGGCGGCGATTTCCTTGTTGCTCTCGCCCTTGCCGATGCGGCGCAGGATCTCACGCTGCCGTGGTGAGAGTGCGGCGATGCCGGTGGGTTTCTCGCGGCCCAGCATCGGCGCCAGCATCTTGGCCGAGATCTGCGGGCTCAGGAACACCTGGCCGGCGTGCGCGGCCCGCAGTGCCAGTTCCAGTTCCTGCGGTGCGGCGTCCTTCACCACGAACCCGACCGCGCCACGATCCAGTGCATCGCGCACGTGGGCGGCATCGTCGTGCATGGTCATCATCACCACCCGGGTACCGGGGGCACGCAGGCGGATGTCGCTGAGCGCTTCCAGGCCGGTGCGGCCCGGCAGCGAGAGGTCCATCAGCACCACATCCGGTGCGTGCTGCAGGGACAGTTGCAGTGCCTGTTCGGCGTTGCTGGCCTCGGCCACGAGCTGCACGTCGGCAAACCCCTGCAGCAGCCGCGCCAGGCCGGCGCGGACAAGGGTGTGATCGTCGACGATGAGAACTCGCACAGGCACGCAGCAGATCCGTGTAGGGGCATCCACCTTAACTTAGCTGAACGGGCGCGCCAAGGGTCGGCCGTACAGCGCCAAGGGGGCGGGTTTCAGCGTGCGCGGCGTGCCTCGGCCACCTGGCGGCGGTGCAGGCGGAACAGGTGCCGCTCCATCGCCATCTCCAGGCCATCACCCAAACGCTGGAAGCGCAGCCACAGGAAGTGCCCGCCGCTACCGTCGGCGGCTTCTGCGACGACCTCCACCGGCAGGTCGATGTGGTCGGGCAGCCAGTCGCTGGGCTGCAGGCGCACCACGCCGGCCTGGCCGGGGCTTGCGCCACTGCGCGGGCCCAGCTGCAGGCGGATGCCACGGCGCGACCAGCGCACCGGTCGCAGGGTCAGCTCCTGGCCCTGCTGGCGCACCAGCCGGCCGAGCAGCACCATCGCCAGGTCCAGCTTGGCTTCCAGGCGCTGCAGCTGCAGGCTGGCTTCGTTGCGTTCGTCGTGCTCGTCGCCGCGGCTGTCCTCGACCAGTGCCAGGCTGCGCAGCAGGCCTTCGGCGCTGCTGGTGCGGCCGGCCGCGCTGCCCGCCTGGAAGTCGGCCGGCAGGGCCAGTTCGCAGCTGAGCGTCTCGTCGAACAGCTCGCTTTCGGCCGGGTGATGCAGCGAGGTGGTCGGCAGCGAGGTCATGCCAGCGATTCTGCCTGCAGATAGGCATGCGCCGCGCGAAGGGAGCGCTGGCCGTCGTTCATCAGTGCGGCCACGGCATCACGGCGCTGGCGCAGCAGGCCGAGCAGACTCTGATGGCGCTCGAACAGGGCGCTCAGCGGCGCGTGGTCCGCAGCGGTCAGCGGCTGGCTGAGCAGGGCGTGCAGGGTGCTGTCGTGGCCGTCGAGCAGGCTGTCGGCCTGGTCGAGGGAGTCTTCGCCCAAGGCTCTCTCGAAGGCATCCAGCTGCGCATGCAGTTCCTGCAGGCTCATGGCGCCACCGCGGCCGGGCGGCGCTGTTCGTGCGGGATCGCGTTCCAGGCGCTGTCGATCTCGCCCAGCAGCTGCAGCGATTCATCCAGCGCGGCACGGTCGTTGTGCAGGTTGGCCTCGGTCAGGCGCTGCAGCACGTAGTCATAGAGTGCCGACAGATTTCCGGCGATCTCGCCACCGGCCTCATGGTCCAGCGAGCCGTTGAGGTGGCCGACGATCGCGCAGACTTCGCCGATCGCCTTGCCCTTGCCGGCCTGGTCACCGCGTTCAAGGCTGGCCAGGGCGCGGCGCACGCGCTCCAGCGCGCCGGCCAGCAGCATCGCCACCAGCTTGTGTGGATCGGCATCGGCGACCGCACTGGTCACCCCCACCTGGCGGTACTGCTCGGCATATTGACGGCTGGAACCGTACATTCGTGATTCTCCTTGCGCGGGGTGCCGTCGGGTGATCGCGGGGACCGGTGCCGACGGCGCGGCGATGATTGCTGTTGCGTCCGTTATCGGTGCATTGCGCGGCAAACTTGAGTGCCGTGCATATTCCGTCAGCGGTTCAACTGGGCCAGCTGCTGCTGCAGCGCGGTGTTGCTCTGCTGCAGCTTGCCCATCAGGCTGTCCAGCGCCAGGAACTGCTTCTTGTAGCGCTCTTCCACGCTCTTCATGCGCGTGTCGAGGTCCTTGCGGCGCTTGTCGATGTTGTCCAGCGTGGTGTTCAGGCCCTTGGTGCGGGCAACGAAGGCGCCTTCCTTGCCGACCGTGGTGCTGACATAGCCGTCGACCAGCGTGTACAGCTTGCCGGCACCGCCGGTATCACCGGTGATCGCCTGGCGCATCTTCTCCGGCTGGCTGGCCAGTGCGGCGGCGAACTTGGTGGTGTCCAGGATCAGCGTGCCGTCGGCATTGGGATAGCCGCGGGTATCCAGGCCGATCGCCTTGGCATCGAGCTTGTCACCGGCCAGGTCCTTGAGCACGCTCGACATCACCGAGCGCAGCTGGCTGGTGGCGCCGCGCATCTGCGCATCGCCGGTCAGCGTGGAGGCTTCCTTGGTCTTGGCGTCGTACTTGGTTTCGGTGTTGATCGCCGCCAGTGCAGCGTTGTAGGCGGTGACGAACTCCTGCATCACCTTGGTGGCTGCCGCAGTGTCCGTGCTGATGGTCACCGTGCTGGTGCCCGGCATCTTCAGGTTCAGGGTCAGGCCCGGAACCGCATCGGCCACGGTGTTGCTGGCGCTGACGACCTTCACACCATCGATGGTCAGCTCGGCGTCGGCGGCGGCGGTGTTCTGCTTGAGGCTGTTGACCAGGCCGCCCAGTTTGGCGTCGCTGCCGGCGTATTCGAGCTTGATCGCGTTGGCGGCACCGGTCTTCTCCTGGGCGATCGACAGGTACTGGTTGTCGCCGGAGCTGATCAGGGTGGCCTGCACGCCTTCCTTGCGGCCGGCCGCATCGATCTTGTTGCGGATGGTGGTCAGCGTGTCGCCGTCCTCCACCTCCACGTTCATGGTCTTGGCCTTGTCGCCCACGCCAACGGTCAGCGTCAAGGTTCCGGCAGCAAACGTGTCGGTCTTGGGTACCGAGGTATCGGCGATCAGTTTGTGCGCTGTCGCCAGCGAGGTGACATTGACCACGTGCGTGCCGTTGGAGGCCGCAGCCTTGGTGGTGCCAACGTCATACAGCGCGACCGACGCCGTCAGGATCTCGTCGGTGCCCTTGTCGCCGCCCTTGCTGGCGGTCACCGTGCGCGTGTCGAACGCCGTGGTGGCCTTCAGTGCGGTCAGCGCCGTCTTCAGCTTGTCGAAGGCAGAGGTGATGGTGCCGATCGACGACAACTGCATCTTGGCCTTGGACTGCTGCAGGTTCAGCGCATTGTCGGCGGGCTTGCGGTCAGCTGCGACCAGCTGGTTGACGATGCTGGAAATATCCAGTCCCGAGCCAATGCCACCGTATCCAAAGTCTGCCACGTCGTTTCTCCTGGTATCCGGGCCTGGCCGCCGTGCGGTGGCCCGTCGTCAACGAAAATAGCGGCCTGCGCCGCTGGGTCTTGAGGACTTCGTCGATGCACGTGCCGTGCCAATCGCCTTGGCGCGGGTTCTGGCACGCGGGTTGCAGGAGGGCTGGGGCAGGGTGCGGGTAGGTTCACCGCGGGCTGCCGGGAGTCTGCAAAAAGCCCTCCCCCAATGCAGGGGAGGGATCAGGCTACTGACAATCGGGGGGAGACGAAGCCGCCCGGTACGTACAGTCAAAGGTACAGCGCTGAAAGAGAGGTCCGCAGGAGCGGGCGATGCCAAGCCGGTTCGGGAGTGATCCCGGGCCGGGCATGGCCCGCGCCTTCGTGCATCGTGGCTTCCCGGTTGCCGCTACCGTCGGTTCGATCCGACGGTAGCGGCGCCTTCTTGCCGTGGATCAGCGCAGCAGGCTGAGCACGCCCTGCGGCACCTGGTTGGCCTGGGCCAGCATGGCCGTACCGGCCTGCTGCAGGATCTGGGTGCGGGTCAGTTCGGCGGTTTCCTTGGCGAAGTCGGTGTCCTTGATGCGGCTGCGCGACGCCGACAGGTTTTCCGACGAGGTCTGCAGGTTGGCCACGACCGAGGTGAAGCGGTTCTGGATCGCACCGAGGTCGGCGCGGGTGCTGTTGATCGCACCCAGGGCCTTGTCGACCACTTCCAGCGCCTGCTGGGCGCCGAGCACGGTGCTCACGTCCAGCTTCTGCACGTTGGCCGAGGTATCGGTGCCGGCAGTGTAGGCGCCCGCAGCTGCCGCGGTGCCCCAGGTCTTGGCGGTCGCGTCGTAGTCGCTGCGCATCAGGGCGATATCGGCGGCGGCGACAGCCTTGCCTTCCTTCACCGAGCTCAGCTTCAGGGTGCCGTCGGCATTGGCTTCGGCGTAGATGCCGGCCTCGCCGATCTTGGCGTTGATGGCGGTGGCGACGGCCTTGGAGGCATCGGCCGTGGTGGCGCCGGCCTTCACTTCAACCGTGCCGATGTCCACGCCCATCACGGTGCCGGAGAAACGGGCGCCGTCGGTGCTGGCAGCCAGGGCGGCAGTCGCGCCGGTGGCGAAGGTCGAGGTGCCCAGCGAGCCGGCCTTGGCATCGATGGTCTTGTCGATGGCGATGGCCTGGCCGGCATTGGCGCCGACCTGGAACAGCTGGCTGGAGAAGGTGCCGTCCAGCAGCTTGGTGCCGTTGAAGTCCGACTGCTTGGCGACGCGGTCGATTTCCGAGACCAGCTGGGTCACTTCGGCCTGCAGCGCCTTGCGGTCGCTGGCCGAGTTGGTGGCGTTGGAGGCCTGCACCGACAGCTCGCGGACGCGCTGCAGGTTGTTGCCGATTTCGGTCAGCGAACCTTCGGCGACCTGGGCCAGCGAGATACCGTCGTTGGCATTGCGGATGGCGACGTCGGTACCGCGGATCTGCGTGCCGAAGCGCTCGGAGATCGCCAGGCCGGCGGCGTCGTCCTTGGCGCTGTTGATGCGCGAACCGGAGGACAGGCGCTGGATGGTGGTAGCCAGCGAGCTGCCGCTGGTGCTCAGGTTGCGCTGAGCATTCAGGGACATCGTATTGGTGTTGATGACTTGTGCCATGGTGCTTTTCCTTTGGCGAAGGTGGAACGTGTTTCAGGATCCGGGCGCCGCGTCATGCGGCGCCCGGAGGTCGATCAGCGAGCGGATCAGCGCAGCAGGCTGAGCACGCCCTGCGGCACCTGGTTGGCCTGGGCCAGCATGGCCGTACCGGCCTGCTGCAGGATCTGGGTGCGGGTCAGCTCGGCGGTTTCCTTGGCGAAGTCGGTGTCCTTGATGCGGCTGCGCGATGCCGACAGGTTTTCCGACGAGGTCTGCAGGTTGGCCACGACCGAGGTGAAGCGGTTCTGGATCGCACCGAGGTCGGCGCGGGTGCTGTTGATCGCACCCAGGGCCTTGTCGACGATTTCCATCGCCTGCTGGGCACCCTTCACGGTGCTGACGTCCAGGTCGCTGGCGTACTTGGCGGCCGGCGCGGCCGTCGAGGCGGTGAAGGTCGGCGCGGTGGCGCCGGTCCAGGTGCCCGGGGTCGCGGTGATGGCCTTGAACGAGCCATCGGCGTTGACGCTGTCCTTGACCGAGGTCAGGGTCACGCCAGCGGTGCCGTTCACTTCCGCGAACACGCCGGTCTCGCCGATCTTGGCGTTGATCGCGGTCACCAGTGCTTCACGCGAGGCCTTGCCGGTGGCAGCGGCGTCGGCGCCCTGCTTGACCGAGACATCGGCAATGGCAACGCCATTGATCTGCAGGCCGCTGGTGCTGAAATCAGCGTTGGTGCCCGGGTCGGCCAGGGCCAGCGCGTTGGTGTCGAACTTGGCGCCGCCCAGGGCGTTGGCCTTGGCATCGATGGTCTTGTCGATGGCGATGGCCTGGCCGGCGTTGGCACCGACCTGGAACAGCTGGCTGGAGAACGAACCGTCCAGCAGCTTGGTGCCGTTGAAGTCCGACTGCTTGGCGACGCGGTCGATTTCCGAGACCAGCTGGGTCACTTCGGCCTGCAGCGCCTTGCGGTCGCTGGCCGAGTTGGTGGCGTTGGAGGCCTGCACCGACAGCTCGCGAACGCGCTGCAGGTTGTTGCCGATTTCGGTCAGCGAACCTTCGGCGACCTGGGCCAGCGAGATACCGTCGTTGGCATTGCGGATGGCGACGTCGGTACCGCGGATCTGGGTGCCGAAGCGCTCGGAGATCGCCAGGCCGGCGGCGTCGTCCTTGGCGCTGTTGATGCGCGAACCGGAGGACAGGCGCTGGATGGTGGTAGCCAGCGAGCTGCCGCTGGTGCTCAGGTTACGCTGAGCATTCAACGACATCGTATTGGTGTTGATGACTTGTGCCATGAGGAGAGGTCCTTGAGCGGTTGCACGTGAGTTGGGTTAGACGCCCCCGACGTGCCCCGGGGGCGGCTCATGTCAGCGCTGCAACAGGCTGAGCACGTTCTGCGGTACCTGGTTGGCCTGGGCCAGCATGGCCGTACCGGCCTGCTGCAGGATCTGGGTGCGGGTCAGTTCGGCGGTTTCCTTGGCGAAGTCGGTATCGCGGATGCGGCTGCGCGACGCGGACAGGTTCTCCGAGGAGGTCTGCAGGTTGGCCACCACCGAGGTGAAGCGGTTCTGGATCGCGCCGAGGTCGGCGCGGACGCTGTTGACCGATTCCAGGGCCTTGTCGACGATCGACATGGCCTTCTGTGCGCCTTCGGCGGTAGTGACGTTCAGGTCCTTGACGAAGCTGGCCGCTGCACCGGTCAGGGTGCCGCCGTTGGTGCTGGTCTCGGTCAGGCCCAGGCCGGCGAGGGTCGCGGCGGTGGCGCCGGCCGGCGGAGTCGCCGCGCTGACACCCAGCGCGAAGGTCTGGCCATCCTTGACCGAGGCCAGGCTGACGACGCCGGCATTGACCGAGGCAACCACGCCGGTTTCGCCCAGCTTGTTGTTGATCGCCGCGGCGGTGGCCGAGGTGATCGATTCGCCAGCCTTCACCGTGAAGTCGCTGATGGTGACCGTGGTGGCGGTGCCGCCCGGCGGGGTGACCGAGACCTGCAGGCCGGAGTAGGTGGTGTCGGCCGTCGCCTTGTCCACCGCCAGTGCGGTGCCGGTATAACCGTTGGCGAAAGTGGCCGCGCCCAGCGAATCGGCCTTGGCGTTGACCACGCTGTTGATGGCGATGGCCTGTCCGGCGTTGGCACCCACCTGGAACAGCTGGCTGGTGAAGCTGCCGTCCAGCAGCTTGGTGCCGTTGAAGTCGGCCTGCTTGGCGACGCGGTCGATCTCGCTGACCAGCTGGGTCACTTCAGCCTGCAGGGCCTTGCGGTCGCTGGCCGAGTTGGTGGCATTGGAGGCCTGCACACCCAGTTCGCGGATGCGCTGCAGGTTGTTGCCGACTTCGTTCAGCGAACCTTCGGCGACCTGGGCCAGCGAGATGCCGTCGTTGGCGTTGCGGATGGCCACGTCCAGACCGCGGATCTGGGTGGTGAAGCGCTCGCTGATGGCCAGGCCGGCCGCGTCGTCCTTCGCGCTGTTGATGCGCAGGCCGGACGAGAGGCGCTGGATGGTGGTGGCGAGCGAGCTGCCGCTGGTGCTCAGGTTGCGCTGAGCGTTGAGCGACATCGTATTGGTGTTGATTACCTGTGCCATGGGGTCGTCTCCTCTTATATGGAACCCGTTGGTGAATGAAACGAAGCGCCGCCTGTTTTTTTGTGTGGCTGTGTGCTTCGCCGTTGCCAAATGAATAACGGCGCTTTGTCAACAACCTTTAGCCGTGAATTCCGTTGAAGCCAGAATTCGTTGCCTGAAGCTGTTTTCCCGGGGTTTTCAGCCCTGTTGCCAGGGTGGAAGCGGCCCCGGGAGGGGCGGTCGGGCAGGGCCTGACCAGCGCTGATGAAGGTATCGGCGGGGTCGGGCCGGGCTTGATGGAGAATCACGGAAAATCGGTCGGCGACGGCCAGGTGGCCGCGCAGCGGCGGGCAGGCGCGCAAACGAAAAAGGCCGCGATGCAGGGCATCGCGGCCTTTCGGGACTGACGCGGGCGGCGCGTCAGCGCAGCTTGTTGAACAGCGACATCGACTGCATCTGCGAGAAGATCGTCTGCGCCGCCTGCAGCGCGGTGCTCTGCAGCTGGTACTGGCTCAGCGCATCGGCGTAATCCAGGTCGCGCATCTGCGACAGCGTGGTCTTCAGGGTCACGCCATTGGCCTCGCGCATGTCGGCGGCATTGTCCAGCGCCTTCAACTGCGCACCGCCTGCGGCACGCGAATCGATCATCCGCTCGGAAGCGCGCGCCACGTCGCGCAGTGCGCTCTGCAGCTGGTTCTGCTGCGCGGTCATCTGCGCGGTGGTACCGGTGTCGGCACCCAGCGCCGCCACCAGGTTGTCCATGGTGGAGAAGATGTCGCGGCTGCTGGCGGCCTGTACGCTGAAGCTGTCGCCCGCTGCCGGTGCGCCGGTGATGCGCAGGCGCACACCGTTCACTTCCAGATCGTCGCCGGCCTTGTAGGTGCCGGTTCCGGTCACGTTGCCCGCACCGTCCACCACCTCGTATTGGTTGCCAGTGGTGAAGCGCACGCTGAAGCCCTGGCCGTTCCAGCTGTCGCTGCCGTCGCGGGTGATGTTGGTGAGCACGCCGTTGCCGGTGTTGCCGGCCGCAGCGCTGCCGTCGACGAAGCCATCGCCGGTGGGAATGCGCATGAAGATCTCGCTGCCGGGCAGCGCGTCCTTCACGTAGGTATCCGGACCGACTTCGACCTGGCGTTGGGTCTGGTCGCCACGGTAGACCACTTTGCCGTTGATCTTGGCAAACGGCGGGTCGCCGTCGTTGGTGCCACCGAACACGTAGCGGCCGGTGCCATCATCGGCGTTGGCCAGCGACAGCAGGCCGTCGCGGATCTGGTTGACCTCGGTGATCAGCGTCTTCTTGTCCGCCGCGCTCAGCGCCGGATTGCTGGCCTGGATGGTCAGATCGTTGACGCGTGCCATCAGGTCGTTGACCTGTGCCAGGGTGTTTTCCTGCACGCCCAGGCGGTTCTGCACGTTGCCGGCATTGAGCTTCATGCGGTCCAGTGCAGCCAGGCTGCGGTCAAGGCCGACCGCAGTGCCGGCGGCAACCGGATCGTCCTTGGCGCTGACGATCTTGCTGCCGGTGGCAATCTGCTGCTCCAGGTGGCTGAGCTTGGCCTGCTTGGCCATCATCAGCGACACCGACTGGTTGAACATCATGCTGGTGGAGATGCGGCTGCTCATCGGCGGACGGCTCCCAGGATGGTCTGGAACATGCTGTCGGCGGTCGAGATCAGCTGCGAGGCGGCCTGGTAGGCCTGCTGCAGGCGCAGCATGTCCGCCGCTTCCTCGTCCAGGTTCACGCCGGAGACTTCGTCGCGGGCTTCCTGCGCCTTGTCATTGATCACCAGCTGCGCGTCGAGCGAGTACTCGGCCGAGCGGGCGGCGGCGCCGACCTGGGTGGTCAGGCCACCCAGCGCGCCGTTCAGTGTCACCGTTCCGGCGTTGAACGCCTTCGCGCTTTCCACCTTGGCCAGTTTCGACGCGTTGCTGTTGTCCGACGAACCAGCCGGGGTCGGGGTGATGTTGAAGGTATCGCCCACCTTCGGTGCACCGTCCAGCACGAAGCTCCAGCCGTTGGCGCTGATGGTCTGGCCGGGCGTGTAGGTCTGCGGCGGCCCACCGTCGATGGTGTAGGTGGTGGCCGAGGTGAACACGATCGCCGACGGATTGCGCAGGTTGGCGTTGGTCGAATCGGTGACGGTGACACCGCTCAGCTTGCCGGTACCGGTGTTGGCGGTGGCGGCCGCGCCCTTCACCGCTGCAGCGGCGGCGATGCGCGACGGGTCGGTGATTGCCACTTCCATGCTGCCGGCCACGCCCGCGGTCGGCTGCAGCAGGAAGCGGTCATTTGCAGCCGGCGTACCGCCGACGACCAGCTTGACGCCGTTGATCACCAGCGGATCGGCGGCGGTGCCGGTGCCGGTCAGCGGGATGCTGGCGCCAGTGTCGGCGCGGCTGGCCTTCCAGTTGGTGCCATCGAACTGCAGTACCACGTTCTGCGCGTCCAGCTTGCCCAGGTCGCCGTAGGTTGCGCTGAGGCTGGCGGTGCCGGTATTGCTGTTGTTGCCGGTGACGCGCGGGTTGCCGATGGTGAAGAAGTCCCCGCCCAGCTGGCCATACAGGTCCACGCCCTGGTGGTGCGCCTGGTTGAAGCTCTCGGCCAGGCCCACCGCCAGCTTGCCCAGTTCAGCCTGGGCAGGGGTCAGCACGGTGTCGCGGAATTCCAGCAGGCCACCGATCTGGCCGCCGACCGCCTTCGGGTCGAGGCGGATGGTGTTGCCCTGGGTCTCCAGCGCCAACTGCAGGCGCTCGGGCTGGTACGGGTCGGCCACGGTGGTGACCTTGGTCGCCGTGGTACCCACCACCAGCGCGTTGCCGCCGGCGGTGTAGACATTCATGATGCCGCCGTCCTGGATCACCGCCGTGCCACCGGTGTAGCCGATCAGCTGGGTGATCAGCTGGTCGCGGCGGTCGAGCAGATCGGGTGCGGCAGAGGCGATGTTGGTGCCGATGGCGCCGTTGATCTGCGCGATTTCCTGCGCCAGGCGGTTGACCTCGGTGGCACCGGCCAGCAGGCCGTTGTTGACCTCGCTGTTGAGGTTGTTCAAGTGCGTGTTGAGCTGCACGAAGCGGTTGGCCAAGGCCTTGCCGCCGTCGAGCATGTTCTGGCGGTCGGCGGTGCCGGCCGCGTTGGACGACAGGCCACTGACCGAATCGAAGAAGTTCGACCAGACGCCGGCCACATTGGTGGCCGCATCGGAGAACAGCGCGTTGACCCGGTCGGCCATGCCCGAAAGCTGTTTCAGGCGCGCCAGTTCACCGCTGCTGTCGAGCAGGCGCGAGATCGCCAGCTGGTCGGCCGTGCGGCGGATGTCAGTGATCCGGGTGCCGTTGCCGACCGTGCCATAGCCGTAGTTCTGCGGGTCGGCGGTAGCGAAGTTGACCTTCTGCCGGCTGTAGCCGGGCGTATTGAGGTTGGCCACGTTGTGGCTGGTGGTCGCCAACGCACGCTGGAAGGCGAGCAGGGCACCGGTACCGGTGGAAAGTACGCTGGACATGGGGTTCCTCAACGACGGGTGATACCCAGCGCCGCGGTCGCGGTGCTGGCGAAGGTCTGGCCAAGGCGCGCGCCGGCGTCGGTCACGGCCGCTACGGCACGCTCGATGGTCGGGCCACCGGCGATCGCGGCGATCTTGGCCGCATAGCGCGGGTCGGTGGCATAGCCGGCGCGCTGAAGTCCACGGGCGAAGCCCTGCACGTCGGTGCCGGCCTGCAGGGCCTGCTGGTAGCGCGGGCTGGTCTTCAGCAGGCGCACGTAGTCGGCGAAGCTTTCGGCCGGCGAGCTGTAGGCGCGGAAGCTGGCGGTTTCGTTGCGGCGCACGCCATCCACGTATTCGTGGGTGCCGGCTGCAACGCGCTGGCCGCTCCAGCCGGTGGCCTTGATGCCGAACAGATTGTGCGAGGTACTGCCGTCGGACTGGCGGATGTGGCGCTTGCCCCAGCCGGTTTCCAACGCGGCCTGGGCGACCAGCGCACGGGCATCCACGCCCAGTTCCCTGGCCGCGCTCTGCGCGTGCTGCCAGATGCTGGCGACGAAACCTTCCGGCGTGTGCGGCCCCAGCTGAGCGACGGCGGTGCGGGTAGCCATCGCATCGGCCTGGCTCATGGCCGTACCGCGGTTGCTGGCCGTCGCCGACCACTGGTCGTTGTTGGTGGACCAGTCCTCGCCCTGCAGGTTGCCGATGTACGGATCCTCGGTGCCCAGCGAGCGGTGCAGGCTGCTGCTTTCGCGACCGGCGATCAGGTCCAGTGCCTGTTCCATCGGTGCCAGCGCGGCCTGCGCGCCGTGCTGTGCGCCGGCCGCCATCTGCTGCAGCATGCGCACGGCCTGGCTGCCATCTTCCAACGGCAGCGACGGTGCCGGCTTGTCCGGCGCGTTGAGCTGGTAGGCGCGGCTGGCCTTGGCCGGATCCACGCGGGTATCCAGCGCGGGGCCGTCGGCGGCCTGGCCGGACAGCTGGCGGCTGATCATGCCGGACAGGCCCAGCCCCTTGCCGCGGGTCATCGCCTCGGCGATCTTCTGGTCGTACATGTCGCGGAACATCTTGTTCTCGCCGGGAAACAGCGAGTCGCCGAAACTGGCATCACGCATGCTCTTGACCAGCATCTGTGCGAACTGGCCTTCCAGCTGGCGTGCGACCTTGTCGATCTTCGCCGGGTCGTTCTGCTGCGCCGGGTGCAGGTCGAATGCGGGATTGATGCGCATGTCAGATCACCTCGAGCTCGGCACTCAATGCGCCGGCCTGCTTCAGGGCTTCCAGGATCGCGATCAGGTCGCCCGGCGCCGCGCCCACGGCGTTCACCGCGTGCACGATCTCGTCCAGGGTGGTGCCGCCGCTGAACTTGAACATGCGGCTGCCGTCGTTGGTGGCGGTGATGGTCGACTGTGGGCTGGCCACGGTACGGCCACCGGACAGGGCATTGGGTTGGCTGACGTTGGTGTTCTCCTGGATCGTCACCGTCAGCGAACCATGCGAGATCGCGGCAGGGCCGACCCGCACCTGCTGGCCGATGACCACGGTGCCGGTGCGGGAATTGACCACGACCTTGGCCGGGGCGCTGCCCGGGGTCAGCTCCAGGTTCTCGATGCGGGCCAGCAGGCCGATGCGTGCGCCCGGATCGGTCGGCGCAGTCACGGCCACGGTCACGCCGTCGACCGCACGCGCGGCGCCTTCGCCGAACGCGTTGTTGAGTGCGGCGACCATGCGCGAAACGGTGGTGAAATCGTTGTTGTGCAGGTTCAGCGTGATGTCGCCGCCATTGGCCAGCGGGTCGGGCAGGGCACGCTCGACCGTGGCGCCATTGGGAATGCGGCCCACGCTCGGTACGTTCACCGAAACCCGCGAACCATCCTTGCCCTGCGCACCAAAGCCGCCGACGATCAGGTTGCCCTGCGCGATCGCATAGATCTGGCCATCGGCGCCGCGCAGCGGGGCCATCAGCAGCGAGCCGCCGCGCAGCGAGACGGCGTTGCCGATCGACGACACGGTGATGTCGATCGGCTGGCCCGGCTTGGCGAACGGCGGCAGCTCGGCATGGATCGCGACGGCCGCAACATTCTTCAGCTGCGGATTGACGTTGGCCGGTACGTTCACGCCCAGCTCGCCGAGCAGGTTCTTCAGGCTCTGCACGGTGAAGGGCGCCTGGCTGGTGCGGTCGCCGCTGCCATCCAGGCCGACCACCAGGCCGTAGCCCACCAGGGCGTTACCACGCACGCCGCCGACCTGGGCCAGGTCCTTGATGCGCTCGGCGCTGGCCGGGGCTGCCACGACCAGCAGCATCAGCGCGACGAACGACGCCACGCGGCGATGCCAGGAAGAAGAGGGGAGGAGTTTCATGGCCATACTCAGAACGGCGTCAGGCCGGAATTGAAGAAGCGGCTCAGCCAGCCCATCGCGTTGGACTGCGCGACCGGGCCGCGGCCGCCGTAGACGATGCGGGCTTCGGCCACGCGGCTGGAAGGAATGGTGTTGTCCTGGCTGATGTCGCCCGGGCGCACGATGCCCTGCACCTGTACCAGTTCATCACCCTGGTTCAGCCGCAGGTTCTTCTGCCCCTGTACCACCAGGTTGCCATTGGGCAGGCGCTGGATCACCGTGACGGTGACACTGCCCTGCAGGCGGTTGCTCTGCGCGCTGTTGCCCTTGCCGGTGAAGTCACGCGCGCCCTTGGCCGTCGCACTGAGGATGTCCTTGCCGCCCAGGGTGACCGGCGCACCGAGGATGGACGGCGTGCCCAGGCTCAGGTTGGATTCCTTGTTGGTGGCCGTGTTGGCGCTGGTCTGCGCGGTGGTGTTTTCCAGCAGGGTGATGGTCAGCAGGTCGCCGACATCGCGTGCGCGGCGGTCCGAGTACAGCTGCAGGGTCGGGCCGGCAGCGTAGATCGCACCGGCGGTCGGCGCGGCCTGCGGCGGCATGATCGGCTGGATCGGTGCCATCGCCGCGTAGGGGCGCACGTCGCCGGCGATCACGCAGCCACCGAGCAGGGCGACCACGGCGCAGGCGAGGGCAGTGCGGGTGAATCTGGAAATGGGCGACATGGCGGTTTCCCGGTTGGGCCGGTCAGAGCTTGTTGTTGAGATAGCCGAGCATCGAATCGGTGGTGGAGATCGCCTTGGCGTTCATTTCGTAGGCGCGCTGGGTTTCGATCATCGACACCAGCTCTTCGACCACATTGACGTTGCTGCCTTCCAGCGCGCCCTGCACCACGGTGCCGAGGCCGTTGAGCCCGGGATTGCCGTTCTGTGCCGGACCGGAAGCGGTGGTTTCCAGGAACAGGTTCTCGCCGCGCGCCTGCAGGCCGGCCGGATTGACGAAGTCGGTCAGGGTCAGCGCACCCACTTCCACTGACGCCGCGCCGTCGGCCATCTTCACGCTGATGGTGCCGTCGGTACCGATGGTCACCGACTGCGCGCCCTCGGGAATCTGGATGCCCGGCTGCACCGGGTAGCCGCTGTTGGTGACCAGCTCGCTGTCCTGGTTGATCTTGAACGAGCCATCACGGGTGTAGGCCGAGCTGCCGTCGGGCATCTGCACTTCGAAGAAGCCGCGGCCGTTGACCATCACGTCCAGCGCGCGGCCGGTCTGCTGCTGGCCACCCTGCTCGAAATTCTTGGCGGTGGCGACCACGCGAACGCCGGTACCCAGCTGCAGGCCGGTCGGCAGCTGGGTCTGCGCCGACGAAGAGCCGCCGGGCTGGCGCACCTGCTGGTACAGCAGGTCCTCGAAGCTGGCACGGTCCTGCTTGAAGCCGGTGGTGTTGGTGTTGGCGAGGTTGTTGGAAACCACCGACATGCGCATCTGCTGCGCATCCAGTCCGGTTTTCGCGATCCACAATGCCTGGTTCATCTTCGGTGTCCTGTCTGGGTAAAGCCGGCCGCGCGATGCGGCCCCTGGTAACGGGTGTGCAAGCGGTGTGCCAGCGCCGCGCCCGGGCGGCGCCGGAATTCCGTCAGCTGCCCAGGCGCAGCAGGCTGTTGGCACTGCGCGCGTTGTCGTCGCCGTGCTTGATCACCTGCACCTGCATTTCGTACTGGCGCTGCAGCTGGATCATCTGCACCAGTGCACCGGCGGCATCGACGTTGCTGCCTTCCAGCTGGCCGCTGTGCACGGCCGTGCCCTGTGCCGGTGCGAACGGCTGCAGTGGGTCGGTGTTGCGGAACAGGCCATCCAGGCCACGCTCGAGGCGCTCGTCCGGCGCCTGTACCACCTTGATCCGGCCGATCTGCGCCATGGTCTGCGGGCCTTCGCCCTGCGGGATGATCGAGAGCGTGCCGTCGGCACCGATTTCCATCGCCTGGTAGGGCGGAATGGCGATCGGGTTGTTGTTGTCATCCAGTACCGGACGGCCGCTGGAGGTCACCAGCTGGCCGTTCGGGGTGACCGACAATGCAGCGCCGCGCGTGTACGCCTCACTGCCGTCGCTGGACTGCACGGCCAGCCAGGTGCCGGTCTGCAGGGACAGATCCAGCGGCTTGCCGGTGATGTGCTGCGAGCCGGGCGTACGGTTGAAGCCGGCGTCGACGTGCAGCGCATCCACCCGCGAGGCAAAGCCCGGGCCCTTGATCGGGAAGGCTTCGGTGTTGGCCAGCGCTTCCTTGAAGCCAGGGGTGTCCGAGTTGGCGAGGTTGTGGCTGAGCGTTCCCTGCGCCTGCAGGGAGGCGCGGGCACCGGTCATCGCCACGTAAAGAGCTTTATCCATGCGGGGAGTTCCGTGACAGGGTCAGCAGCTCATCAACGGATGTTGATGACGGTCTGGGTGATCTGGTCCTGCGTGGTGATCATCTGCGCGTTGGCCTGGAAGTTGCGCTGCGCGGTGATCATGTTGACCAGCTGCTCGGTGAGATCGACGGTGGACGCTTCCAGTGAGCCGGCCTGGATCTTGCCGAGGTTGGAGGTGTCCGGCATGCCGGTGCGCGGCGTGCCCGATTCGAAGGTCTCCACCCACAGGTTGTTGCCCTTCGATTCCAGGCCCTGCGTGTTGTTGAAGGTGGTCAGGGCGACCTGGCCCAGCGGCTTGTCGTCGCCGTTGGAATAGCGGGCGTAGACCACGCCGGATTCGGACACGGTCACTTCGTTGAGCTTGCCGGCGGCATAGCCGTCCTGCTGGGTATTGCGCAGGGCGAACTTCTCGCCGTACTGGGTGGAGCCGCTGATGTCCAGCGTCATGTTCAACTGGCCGGCACCGGTGGTCGGGGTGAAGGTGCCGAGGCTGACCTTGCCGTTGGCAGGTGCGACCAGCTTGCCGCTGTTGTCGAAGGTGACCGGGGTCGGTGCGCCGGCCGGCTGGCCATCGACGTAATTGCGCACGGTCCATTCGTTGGGGTTGGCGCCCTTGACGAAGTACGAGACCTGGATGTGGCTCACGCCCAGCGAGTCGTACACGGTGATGCCACCGCTGGAGTGGTTGTAGCTGTTCGAATCGGCCGGGTCGAAGGTCGCCACCGTCGGCTGCTTGGCGTTGGCCGGCAGGGTGAAGCCAACCTTCACTTCGCTGGTCTGCTTCGGCGGGCTGTCGGTGGTCAGCAGCTGCAGGTCGACCAGGCGGCCGGCATCGAAGTTGGTGCCATCGGCATTCGGCGCGAACACCTGCAGGCGCGCACCCTGCGGGTTGACCACGTAGCCGGCCGAATCGGTCTGGAAGTTGCCGGCACGCGAGTACACGCGCGAACCATTCATGTTCATGGTGAAGAAGCCTTCACCGGAAATGGCCATGTCCAGGCTGCGCCCGGTCTGCTCGTTGTGGCCCTGGATGAACTGCTGGGCGACGTTGGAAACGCGCACGCCCGAGCCGGTCTGGTTCTTCGACAGGCCGTAGCTGGTCGAAGCGAACAGGTCGGCGAACTCCGCGCGCGACTGCTTGAAGCCGGTAGTGTTGACGTTGGCGACGTTGTTGGCGGTGACGCTCAGGTCGGTGTTGGCGGCGTTGATGCCGGACAGCGAGACATTGAAGCCCATGGGATGCTCCTGGTTGATGCGGAAGGTGCGGCTCAGCTGACGCGGAGCACGTAGTCGATCGGGGCCGTGCCCAGGCCCTTGAGGTTCAGGTACAGGCCGTCGGAACCAACGGTCACGCTCTCCACCGGCGCCTGTACGTAGGTGGACAGCTTGGTGCTCTTGCCGGCGGTGTCGACATGGTTGGCGACGATGGAGTACTTGCCCGGCTCCATGCGCTTGCCGTTGGCATCCTTGCCGTCCCACTGGAAGGCGGTTTCGCCGGCAGCCTTGGCTTCCACGCTCAGCGAGGTGACCTTGGCGCCGTTGGCGTCGGTGATGTCCACGGTGATGATGCCGGCCGACGGTGCAGCCACCGTGCCTTCGACATTGCCTTCCTTCTCCAGCACCAGCTTTTCCGACGGCACCAGCACCTGGTGGCCGACCAGCGCAGCGCCACGCAGCACCTGGTCGCTGGCCATCGACTCCTGGAAGCCCTTCACCGTCTTGTTCAGATCGGTGATGCCCTGCACGGTGGACATCTGCGCCATCTGCGCGACCATCTGCGTGTTGTCCATCGGCTTCAGCGGATCCTGGTGCTGCAGCTGCTCGGTCATCAGGCGCAGGAAGTCGGCCTGGTCCAGCGTGTTCTTCTTTTTCGTGGCGTTGCTGTTGGGGGCGTTCAGGCCCAGCGCGGAATAGACGTCCTGGCTGGTCTGGTTGTTGACGGCGGTGGTCATGGCGGTATCCGGTGCTGCGGGCCTCAGCGGCCCATGGTCAGGGTGGCCAGGGCCAGTTCCTTGGCCGTGGTCAACATCTCCACGCCGGCCTGGTAATTGCGCGAGGTCGAGATCAGGTTGACCATCTGCGCCACCGGATCGACATCGGGCTGGTAGATGTAGCCATCGGCGTCGGCCAGCGGGTGGCCTGGCTCGTAGCGCTTGATCGGCGCGGCCTCGCTCTGGGTGATCTCCTTCACCTTCACCGAGGTGATGTTGGGATCGTTCTTGCTGGTGACGGCCTGGAAGATCGGTTCCAGCGGCTTGTACACGGCGTCGGCGGAACCGGCGACGGTGTCGGCATTGGAGAGGTTGGAGGCGATGGTGCTCATGCGCACCGACTGCGCCTGCAGCGCGGAGCCGGCGATGTCGAAGATCGGCAGGTTGCTCATGGCTTATTGCCCCGTGATCGCGGTCAGCATGGAACGCACCTTGCTCTCGACGAAGCTGAGCGAGGCGCGGTATTCCAGTGCGGCGCGGCCATAGGCGGCACGCTCGGCATCGGGGTCGACGGTGTTGCCGTCCAGGCTGGGCTGCACGCCTTCGCGCGCGATCTGGAACGGGTTCAGGCCACTACTGATCTCGTAGTGCTGCTCATGGGTGGTGGCCATCAGGCCATTGGCATCCTGCCCCTGGGCGTGGCGCAGGGCGGCATCGAAGTCCAGGTCCTGGGCCTTGTAGCCGGGAGTGTCGGCATTGCCGAGGTTGCTGGCGATCAGCTTCATCCGCTGTTCGCGCAACGGCATGGCCTGGGCGTGGACGCCCAGGTAGTCGGTAATCAGGTTGCGCACGGTGCACTCCCACGGGAACGTTGCCCGGGAAGCTGCAAGGGGTGTGCCAAATGGAGAGGGGGTCAGATCCCCGCAGGGGCTCTGACCCGGTGGTTGACGCGTTGCGATGCGGGGTCGGAGCCCGTTCCGGGATCCGACCCCTCGGCGGGCGTTACGCCGCCAGCGCCACCTTGCGCAGGCGGTCCAGCACGAAGTCGGCCAGCTCGTGCGGCGAGTACTTGGCGACGAACGCATTGGCGCCGACGCGCTCGACCATGGCGTTGTTGAAGACGCCCGACAGCGAGGTGTGCAGCAGCACGTACAGGCCGGCCAGGCCCGGGTGGCGCCGGATTTCCGTCGTCAGCGTGTAGCCATCCATGGCCGGCATCTCGATGTCCGAGATGACCATGGCATAGCGCTCGGCCGGGTTTTCCCCCGAGGCGTGGACCTGCAGCAGGTGGTCCAGCGCCTGCTTGCCGTCGGAAAGCAGGGTGGCACCCACGCCCAGCTGGTCCAGCACGCTGCGGATCTGCTGGCGGGCCACGCGCGAGTCGTCCACCACCAGCACCTGCAGCTGCGGGCCGTCGGCGGGCATGGCCATTGCCGGGTCGAGTACCGCTTCTCCGCGCACCTGGGCGATATCGGCCAGCACGCTCTCAACGTCGATCACCTGGATCAGCTCGCCCTGGAAGCGGGTCACCGCGGTCAGGTAGCTCGACTCGGCGCCCAGCTCCGGTGGCGGGTGGATGTCTTCCACCGCGATGTTGACGATGCGTTCGACGCCACTGACCAGGAAGCCCTGGATCGAGCGGTTGAATTCGGTGACGACCAGGTAGCCCGGCGAGGTGTCCGCGTCCGGTTCGCGCTCGGGGTGGCCGATCGCCAGGCCCAGGTCCAGTACCGGCACCGAGCGGCCGCGCACGTCGGCCACGCCGGAGAACTGGCTGGGCAGGCCGGGCACCTGGAACAGCTCCGGGCGGCGCAGGACTTCCTGCACCTTGAAGACATTGACGCCAAAAAGCTGACGTCCGCCGAGGCGGAACAGCAGCAGCGCCAGGCGGTTGTGGCCGGCCAGTCGGGTCCGCTGGTCGATCCGGTTGAGCAGGTCATGGGACATGGCTGCTGTATCGGCGTGGTGGGGGCGGAACTTGAGGGCGCTCTGCCGCCCGCGCGGCCCGCACCGCGTTTGTAGAGTCGACTGTCAGTCGACTGCTCTTCGATCCGATCACGGGAAACCCCGCGCTTCGCGCGAAAGTCGACTGGCAGTCGACTCTACCCATCCGGTCGAATCCCCATCCCGGATCCGATCAACGGGACCCGGTCTCTGGCACACCCCTTGCACGCTGCTGGGCCAGATCCCATCGACAGGAGGCGCCATGCGCCGGGTCACATCGCTGTTCGCCATCGCGCTCGCCCTGGCCGCGCCGTGGGCGGGCGCCACGGACTGGCAGCCGGTGGCCAGCATCCGCACTGCGGCGCTGTCGACGCTGCCTGCCGGCAGTGAAGGCGAGGCGCAGGTGGCCGATGCGCTGCGCCTGCCGAAATGTGGCAGCGCGTTGCAGGTGCAGCCCACCGCCAACACCACGGTGGAGGTGAGCTGTCCCGATGCAGGCGGCTGGCGCCTGTTCGTGCCGGTGAAGGTGCGGCGCAACCAGACCGTGCTGGTGCTCAACCGCGGAATCGGCACTGGAGAAACCCTCACGGCCGCCGATATCACCACTGCCCAGCGTGACGCTGCCCGGATTGCCGGCGCGGTGCTGTCCGATCCCAATGCAGCGATCGGCCGCATCGCCCGCCGTCCGTTGCAGGCCGGAGCCCTGCTGTCGAACAACGATCTGGTGGTCCAGCGTCTCATCAAGCGAGGAGACAATGTAGCCCTGGTGTCGCGTCGCGGCTCGGTCGAGGTGCGCATTGCCGGCCGTGCGATGGGTGATGCCGGTGAGAACGAGCGGGTCTCGGTCGAGAACCTGTCCTCGCGGCGGATCGTGCAGGGCACGGTCGACGCCGCAGGTGACGTAATCGTGGCGCGTTGATTTACCGCAAAATATCCCTAAAGATCACGGCCCTGCGGCCGTTATCCCTTGTGAACGGCAACTCCAGGACACCCCATGAGCCAGAAAATCGACGGCAACCTGCAGGTCCCCCAGGCACTGCGCAGCGTGACGACCCCGGCCAGCAAGCCCGGCGTCAGCACCGATGCGGCGGCGCGCCCGGTCGAGGCGGCCGACAGCCTGCGCCTGACCGGCGAGGCCACCAATCTGCAGGCCATCGAGCGTGAGCTGACCACCGCCCCGGCGATCGACGCCCAGCGCGTGGCGGCCGTGCGCGAGTCACTGCAGAACGGCACCTACAAGATCAATCCGGACGCGATCGCATCGCGCATGCTCGATCTGGACCAGCAGCTGCACGGATGACTGCGGCGATGAGCGAGCCGCTGCAGCGCCTCGCCCAGGCCCTGGACGTTGAACGCCAGGCCTTGGTCGAGCACGACGTGCACGCCCTGATCCGGGCCACCGGCGCCAAGCTGGAAGCGCTGCGTGCGCTGGAAGGCGCGCCGCCGGTGGGCGAGGGCGAACAGCTGCAGGAATTGGCCGAGCGCAACCGCGCCAACGGCGTGCTGCTGTCGCGCCGTCGCCGCGAGGTGAACTGGGCGCTGCGCCAGCTCGGCCGTACCGAAGATGCCTCGGCCTACGATGCCAAGGGCCAGTCGCACACGGTCAGCATCGGCCGGCCACTCGCCGTCGCCTGACGCGACGGCGGTCGCACACCCCCCTCCCGGTGGGCTGAAGCCCGCTGCATGACCGCGTATATTGGGCGCCTGTTCGAACGCCCCGAGTCGCCGTGTCCGCTGCCAACGCCCTGGTTACCGCCCCCCTTCCGCCGCAGCCGGTGCTGCAGGCCCTGCTTGAGCGCCTGCGCGAAGGCCTGCTGCTGTTCACTGAAGACGGGCAGGTGGCCCTGGCCAACCCGGCCGCGCAGAACCTGCTGGCCAGTGGCGAGGACGGCGGATTGCCGCCGCCGCAGCGGCTGCGCGAACTGCTGCCCCCCGATGCACTGGAGCAGGCCCGCCAGCATGGCCACTGGAATGGCAGCCTGCCGCTGGGCGAGGGCGTGGTCATCGCCCACCTGTACCACCATGGTCCGGTCGGCGAAGGGCATTTCCTTGCGTTGTTCCGCCACATCGAAGGGCAGGAAGACTACGAGCGCGAACTGCAGCAGCGCCACGCCGAGCTGCGCCAGGCCTACCTGCGCCTCAATGGCACCCAGGAAAAGCTGCTGCAGTCGGAGAAGATGGCCTCGATCGGCCAGCTCGCCGCCGGCGTCGCGCACGAGATCAACAACCCGATCGGTTACGTGCACTCCAACCTGGGCAGCCTGCAGGAGTACCTGCGCAGCCTGTTCACCGTGATCGAAGCCTACGAGCGCGCCCTGCGCGCGCCGGACCCGAAGGCACTGATCCCGGAAATCGATGACATCCGTGACCGCCTGGACATCGACTTCATCAGCCGCGACCTGCCGCAGCTGATGGCGGAATCGCGCGAAGGCATCGAGCGCGTTACCCGCATCGTGCGCGACCTGAAGGACTTCTCGTATTCCGGTCGCGACGAATCGTGGAAGCTGGTCGACCTGCACGCGGGCCTGGAATCGACCATCAACATCATCTGGAACGAACTCAAGTACAAGGTCACCCTGGTACGCGAATTCGGCCAGTTGCCGCTGGTGGAGTGCCTGCCGTCGGAGTTGAACCAGGTCTACATGAACCTGTTGCTCAACGCTGGCCATGCCATCGCCGAGCGCGGCACGATCACCGTGCGCACCGGCGTTGATGGCGATCACGTGTGGGTTGAATTCGAAGACACCGGCGGCGGCATCTCGCCGGAACTGCGCCAGCGCATCTTCGATCCGTTCTTCACCACCAAGCCGGTCGGCAGTGGCACCGGTCTGGGCCTGTCGATCTCCTACAGCATCATCAACAAGCATCACGGCCGCATCGACCTGGACAGCACCCCGGGCGTGGGCTCGCGCTTCCGCGTGGTGCTGCCGGTGAAGCAGCCGCGCTGACCGCTTCCGGAGTGGAACCGGACACCCAGAGCAGCCGACCAGCGGCCGGCTCTACCGGGGCCTATCGATGGTAGTGCCGGCCGCTGGCCGGCAACCTCATTGGAACCGGACACCCAGAGCAGCCGGCCAGCGGCCGGCTCTACCGGGGCCGATCGACGGTAGTGCCGGCCGCTGGCCGGCAACCTCATTGAAGCCGGGCACCCAAGGCAGCCGGCCAGCGGCCGGCTCTACCCGATCGTCACCGCAGCGGCCGATCCTCGCCACCATCCCCGGTTTCCACCGGTGCCGGGCCGGCATTGCTACGGCGCTGTTCTTCGTACGTGCGGAATGCCTGGTGGATGTGCTTGCGCAGCTCGTCGTCGTTCCACGGCTTGGTCAGGAAGCGATAGATCGCGCCGCGGTTGATCGCATCGGTCACCGTGTTCAGATCGGTGTAGCCCGACAGCACCAGGCGGATCGTATCCGGGTACAGCATCTTCACCCGCCCCAGGAACTCGGTGCCGCTCATGTCGCTCATGCGCTGGTCGGACAGGATCACCTGCACGTCGTTGATCGCCAGCAGATCAAAGGCGTCACGCACGTTGCCAGCGGCCAGGATGCGGTAGCCGTCGCGGCGGAACAGGCGCACCAGCGAGCGCAGCACGTTCTCCTCGTCATCCAGCAGCAGCAGCGTCCGGTCCGGGCGCGTTTCGGCGAAGGCTTCCGGGCGCAGGTAGCGGCGGCGCAGGGTCATGCCGGCGGCATCGGCCGACATCGGCTCGCCGAACAGGTAGCCCTGGAACACATCGCAGTCGTTGCGGCGCAGGAAGCCCAGTTGGGCCTGCGATTCCACGCCGTTGGCAATCACGGTCATGCCCAGCTGGTGGCCCATGGCAATGATCGCGCGGGCAATGGCTGCTTCGCGATTGCCAGCCGGTGCGCTCTTGATGAAGCTGCGGTCGATCTTCAGCTTGTCCACCGGGTAGCGCACCAGCGCGCTGAGGCTGGAATCGCCGGTGCCGAAGTTGTCCAGGCTCAGGCTGATGCCTTCGTTGCGCAGGTTGGCCAGCGTTTCATGGACGAAATTGACGTTGTTGGTCAGCGCGCTCTCGTTGATCTCCAGCGTCAGCATGTGCGCCGGCACGCCCGCGGCCTGCAGCAGGGACATCACCTCGGCGAAGAAGTTCGGCCGCAGCAGCTGCAGGGTGGACACGTTCACCGCGATGGTGAAGTCATCAAAGCCCTGGTCGCGCCACAACCGCGCCTGCTTCAATGCGCCTTCCAGCACCCAGGTGCCGATCTGCACGATGATGCCCAGGCGCTCGGCGGTGCGCATGAAGCGCTCCGGCACCAGCATGCCCAGGGTCGGCGACTGCCAGCGCAGCAGCGCTTCCATGCCGACCACGTGGCCGTCGCGGGCGCTCACCAGCGGCTGGTAACGCAGCTTCAGCTCGCCATTGGGAATGGCATCGACGATCTGGCGCGCGATGATGCTCTCGCTGTGCGCGCTCGGCGGGGTATCCACGGCATGGATGCGCACGGCATTGCCGCCTTCGCGGGCGGCCTGGTACAGCGCATCTTCGGCATGGTCGAGCAGGCGCGAGGCGCTGCTGGCATGTTCCGGGCACAGGCTCACGCCCAGCTTGCCGGTCATGAACAGCGTGTATGGAAGCACCGACAGCGGCAGTTCCATCTGCTGGCGGATCTCTTCAGCGAAGTCCTCCGGCAGCGGCAGGTCCGCGGTGCGGGGCACCGCGATCAGGAACTCGTCGCTGCCATGCCGCCACAGCTTGCCACGCCCGCGCAGGTAGGACTGCAGGCGCTGCGCCACCAGTACCAGCGCCTGATCGCCCACTTCGGCACTCATGTTCTCGTTGACCGATGCGAAGTGGTCGATGTCCACGTGCATCAGCATCAGCGCAATGCCGCCGGAGGCCGCCTCGGCAACCATCGCCTGCAGCTCGGGGTTGCCGGCGCCAAGGCGGTCGGGGGCATCATCGATGCTGACCGGGGGCAGGTTGGGATTCCACATAGGCTCAGTATTCCGGTGAATCGACGGCGGCCATGCTGGTCGCCTGGTAGGGGAGGTGGACGTCGATCAGGGTGCCTTCGCCATGCGCGGATTCGATCCGCACGTGGCCACCGACGCTCTGCGCGCGCTCGCGCATCACGATCAGGCCGAGGCCACGTGGGCCGTCCGGATCGAAGCCTTCACCATCATCGCGGATCTGCAGGTGCAGGCCACGCTGGCTGACGTCGCGCAGCTGCAGCAGGACCTGGCTGGCGCGCGCATGGCGCAGCGCATTGGTCAGGCTTTCCTGTGCGATGCGGAAGCAGGCCTGTTCGATGCTGTTGTCGGGGCGGTGCGGCAGCGGCTCGATCTCGGCCAGCAGCTCCACCGGCGAAGAGCGGAACAGCACCCGCGCCTGCCAGCTCAGCGCCGCCTCCAGGCCCAGTGCATCCAGCTGCGGCGGGCGCAGCAGGGTGGAGATGTCGCGCAGTTTGGCCACGGTGGTGTCGGCCAGGCTGACGATCTGCGCCAGGTCCTCGCCACGACGCTTCGGATCGTCCTCATCCTGCGCCGCATGCGCCGACAGCTTGATCGCGGTAATGGCCTGGCCGATGTCATCGTGCAGGTCGCGCGAGATCGCGCGACGCTCGTCCTCCTGCAGCGAGAACAGCCGCCCGGCCATCGCCTGCAGCTCGCGATTGCTGGTTTCCAGCGCCCTGCGGGTGCGTTCGGAATCGCTCAGGTCGCGTACGATCAGCAGCTTGCAGTCACGACCGCCGTAGCGCACTTCGCCCACCGCCAGGCCGGCATGGAAGCTGCGGCCGTCGGCACGCTGCATGGCCACCACGCTGCTGTGGCCCGGCCCCAGGTGGGGCTGGCCGGCGCGCAGCTGGCTGCGCACCCGTGGCAGGTCGGCGGCAGCGACCAGTGCCGACAGCGGCTCGCCCAGCAGGGTGTGGCTGCCGTAGCCGAACAGGCCGGCGGCCCAGGCGTTGGCGTACAGCACGTGCTCGTCGGAGAGGATCACCACGCCGTCGGGCAGTACCCGCACCAGCTCGCGGAACTGTTCCTCGCGCTCGCGCAGCAGGCGCCGCGACTGCTCGCGCTCGGTCACGTCCTGCAGCGTGCCCAGCACGCGGCTGCGGCCGGCTTCGTCGATACCGCTGGCCGCCCGCAGGTGCACCATCAATGCACGGCCGTCCATCGACAGCAGCGGCAGCAGCACGTCCACCTGTACCGGCTCGCCGGAGCACAGTTCGGCCAGCAGCTGTTCGGTCTGGGTGGCGGTGGCCGGGTCGGCCGGCACCAGCAGCTCATCGAAGCGGTGCCAGCGCCGGGCCTCGGGCGGGCGGCGGCCGAGCAGGCGATAGACCTGGTTGGAATAGCGGCCCAGCCCGGTGGACGGGTCCAGTTCCCAGGCGCCGATGCGGGCCAGCTCATGGGCTTCCTCCACCCGGGCCAGCGCCTGGTCGCGGCGCAGCTGGGCCAGATCCTCGGCGGTGCGGTCGATGGCGATCAGCAGGCGGGCGTTGTGGCCGTCGTAGCTGATGGCGTTGGAGCGCAGCTCCATCTGCCGCAGCGCGCCATCGCGCAGCTGCAGCTGAGCGCGCAGGATGCACAGCTCCTCGGGCGCCTCGCGGATCGCCTCCAGCTTGGTCTGCAGGGCCTGGTCCTGGCCCGGCGGCCACAAGGCGTCGATGGTCTGTTCCAGCAGCTCGTCGCGGTCCCAGCCGAAGGCGCTGCAGGCGGCGGGGTTGGCATCGAGGATCGCCAGCGTGTCCAGGTCGTAGACGAGAATCGGCCCAGGGTTGCCCTCGAACATCTGCCGCAGGCGCAGCTCGGAGGCCTGCTGGCGCGCATGGGTATGCAGCGCGTGTTCGGCCAGCGGGCGCAGCAGCAGATACAGCAGGCCCGCGCTCGCCAGCGCGAAGAACGAGCCCTTCAGGCCCTGCCACAGGGCCGCCTGCTGCGGATCGGGCACCAGCGCCTGCACCACGCTGTCGGTGGAGATCATCCAGGCCAGCGCCATCACCAGGTAGCTCAGCACCACCCGGCGCCGGTCACGGCTCAGCGCCTGCGCCATCCGCGGGTCGGGAACTGGGGCGTTGCCGGTCGGTTCTGCGGGCATGGACGGGGCGGGTGACAGGGGCGCCGGTCATCTTACCCCGCAGCGTGCCGTGACCACTCAATTATCCGCCGCAGGCGCCGTTAACCACTGCGTGCCCCGCTGACGGGCGTGTCATCCGGAGCAAGATCGCGTGGACCAAGGGATCATCGCCAGCCTGCTGCAGCACCCGCTTGCGTCGGCGCTGGTCATCGTCGACCGTGCCGGGCGCCCGCTGGCGGCCAATCCGGCCGCGCGCGTGCATGGCCTGCCGGCCACCGTGGCGGCCTATGCGCCGATGCTGGAAGATCTGCGCCTGATGGCTGCCGATGGTGGCATCGTCGCCTGCACGCTGCCGGGCGGCCCGCGGGGGCACTACGACGGTCACCTGCGTGCGGTGCACGACGGTGCCGGCAACCTGCTGGCGTTCACCCTGAGCATTCCCGAGCCGGTGCCGGTCGATGCGGGCGGGCGCTGGGAGCTGGCACTGGACAGCGCCGGCCACAGCCTGTGGGACTGGGACATCCCCAGTGACCGGGTGGCGCGCACGCCGGCGCTGGGCGACGAGACCGCCACTGAATTGCTGTCTCGCGTGCACGGCGAGGACATCGCCCAGGTGCGCGCCGCGCTCGACGAGCACCTGCGCGGGCACAGCGAGCAGTACAGCGCACAGTTCCGTTTCCGCCAGGCCGATGGCCAGTGGCGTTGGGTGCTCGATCGCGGCCGCGTGGTCGCCCGCACCGCCGATGGCCAGCCCCTGCGCATGGTCGGCACGCATACCGATATCGAGCAGCAGAAGCAGCTCGAATCGCTGCTGCAGGAACAGCAGCTGCACCTGAGCGAGGCCCAGCGCATCGCCAGCATGGGCAGCTGGTCGTTTGACCCCAACAGCGGGCATTTCTGGTGGTCGCCGGAACTGCGTTCGCTGCTGGCACTGGAGCAGGGCGCCGTTCCGGGCCAGCGGCGGTGGCTGAAGCAGCTGCATCCACGCTCCCGCGGCGCGCTGCGCGCGGCATGGCGGCGGTTGTGGCGCGATGGCCGCGCTGCCAACCTCGAGCTGGAGCTGACCCGCGGCCATGAGCCTTCGCAGCACCTGCGGCTATGGATGCAGCCGCTGCTGGACATGGACGGGCAACCCAAGCGCCTGCTCGGCCAGGTACAGAACATCACCGAACAGCACCAGACCGATGCGTTGATCCGCTGGCGCACCGAACTGCTGAACCGGGTCTCCGCGCTGGGCCGCATCGGCGGCTGCGAGATCGAAGTGCAGACCCGCAGCATGCAATGGACCGAGGAGTGCTACCGCATCCATGGCCTGCGCAAGGAACCGATCACCCTCGACCAGGCGCTGGCGCTGTACACGGAGGACTCGCGCAACGCGTTCGAGGCGGCGCTCGCCCGGATCGCCAACGGCGGCCTGCCCGAGCAGCTGGACCTGTGCTTCTACCGCCAGTCCGGCCTGCGCGTCTGGGTGCAGGTGCTGATCGAACTGGACCGCCGTGACGGCCTGCCGCCGCGGTTCGTTGTCCTGTTCCGTGACATCACCCGCGAGCGCGAAGCCAACGAGCGCATCGAACTGCTGGCCCACTACGACCTGCTGACCGGCCTGCCCAATCGCGTACTGCTCGGCGAACAGACCGCCGAAGCCATCGAGGAAGCACGCGACCGCGGAACCTCGCTGGCCATGCTGTTCATCGACCTGGACGGCTTCAAGACCATCAACGACAGCTTCGGCCACGCCACCGGCGATGCGCTGCTGAAGGCCGCAGCCACCCGCCTGCACCAGAACCTGCGCAACAACGACCTGTTCGGCCGCTTCAGTGGCGATGAGTTCATCGTGGTGCTGCGCGATCTGGCCGAGCCGGAAGATGCCGGTCATGTCGCCCGCAAGCTGATTGCCTCGCTGGCTGAGCCGCTGCGCCGTGGCGAGACCACGTTGAAAGTCGGCGCCAGCGTCGGCATCGCGATGCTGGGCGATGCGCAGACCGATTTCGACTCACTGCTGCGCGCGGCCGACGCCGCGATGTATGCGGCCAAGGAAGCCGGGCGCAACACCTACCAGTACTACAGCCAGGACGCCCTGGCCCGCATCCAGCGCCGGCTGGACGTCGAGCATGCCCTGCATGGGGCGATCGAGCGCGACGAGTTCAGCCTGGCCTACCAGCCGCTGCTGCACGCCCACCACGGCGAGCCACCGGCGATCGAGGCACTGTTGCGCTGGCACCGCCCCGGCATCGGCTACTGCAGCCCGGCCGAGTTCATTCCCATTGCCGAAAAGTGCGGCGAGATCGTGCGCATCGGCGACTGGGTGCTGAACGAGGCCTGCCGCCAGGCGACCGCCTGGGACCGTGCCGGACTGCACTTTGATCGCATCGCGGTCAACGTGTCGGCGGTGCAGCTGCGTGATCGCGGCTTCGCCGAGCGCGTGATCGAGATCTGCCATGCCCATGGCTGGCCGCCGCAACGGCTGGAACTGGAGCTGACCGAGTCGGCGCTGATCCGTGATACCGACATCCTGCGCCATTGCTTCGACGTGCTGGAACGGCACGGCGTGCCGCTGGCGGTGGATGACTTCGGCACCGGCTTCTCCAACCTCAATTACCTCAATCGCTTCCCGGTGGGGCGCCTGAAGATCGACCGCAGTTTCGTGCAGGGCATGCTGCATGATTCGGGCACGGCCGAAGTCACCCAGGCCATCGTCCACCTGGGCCACGCGCTGGGCATGAAGGTGGTGGCCGAAGGCGTGGAAACCCACCAGGAAGAAGACATGCTGCGCCGCCAGGGCTGCGACGAGATCCAGGGCTACCTGTACTCGCGCCCGCTCAGCCCGCGTGATCTGGCGCAGTGGCTGCGCCAGCAGCGCCCGGCGCCAATGCGCACCGACGCCAGCGGCGAAGCGGTGCTGGTGCGCTGAGGATCTGCGCTGGCAGATGCCGGCGCGGTGTGGCCTGACTCTGGTGCGCCCAGCTCTGGTGGGTGCCGGCCGTTGGTCGGCACGGATGCCCTGACGCTCGCGATCATCCACGCATGGCGTGGAACTACCTGGGAAACTCCGCCTTCAACTGCATGCGCAGGGCCTCGACGATGGCCGCATAGCGTCGCTTCTGAACCAGATAGCTGGCCAGGAACAGCGGCAGCACCAGCAGCATCGGTGCCACCATCGGGCGCATCGCCACCAGCGGCAACAGCAGCAGCGACAGGATTGCCACGAACCAGCTGCACAGGCCGATCACCCGCACCTCGTGCCGTCGCGCGTTGAGAACGATGCGTCCACGCATCACCGGGAAGTAGCGCAGGCCGAAGCTCGGTGCGAAGCTCTCGCGGAACGCCATGCTGCCATCGGGCAGCGCATGGAAGGCCAGTTGCAGCCATCTGTCCTGCGGCAGGTCACGTTCCAGGCTGCCCAGCGAGAGCCGGGCCTGCATGGCCGGTGACGCCGCGATGCGTTCGTTGAACAGGGTGATGCCCCAGCTGAAATAGCCGGCCACCCAGGCCATCAGAAGGACGGCTTCGATGAGGAGCACTGCGATCAGGGCGATGGCCATCGGTCTTCCATGAACGGGACCGGTGGATCATGCCATGCGGGACGGCCCATCCACGCAGGACGTGGATCTACTGCAGGGCTTCGCCATCCAGGCCCAGGTCCCATGCCAGGCCCAGCAGTTCATCGTCGGCTCGGGAGGGGGTGGGGCGCGCATCGGCCAGCTGCTGCAGTTCGAGCAGTTCCTCGCGGGCCACGTCTTCCAGCCGCTGCAGCTGCTCACGCACGCTCGCATTGCGCGGGCGCTCGGTGTCGGTGAGGGCGGGCAGGGCGCGGATCAGGGTCATGGTGCGCGTACAGGATGCATCCAATGGCGGGTTACAGGCAAAGGCCCCGGGCGAACCGGGGCCTTGCGGGCTGCCGGCGAGGGCAGCGGACATCAGGATCAGAACAGCTCGACGGTGCCGGCGCCCATGCTCTGCTGGGCGACGGGCTTGTGCGGCGGGCGTTCCCATTCGCTGCGCAGCTCGCGCAGGCGATTGCCGGTGCGCTGCAGGGCGCTGGCGATCTCTTCGTCGAACACGCCGCCATTGCGGTGCAGCAGTTCCTGCAGGGCCACCGCTTCGCGGTTGATCGCGGTCAGGCGGTCCAGGTGGGTGTGCACGCCGCCCAGCGCCTGGGTGGCGATGTCCTCGAACTGCAGGGCGCGCACGGCTTCGGCCACGCTGCCATCGATCGCACGGGCGCACTCGGACACTTCGCGCATGCCGTCGCCCAGCGAGGCGTTGATCTGCGCGACGTTGTCGAGCATCGCTGCTGCTTCCTGGCGGGCTTCGCGGGAGCGGTCCATGTCGCGCGAGGCCATGTGCGAAACCGTCTCGCGCACCTTGGCGATGGCGTCCTTGGAGCTGTGCGCCAGCTTGCGGATCTGCTCGTTGAAGGTGGTCGAGCGCTCGGACAGGTTGCGCACTTCGTCGGCGACCACGGCGAAGCCACGACCGGCTTCACCGGCACGCGCCGCTTCGATGGCGGCATTCAGCGCCAGCAGGTTGGTCTGGTCGGCGATCGACTTGACGTCTTCCAGCAGCGCGAAGATGCCATCCAGGTGCTGCGCCATCTGGTCGATGTGCTGCACAGTGGTGCTGCTCTGGCCGCTCACCTGTTCCAGCGCTTCCACCAGCTGTTCCATGCGGTGGCTGGCGTGCTGGGCGAAACGGGCAACGTCGAGGCCGGCATTGCCTTCATCGCCGGCGCGGTCGACGATGCGCGACAGCGCCTGGCTCTGCTGGCGCGACTTGCGGTTCATCGCATCGAAGCTGCCACCGAGGCTGGAGACCGCCTGGCGGATCAGGTCGCGGGCGCGTTCCACTTCACCACGCGAACCGTCGATTTCGTTGCCGACGAAGTTGCGCAGTTCGGTCAGCAGCTGGTCCTGCTCACGCAGGACACGGGCATGTTCCGGGGAACGATGCGCCTGGGCGCGGGTGGTCCACCACGCGAAGCCGAGCCAGCTCAGCGTCATCGTGGTCAGGATCGCCCAGCGCAGGGCGGCCGGCCATTCGAAACCGATGGCGAAGGGGAGCAGCAGGGTCAGAGCCAGGGGGGCGGCCAGACGGATGAAAATGCGTGAGTACATGGACGTTCTCGGGAGGTGCACGGAGGATGTATCGGCCGTACCCCCTTTCTCTTTAACGTCGATGTGCCTCGAAGTGCATTCTGAATGCGCCGGTTTTCCGGCGCCCTGGCGGCCTCGGGGTCAGAGCCCTTTCCGTGCCGGAAAGGGATCCGACCCCTTGGGCAGGCAGCAACGGGGTCGGATCCCTTTTCCATGGAAAAGGGCTCTGACCCCACACCCTCAGGCCAGCAGGCGGTCCACGGCCTCGATCATCGCCTTGCGGCTGAACAGGAAGTCCCAGTAGCTGCCGCCCAGCTGGCGCCACAACACCGCCGAACGCACCGCGGCCAGCAGCAGGGCACGGATCTCCGCCACCACGCCGGCCTGGCCCAGGTAGTGCGGGTTGCCCTGCACCATCACCCGCGGTTTCAGGTGGCTGATGGTGTCGGCATACAGGCCGCCGAGGTTGGCCAGTACGTCCGGGTGGCCACTGTCGCCCAGTTCGGTGGCCTGGCGCTGGGCGCGCTCGATGCCCGAGGCGACCTTGTTCACGGTCGCCCCATCCTGCACGAAGCGGCGCTCCAGCTGCAGCACCGACAGGGCCAGCTTGGGCAGGATCGGGTCCTGGCCCTGGCTGCGGAAGTAGTTGTGCAGCAGGCGCAGGCCGGACTTCAGTGCATGACGGTCACCGAACACCGCCTGCGGCGAGGACGCATCGACGCGGAACACGCTGTCCACGGCGGTGCGCACGGCGGCGGCGTCGGAATGGCCGGTATCGGCGATGCGGCGCACCTGCTGCAGGGCCTGGGCAATGCCGGCCAGGGCCAGGACGCGGTCGTCGACAGTGAAACTCATGCAGCGATTACCTCAAAAGGGGAGGGGGGGGTGCGCAGGCGTTGTTCCAGCGGCGCATCGGTGGCGGCGATCACCGCGCCGCCCAGGCACACATCACCGTCATACAGCACCAGCGATTGACCAGGGGTAACGGCACGCTGCGGGCGCGCAAAGGTGACCAGCACGCTGCCATCGTCCAGCACCTGGACCGTACACGGCTCGTCGGGCTGGCGGTAGCGGGTCTGGGCGGTGCATTCGAAGCGCCGTGCCGGCGGTGAGCCGGCGATCCAGTGCGCGGTTTCCGAACGCAGGCGGTCGGACAGCATCCACTTGCTGTCGCGGTCCTGGTCCACGTACAGCACGTTGCTGGCCACATCCTTGCCAACCACGTACCACGGCGCGGCCGGGCGGCCACGCACGCCGCCGATGTTCAGGCCCTCGCGCTGGCCCAGGGTGAAATAGAACACGCCCGGGTGTTCGGCAATCACGCTGCCGTCGGCCGGGTCGAGGATCTGGCCGGGCTTGGCCGGCAGATAGCGGCCGAGGAACTCACGGAAGTCGCGCTCGCCGATGAAACAGATGCCGGTGGAGTCCTTCTTGGCGTGGGTCGGCAGGCCGACGTCGCGCGCGATCCGGCGCAGGTCGCTCTTTTCAAGGTCGCCGATCGGGAACAGGGTGGCTGCCAGCTGTTCCTGGCCCAGTTGATGCAGGAAGTAGCTCTGGTCCTTGGATCGATCGGCGCCGCGCAGCAGCAGCCACTGGTGGCCGCGCTGGGTCACCCGTGCGTAATGGCCGGTGGCGATGCGCTCGGCGCCCAGCTCGCGGGCGGCGTCCAGGAAATGCTTGAACTTCACTTCACGGTTGCACAGCACGTCCGGGTTCGGGGTGCGGCCGGCCGCGTACTCGGCCAGGAAGTGCTCGAACACGCCCTGCCAGTACTCGCTGGAGAAGTCGCGGAAGTGGAACGCGATGCCCAGCAGGCCGCACACGGCCACCGCGTCGCGACGGTCATCCTCGGCACGGCAATCACCGCTGCCATCGTCGGCCCAGTTCTGCATGAACAGGCCGGCCACGGCCTCGCCCTGCTGTACCAGGCGCCAGGCGGCGACCGAGGAATCGACGCCGCCGGAGACGCCCACCATCACACGCGGAGTGCTCATGCGACCTCCCGGACCAGCGAAAGCGGGTGGCGCTGGCCACCCAGGTAATCCGCCACCACCTGCCACACCAGCGGGCTGCGCTGGCGCTCGCCGGCGGCCTGCAGCTCGGCCGGGGTCAGCCACAGCGCGCGGTCGATGCCGGTGTCCAGCGGCTGCGCCGGATCGTGCGAAACCGGGTGCGCCGCGTAGCAGAAGCGCAGGAAGGCCGTGCCGTCGCCGGCAGTCCACTGGTAGCAGCCGATGAAGTGGGTCAGCTGCACCGTCCAGCCGGTTTCCTCGCGGGTCTCGCGCAGGGCGGCCTCGGCCAGGCTTTCGCCCGGCTCGAGGTGGCCGGCCGGCTGGTTCAGCACCTGGCGGCCGTCAATGGTCTCCTCGACCAGCAGCACGCGGCCGCCGTCGATCACCACGGTGGCAACGGTGGCGTGCGGTGCCCAGCGCGGGTCCGGCGTGGCGTTCAACTCAGAACTCGTCCTTCTTGGTCAGTTCCAGCTCCATCGCGTCGGCGGTGCGGATGGCCGCATCGATGGCGTCGCTGAGCTGGTCGGCGGTGGCATCGGCGTCGATCTTCACCACAAACATGGCGGTGGTGTCCTGCTTTACCCAGCCGCCCATCTTGGCGTCCTGCGAATCTTCCAGCAGGCGGTTGGCCACGGCCACCGGGAACTGCTTGGTCTTGGCGCTGTAGGCCGGTGACCAGATCTCGCGGATGTTGTGGCTGCCGAAGTCTTCCACCGCCGAGCGCACGTAGACCATCTGGGTGCGGTCGCCCTCGACGTCGAAGACCATGCGGTAGTCGCCATCCTCGTCGACTTCGTAGGTATAGCCCAGCTTGTCCAGGTGGCGGGCCACGGACTTGTCGGCGCTGGTCGCCGCGGCGGCAGAACCGGCAGCAGCCAGGGTGATCAGCAGGGTGGAGAGAAGGGTCCTTTTCATGAAGATCCTGTGAAGCAACGTTGAAAGAAGGTGCAATTGTGACGGGGGGCGTGCGTGCCGTCCAATCCGCGGCGGGCCGACGCAGGTCCGGCGCTACCCCTATAATGGAAGGATGCCCCATGAGTCCTCCCCCGATTCCCAGCACGAGCACGGCGTTGCCGTGGAGCCCGCGCGCCCGGAAGTGGCGCCGCCGCCGTTCTACCAGGTGATGCTGCTCAACGACGACTACACCCCGATGGATTTCGTGGTGGATGTGCTGCAGCAGTTCTTCAGCATGGACCTGGACAAGGCCACGCAGGTGATGCTGCACGTCCATACCCGCGGCCGCGGCGTGTGCGGGGTGTTCACCCGCGAAGTGGCCGAGACCAAGGTTGCCCAGGTCAACGAGTACTCGCGGATGAACCAGCACCCGCTGCTGTGCACGATGGAAAAGGCCTGACCGGCTGCCGATCCTCGTCCGGGTACATCGACTCCGAACACGGCGTGCCCACCAAGGTGGGCACCTACCAAGGCAGAAACCTGTAGAGCCGAGCCCATGCTCGGCTGCTTTTCGTCCCGGCGCAATGATCCCGGATGGAGTGCGCCCACCACGCGCGGAGGTCACGCCTCCGCCAACGCCTCCAGCGCCATCCGCGCCACCGTCTCGTCGACGTCGGCGGGGTCGCCGTCATCCCTGAACCACACCGCCGACAGCGCAGTGCTGGCCGCGATCCAGCGCAGCAGGCGCGTGCGTTCCAGGCCGGCCAGTGCGCTTACCTGTTGCAGCCGGGCGGCAAACCGCTCGGGCCGGGTGGCCACATGGATGCCCGGGCCACAGAGGTCCGGGTTGCTGAACATCGTCGTGTAGTCGAACGCGCGGTCGCCCAGCAGCCGCTTCGGGTCGATCGCCAGCCAGCCACGCGCGCCGAAATCCAGCACGTTGTCGTGGTGCAGGTCGCCGTGCAGCGGCCGGATCTCACGTTCTTCCTGCAACACCCGCTCCGCCAGTGATCTGCACTGTTCCAGCAGTGGCGGCAGCGCGGCCCTTGGCTGCAGCAGGTCGGCAAACCATGTACGCAGGCAGACCAGTTCCGCTGGTGGCGCGCTCCGTGGCCGGTGCAGCTGCCGCAGGACCTGGCACAGGATCGTGGTACAGGCATCATCGTCGCCCTCGATCGAACGTTGCCGCAGCGAATCGCCGCCGGCACGCTCGATCAGGATCGCCGGCCCCTCGTGGGCCAGCAGGCGGGCGGCACCATCGCCGTCCCACCAGCGCAGCAGGCGATGGCCGTTCTGCTCCTCGGTTTCGCTGCTGACCTTCAGCATCGCCGGTTCGCCGTCGGCGGTCAGCACCGGCCAGAGCTGGGCGTGGGGCGTCTCGATGGCCGCGCCATCACGCCGCAATCGCCAGCGGCTCAGGTAGGGTTCGCTCATGCTGGGTGGGCTGTCCTGGAGTGAATGAAGATCAAGCGATCTGCACTGCTAACGCCATCTGAACGCAGCAATCCGCTAGGGTGATGGAAATCGCGTAGTCAGGCCGCATATTGTCCCCATCTGCCGCCGGAGTAATCCATGTTCAGCAAAGACCTCGAACACACCATCGGCCAGTGCTACAAGCGCGCCCGTGAGGCCCGGCATGAATTCATGACGGTCGAACACCTGCTGTTGGCACTGCTCGACAACCCGTCCGCCCAGGCCGTACTGAAGGCCTGTGGTGCCGACGCCGAACGCCTGCGCCAGGAGCTGGAGCAGGCCATCGAGGCTTCCGTGTCCCGCCTGGCCGAAGATGACGGCCGTGATACCCAGCCGACCCTGGGCTTCCAGCGCGTGCTGCAGCGGGCCGTGTACCACGTGCAGTCCTCGGGCAAGAAGGAGGTCACCGGCGCCAACGTGCTGGTCGCCATCTTCGGCGAAAAGGACTCCCATGCCGTCTATTACCTCAACCAGCAGGACGTGACCCGTCTGGACGTGGTCAATTACCTGTCCCATGGCATCGCCAAGCTGGGCGAGGAAGGCGAGCAGCCGTCCTCCTCCTCCGAGGGCGAAGGCCGCATCGAAGGCGGGGAGGGCGAGCCGAAGGGTGATGCCCTGACCGAGTTCGCCAGCAACCTCAACGAACAGGCGCGGTCCGGCCGCATCGATCCGCTGGTCGGCCGTGCCGACGAGATCGAGCGCACCATCCAGGTCCTGTGCCGCCGCCGCAAGAACAACCCGCTGTACGTGGGCGAGGCCGGCGTGGGCAAGACCGCGATTGCCGAGGGCCTGGCCCGCCGCATCGTCGAGGGCTCGGTGCCCGACGTGCTGGCCGACGCGGTGATCTACTCGCTGGACCTGGGCGCGCTGGTGGCCGGCACCAAGTACCGCGGCGACTTCGAGAAGCGCCTGAAGAGCGTGCTGACCGCGCTGAAGAAGGTCCCCAACGCGGTGCTGTTCATCGACGAGATCCATACCATCATCGGTGCCGGTTCGGCCTCGGGTGGCACCATGGATGCGTCCAACCTGATCAAGCCGGCGCTGGCCTCCGGCGAGCTGCGCTGCATCGGCTCGACCACCTTCCAGGAGTACCGCGGCATCTTCGAGAAGGACCGGGCGCTGGCCCGCCGCTTCCAGAAGATCGACATCGTCGAGCCGACCGTGGGCGAGACCTACGAGATCCTGCAGGGCCTGAAGTCCAAGTACGAGCTGCACCACGGCGTGACCTATTCGGACGAAGCGCTGCAGGCGGCGGTGGATCTGTCGGTGAAGCACATCGGCGACCGCCTGCTGCCGGACAAGGCCATCGACGTGATCGATGAGGCCGGTGCCCGCCAGCGGCTGCTGCCGGAAGGCCAGCGCAAGGAGCTGATCGACGTCGAGGAAGTGGAGGCGATCGTGGCCAAGATGGCGCGCATCCCGACCAAGCAGGTCAGTGCCACCGACAAGGATGTGCTGCAGCACCTGGAGCGCAACCTGAAGATGGTGATCTTCGGCCAGGACCCGGCCATCGAGACGCTGTCCTCGGCGATCAAGCTGGCCCGTTCGGGTCTGGGCAACCCGGAAAAGCCGATCGGCAACTTCCTGTTCGCCGGCCCGACCGGTGTCGGCAAGACCGAAGTGACCAAGCAGCTGGCGTTGCAGCTGGGCATCGAGCTGGTCCGCTTCGACATGTCCGAGTACATGGAGCCGCATTCGATCAGCCGCCTGATCGGTGCCCCTCCGGGCTATGTCGGCTTCGACCAGGGCGGCCTGCTGACCGAAAAGATCGTCAAGACGCCGCACTGCGTGCTGCTGCTGGACGAAATCGAAAAGGCGCACCCGGACATCTTCAACATCCTGTTGCAGGTGATGGACCGCGGCGTGCTGACCGATACCAACGGGCGTGAGGCCAACTTCAAGAACGTAGTGCTGGTGATGACCACCAATGCCGGCGCGGCGCAGGCCTCGCGGCGCTCGATCGGCTTCACCAAGCAGGACCATGCCACCGACGCGATGGAGACCATCCGCCGCAGCTTCACCCCGGAATTCCGCAACCGACTCGATGCGGTGGTGCAGTTCCAGGCGCTGGGCTTCGAGCACATCCTGCGCGTGGTCGACAAGTTCCTGATCGAGCTGGAGATGCTGCTGCAGGACAAGCACGTCAGCCTGTCGGCCACGCCGACCGCGCGCGACTGGCTGGCTCACCACGGCTTCGACCCGCTGATGGGTGCGCGCCCGATGGCCCGCGTGATCCAGGACAAGATCAAGCGTCCTCTGGCCGACGAGCTGCTGTTCGGCAAACTGGTCAACGGCGGCAAGGTGAACATCGATGTCCGCGACGACGAGCTGGTCGTCGAGACCCAGGCCGAGCCGGAGCGCCTGCTGCCGGTCACCGTGGAGTGAGCTGACGCCGGGCCTGGCCCGGCGGACCTGAAATGACAAGGGCGGCTTCGGCCGCCCTTGGTTGTTTTGGGCCTGTCGCCTGCGGCCTTGCTGAGAGGGTACGGAGGCATCAATGCTGTTCCGTGAGCGCGATGGGGCATTGCTTCATGTGTATCGCGCAACGATACGGGATACAGTGATGTATCATCGGTTTTCGCCACAAGGGCCTCGAGCGGCTCTACCGTTCCGGTAGCAGCAGCGGGGTCCGGCACAGTCACACCAGCAGAGTGCTGATGATCCTGTCGATCCTGGATGTGGCGTCAGGTCCCGAGGATCTCGCCATGCCTGGATTGCGCCTCCACAAGCTGCGCGGCGACCTGAAGGGGCATTGGTCTGTGTGGGTCAATGGGAACTGGCGGATCACCTTCCGTTTCACCGGTGGCGACGTGGAGCTGCTGGACTACCTGGACTATCACTGAGGCCGCGCATGATTCATCACCATCCACACCCGGGGCAGACGATCAAGGCAATGGTTTTCGATCCGATGGATCTCTCGGTGACCGAAGCGGCCGAGCGCTTGGCAATGTCGCGGGTGGCATTGTCGCGGGTGTTGAACGGGAAGGCGGGCATCAGCCCCGATTTGGCCATTCGCTTGGAAATGGCCGGGGTCAGTACGGCGGCTTTCTGGATGGGGCTGCAATCCAGCTACGATCTCTGGCTGGCGCGGCAGCACGAGCAGCCGCGGGTGCTTCCACTGGTTGCGCCTGTGCGGTGACGCCCTTCATGACAAGGGCGGCTTCGGCCGCCCTTGTCATATGCGCCATCAACGGCCGCGCTGGCGGGCCTTCTTCTGGAAGGTGGCTTCGTCGATCGGTTCGATCTGCGCCACCCGGCAGTGGTCGGCATCG
This sequence comes from Stenotrophomonas sp. CASM114, assembly GCF_049384325.1. NCBI lineage: Bacteria > Pseudomonadati > Pseudomonadota > Gammaproteobacteria > Lysobacterales > Lysobacteraceae > Stenotrophomonas > Stenotrophomonas sp. CASM114. The sequence continues at coordinate 390,688 of NZ_JBMRGJ010000001.1, read as the reverse complement.
GTGCGCAGCTGGCTGCGGCCGGCGCTGCACAGCAGGCCCTGCTGGCCTTCGGTGATGAAGCTCAGTTTCCGCGAGTAGCCGGCAGTGGAGCAGTCGTTCTGGAAGTGCACGACATAGTGGTCCTGGCCATTGCGCAGCAGGATGTTCCGCGAAACGCCGGCGCGCACGATCTGCTGGTCGCTGCCCAGCTGGATGCAGTCACTGGCCGTGGAGGGGGGCTCGGCGGCGCGCACAGGCGATGCGCTGGCGGACGTGGCAACGGCGACGAGCAGGGCGGTCAACGTGAGCATGTTCATGGCGGGGCAGGGGAATGGCGATCCGGACTGGATCGGGTCCCACGATGCCGCCACGGATGAAGATGCGAATCTGCCGCAAGCAGGGCTGACCGACGCCACGGTGCGTTCGGTCACGATGACCTCCGGCAGGGCCGGATTGCAGGCATGACAAAAGGCCAGCAACCAGGGCTGGCCTTGTCGAAGTGGCGCAACGCGCCGACCGCTTACTTCATGCGGTAGGTGATACGACCCTTGGTCAGGTCGTACGGGGTCATTTCAACCTTGACCCGGTCACCGGTGAGGATGCGGATGTAGTTCTTGCGCATGCGGCCGGAAATGTGGGCGATGATTTCGTGCCCATTTTCCAGGCGAACGCGGAAAGTGGTGTTCGGCAGCGTCTCGCTGACGGTGCCCTCGAACTCGATGGAATCGTCTTTCGACATGTAGTCCTGTGCGGTTCAGAAAACGGCCACGCTGGGCCTAAGGCGCAGTATTTTACGCGTGACCGGCCCAGCTTGCAAAGTTTGTGTTAACCCCCGGCCAAACGCTGTGCCGGCAGGCGTCCGACCGCCTGCGTCCACGGGCCTTCACGGCCGTCATGGCGCACCGCGTGGCGGACGTGCTGCAGGAACGCCGCGCGCGGCAGGTGCTCGGCGCCCATCCGCAGCAGGTGCGGATTCTCCACCTGGGCATCGATCAGCGCCCAGCCCCAGCCGTGAAGCGTGGATGCCAGCGCGGCCAGGGCGATCTTGGAGCCGCCGCTGGCGCCACTGAACATGCTCTCGCCGAAGAACATCGTCCCGATCGCCACCCCGTAGATGCCGCCGACCAGCGTCTGCCGGTCCCAGACCTCGAAGGAGTGGGCAAAGCCGAGGTCATGCAGCTGGCTGTAGGCCTCGACCATGTCGGGGCTGATCCAGGTGCCGTCCTGGCCGGGCCGCGGTGCCGCCGCACAGGCGCGCATCACCCGGCTGAAGGCGGTGTCGGCGGTGACCTCCCATGTGCTGCCGCGCAACTGGCGGCGGAAGCGGCTGGACAGATGCACGCCATCGGTACGGAACACCATGCGCGGGTCGGGCGACCACCACAGGATCGGCTCGCCCTCGCTGAACCATGGAAAGATGCCGCCCGCATACGCGTTGAGCAGGCGCGCCGGGTGCAGGTCGCCGCCCACGGCGAGCAGGCCGTCGGGCTGGCGCAGGGCGGTCTCGGCCGGCGGGAAGGGGGCGTCCGGCGCGTCGGCCAGGCGCCAGGGCAGCTGGCGGGTCATGCCGGCATTGTATTCGTCGCGGCCCCGCGTGAATGCCGCGGTAGATGCCAACCTTGGTTGGCAGGTCACCCGTCCGCGCGAAATGGGCTGTGCCCCTGCAGCTCCTGCTGGTAGCGCCGCACATCCCGTCGCTCCTGCCGGCACCACTCCTGCAACGCCTCGGCGAAATCCGCATCAGCCACCCAGTGCCGGCTGCGCACCAGTGTAGGCAGGAAGCCGCGCGCCAGCTTGTGCTCGCCCTGTGCGCCGGGTTCGAAACGGCTCAGGCCTTCGCGCAGGCAGTACTCGATGCCCTGGTAGTAACAGGCTTCGAAGTGCAGGCCGGGCAGGGTGGCGCCGCCCCAGTAGCGGCCGTACAGCGTGTCACCGCCGCGCAGGCAGAGCGCGCCGGCAATCGGCTGGCCTTCCTGCTCGGCCAGGAACAGTACCAGCCCGCGCCCCAATGAAATGGCCAGATGGCGCAGGAAGGCCTCGGTCAGGGCCGGGGCATTGCCGTACTCAAGGAAGGTCTGCAGGTAGAAACGGTACATCGCCTGCAGGTCGGCGCGACTGGCCTCGTCGCCGTGCACCACGCGGAAGCTGATGCCCTGGCGGGTGACCTTGGCCCGTTCCTGGCGGATGTTCTTGCGGTGCTTGTGGTTCATCGCGCCGAGGAACTGGTCGAATGTCGCCCAGTCACCCGGGCTCTGCCACTGGAATTGCACGTCCTCGCGCAGCAGCCAGTCATCGCCGAACAGCGCCTCGTCCGCTGCGGCGTGGAAGTTGATATGGGCCGATGACACGGCCAGTGCCGGCAGTGCATCGCGCAACGCCGACAGCAGCGTGGTGCGCTCTGAATCGTGACGGGCCAGCAGGCGCGGCCCGGTCACCGGCGAGTACGGAACTGCGCCAAGCCACTTCGGGTAGTAGTCGCGGCCATGGCGGGCGTAGGCGTTGGCCCAAGCATGGTCAAACACGAATTCACCGTGGGAGTTGGTCTTCAGGTAGCCCGGAATGGCGCCGACCAAGGTGTCGCCTTCCCAGAGCGTGAAGTGCCGGGGCTGCCAGCCCCAGTCCTCGCGCAGGCAGCCGTGCTGTTCCAGGCCTGAGAGGAAGGCGTGGCTGACGAACGGATTCTGGCCGTCGTGCAGGGCATCCCAGTCGGTGGCGGGAATGGACTGCAGGGAGTCGAGGAAGCGGGTGGAGGGCATGGTTGGCAAGGATAGGCCAGGTGGATCGCGAACGGTGCTGGCGGAGCTGGGTTGGTTTGTTCCGGTTGGGGGTGAGGAAAGTTTGAATTGTCCATCCGTGTGCGCTTGGTGCGGAATCACCGGCGCACGGCTCGGCAGGGTGGCAGGGCGCTGCACGAGCGGCGCGCATCCCACCACATGGAGAAATCAACAATGAAGGGACTGAAGCTTGCAACTGCCGTGGTCGCGTGCGGCCTGATCTTTGTACCACCCGTGTTGGCTTCTGGAGATCAGCCGGCAAAAGTGCTTGAGGATCCAGGTGCCTACGCGGAAGTAGTTGCGCTGTTGGAGCGTGAAGCTGCGAACCAGCTGACGCGTCATTTGCAGGAGAGGGGTGAGCTGCGACAAATCAGCGTCAGCATCAGTCTTGATGTGAAGGCAAGATCGATGGTGATCAGCTTTGGGCCTGGATACCTTCCCGGCCCGGATCGCGGTTATGACGAGCTCTTCCTGATTCCGATGGCATCTACGTTGAGGTTCTACGCCGAGAAGTCAGGACTGGATGTGAATGATATTGACTTCCTGTTTGACGGAAAAACACTTGAGGAATACTACCCCGAGGATCTGGCCGTCCCGCCGAAGACGAAAGAGAAGTTGACGCATACATCAGCTTTGGTGTCAGCAAGCCATGGCTACATCAGCTTGCATCCCAGCAGGGAATGGAAGTTTCAGCGCCCAGCGCCTCTCGGCATTCAGGAAGACACGCTGAGTCCACTGTTTGGTGACGAACTGCAAGTATTGATGGAACAACGTAGCGGCCTGACGGTGCACCGGGCACGGAGCCGCTCCACGGAACTCCATCCGGAGTCCGGGAAGCCATGGGAGCACATGTCATCCCGCTACCACCTCAAGGCGCTTTTCCCCGAACGCACCGACATGTGGAATGAGTTTCCGAACAGCCCAGAGTCTGCTCGCGAAAAGGAAGAGGACATACGGGCTCGGCCAAACTATGCAAACCATCTGGGTGTGGATGTGATGCTGAGCCTGCACACCAATGGCAGCGATTCAGCCAGTCTGCGTGGAACCGAGGTCTACTATCATCAGGACAAACCGCAGGACAAGGCGCTGGCGGATAGCATTCTCTGTGGGATGCGTGAAATCATCCGAGCGCAACCGGGCTATCGGGATTTCCCGATTCGCGAGAGTTCGACCTCGGCCAGGCACGGCGAGAACCGCATTGGGAAGATGCCCTCGGTGATCATCGAAACCGCCTACCACTCCAATCCTGACGATGTGGCCGCCTTGCAGGACCCCGTCTTCCGCTCGGCGTCGATGAAAGGCGTTGAGAAGGGCTATCGCCTGTGGGCACAGGGCAAGGCCTGTGAGCCTTTGACGCTTCACCCCCTTCCCGATGTCGAGGTTCCGCTGCAGGCGGTGCGCGAGCTGACAGTGGGTTTCGCGGGCAATCCCCAGTACCCCCTGGAACTTGAAGTGGCCGTGGCAGATTGCGACCGGCCCGGATACTGCACGCCGTGGAAGGGCCGCTTTGAAGATCCGGATGCGCCGGTGAAGTTCGAAGTGAGCTGCTCCTCCACGGAGCCCGGCTCAGTCCGCTGGAATGTCCTGTTGCGCGATGCGGACGATGTCGTCGCGGCACCGGTGGCGTTCACCCAGTCCTGCGTCCGGGCCTGAGTGGTGCCTGGAGCGGGTAGAAGGGTTGCGAAAACGGGCGCTTGCGCGCCCGTTTTCCTTAGTCGAGCATAGCTCGACTCTACAAACCGCCGGTCAGCTGGCCTTGCCCTGCGCGTCCAGGTAGCGCTCGGCGTCCAGTGCGGCCATGCAGCCGAAGCCGGCCGAGGTGATCGCCTGGCGGTAGTGTTGATCGGCCACGTCGCCGGCGGCGAACACGCCTTCCACCGAGGTCTGGGTAGCGTTGCCGCCCAGGCCCGAACGGATTTCCAGGTAGCCGTTGTTCATCGCCAGCTGGCCGTCGAACAGGGTGGTGTTCGGGTGGTGGCCGATGGCCACGAAGAAGCCGTGGGCATCGATGTCGCGGGTGCCGCCGTCCAGGGTGGACTTCACGCGCACGCCGGTCACGCCGGCGTCGTTGCCCAGCACTTCCTCCACCTGGTGGTGCCAGACGGTCTCGATCTTGCCTTCGGCCACCTTCCTGAACAGCTTGTCCTGCATGATCTTCTCCGCCTTCAGGGTGTCGCGGCGGTGGACCAGGTAGACCTTGCGGGCGATGTTGGACAGGTACAGGGCCTCTTCCACGGCGGTGTTGCCGCCGCCGACCACGACCACGTCCTGGTCGCGGTAGAAGAAGCCGTCACAGGTGGCACAGGCGGACACGCCGCGGCCCTTGAACTCGTCTTCGGTCGGGATGCCCAGGTACTTGGCGGTGGCGCCGGTGGCGATGATCAGCGCGTCGCAGGTGTACTCGTGACTGTCGCCGATCAGCTTGAACGGGCGCTGCGACAGGTCGGCGGTGTGGATGTGGTCGAAGATGACCTCGGTCTCGAAGCGCTCGGCGTGGGACTGCATGCGCGCCATGAGGTCCGGGCCCATCAGGCCGTGGGCGTCACCCGGCCAGTTGTCCACCTCGGTGGTGGTCATCAGCTGGCCGCCCTGCTGCAGGCCGGTGATGACGACCGGCTTCAGGTTGGCACGGGCGGCGTAGACGGCGGCGGTCCAGCCGGCCGGTCCGGAACCGAGGATGACGAGGCGCTGGTGGCGGGAGGGCAGGCTGGTGCTCATGTAGACTCGCGAAAAGGTAGATGGGACAAGGCGCTGGCGATGTTTGCGCAGCATCCGTGGCTGGTCATAGAGTGGCGGCTGGGGCAGGGCGATTCAAGCCGATGAACAGAACGCCGTCATCCAGCGGTGGTTTCGGCCCCGTCCGGGCCCGGTCAGAAGTCGCATAACTGAAAACTGACGCCGTCTCATTTATTATCAATCACTAACAGCGCATTCCAAAGGTATGGTCTAAGGTGGCGAAGCAGGTCCCTGAACGCTCCAAGTCGGACGACAGCAAGGCGTCACGTCGCACGGCCGCGGCGGCGACGACCGACAATCCACGCCGCCAGCGCCTCTGGCGCGACCTGGGCCTGATCGCGATCGCGCCAGCCCTGCTCTATCTGGCGGCGAGTCTTTTCACCTATTCAGCGACGGATCCGGGCTGGTCGCATACCGGCAGCGTAGTCGCGCCGGTGCACAACCTCGGTGGTCGCGCGGGCGCCTGGATCGCCGACGTGCTGCTGCAGTTGTTCGGCTACATCGCCTTCCTGCTGCCGGTGGTGCTCGGTGCGCTGTCGTGGATTGCCATGTTCGGCCTCAAGCGCGAGAGCAAGGGCGAGAACGACCTGGACCCGGCGCTGCGCCTGGTCGGCCTGGTCGGTTTCCTGATCGCTGGCACCGGCTTCCTGCATGTACGCCTGTTCAGTGGGGATGTCTCCAGCGCCGGCGGCATTCTCGGCAAGCTGGTTGGCAATTCGCTCACGGTGGGCTTCGGTGCGCTGGGCGCGAACCTGTTCGTGCTGGTGCTGCTGCTGGCCTCGATTACCCTGGCCACCGGGCTGTCCTGGTTCACGGTGATGGAAAAGATCGGCCGTGGCGTGATGTCGCTGGCACCGTTGCTGGCGCGCAAGAAGGAAGAAGTCACCGAGTGGCAGCAGACCCGCGTGATGCGCGAGGAGCGCCAGGAAGTGCGCAAGGCCGATGCCGAGGTCCGCGCCAAGCGCGAGCCGGTGAAGATCGAGCCGCGCCCGGAACCGGTGATCGAGAAGAGTGACCGGGCCAAGCGCGACACGCAGATCCCGATGTTCCGTGGCGTCAACGGCGACGGCTCGGACCTGCCGCCGTTGGCCCTGCTGGACGACCCCAAGCCGCAGCCGGTGGGCTACGACAAGGAAACCCTGGACGCGCTGTCACGGCAGATCGAGTTCAAGCTGAAGGATTTCCGCATCGACGCCCAGGTGGTCGGCGCCAACCCCGGGCCGGTCATCACCCGCTTCGAGATCGAGCCCGCGCCGGGCATCAAGGTCAGCCAGATCAGTTCGCTGGACAAGGACATCGCGCGCGGCCTGTCGGTGAAGTCGGTGCGCGTGGTCGACGTGATTCCGGGCAAGTCGGTGATCGGCCTGGAAATCCCCAACGTCACCCGCGAGATGATCTACCTGTCCGAGCTGTTGCGCTCGAAGGAATACGACAAGTCGGCCAGCGTGCTGACCCTGGCGCTGGGCAAGGACATTGCCGGGCGCTCGACCGTGGCCGATCTGGCGCGCATGCCGCACCTGCTGGTGGCCGGTACCACCGGTTCGGGCAAGTCGGTGGCGGTCAACGCGATGGTGCTGAGCCTGCTGTTCAAGGCCTCGCCGAAAGACCTGCGGATGCTGATGATCGACCCGAAGATGCTCGAGCTGAGCGTCTACCAGGGCATCCCGCACCTGCTGGCCCCGGTGGTCACCGACATGAAGGAGGCTGCCAACGGCCTGCGCTGGTGCGTGGCCGAGATGGAGCGCCGCTACAAGCTGATGAGCGCGGTGGGCGTGCGCAACCTGGCCGGCTTCAACAAGAAGGTGAAGGAAGCGCAGGATGCCGGCCAGCCGCTGATGGACCCGCTGTTCAAGCCGAACCCGGAGCTGGGCGAGGCGCCGCGTCCATTGGAGACGCTGCCGTTCATCGTCATCTTCATCGACGAATTCGCCGACATGATGATGATCGTCGGCAAGAAGGTGGAAGAGCTGATCGCGCGCCTGGCACAGAAGGCGCGTGCGGCCGGCATCCACCTGATCCTGGCCACGCAGCGCCCGTCGGTGGACGTGATCACCGGCCTGATCAAGGCCAACATCCCGACCCGTATCGCCTTCCAGGTCAGCTCAAAGATCGACTCGCGCACCATCCTCGACCAGTCCGGCGCGGAGACCCTGCTGGGCCACGGCGACATGCTGTACCTGCCGCCGGGCACCGCGCTGCCCGAGCGCGTGCATGGTGCGTTCGTGTCCGATGACGAAGTGCACCGCGTGGTCGAGCACCTCAAGGCGATGGGCCCGGCCGACTATGTCGACGGGGTGCTGGACGAGGTGCAGACGATGGGCGACGGCGTGGTCGTCGGTGCCACCGGCCTGCCCGAGACCAGTGCGGCCGGCGACGAGTCCGACCCGCTGTATGACGAAGCGCTGCGGGTGGTCACCGAGACCCGCCGCGCCTCGATTTCCGGCGTGCAGCGCCGGCTGAAGATCGGCTACAACCGTGCAGCGCGACTGATCGAGGCCATGGAAGCGGCCGGCGTGGTCAGCCCGCCCGAGCACAACGGCGACCGCACGGTGCTGGCACCGCCGCCGCCGAAGTAAGGCCCGACGTATCCCCCACGACGTCCAAGGAACCGACGCATGCTTCACCCCGTACCAAGCGCGCTGGCGCTGGCGCTGGCAGCCTTCCTGGCTGCCGGCCCGGCACTGGCAGAAACCGCCACCTCCGCGCCCGCCACGGCGCCGCCTTCCACCAGCGGCGATACCGAAGCCAGCAATAATTTCAGCATTGTCCGTTACCGCGCCGACTACCAGGTGCGGCCGGATGCGGGCAATGTGCAGACCGAAACCTACGAAGTCCTGCTCAAGACCAAGGCTTCCGTCGAGCAGTTCAGCCAGGTGCGGCTGAGCTACAGCGAAAAGATGGAGACGCTGGAAGTGCTCGGTGCCTACACCATCACCGCCGATGGCCAGCGGCGCGACGTGCCGGCCGATCGCATCTACACCCAGGAGAGTTACTCCAGCGCCTCGGCGGCGATGTATGCCGACCGCAAGGTGCGGGTGATCGTGTTCCCGAACCTGGCCCCGGGCACGCGCCTGTACTACCAGGTGCGCCGCACCCAGGCCACGCCGTACTTCCCGGGCTATTTCGGCCTGTGGGAGACCTTCAACGTCTTCACCGAGTACGAAGACGCCGAGGTCACCCTGACTGCGCCGGCCAACCTGCCGATGTTCGTCGACAGCCGCGGCGTGCAGGGCAGCGATCGCCCGACGGTGAAGAACGGCCAGGCACAGTGGCGCTGGCGCTACCAGCGGCGCGAAGCCATGCCGGCACAGAACTGGTCGGCGGCGGGCTGGGAGTTCGGCCCGAACATCATGGCCAGCACCTATCGTGACTGGTCGCAGATGGGACGCGCCTACCAGCTCAAGGCCGGCCCGGCGGCCGACGTGACCCCGGCGCTGCAGGCGCTGGCTGATGAGATCACCGCTGGCATCAGCGACCGGCGCGAGCAGGCCGATGCGCTGTACCGCTGGGTGGCGCAGAACATCCGCTATGTGGCGGTGTACCTGGGCAATGGCGGCCTGGAGCCGAACAGCGCGCAGAGCATCCTCGACAACCACTACGGTGACTGCAAGGACCATGTGACGATCCTGGAGGCGCTGCTGGCGGCCAAGGGCATCGCCAGCTCGCCGGTGCTGATCGGTGCCGGCGGCGGCCCCACGCTGCCGAAGATTCCGGTGCTGGGCCGCTTCAACCACGCCATCACCTACATCCCCGAGTTCGATCTGTATCTGGATTCGACCACCGCGTGGGCGCGCTTCGGGCAGCTGCCGGAAGGCGACCTCGGCGCACCGGTGATGCGTACCCGCGACGCCTCGTTGGCGCGCACCCCGGCCAACACGCCGGAGCGCAACGCCACCTCGATGGAAGTGCGTTTCACCTTCGACGCCAACGGCAACCTGCGCGGCGAGACCATTCCGAAGCTGGGCGAGAACGCCGAGATCGGCATGCGCGCCCAGTTCTCCCAGCTCAACGCGCAGAACCGTGCGCGCGCCGAGGAGCAGATCATGGCCGCGTCCGGTTTCGACGGGCGAGGGCAGCTGCAGATCCAGGGCGTGCCGGTCGACCTGACCCGGCCGTTCGGCTATCGCATGGCCTTCCAGGCCGAGGACTACGCCGACTTCAGCGTGGCCGGCGGCATGGCCGTGCCGGATCCGCCGGGCGGCGAGTCGGTGCGTGGCCTGTACGCCACCGCTTCTGCGCCGGCCAACGAGACGCCGTTCTACTGCAATGCCAGCCTGCGCGAGGAAACCTATCGCCTGCAGTTCCCTGCCAATGCGCCGATCATCGCCATCCCGGCCAACCAGCGTTTCACCAACGCCGCTGGCGAGTACCGCGTGGACTGGAGCCGCGAGGGGCAGGACGTGATCGTGCGCCATCGCCTGCAGCAGAACGCGGTGCGTGGCCCGGAGGCGCTGTGCCAGCCGCAGGACTACACCGCATTCCGCGCGTTGTATCGCGAAGTGCGGCGTGGCTTCCGTGGCCAGGTGCTGTACGGAAAGCTGCCGGGCTCGGGCGGCTGAATCGCCGATGGACGTTCAGGGCGGCATAATGTCGCCCTGATCGCCCATTCATCTTTCCCCGGGCACACTGGCAACCACCTTTCCTGGCGCCCGCGCCCACAGGATTCCCGCATGAACTTCCGCTTCCGCCGTTTCCTTGCCACCACCACCCTGGCCGTGGCCTGCGCCGCCGCCGGCAGCGCCTGGGCAGGCGCCCGCGATGACCTGAAGACCTTCACCAGTGGCCTGAAGGGCCTGGATGGCCAGTTCAGCCAGCAGGTGTTCGACAGCCGCGGCAAGGTGAAGGAATCGACCAGTGGCCGCGTGGCCCTGTCGGCGCCGCGCCTGTTCCGCTGGGAATACGTGCGCCCGCACGAGCAGTTGATCGTGGCCGACGGCAAGAAGGTCTGGATGTACGAACCGGACCTGGAGCAGGCCACCGTGCGCGAGCAGGGCAAGGAAGAGCAGAACAGTCCGCTGACCGCGCTGATCAACCCGGCGCTGCTGGAACAGCAGTACGACGTCAGTGAAGAGGCTGCGCAGCGCGACGGCCTGCAGTGGCTGTCGCTGTCGCCGAAGCGCGAGACCGAAGCCAGCTTCCAGTACGCCGCGCTGGGCTTCAATGCCCAGGGCCTGGCCAAGATGGAAATCACCGATGCGGTTGGCCAGCGCACCGTGATCAGCTTCAGCGGCTGGAAGCGCAACCCGGGCTTTGCCGCCGGTACCTTCAGCTTCACCCCGCCGAAGGGCACCGACGTCATCGGTAATTGACCTGTGGGCGGAGGCGCTTTGGTGGGTGTCAACCTTGGTTGACACGCTTTTGATCTGCCGGCCAGCGGCCGGCACTACCGATCCTGTGGCCTGATCTGCCGGGCAGGGTTCGGTGCTGTCTGCTCTGGCGGGTGTCAACCGGCACCGTCATGGTGGGTGTCAACCTTGGTTGACACGCTCTTGATCTGCCGGCCAGCGGCCGGCACTACCACCCGTGCGGCCTGATCGCCGGCATGGCCCGGCGCTTTCTGCTCTGGTGGGTTTCAACCGGGACCGCCTTGGTGGGTGTCAACCTTGGTTGACACGCTTTTGATCTGCCGGCCAGCGGCCGGCACTACCGACATCGCGTCCCGCCGCCGGGCACGGCCCGGCGCTACCGTTGGGCGGCGCGGTACAATGACCGGGTGGCAAGACATCGTTCAACTTCCTTCCCTGGTCCCGATCTGCTGAGCGTCGATCGGGAACACCTGCGCCCGCTGGCCGAGCGCATGCGTCCGCGCACTCTCGACGAAATGGTTGGGCAGAAGCGCCTGCTGGCGCCGGACAGCGCGCTGCGTCGCGCGGTCGAATCCGGTCGCGTGCATTCAATGATCCTGTGGGGGCCGCCAGGGTGTGGCAAGACCACGCTGGCGCTGTTGCTGGCCGAATACTCCGACGCAGAATTCCGTGCCATCTCCGCCGTGCTCTCCGGCCTGCCGGAGGTGCGCCAGGTGTTGGCCGAGGCCGCGCAGCGTTTCGCCGAAGGCCGCCGCACCGTGCTGTTCGTGGATGAGGTGCACCGCTTCAACAAGGCGCAGCAGGATGCGTTCCTGCCGCATATCGAGCGCGGCACGATCCTGTTCGTCGGTGCCACCACCGAGAATCCGTCGTTCGAGTTGAATTCCGCATTGCTGTCGCGTTGCCGCGTGCATGTCCTGGAAGGCGTTTCGCCCACCGACATCGTCGAGGCGCTGGAACGTGCGCTGGGTGATCGCGAGCGCGGCCTGGGCGAAGAGGGTATCGAGGTCGCCCCCGAACTGCTGCTGGAAATCGCCACCGCCGCCGATGGCGACGTGCGCCGTGCGCTGACCCTGTTGGAAATCGCCGCGGAACTGGCGGGCGGGGAGGGAGGGCGCATCACGCCGCAGACCCTGACCCAGGTGCTGGCCGATCGCACCCGTCGCTTCGACAAGGGCGGCGAGCAGTTCTACGACCAGATCTCGGCGCTGCACAAGTCGGTACGCAGCTCCAACCCGGATGCCGCGCTGTACTGGCTGACCCGCATGCTCGATGGTGGCTGCGACCCGTCCTACCTGGCGCGCCGGCTGACCCGCATGGCCATCGAGGATATCGGCCTGGCCGATCCGCGCGCGCAGAGCATGGCGCTGGAAGCCTGGGACATCTACGAGCGGCTGGGCAGCCCGGAAGGCGAGCTGGCGTTCGCGCAGCTGGTGCTTTACCTGGCCAGCACCGCCAAGTCGAACGCCGGCTATGCCGCCTTCAACCAGGCCAAGGCCGACGTGCGCGAGAGTGGTACCGAAGAAGTGCCGCTGCACCTGCGCAATGCACCGACCAAGCTGATGAAGGAGCTCGGCTACGGCGCCGAGTACCAGTACGACCATGACGCCGAGGGTGGCATCGCGCTGGACCAGACGGGTTTCCCGGATGCGATGGGCGAACGGGTGTACTACAACCCGGTGCCGCGTGGCCTGGAAATCAAGCTGAAGGAAAAGCTGGACCGGCTGCGTGCCGAGCGCGAAGCGGCGAGGGCGGCAAAGGGTCGCTGACCCGGTTTATGTAGCGTCGAGCCGCGCTCGACTCCGCTCTGGACCGGGCCAGCAGCGCCTGCGGCAACGGCAGCCGAGCATGGGCTCGGCTCTACAGGGCCAACGGCAGCCGAGCATGGGCTCGGCTCTACAGGGCCAATGGCAGCCGAGCATGGCTCGGCTCCACATTGTTCCCGGCGGCGGTCTTTGGCACACTGCGCGGCCACTTTTTCAAGGATTGATGCCGTGCAGGAAATGATTCTGCCGTTGAAGCGCTACGCCCAGTTCGAGGGGCGTGCCAACCGTCGTGAGTACTGGATGTTCCAGCTGTTCATGCTGATCGTCTCCGCCGTCCTGATGGTGCCGCTCGTTGCCGGGCTGGTGATGCAGTCCGACGTCCTGGGCATCGCGTCGATCATCCTGTTTGTCGTGTTCTGGCTGGCCACGTTCGTGCCGGTCATCGCCGTCACCGTGCGCCGCCTGCACGACTGCAACCAGTCGGGCTGGATGTACCTGCTGGCCTTCGTTCCGTTCGGCGGCCTGGTGATCTTCGTATTCGCGCTGCTGCCGGGCACGCCGCAGGAAAATGCTTATGGTCCGGTGCCTTCGGGGCCGTGACATTTCGCGAGTCGGGCATGGCTCGACTCCACAAGAGGCAAAGAAAAGAAGCCGGCATTTCGCCGGCTTCGTCTTTACTTGATGGTGCAGTCGCCGAAGGATAGGTAGTCCGTGCCGGAACTGAACTGCAGCGTGCAGCTGGCGGTGAACGTCGCGCCTTCTTCCAGTGCGCCCAGCTTGGCCGCCTGCTGTTCGTCGTCGCTGGTCAGTCGGGCCAGGACATTGCCCTGGTCGTCGCCGGCCTCGATCAGCGGCTCGCCCGCCAGGTTGCTGGAAACGCTCAGGGCTACGGCAGTGAATGTCACCGTCTGGTTGAGTTGGTCCATGCCCAGTGACGAATTGCCGGCTTCTTCAAAGGCCTGGTAGAGCGTTGGCAGGTCCTGTGCGGCATGGGCGCCCAGCGGCGCAAGCAGGCCGAGGGAGAGGGCGATCAGGGTGGTGTGCTTCAAGGGAGTCTCACAATCATGGGATCCAATCCCATGGCGGTTGTGTGCAGATGAACGCGACCCGGATGGCGGCAAGTGCCCGCCATCCATGGCTGCGCTGGAAGCGGGGCGATCCAATGCCCCGATGGGCGGCAAAATAGGGGAATTGCTGCCCCTTGCGCAACCCGGGCATGCGCGCGCGTGATACACAGCGTGACGTTTGATCGATGTGATAATCATTCGCGTTTAAGGTAGACTGCGGTCCCTTGTGAACCGGCGGCCCTGGGCCGCTTCTGCCGCCGCTGATGAAGCACTTTGTTCCGCCTTCGCGCCGTGGTCCGCTGGCCCGCGGCTTGGCCGCCTTGATGATGGGTCTGCTCCTGGTCACCCCATATGCCCATGCACAGCAGCGCAACCCGCTGCAGAAGATCGGCCGCACCGTGCTCGACGAGCCTGCGGCCAGCTATCGCTTCGAGCATTTCGTGGTGGACAGTCCCGACCAGCAACGCCGCTGGCGGGTGAACCTGGCGATTCCGGCCAAGGCCGGCAAGACGCCATCCCCGGTGCTCTACGCGCTGGACGGCAACGCCGTCGCGATGGTCCTGGATCAGCCGTTGCTGGCCGAGCTGGCCGCGCGCAAGGCGCCGCCGGTGCTGGTGCTGATCGGCTACGACAACGACCTGCGCATCGATTCCAAGGCGCGCACCCGCGACTACACCGCGTGGATCGACCGCGCCGACGATGAGAGCGGTACGACCCAGGCGGTCGGCGGTGGTGCTGCGGCCTTCCTGGATGTGATCGAACGCCGCATCAAGCCGGAAGTCGAGCGTCGCGCACGCATCGATACGCAGCAGCAAGCGCTGTGGGGCCACTCGCTGGGTGGATTGTTCGTGCTCAATGCGCTGTACACGCGTCCGGCCGCCTTCCAGTCCTATCTGGCCGCCAGCCCGTCGCTGTGGTGGAGCCAGGGTGCGGCGCTGGGGGATCCGGAACAACAGTTCGTGCAGAACGTGCACGGCCAGCCGGCAAGGCTCTGGCTGATGCTGGGCGGTGCCGAGCGTGTCGGTGATCGCGGCAAGCGCGACATGAACAATCCGCGCGTGGTCGCGCACCTGCGCCGCATCGGTGGCGCCACCCCGGATGCGGCGATGCAGCTGTCCGAGCGCTTGGGCAAGGTGCCGGGCCTGAGCGTGCAGTACCGCGAGTTCCCCGGCCTTGGCCACGGCCCGATGCTGCCGGCGTCCTTCCATGCGGCGCTGCATGAGCTGTACGGCGTGACCGATCGCAGCGCCGGCGATGGCGCGCCCAATGGCGGTGACAACGCCGCCGAATGAATCCCTTCGCACGCGCTGCCGTGCGACCCCACTACCCAGGCGAGGCTGCCGACGTGCAGCGGCCCAGGCAACCGATGACCCCCGCGCCACGTGGCGCGGCCTACGTGTGCAAGGAGCCTGCCATGTCGTTCCGTCCGTCTCTCCGTCTTACCTCTCTCGCTGCCGGCCTGCTGCTGGCAGTGACCGCCACCGCGCAGCCGGTGTTCGACCAGCCGGCCAACGCCACCTTCAAGGGTGAGGTCGTCTCACGCGGTGAGAACGTGGTTCCCGGCAGCACCGCCGACGTGGTCGGCCGTGGTTTCGTGCCGGGCCAGAAGGTCAGCCTGCTGCGTGGCGACAGCGTGCTCAACGCACAGCCGGTGGTGGTCGATGCCGATGGCAACTTCAAGACCCAGCTGAGCATTCCGGCCGACGCGGTGCCGGGCACCCACCCGGTGGTGGTGCGCGCCAGCCAGCCGGCTGCGGCCACGGTGCTGAAGCTGCGCGTGTCGCCGCAGTTGCCGCTGTCCGGCCAGGCGCAGTTCGCCACCCGGTCCAGCAAGCTGGTGCCGGGCCTGTACCAGTCCGCCTACAGTGCCGCCAGCAACGCAGTGTTCGTGACCTCGGCGGTGGGTCGCCCGCCGGTGACCCAGTCGCAGCTGCTGAGGCTGGACCCGACGTCGCTGAAGGTGACCAGGGCGATCACCCCGGCGCAGGTGCCGGGCAGCACCAATGGTGCGGTGTACGCGGTCTACGGCGTGGGCGTGGATGACACCAACGGCAATGTCTGGGTGACCAACACCCGCCAGAACTCGATCGCGGTCTACCGGCAGAAGGACCTGTCGCTGGTCCACCAGTTCCCAGCCGACACTGTGCCGCACGCGCGCGACGTGGTGGTCGATGGCACCCGCGGCAAGGTGTTCGCCTCGGCAACGGGCGAGGACCACCTGTCGGTGTTCGACGCCAGGACCTTCAAGGAGCTGCCGGCAGTGACGCTGGAATCCGGCGTGGACGACGGCACGTTCACACCGATGAGCCTGGTGCTGGACGAGAAGGGTGGCAAGCTGTTCACCGTCAGCATCGGCACCCCGGAAGCGGCGGTGATCGATGTGGCCAGCGGCAAGGTCGAGAAGGTCATCGATCTGGGCAATTCGATCAGTGCCTCGGGCGTGGCCTTCGATGCGGCACGCAACCGCCTGTACGTCGCCTCGCAGGGCACCGACAACCTGCTGATCGTCGACGTGGCAGCCGGCAAGGTGCTGCATGACGTGCCGGTCGGCGCCGGTGCGCTGAACGTCGCCTTCGATGATGCCTCCGGCCTGGCCTATGTCAGCAACCGTGGCGCTGGCACGGTCACCGTGGTGAATGGTGACGGCAAGGTGGTCGCCAATCTTGATGGCGGCACGCTGCCGAACCACGTCCGCGCCGATGGCAAGGGCAACGTGTTCGCGGTGAACAAGTCGCGCGGCGCTGAGGACCCGAAGGGTGACCGCATCACCCGCATCACCCCGAAGCAGTAAGTCACACGGTGGGGCGGCGTGCGCGCCGCCCTGCCAGCAAGGAGAACGAGCATGAACATCGCGTCCCGTCTGCGCCTGTGTGCGCTTCCGTTGGCTGTTTCGCTGGTACTGGCCGCCTGTGGCGGCGCGTCGACACCGCCTGATGGCCAGAAGGCCGCCGAGCCGCCCGCCGCACCAGCCGCTGCCGAAACCGCGTTGCCGGCAGGCTGGCAGCGCGTGGCCGGTGCCGAGCTGCCGGCCGTGCATGACCAGAAGGCGATGCTGCCGGCCAAGGTGCATTCCGATGACGGCGCCGATATCGAGGTGACCGATACCAGCCGGATCATTGCCGGTGGCGACGACGTCATCGCGGTGATCGAAGCACTGGGGCTGGGCACGCAGGTATTCGCCGCGCCGACCAACACCACCACCCAGGCCGGCCTGGCCGCGCCGCACCAGTTCCTGTTCAACCGCACCACCGGCGTGGAGGGCGTGCTGAGCCTGCAGGGCTCGCTGTTCCTCGGCAACAGCCTGCGCCGCCACACCGAGCTGGCCAAAAAGCTGCGCGAAGTCGGTGAGCCGGCGGTGGTCATCGATGATCTGCAGCCGGCCCCGGACAAGGTGCGCAAGGTCGCCGCCGCACTAGGGCTGGCCGAAGCGGGGCAAACATTGGCCACGCAGGTGCAGCGCCAGCTCGACGAGGCTGCAGCGATTGGCAAGGGCCTGGGCCATGCGCCACGACTGATCCACGTATCGGCCACCGGCGCTGGCGGCTCGCCCACTGTCGCCGGTGCCGACAGCGCGTCAGCGCAGCTGATCGCGCTGGCCGGCGGCATCAACATCGGCACCGAGGCCGGGGTGAAGAACTATTCGCAGCTGAGCAACGAGGGGGTGGTCGCCGCGGCACCGGAGGTGATCCTGGTGACCGAGCATGACCTGCGGCTGTTCGGCGGTGCCGAAGGCCTGTGGAAGGCGTACCCGACGCTGAAGCAGACGCCGGCCGGGCAGGCCAATCGGGTCTGGGTGATGCCGGATGTGCAGCTGAAGTACACCAGCGTGGGTTCTGGTGCGGGCGCGCTGGCGCTGGCCAAGGCCCTGGCAGCCTTGCCGAAGGCATGAGTCCGGCGGATCGGCGCCGCCGTCGCGGGCGGACGATGTTGATGGTGGCGTTGCTGGCGCTGCTGGGGGCAGTGCTGGCGTCGTTCGCCGTGGGTCCGTTGCGGTTGCCGCCGCTGGAGGTGATGCAGGCGCTTGCGGTGAAGTTGGGCCTGCTTGACCCAGGGGCAGTCCGCAGCCGTGATCTGGCCGTGGTCTGGCAGCTGCGCATTCCGCGCGCCCTGTTGGGCGCGATGGTCGGTGCGTCGCTGGCGATGGCCGGTGCCAGCCTGCAGGGCCTGTTTGGCAATCCGCTGGCCGACCCCGGCATCGTCGGTGTCAGCCAGGGTGCTGCGCTGGGTGCGGTGGCTGCCATTGTTCTCGGCGCTGCCGGTGCGGCCGGCTGGCTGGTGCCGGTGGCAGCCTTCGTCGGCGGCGCGCTGGCGATCGGCCTGACCTATGCGCTGGCCCGGCCCGGCAAAGGCAGTGGGAATGCCACGCTGCTGCTGGTCGGCATCGCGATGGCCGCGTTCTGCTCGGCGCTGATCGGTTTCCTTACTTACATCGCCAGCGAAAGCGAGCTGCAGTCGCTGGTGTTCTGGCAGATGGGCTCGCTGGCGCGCGCCAACTGGGCCGACGTGGCCGCGGTGGTGCCGCTGTTTGCGCTCGGCGTGTTTGCGCTGCAGCGGCTGGCCACGCCGCTGGACATGCTGGCGCTGGGTGAGCGCCAGGCGCAGCACCTGGGGCTGGACGTGACCCGTACGCGGCGTCGCCTGGTCGCGTTCAGTGCGCTGCTGGTGGGCGCAGCGGTGGCGTTCGCGGGCTCGATCAGCTTCGTCGGCCTGGTGGTGCCGCACGTGGCGCGACTGCTGGTCGGCCCGGGTCATCGCTGGCTGCTGCCGTTGTCCGGGCTGCTCGGTGCGCTGCTGATCGTGGTGGCCGACACCGCCGCGCGCACGCTCGATCCACCTGCGGAGATTCCGCTGGGCCTGTTCTCGGCCGCGCTGGGTGCGCCGTTCTTCCTGTGGCTGGTGCTGCAGCAGCGCCGCAAGGCGGCGCCATGAGCGTGCTGCTGAAACTGCACCAGGTGGTGGTGCGCCGCCAGCAGCGCGAGATCCTGCATGGCATCTCGCTGGCGTTCGAACCGGGCACGGTGACCGCGCTGGTTGGCCCGAACGGCGCGGGCAAGTCTACGTTGCTGGCGGTGGCGGCCGGTGACCTGCGCGCCGATGCGGGCGAGGTGAGCCTGTTGGACAAACCGCTGGCCAGCTACAAGGCCGGGCCGCTGGCACGCGAGCGCGCGGTGATGCCGCAGGAGCATGGCGTGCGCTTCGCCTTCAGCGTGGAAGAAGTGGTGGCGATGGGACGGTTGCCGCATCCGCCGGATCCGCGTGTGGACGATGCACGGGTGGAAGCTGCCATCGATGCCGCCGAACTGCAGGCGCTACGCCTGCGCGAAGTGCAGCAGCTGTCCGGTGGCGAGTCCGCCCGGACCACGTTCGCGCGCGTGCTGGCGCAGGACACGCCGCTGCTGTTGCTTGATGAACCGACCGCGGCGCTGGATCTGCGCCACCAGGAGCGTACGTTGCGCAGTGTGCGTGCCTGTGCCGAAGCCGGTGCGTGCGTGATCGTGGTGCTGCACGATCTGAACCTGGCCGCCGGCTATGCCGACCGCATCGTGTTGCTGGAACAGGGCAGGGTGGCCGCCGATGGCACGCCGCTGCAGGTGCTCACCGAAGACAACCTGCAGCGGGTCTATCAGCAGGATGTGGTGGTGCTGGAGCATCCGCGGCGCGGGGTGCCGTTGGTGGTGGTGACGTAGTCCGGATCTGCTGCCGTCGCCGCGTATCATGTCTGACCGGTATTCCCTCAATGGACTGATGCAATGATCTGTAGCATTTCGCGCGGCACGCTGCTGGCCGTGTTGGTTGGCTTCGCAGGCGCTGCGACTGCGGCTTCCACCTCTCCGGTTTCGCTGACCGATGCGGCGGAGAATGCCTCGCTGATCGAGATACGGCATTCCGCTGGCGCGGGTTCTCCTGTTGCGTCCATCCGGACGCAGTACTTCGCCAGCGAGGAAATGTCCGTGAGTTGGGATGACCAGCAGGTGCTGGTGCTTTGCAAGGAGGCGGCATACCTGCAGATTCCCCCTGCCAAGCTCAAGGCCGCTGCGTTGAGCACCGAGCAGCGGCAGATGATCGTCTACCAGGCGCTGATGTCCGGCCTGGGTGCTGTCGCGGGCGTGGTCGGGCCGGCGGGCGAGATGGTGGCTGTGGCGGATGACGGAAGCGAGACCCGCAGCATTGGCGAAAGCCATTGGGCGTACGGTATCGAGCGCTACGACGTCACCACCCAGCGCATGCCGGGCGGCGCGCTGCGTGTGCATTCCCGCAAGACCGAGACCGTGAACACGACGCCCCCGGCGAGCCCGGACGACACGTTCAGCACCGAGGATGACCAGGCGGCACGCCTGTCCGAACTGGCGCCGGTGGGGAGCTGGACCGAGGTGCTGATCCATGGTGGCCCGCAGCTGCCGCACATTGACCCGGCGACGTCGCTGAAGGGGTGGATTCCGATGGGGGATGACCAGGCGGCGACCGTGGCCGAGGCGCGCACGCTGCACGGCTGCAAGTAAGGGCTGAGAGGAGGCAGATCCCTTTGCCCAGGGTCAAAGGGATCTGACCCCGATCATTGTCGGCCTCATCGTTCCATTTATGTTTGCAATATTCACTTGCGCGCCAGATTGGCAGGTCTAGAATGCGCCCCATGAACCGGATGCCGCTCCTGAAGTTTTTCACCCTGACCCGCGCCAACGCGGAACGGGCGTGTCTGCCTGGAGCCCCACGAGGCCGTTGAAGCGGCCATCGCTGGACCTTCGACAGAGCGCCCCCCGGGGCGCTCTTTTTGTTTTTGTTTTTTTGTTAGTCGACTAACAGTCGACTCTACCCAGTCGACGCTGCCCAGCCGACGCTACCCAGTACCGCAAAGGAGAACGTGCCATGCACCAGATCGCCGAGACCGAACGCTAGCCGCGCACCCTGTCGCCAACCGGGGGGCGCGGCCCCTGAAGTTGGCTTTGCAGGAATCTCTATATGAACACCCAAGTCCTTTCCCGTCGTCGCAACCTTGGCATCATTGCCCACATCGACGCCGGCAAGACCACGCTGACCGAGCGCCTGCTGTGGAAAAGCGGCGAGATCCACCGCGTCGGTGAAGTGCACGACGGCAACGCGACCACCGATTTCTCGGCGATCGAACGCGAACGCGGCATCACCATCGGCGCTGCCGCCGTGCAGGCGCAGTGGGCGCCGCGCGACCTGCCGCCGCATCGGCTGACCCTGATCGACACCCCTGGCCACATCGACTTCGCCATCGAGGTCGAGCGTTCACTGCGCGTGCTCGACGGCGCCGTGGCCGTGTTCTCGGCCGTGGATGGCGTGCAGCCGCAGTCCGAAACCGTGTGGCGCCAGGCGCGTCGCCACCGCGTGCCGCTGATCGCTTTCGTCAACAAGATGGACCGCGTCGGCGCTTCGTTCGAGCGCGTACTGGAGCAGCTGCGGGACAAGCTGCGGGCGCGGCCGTGGGCGCTGGGCGTGCCGTTGGGCAGCGAAAGTGGCTTCAACGGCTGGGTCGATCTGGTCGATGAGCGCGTGCTGCAGTGGCAGGATGGTGCCGCAACCACGGTGACCCCGTGGGAGCAAGCGACGCGGGCCCAGTGGCAAGCCCAGCGCGATGCGCTGGTCGAGGCCGTGGCCGATCACGATGAGCAACTGGCCGATGCCTGGCTGGAAGGTCGCGTGATCGATGCCGGGCAGCTGCGCGCGGCGATCCGCCGGGCGACGCTGGCGGGTGCGGGCGTGCCCGTGCTGGCCGGTGCTGCGTTCAAGGACAAGGGTATCGAGACGCTGCTGGACGCCGTGGTCGATTACCTGCCGTCGCCGCTGGATCGCCCTGCCGTCAGCGCCGAAAGCGATGAGGGCGAGGTCGTGCTGCCGCCGGACCCGGACGGTCCGCTGGCCGGCCTGCTGTTCAAGATCACCCACCAGCAGCACGGCGCGTTGAGCTTCGTGCGGCTGTACTCGGGCACCTTGAAGGTGGGCGATGCGGTGGCCAGTTCGCAGCATCCGCAGGGGCGGCGTGTCAGTCGCCTGGTGCGGGTGCAGGCCGACCAGACCCACGACATCGAACAGGCCGTGGCCGGTGACATCGTTGCAGTGCTGGGCTGGAAGGATGCGGTCAGTGGTGAAACGCTGAGCGGTCGTGCGCAGCCGCTGCGCCTGGAGAACATCCAGGCACAGGCACCGGTGCTGGCGTGGCGGTTGGAGCCGGCGCGTGCGGCCGACCTGATCCGGATGGCACAGGGTTTGGCCAGCCTGGCCCAGGAAGATCCCTCGTTCCGCGTCGAAACCGATCGCGACACGGCGGAGACCCTGGTCTGGGGCATGGGCGAACTGCACCTGGAGGTGATGGTCGAGCGCCTGCGCAGCGAATGGAAGGTCGACGTAGGCGTAGGTGCGCCGCGCGTGGCCTACCAGGAGACGCCGACGCGTGCGATGACCGGCGTCGTCGGGCGGCTGGTCAAGCAGACCGGCGGCCAGGGCCAGTTCGCGCACGTGGTGCTGGATGTATCGCCGCGCGAGGACGACCAGGTCGTATTCAACGACCGCATCGTCGGTGGCGTGGTTCCGCGCAGCTTCATCGCGGCGGTGGAGAAGGGCGTGCGTGCTGCGTTGTCGGAAGGTCCGCAGGGCCATCCGGTGGTCGGCATCGAGGTCAGTCTTGTCGATGGCCAGACCCATGCCAAGGACTCCTCGGAGATGGCGTTCCATCGCGCAGGCGCCGAGGCGATCAAGGCGGCGCTGGCCGAAGGCGGCACGCAGCTGCTGGAGCCGGTGATGGCGGTGACGGTGCATTCGCCGTCAGCGTCGGTGGGTGATGTGGTCGGCGACCTCAACCGCCGCCATGGTCGCATTGCCCGCATCGACGATCAGGATGGTCGCGCCGAGGTCAGTGGCTTCGCACCGCTGGCGCAGCTGGTGGGCTATACCACCTCGCTGCGTTCGCTCAGCCAGGGGCGGGCCAGCAGCGAGGCGCACCTGCATGGCTACGAGCCGGTGCGCGCTGCATGAAGAAGGTGAGGGGAGCCCGTTCGCGGGCTCCCTTTTTTGTGGGTTCGGGTTGCCGCATCCATGCATGGCGTGGATCTACCGGGTGATCGGGTCGCGAGCGCTGCACTAGAGCCACGCCATGCGTGGATGGGGCCCTCGCGATGCGCTTTTTTTTGCATTGCGATGCAACAAAACTGCAGAAAAAGCTGGATTAAAGTGATGCCTCACGATAAATTGCGCACCCCCCGTTGCTCGCCGCCGCCCGCACCCCTCTCATGCGTGATGAC
This sequence comes from Stenotrophomonas sp. CASM114, assembly GCF_049384325.1. Taxonomy (NCBI): domain Bacteria; kingdom Pseudomonadati; phylum Pseudomonadota; class Gammaproteobacteria; order Lysobacterales; family Lysobacteraceae; genus Stenotrophomonas; species Stenotrophomonas sp. CASM114. The sequence goes on along the minus strand of NZ_JBMRGJ010000001.1, from coordinate 367,800 downwards.
AAAGACCCCGGAACCCTGGAGCTGACCCTGCCGCGCAAGCGCGGTCGTCCGCCCAAGTTCGGGTATGCGATGAGCGATGCGCAGCGGGCCGCACGCTATCGTGCGCGCCGGGCAGGGCAGGCCAACCACGCCGATGTGCGCTCCTGCAGCGACATGGTGCTGCTGGACAAGATCCGTGCAGCGGTGAGCGCGCGCGACACCGAACTGGCCGGATTCCTGGTCCACGTGCTCTGGCAGCGCTACCCCCTGCAGCTGAAATAGTTCGCTGGCGGGGTGGCCGTTGTCATCGAGCTTGTTGATAATGCGGGATTCAGGTTGTTCCCGCTGGCGTGCCCGGGATGGCAGGCGCGCATGATCGAACGGTTCCCAAGATGACCACCACCAGCGACACCACCACCGAAGCGGCGCCGAGCGGCGCTCCCCTGTTCTATACCCGTCCGGTGCCGCTGCAGGCCGATGTGCACGCCGATCTGCGCATCCTGCCGGGCAAGCTCGAGTTCGCCGCCGGCAACAACGCCATTCCGCTGGTGCTGGGCGAGTTCTCGCTGGCGCTGCATCATTTCCCGATCCTGTTCGCCGGCCCCGGTGCGGTTCCGATGGCTGCCGTCGGCGTGTCCGACCAGAACCTGTTCATCAAGGACGGCCTGTGGGAAGACGAGGCCTATATTCCGGCCTACCTGCGCCGCCACCCCTTCATCTTCATCGACACCGGCGCGGAGAATGACTTCCTGCTGGGCATCGACGAAGAAAGCCCGCGCGTGGTCAAGGGCGGCGAGGAAGGCCAGCCGCTGTTCGTTGACGGCAAGGCCACCGAAATGGTGCAGCAGGCGCTGGAGTTCTGCGGCCAGTACACCCGCGAGCACGAACAGACCCTGGCCTTCTCCAAGGCCCTGACCGACAACGGCCTGCTGGTCGAGCGCAACGCCACCGTGCGTACCCCGGATGGCCGCGAGTTCAACCTCAATGGCTTCCTGGTGGTGGACGTCGAGAAGTTCGTTGCGCTGCCGGAAGCCACCGTGGTCGAGTGGCACCGCAGCGGCTGGCTGGCACTGATCCACCAGCACCTGATGTCGCTGGGTCGCTTCAATGACCTGACCCGTCGCCAGGTCGAGCGCCTGGCCGCCTGATCAAGGCATTGGCAGGGTTCCCGCTGGGCGGGAGCCCTGTCCGGCCTTCAGCACGTCCAGCAGGCGCCGCGCATCGGCCCAGTCCGGCGCGGCGTCATGCGCCAGGTCGACCAGCTCCGCCGCGATGGCCGCATGCTCGCATTGGCCCAGCATCTGCAGCGTGCCCTGCAATCGGTGCGCGTGATGGCCCAGTGCCGATGCATCCGCTCGATCAATAACCCGTTCGATGTTGCCGAGCTCATCGTGGATGTCGGCGATGTAGGCCGCGTCCATGTCAATCGTCTGCGCGGCTGCGCCCAGGCCCTGTGGTCGCGCAATGTCGAGCGCAGGCAGCAGCTGGGCGGCGCGCAGCGGCTTGGCCAGCACCGCGTCGAAGCCCGAGCGGTGGCAGCGTGCGCGATGACGCCGTCCGGTGCGGGCAGACAATGCGATCAGGCGAACGGTGCGCCCGGCAGACCCGCGTAGCTCGCGCGCCAGCACGTGACCATCGGCGCCAGGCAATCCAATGTCGATCAGAGCAACGGAGCGGGGCTGTCGTGCCTGTTCGGCCAGGGCACTGGCCGCATCTTTCACGGCGCACACCTCTGCGCCCCAGCGCCGCAGCTGTTCGGCGATCACGTGGCGATTGAGCTCGTGGTCCTCGACCAGCAGCAGGTGCAGTCCGGCCAGTGGCGTATCGCCCACGGGAATGTCCTGGGCATCCACGCCGGTGCCAGCCGGGCACACCGGCAGGCGCAGGATGAAGCGACTGCCACGGCCCAGCACGCTGTGCACGGTGAGGTCGCCGCCCATTGCGCGGGCCAGTTCGCGCGCGATGGAAAGCCCCAGGCCACTGCCGCCACGCTGGCGTCCGCTGCTGCCTTGCTGGAAAGGCTGGAACAGGGTGGCTACCTGCGCCGGCGCGATGCCGATGCCGCTGTCGATCACCTCCAGCAGCAGCGCCCGAGGACGCGCCGCCGGCATCAGTTGCAGGCGCAGCTCGATGCGGCCGGAATCGCTGAACTTCACTGCGTTCGCCAATAGATTGCTGGCAATCTGGCGTAGCGCATCGGCGTCCACCAGGATGTTCGACGGGGATGCGCCCTGGGCATCGAGATGCAGCTGCAGGCCTTTCCGCTGGGCCTGTGGCCGGATCGCCTCCAGAGCCTGCCGGCACAGCTGGGTTGCATCGCAGGGTTGCGCATGCGGCTTGAAAGCGCCGCTCGCAAGGCGCGAAAAATCCAGTGCGCGATTCAACAGGCTGCGCAGGGATTGGCTGGCGCTGCTGGCAGCGGCGAGCAGGTCACGCTCGCCCTTGGGCAATGTCGATTGCCCCAGCAGCTCGATCGAGGTCAGCACGGCCTGCGCCGAGTTGCGCATCTCGTGGCTGATCACGCCGATGGCATGCGCGCTGCTTCGGTCACCGCGCGCCCGCAGGTGGCGCATTGCGAGCCACAGCAGCGGCAGGGCAATCAGCAGTGGGGCCAGCAGCAGCCACCCGCGCGGGGGCGACGCCTGCATCCAGTCCAGTGCATTCCCGGCCGCGGCAGGCAGGGTCTGGCCTGCCCATAGGTGGAGCAGGCCTGCGTGCTCTTCCAGTGTGACCTCCCGCAATGCCTGTTCGATGCGCCCAAGCAGTTGCTGGTCTTCCCGGCGAACCAGCAGGTAAAGGTCGGTGGAGAAGCCGCTATCGAACGGCTGCAGGCGCAGGCTGCCATTGAAATGGCGTCGAACCAGGGGGCGCAGCGTGGACTCCAGGCCAATCGCCACGTCCGCCAGGCCGGTTTCGACTGCCGCCAGTGCTGCATGCCGGTCTGGCAGCTGCCGCAGCCGGACCTGCGGGTGATGCGCGTGCAGCCAGCTGGCGTAGGGTCCGCCTTCAACGACGGCGATGACCCGGCCGTCGAGTTCGCGCATCTCCCGTGGCAGCCACTCGCCGGCGCGTCCGGCCAACAGGGTGGCGCCGCCACGGAACGGGGTGGACGCGGCAAGGCCGGGGCAGGGCAGCGCCTGGTGCCTTGCGCCGCCAAACACCATGACCAGGTCAGCCTCGTGATGGCATACAGCGAGGATTGATGCGGCGGTTGTCGGGTAGGGGTGTTCCAGGAAACGGAATTGGGCGTGCCGCGCCACCAGGTTGGCATAGCCATGGGCGAGCGTTGGCGGTGATGACGGATCGGCCAGGGCCGCGGGCAGGGGGCGCAGGGAGGGAGTCGTGGCGACCCGTACAGTGCTGCCCGGCAGCCAGCGTGGCGAGCGGATATCTTCGGCCGAGGCAGCCGGCAGGAGAAGGAGCGCCAGCAGCCCCGTGGACAGGAAGCGGCGGCGCAACGGCGGCTGGCGCCTCACGGTGTCTCCAGTCGTTCGCGCAGTGCGTAGATTTCCACGTCGCTGCGCAATCCCAGCTTGCGCAGCACAGCCACCTTCTGCGTGCTGACAGTCTTGATGCTGCGGTGCCGCCGCAATGCGATCTCGGAGACCGTCAAGCCTTCCAACAGCAGGCCGAGTACTTCGCGCTCGTTGCGGCTGAGCTCGCCGCGATCGCCGGCCAGCCTGACGTCCGGTGGAACCCGGGTCAGGCCCTGGGAAACACGTACGATGGCGTCGGACAATGCAGCAAGCGGTTCGGCCTTGCTGACGAATCCGTTGAGTCCGGCATCGATCAGGCTGTTGAGGTTGGTGGTGGGGCAGAGCGTGGCGAAGGCCAGCAATGGCGTGCGCGGGAATTCCCGGCGCAGCAGCGCAACCAGCTCAAGGCTACCCAGGTCGTCACGGGCAAGCGTGAGATCGATGATGGCCACATCCACTGGTGTGCGTTGCAGGCTGCAGAGCAGTTCGTTGCTGCAACCGTGGCTGGCGACGATGTCGAAGCGGAGATCGCCTGACAGGTGCAGGGCGGTGCCGCGACGGACGACTTCGTGATCGTCCAGGAGCGCCAGGCGAAGCCGACGCGGTGCAGGAAATCCATTCATGCGCGGGAGGTGGTCGGCGCCCATGGGCGTGGCCGCCATTCTGGCGCCGCTGTCGCGTCGAACATCGAATTCGTTGCGTTTTTACGACTATTCCTAAAGATCGATGGATGCAGTTGATCGGCCGGGGCTTACGCATTCGTGACGTAAATGGATGGGGTGCTGCAGGCGTCCCGTCGTGGCTGCCGGAACCATTAATGTGACGCGTCACGCTGGCGTGACCCTGCGCCCCTGACCTGAGTCGTTGACGCCGTCAGGGCAGGGCTATCGAGTCTGCACGCGGGGGATCGACATGCGACCCAGGAACTGCGCCGGGGTGATGCGGGGCAACTGTTTGGCATGGGCGTCTGAGAAGTGGCGCAGGCCGCCCCAGAGTGCGGTGTCTCCGATCAGGAAGCAGCGGTGCTGGGCACGGGTGACGGCGACGTTGAGCAGATTGGGCTTGCTGGAGGCCCAGTGCGCCGCGCCCACCGTGTCCGTGTCGCAGCCCAGGACCATCCAGACAATGCTTTCCTCCTTGCCCTGGAAGGTGTGCACGGTGCCGACGCGCTCCCTGCACCACGTGCGCAGTTCGGTGGTGCGTGGCGCCTGCGTGCCGGGTGGGGCATCCGGGCCAAGCCAGGCGTCCTGGCTCCGCAGTCGCTCGAGCAGGGCATTCTTGATGCGCTTGAAGGGCGAAATGATGTAGACCGGGGGAAGGCTTCCGGTGCTGTGGTAGAGCGCGGCCAACGCCTGCTGCACCAGGTCGATCTGGCACGGCACGACCTGCTTGTCGCTGGTGCGGCCGGGGGCGTGTACCCAGGCGCTGCTGCCGATGTCCAGGCTGTCGGCGGGTGGCCGCGCCGCACTGGGTTCCCAGGGGTTGGAGAAGATCATCTTCCCCTCGTAGGCAATCGTGTTGGCAATGGAGAACATCGGTTCGACGCAGCGACGATGCACGCGCAGCGGACTGCCGATCCAGAGCGGCGAGCCGCCGGACTCCATGCGGGCACCGAGCGGGTTGGCCTCGTCGGCCAGTACCTGTACGGAGGTCTTGTCGGGCGAGACGTTCACGCCTGCGGGCAGTGCGCTGGTTCGGCCCAGCGCCTGCAGCAGCTTGACCGGCACGGTGAACACCGGCTCGATCTGCAGCGGATCACCCACCACGACCGCGCGCCTGGAGCGCAGCAGTGCACCGACTGCCGCCTGCGGCACGGCCTGGCCAGCTTCATCGATGAACAGCCAGCCGATCGAGTCCGGCCCCAGGTGGCGGAACTGGCGTGCGACCGAGGCGAACGTGCTGGAGACAACCGGCACGATCATGAACAGGCTCTGCCAGATGGCCAGCGCATCGCGTGGCTCCTGCAGCCGCTTGCCACTCAGCAGGTGGCACAGTGCAATGACGTTCTGGGCGAAGCCGCCGCCCTTCTGCACCACTTCGTGCAGCCAGGCCTGGTGAAGCTGCAGTGCCGCCACGAAGAGATTGGCGCGCTGCTCGTTGAGCTGCTCGCTGTTCCAGACTCCCTTGATCTGCCAGTCCTGACCTTCCAGTTCGGCCGCGTCGGCGGGATGGGACGCGGTGCCGAATTCGGCTTTCAGTTGTTCGAGCTGTTGCGTCATTCCAGCCCATTGCTGCGCCCGTGCCTGCGCGGCGGCCGATGCCTCGGCCAGGGTGCTCGCGGTTTGGCCCAGGTGCTGTTGCGCCGTATCACATTGCGTCCCGAGTTCGAGCCCGCGCTGGGTCCATCGGTGCTGATGATCTGCGTTCTGCACCATTGCGGCCGCATGGCTGTGCGCGCGCTGCCGGTCAAAGATGCGGGCCCACCAGCCAGGCTTCTCTTCCCTGAGCAGGATGCGTTGCGCCTTGAGCAGGGCGAGCTGTTCATCGGATCTGCTGCGCTGGCTCTCGAGTGCACGGCACTGCTGTGCAGCTTCCTCATGCGCGCGCTGTGCATCGCGAAGCTGAGAAGTCGTTTGCCGGCAGAAGCTCTCCTCATCGTTGCCGCTGATTTCACGGCTGAGCGAGGCAAGCCGATCCAGCTTTTCGACCAGGCCATTGACGATCGCATCGGCCTTGCCGAACGCCTGCCTGGCCTGCTGGAAGCTCATGGCTGCTGGGTTGTCCCGCCACTCCCAGAGCGACTGGTGGCGGGCGCGGTCGTAGCCCTTCGGTGCGGGGGTTTTGCCATCTTTTGGGGCGCTCCTGCTGATGGCCCGCACAAGTGCCTCGCGGTTGGCCTTCCTGCCCAGCGCGCAGCTGATCAACCCCCAGGCATCGCTGTCTGCCGCCGGTCGTTCATAGGCGCCCCTGCCGTTCCATTCGAGCAGGTTGCGGGCCAGTGGCCGCAGGTAGTCGAAGGTCACGTCCCCTGTGCTGTTGCGCCAGCGCGATCCTCCGGGCTTGCCCAGTGACCGGCTCTTCGGCAGGTCACGCGAAATATTCTCCACGGCGGCATTGTTCGACGATGCGACCACCATCTCGAAGCCGGTCAGGTCGGCCTTCAGTGGCGAGACCCTGCACGGCTTCTCACCTTCGAAGTTCACTTCGCGGGCTGGGCCGAGCGCAGCGGCTGGCGTCGCGTACTGTGACAATGCACGTGCGCGCCGCACGATGTTCTCAGCGAAGACCTCACGCAACAGCGTGGTCTTTCCGGTTCCGGGCGGGCCATTGACCGAGAACATGCCTGAATCGCACACCTGCTCGAAGATGCTGTTCACAGCGAACTGCTGCATCAGGCTCATCGTGTGTGCAGGATCGCCGGGCCAGTGGCCCCGATTGATGTGGCGCGGGCGCAGCCGGTCGGCAATCAGCGCATGGCCTTCTGGGGTGTAAAGGTCTTCGCGTCGGCTTTCAAGCAATGGGCTCAGATAGGCGCGTAGCGGCGCACTGGCCTTGCCCTGGTCGAGTGCGCCGATGGCCCGCGCGATATCCTCGACGAAGAAACTGTTGAGGATGCTGATCTCCGCGTCCTCTTCGGGCTGGGCCTCGTCGTCCTCGGCGTCGTCCGCTTCCGCCGTTGGCTCGTTGTCCGGCCCTGGGGGTGTGGCTTTTGCTGCCCGTTCCGGCTTCGGCTTGTCTTCAACGCTTTTCGCCCGGATGACCAGCAGCGGAGCGGACGCGTCGCCCGCGGAAGGGTCATGACCCGACCAGTTGCACAGGATGTCGAGCAGGCGCAACAGGTCGTCGGGGCTGCAGGGCGTTGGGCCCTCACCCTGTCCGGCGGGGGTGGCAGCGGCGCTGCGGAACGTTGCTACGTCGCGCTTGAGTGCTTCAAGGCTTGCCTGGAAGGCGTCGAAGTCCAGGCCCTGCAAGCCACGCCTGGAGATCGTGCCCAGTGCCCACGGAACGGTCGATACCGAGATTTCACCCAGCTGCAGCACGCCCTCGGCGCTTGCCCGCAGGCTGGCCGCGCAGGTCAGGCCTTCCAGTTCGGCCCGTTCGTCCTGTTCCAGCGACTCGTCTCCGCTTGGCGTCTCAGCCAGTACCCGCTGGGTGATATCGGCCAGCTGGGCTTTGTCGAATATGCCGAGGTAGACATCGAATCCGCTCAGCCTGCGACCGAATGGCAGGGGTGGGGACCACAGATCCTTCGGGTCCAATCGCTCGAGCTGATCCCTGGACAGCTGCCGTACGCTCCAGTCCGCGTCCTTCGACTCAAGGACCTGGCCCTGCAGATCGTAGGGTATGAAGAACTCAACCCTGTGCCAGAAGCTGAGGATCGCGCGATGACTGGCCTGCAACGCGTTGCGTCGTTCTTCCTTCAACTGCCTGTTCCTTCCATTGTGAAATCGGCTGCGGCCGGGATGCACCCATCGCCGGCCATTGTGGCCGGCGCGCACAGCCCTGCATTGGCTATTAGCGGCCGCCGCGGGCGAGTCTTGAGCGTTCGCGACCCCGGCGCCAGCTGCTGCAGGCAGGCCAAGGGCGGCGCCGCTGTCTGTACGCACGGTTCCGGCAGCGGCTGCGCGCGTGCCGGATGAACGATGCGGCAGCGGTGATGAATGCGACATCCGGCGCAAGCAGATGTCGACACGCCCTGCCGTCAGCAGGTGCTGCGTGGGGATGACCGATGGCTCAGCGCACCGACTGCGGCACGCGCCTCAGCTTTGCGGTGTCGTAACCCATGGCCGCGATGCGCTGCACGGCCTGCTGGTAGTCGCTCTCGGACACCTGTGGCGTGCGTGCCATGTACCACACGTAGTCGCGTTTGCTGCGCGCGACGATGGTCTGGCCGTAGTCATCGCGCAGCCAGGCAATCACATACTCGGCCTGGATCGGCCAGATGAACTGCATGCCCCAGATGGCGCCGTTGCCGTCCTTCCCGACCCGTCCCACAGGGTGCATCGACTTCTGGGGGGCGTCGAAGCTGCCCTTGCGATAGGTGAAGGTGGTCTGGATGCGCCCGTCGGGCTTCAATGCGTAGCTCTCCACCGCGTCGAAAGCTTTGCGCTCCGGCCATGAGGGGATGTGGGCGATCACATACCAGTCGCCCATGAAGCGTGGCACGTCCACTGAGGGCGGGCGGGGCAGGGGACGGGTATCGGTGGAACTGCAGCCGGAACCAAACAGGCTCAATGCCAGCAGGGGAAGCAGCGAGCGCATGCGCATGTCACACCTCAACGGGGGCGGAACAGATAGTGGGCGACCAGCCACTGCTGGCCGTCGTCGTAGCCGAACAGCTCGGCGCATGCCATCCAGAACATGCGCCAGCGCTGCCACCAGATCTTCGCGGCGGCCTGGCCGTAGGTCGCGACCAGCACCGGCATCACCGCCTCGCGTGCTGCATCCTGGTTGGCCAGCCAGTGGTCGGCCGTGCGCTGGTAGTGGGTGCCGTCCAGCAACCAGCGCTGGTCAAGCCGCAGGTCGCGCTGGAAATGCAGCAGCGTGTCGGCCGCCGGCATCAGGCCACCAGTGAAGAAATGGCGGCCCATCCAGTTGTCGCCGCCCTCGGTCTCGAACGGGTACATCAGCGTGCGGTGGGCGAAGATGTGCACGAACAGCGCGCCGTCGGGCTTCAGCCACTGGCTGATGCGCGCCAGCAGGCGCTCGTAGTTGCGCACATGCTCGAACATTTCCACCGAGACGCAGCGGTCGAAGCGTGCGGTTGGCAGCTCGAGCTGGTTGACGTCGCGGGTGATCACCTCGACGTTGTGCAGCCCCCGGGCCTGGCACTGCGCCATGATGTGCTGGCGCTGGCTGTGCGAATTGGACACGGCGGTGATCGCGGCGGCGGGATAGCGCTCGGCCATCCACAGGGTCAGCGAACCCCAGCCGCAGCCCAGTTCGAGGATCTGCTGGCCATCGGCCAGTCCGGCGCGCTGGCCGTACAGCTCCAGCATGGCGTCCTCCGCCTGGTCCAGCGTTTCGCGCCCGGTGGGGTAGTAGCAGCTGCTGTACTTCAGGCGCCTGCCCAGGCAGGCCTGGAAGAAGGCCGCCGGAACCTCATAGTGCTGGCGGTTGGCCGCGTCGGTATGCAGCGCGAGCGGGCTGTCGGCCAGCTCGGCGATGCGACGGCCGAAGCGTGCGGACTGTGCTTCGATACCGCCCAGCATTTCCTCGTGCAGGCGTTGCGCGCACAGGCGACGGATGCCGGCGCGCAGCGCGGCATCGGGAACCAGGCCGCGTTCGGCCCAGGCGATCAGCCCGGTTTCCGCGTCGTCGGCCGGGGTCAGTGACGGAATCGCGCTCATGCGGAATGCTCCTTGGAAGGACGAGGGAACCAGGGGAAGAACATCGGCGTGCTGCGCTGGTAGGCGCGGTAATCGTCGCCGCGGCTGCGCAGCGCCTGCTTTTCGGTGAACGGAATGCCGCTCAGGTAGCGCAGGAACACATACATCAGCAGCGGGCCGGACCACGCCAGCCACCACAGCGGCGAGCCGACCGCGAGCAGGACATAGCTGAACCAGTGCAGCCACTCGAAGAAGTAGTTGGGGTGGCGGGAGTAACGCCAGAGCCCGGCGCGGCAGGTGCGACCCTGGTTTGCCGGATTCGCGCGGAACCGGGCCAGCTGATGGTCGGCCAGGCTCTCGCCGCCGACGCTCAGCAGCCAGACGAGTGCGGCGGCCACGACCCACAACGTCATGCTGGTCTGTGGATTGGCAGCCACCGCGACGAAGGGCAGGGCGAACAGCACGACCAGCAGTGCCTGGGCCATGAAGAAGCCGAAGATCTTGGCTTGATGCCCTTGCCAGTAATCGCGCAGATAACGGTAGCGACCGTCTTCCTGTTCGTGGCGGACCCGATGCCACAGGTGCAGTGCCAGTCGGCTGCCCCACAGGCCACCGAGCACGCCCAGTGCAATGCGTGGCGCCGCCGCACCATCGCCGAGCCACGCCAGCAACAGGGCCGAAGCACCCACGCCCTTGGCCCAGAGCACATCGACCACGCCGATGTTGCGGTGGCGCCGCTGCCAGGCCCAGCCCCAGCTCATCACCAGCACGGCATACAGCAGTACCCACACCAGATTGATCATGACGGCGCTCCGGCCAAGGGCGGCGGGATGGTGCGGGAGCCGCGACGAGCGGCCATGCACAGCAGCGAAAGCGCGATGCTCCAGCCCACCCCCAGTACCAGCAGGCCTTGCCACAGCGGCGTAGTGAATCGAACCGCATCGAAACCGCGCGCTGCGGAGAGATAGGCCAGCGGGGCCAGCAGCAGGCCGAACGCGGCTGGCAGGGCAGGGTGGCGAAGCAGGAAGCGCATCGAAGTGGTCAGCGTCATCGCAAACGCGGCCCACAACGCCATGATCCAAAGGGGTGGCGTCCAGCCCAGCGGGGCCGCGGCGTAGCGTACGGTGCCGCTGGCGGCGGCACTGGCGTCGACCAGCCACGCGCAGGCCAGCGCCAACAGCATCAGCCGAAGATCCAGCCGAGGTTGCGGCGAGGTCAGCAGCTGGCTGCCGATGTAGAGCGACGCTGCCAGCAGCGCCGGCCATTGCCAGCCGCGCCCGGCGCCGGCCACGGCGCACAGCCAGACCAGCTGGTTGCCAAGCAGATTGGCCCAGAACCGGCGCACCTCAGCCGCCTTGACCCGATGCGCCAGCGGGACGATGCCCGGGGCGCGCCAGCAGCAGATGCGAAACGCCGATCGAACGCTCCAGGAAGCCGCCCTCGCAATAGGCCAGGTAGAACTCCCACATCCGGCAGAAGCGCGTATCAAAGCCCTGTGCCTGCACAGCGGGCAGCTGGGCAAGGAAGCGTTGGCGCCAGGCGCGCAGGGTCAGTGCGTAGGAGTGGCCGAAATCCTGCTGGGCGACCAGCTGCAGGTCACTGGATCGGGTCTTGGCCGCCACCATCGCGTTGATCGACGGAATGAAGCTGCCCGGAAACACATAGCGCTTGATGTAGTCGACGCTGCGCCGTGCCTGCTCGTAGCGGTGATCTTCGATGGTGATGGCCTGCAGCAGGGCGACACCATCGGGCTTGAGCAGGCGCTGCAGCGTTGCCATGTAGGTGTCCAGGTATTCGGCGCCGATGGCTTCGATCATCTCGATCGATACCAGCTTGTCGAACTGGCCCTGCAGGTCGCGGTAGTCCTGCATCAACAGCGTGACCTTGTCCTGCAGCCCGGCGACGCGGACGCGCTCGCTGGCCAGTGCATGCTGCTCGGCGGAGATCGTGGTTGTGGTGACGTGGCAGCCGTAGTGCTGCGCCGCGTGCAGCGCAAAACCACCCCAGCCGGTACCGATCTCCACCACGCGGTCGCCCGGCTTGAGCTGCAACTGCTGGCAGATGCGGTCCAGCTTGCGCCGCGAGGCGGACTCCAGCGACTCGCCTTCTTCGGCGAACAGGGCCGAGGAATACATCAGGTCCGGTGACAGGAACAGGGCGAAGAAGTCGTTGCCGAGGTCATAGTGCGCGGCGATGTTGCGGCGGCTGCCTTCGCGGCTGTTGCGGCGCAGGCGGTTCCAGCCGCGCAGCAGCCAGCCTCCCACGCGCGCCGGGCCGTGTTCCATGCTGTCGAGCAGATCGCGGTTGCGCACCAGCAGCCGTATCAGGGCGACCAGGTCGTCACAGCGCCATTCGCCATGGATGTAGCTTTCGCCGGCGCCAACGCTGCCCTGGGCCGCCACCTTGCGATAGAACGCCGGGTCCTCGATGGTGACGGTGACATGCAGCTCGCCGCGGGCATCGCCCAACCAGACTTCGCCCAGCGCGTCGCGCACGCACAGGCGGCCGTCGCGCATCGGGGCGAGCTGGGCCAGCAGGCGGCGGCGCAGGAAGGCATCCAATGCGCCGGGGCGCGGCAGCGCGACCGAAGGAATCATCGAATTCATCGCGGTTTCTCGGCAAGGGTAGGGTGGTCGTGTACGGGATTGCGTTTCAGCCACAGCCGCAACGCATGCCAGTGGATGGCGGCCACCACCTGGGTGGTCATCAGTGGATAGCAGGCCAGGACGCGGGCCAGCCCGCGGCCATCCAGGGGGTGTCGTTGCATGACCTGGGTGGCATCAAACTGGCGCGCGCCGTCGCGCCAGACCTGCATATGCACGCGCAGGTCCTCATCAGGGCAGTTGAACCGCCAGTCGTAATGACAATCCATCGGCATGAAGGGCGAGACATGGAAGCACTTTTCGAACCGCCAGCGCAGCGAGGTGCCTTCCTGCGTGGCCGTTGCGACCGGCAGCACGTAGGCGTGCCGTTCCTTCCAGGGTGTGTTGGTGATCTCGGCGACGATGCAGTCCAGCGTGCTGCCATCGGCCCGGTAGCAGTAGTAGAAGCTGACCGGGTTGAACACGTGACCGGCGAAGCGCAGATGGGTGAGCAGGCGGACCGGGCCGGTGGGCCGGTAGCCCAGGGTTGATGCAGCGTGGTCGCGCACTGCATCGGCCAAGGGCCGCGCGGGATCGCCGAAGTAGTCGCTGCGACGGAACTCGGCCAGATTGCGGCGATTGATCGACCACAGCCAGCGCCCGGCGAACACGCTGTCGAGTTCATCCAGGTCGAGCAGCAGCTGTGCGATCGGATAGCGGAACGCATGCGGGTGTGGCAGGTGCCTGCGGTGCGCCACCTGCCCGAAGTAGAGCGCACTGGCGCTCATGCGGCCACCTCGCCGGGAGCCGCCATGACGTGGTGCGGTTCACAGGTGCGCAGTGCATCGACCACGCGGCGGGCGCTGCGGATGCCGTCCTCATGGAAGCCCCAGCCCCAATAGGCGCCTGCGAACCAGGTGTGGCGGCGGCCCTGCAGCTCGGCCCAGCGCTGTTGCGCGCGCACTGCGGCATGGTCGTGCACCGGGTGCGCATAATGCAGGGTGCGCAGCACCTTGCCCGGGTCGATTGCCTCGCTGCGGTTGAGCGTTACCACCAGGGGCGTGCTGCCGGGCAGGCCCTGCAGCTGGTTCATGCAGTAGCTGACCGTGCAGGGCGCAGCAGGGTCGCGGGGCACATGGGCATTCCATGCCGCCCACGCCTTGCGGTTGCGCGGCAGCAATGACGCGTCGGTGTGCAGCACCGCTTCGTTGGCCTGGTAGCGGATGGCGCCGAGCACGTCGCGTTCGATGGGGTCGGCGTCACGCAGCAGCGCCAGGGCCTGGTCGCTGTGGCAGGCCAGGATGACCTCATCGAAGCCTTCCACGCCGGCCGCGCTGTGCACGCGAGCGCCCCACGGCATGCGCTCGACCGACTGTACCGGGCACTCCAGCCGCTCATGCACCCGCCAGCGGGCGCGCAGGGCGTCGACATAGCGGGCCGATCCACCGCTCACCACCCGCCAGGGTGCGCGCCCGGTCATCTGCAGCATCTGGTGGTTGGCCATGAACTGGGCCAGATAGCGCGCCGGGAAGTCCATCACCGTGGCCGTCGGGGACGACCACAGCGCGGAGGCCATCGGCAGCAGGTGCTCGTCGATGAAGGCATCGCCGTAGCGCTGGCTGCGCAGGTACTGCCCCAACGTTGGGCCCTCGTCTTCTGCCAGCAACAGGGGGGCATCGCGGTAGAACCGGCGCAGGTCGGCCAGCATGCCCCAGAACCGCGGCGACACCAGGTTGCGGCGCTGGCAGAACAGGCCATCCAGCGAGGTGGCGTTGTACTCCACGCCGCTGCGCTCGCTGTGCATCGAGAAGCTCATCGTGGTCGGCTGCGAGGCTACGCCCAGCTCGTCGAACAGTGCGGTCAGCAGCGGGTAGTGCTGGGGATTGAACACGATGAAGCCGGTGTCCACCGCCATGCGGACGCCATCCACCTGCACGTCGTGGGTGTGGGTATGGCCGCCCAGATAGTCGTTGGCCTCGAACAGCGTGACGTCGTGTTCGCCGTCCAGCCACCAGGCGCTGGCCAGTCCTGCAATGCCCGAACCGATGATCGCGATGCGCATGTCAGTACCTCGCCTTGGCCAGCACCCACTCGGGAATCGGCTTGAGCCCTTTGACCAGCCCAAGCGCCGCCATTGCGCGCAGTCCATACCAGGTCAGGTCCACTTCCCACCAGCGGAAGCCCTGGCGGACGGTGCCCGGGAAGAAGTGGTGGTTGTTGTGCCAGCCTTCGCCGAAGGTGAGCAGCGCCAGCCAGAGATTGTTGCGGCTGTCATCGCGGGTCTCGAAGCGGCGGCGACCGAAGCGATGGGCCAGCGAATTGATGGTGACCGTGGCGTGGAACAGCACGATGGTGGAGATGAAGAAGCCCCACACCAGCAATTGCGAGCCGGAGGTATGCAAGCCTGGCGCCCAGCGCTCCAACCCGGCGCCCAGTGCATACAGCGCTGCGGCCAGCAGTACCGGCACAGCCGTATCGAAGCGGTCCAGCCAGCGCAGCTCCGGGTAGCGCGCCAGGTCGGGCACCCGCGACAGGTCGGTGGCAAAGGCCTCGCGGGTCAGGAACCAGCCCATGTGGCTGCGCCAGAAGCCGCCCTCACGGGGGGAGTGCGGGTCCAGCGGCTGGTCGGCGTGACGGTGGTGGTGGCGATGGTGGGCGGCCCACCACAGCGGCCCGCGCTGTACGCTGGAGGCGCCTATCACCGCGAACACGAACTGCACCGGCCGCGATGCCTGGAAGGTGCGATGCGAGAAGTAGCGGTGGTAGAACGCCGTGATGGCGAACATGCGCACCGCATAGAGTGCTGCAGCCACGATCACCGCTGTCCACGAGATGCCCACCCAGATCACTGCGATGCAGGCCAGGTGCATCAGCGCGAAGGGCACGGCGCGCACCCAGTCGATCCGCCCCGGCCGCTCGCCGGTGGCCTCTGCGGCGTTGCCGGTATCGAACCAGCGCTGCAGCGTGCGCAGCAGGCGCCAGCGTCGACGGGGGAGGGGCGCTACAGAGGCCATGGCGGATCTCGGCGGGTTTCGTGTCTTCCTCTACGCGGCAGAAGGCCCACTGGATGCGGAGCGCGGCAGGAAATTTGGATTTCACCTGGCCGTAACGGTGCAGCGATCTGTCAGCGGCTGCGCCCAGGCCTGCTGCCATTCGCTGGCGGGGTGACCAGCCGCTGCGGCGATGAAGCGCACCGTCACCTGTGGATAGGCACCGCGTTGATCGCGCAGGTTGCTGGTGCCACGGAACTCCAGCAGGCGCTGGTCAGCGCTGGCATATACCAGCGCAAGGCGTGGCGCGATGCCGCCGTACCAGGTGTCCAGGCTGACCTCGATCGACTGCGCATCGGTCCCCTGCCAGCGCTGCGGGCCGGTGCGCCTTACCTGCACCGGGAAGTAGCGCTGCCGCGCTGGGACCAGGAAGGGCAGGGTCACACGCTCGCCGCGCATGAGCGCCTGCCAATGCAGGCGCACCGCCGCGTCGAACCCTGCGTCGATGACCGCGCCGGTCGGCAGGTCGAGCTCGCGCTGCACCGGTGGGCTGCCGGCATCCTCCTTCCACGCGATCGAGACCCTCCCGCTGGCGGCCTCGACGTCGGCCTTCTGGCCGCTGCGCCGGTCCTCCAGGGTATAGCCGCGCGCCTGTGGGTCCGCGCTGGCCGGCAGGTGCTTGCGGGCGAAAGGCCGCCCGTCCGCGCATTGGTACAGCACCCAGCGCTCGGCACCCTCGGCCGCATCGCGTCGCCAGTGCACCTCGCGGTAGAGCAGGTCGCCGCGCGACGACGTTGCTACCCCCTCGCTTCGCAGCCAGGGCGCGGCCAGCGCGGCATGGGGCAGGCACAGCAGCAGCCAGGCGGTACGCATCGCGTTCATCCGGGAAAGGAGGGCTGAGGTCATACGGCGGGGATGGGCGGTTGGATGCGTCTGCAGCGGCTGCATCCAATCACGGCCCCTGCGCGTACAGAGGACAGACCTTCACCCGCCCGCCGCGAACGCCGATGTACCCTGACGCCGCCAGCAACCCCCTCAACTTCGATACCGCACGCATCGTGTCCAGTTCCCAGCAGCCGAGCAGCGAGCCGACGAACTGGGCCGGTGACATGGACGGCGTGGCACGGCTTCGTGACCGCGACTGTTTCATGCGGATCTATGATTACTTCATGCCGCGGCTGTGCGTATACCTGCGGGGCCTGGGCGTGCCTGACGCGGTGGCCGAGGAACTGGCGCAGGAGAGCCTGCTGCGGCTATGGCTGCGCGCGGCCGACTTCGATCCCGCGCAGGGTGCGCTGAGCACGTGGCTGTATCGCATCGCCCGTAACCTGCACATTGACCGCATCCGCCGCGAGCGCAGCTGGATGCAGGTGCAGGCTGCCGTCGAGGACGCAGCAACCCTGGATGTGATCGAACGCAGCAGCGCCGAACAGTTTGCCGACCAGGCCCGGCTGCGCCAGCGCATCAACGAACTGCCCGCCGTGCAGGCGCGCTTGGTGCGCATGTCCTATTTCGAGGCCAAGAGCCACAGCGAGATCGCCGAGGCGATCGGCATGCCCTTGGGCACGGTCAAGTCGCATCTGCGGCGCGCGTTCCTGCAGCTGCAGGCCAAAGTGGGAGGTGCGCTGTGAACCCGCGCCACCACCTGCACGAATCGACGTTGATGAGCTATGCCGCAGGCGCGCTGCCCACGCCACTGAGCGTGGTCGCTGGTACGCATCTGGAGCAGTGCCCGCACTGCCGCCAGCGCCTGCGCGAGGCCGAGGCAATCGGCTCGGTGCTGCTCGAGCAGACCCAGCCGCCCGCGCCTGATCCACGCCGCGAACAGCTGCGCGAGGCCATGCTGATGCAGCTGGCTGCGGAAATGCCGATTGCCATGGACCAGGCCGCGCGTCCCGTGCCGAAGGAGCGGCCCGAGGCCGACCCGGACCATCTGCCTGCCTCGCTGCACCCCTACTTCGGGGCATCGCTCAGTGGATTGCGTTGGCGCTGGATGGCACCCGGCGTGCACTGCATCCGTGCCGAGCAGATGCCTTCGCTGATCATGCTGAAGATCGCCCCGGGCAAATGCCTGCCCATGCACAGCCATGGCCGCAGCGAGCTGACCCAGATCCTGCGCGGTTCCTACAACGATGCGCTGGGGCTGTTCGCACCCGGCGACGTGGCGGACCTGGATGAAGACGTGGAGCATCAGCCGGTGACCGCGCCGGGGGTGCCGTGCATCTGCGTGTCGGCGCTGGATGCACCGCTGGTGTTCAGCGGGTGGCTGGCGCGCAAGATCCAGCGGTTCGTGAAACTCTAGTGCGGCCCTGGCCATGGCTCAGGCACGGACATTGCGGATTCTCCTGACCGGCGCTGCAGGCCTGGTGGGGCAGGGCGTTGCCCTGGCCTGCCAGCGTTCGCCGCAGGTTGCCGGCTTGACCGCGCTGGTGCGGCGCCCGGGCAGCCTGCGCGGACCCGGCAGCGAACGGGTGGTCCCGGACTTCCTGCACATCGACGCGCAGCGTGATGAACTGGCCGGGTACGACGCATGCTTCTACTGTGCCGGTGCGCCACCGGTTGGCACTGCCGAGGCCGAGTACCGGCGCGTGACCCTGGACACCACACTGGCAGTGGCCCGCGCCTGGGCTGCGGTGAATCCGCAGGGGTCCTTCCTGTATGTCTCCGGCGCAGGCGCGGACCCGCAAAGCCGGCTGATGCCGCTGCGGGTGAAGGGCGAGACCGAGCGGGCGTTGCAGGCGCTGCCGCTGCGCGCGGTGATGCTGCGTCCGGGCGGGGTCCGGCCGGTGCCGGGGACAGGTACCCGGCATGCCCTGTTGAAACCCCTGTACTGGGGCGGCGCACCGTTGATGAAACTGGCCGGTGCGCTCGCGCCCTCGCTGATGACCAGCAACCTGGCGCTGGGCATGGCCATGATCGCCCTGGCCGGAAGAGAAAACCCGCCGGCCACGATCGAGTGCGCGGATATCAACCGGATCGCGGCAGGCATGCGCGATGCGTCCGCCTGACCTCAGCGCGGCGCAGCCTCCAGCGCGGTGCGCACTGCCAGCGCAAGGTCACTGCGGGTAAATGGCTTTGGCAGCAGGGCGGCTGCACGCCCCTGCGCGCCAACCGCATCGTGGTCGCGTGGATAGCCTGACGTGAACAGGACCGCGATTGCCGGCCAGCGTTCACGCACCTCACGCACCAGCTCCCAGCCGGACATGCCCGGCATCACCACGTCCGAGAACAGCAGGTCGACCTTGGTGTCCGGCCGTTCCAGCAGCCGCAACGCCGAGGGGCCGTCGTGCGCTTCCAGCACGCGGTAGCCCAGCAGGCGCAGCGCATCGACTGTATGCGCACGGACATCGTCGTTGTCCTCGGCCACCAGCACGGTTTCCTCGCGTGGCGAGTAGCCGGCCAGGCCCGTCTGCGGGACGCGAGCCTCGCAAGGCAGCGCCAGAGGCGAGCGCGGGAACATCATGGTGATGCTGGTACCGCCGCCTTCCACCGAATCGATCAGCACGTGGCCACCGGACTGCTTCACGAAGCCGTGCACCATCGACAGGCCGAGCCCGGTGCCGCGGCCGACCTGCTTGGTGGTGAAGAACGGCTCGAACACGCGCGCCAGGGTGGCCGCGTCCATGCCGTGGCCGTTGTCGCGCACCCGCAGCATCACATACTCGCCGGGGGAAGCATCCGGGAACAATGCGGCGTAGTCGTGGTCGAGGTGGCTGTTGTCGACTTCGATCACCAGGCGGCCGCCGTGCGGCATCGCGTCGCGCGCATTGACCGCCAGGTTCAGCACCGACGCTTCCAGTTGGCTGATGTCGATCTCCACGCACCAGATGTCCTCGGCGGTGCGGATGTCCAGTTGCACCAGTTCGCCCAGCGCCCGCCGCAGCATGTCCTGCATGTCCAGCAGGCACTCGTTGAGGTTGGCTGCCTGGCTGTGCAGCGGCTGGCGCCGGGCAAAGGCGAGCAGGCGCTGGGTGAGGCTGGCGGCACGGCCAACCCCCTTCAGGGCATTGTCCAGGGCACGGCTGGCCATCGCGCCGGCTTCGCCGGCCCGTTCGCTGAGCAGCATGGCGTGCTCGATGTTGCCCGAGATCACCGTCAGGATGTTGTTGAAATCATGCGCGATGCCGCCGGTGAGCTGGCCGACCGCCTCGATCTTCTGCGACTGGCGAAGCGCATGCTCGGCCTGCCGCCGCGCAGTAGTTTCCACCGCCTCCGATACCACGGCGGTGGCCACGCCGTCGGCGTCCAGCAGCGGGCGCAGCGAGACGTCGAAGCTGCGCCGGCCGGTGGGCAGTTCCAGCTCGAGGGAATGCAGCGAGTTGCGACCCTGCGCCGCCGCGGCGACGGCCTGGTCAACCACCGCGCCGACGCCGTCGGTGTTGGCGAACCACAGGGATTCGCCGAAGCGCTGGCCGACAATGTCCTTCTTGTCCGCCAGCACGGCGGCCAATGAAGCGTCATTGGCATCGACCACGCGCCCGGACAGATCCAGCAGCACCTGATGCTGGAAGCTGGATTCAAAGATTGCCTGCAGCCGCCGTTTGCTGGCCCGCAGTTCGGCGGTGCGCGCCTGCACCTGCTGCTCCAGGGCCTGGTTGTCCTCACGCAGGGCCAGTTCGGCCTGCTTCAACACCGATACATCGCTGCCCATGCAGATGTAGCCGGCCACGCTGCCATCGGCGGCATGCTCCGGCACGCAGTCCATCTGCACGAATCGTGACTGGCCGCTGCGATGCACGAGCTCGACCTGGAAGCTGGTGCGCTCGCCCTGCAGCACGCGTTCCAGGCTGGGGAGGGCACGTTCGAAGGCGCTGATGCCGCTGACATCGCGGGCAAGGCGTCCCAGCAATTCGGCCTGGCTCACGCCATGCCAATCCAGGAACGCCTTGTTCGCGAAGCGGTAGCGGTGGTCCTTGTCGAGCCGGGCGATCAGCGCCGGAACGGCGTCGGTCACCTGCTGCAGCTGCGCCTGGCTCTCATTGAGCGCAGCCTGCGCCTGCACCAGCTGGTTGCGCTCGTGGGCTTCCTGCCGCGCGCGACGGATGGCATCCGGCAAGCGCTGCAGGCGCTGCTTCACCACATAGTCGCGTGCGCCGCGGGTCAAGGCCTGCACGGCCAGCTCTTCGGTCAGGGTGCCGGAGACGAAGATGAAAGGCGTGTGCGGGATGCGCTCGCGCGCCAGCGCAAGGGCGGCATCGCCATCGAATCCAGGCAGTACGTGGTCGGCCAGGATGATGTCGAAGGGGCGATTGTCGATCGCCTCGATGAACGCATTGCGGGTCCACAGCCGCTCGGCCTCGAAGTCGAGGCCTGCGCGCTGCAGCTGTGCGCTGATCAGCTCCGCGTCAAGCGCGCTGTCCTCCAGCATGAGGATGCGCAGGCGCTCACTGCGGCGCGATCCATCACGCATGGTGCTGCCCCGAACCGTTGGGCCGGTGCGGCGGTGGCTGGTTGGTGATGCCCCAGAACATGCCCAGCCCCTGGATGGCATCGAAGAATTCCTTGAAATCGACCGGCTTGACCACGAATGCATTGACGCCCAGTTCGTAGCTCCGCACCAGGTCCTGCTCCTCGCGCGAGGAGGTCAGCATCACGATCGGGGTGCTGCTCAGCTGCGCGTCGCCACGGACCTGTTCGAGCACTTCCAGGCCATTGACCTTGGGCAGCTTCAGGTCCAGCAGCACCACGACCGGGCCACCGTGCATGGCGCCGGCGAACTTGCCTTCGCAGCGCAGGTAGTCCAGCGCCTCGGCGCCATCGCGCACGTGGATGACGTCGTTCAGCAGCTGGCAGCGTGACAACGCGGCCATCGTCAGCTCGGCGTCTTTGGGGCTGTCCTCGACCAGGAGGATCGGCCGCAGGTCCCTCATGGGTGATCTCCTGTGGAACGGGGTAGGGTGAAATGGATCGTGGCGCCCTTGCCGGGTTCGCCCTCGGCCCAGGTGCGGCCGCCGTGGCGGCCGATGATGCGGCGCACATTGGCAAGGCCGATGCCGGTGCCTTCGAATTCCTCGACGTGATGCAGGCGCTGGAACACGCCGAACAGCTTGTCCACGTAGCGCATGTCGAAGCCGCAGCCGTTGTCGCGCACGAAGAAATGGTCTTCGTCGTCGTTGCGTTCGTGGCCGACCTCGATAACCGCCTGCTCGCGCTCGCGGGTGAACTTGATCGCGTTGCCCAGCAGGTTCTGCCAGACCAGGCGCAGCATGGTCGGATCGGCCTCGACTTCCGGCAGCGGCGCCAGCGTCCACTGCACCTCGCGGCCGGCATAGTCCAGGGCCAACGTCCTGCGTACGTCCTCGGCCAGCGCAGCCATGTCCAGCCGCACCCTGCCCACCGTCGAGCGGCCCATCTGCGAGAAGCTGAGCAGGTCATCCACCAACGTGCCGGCCGATTTCGCCGATTCCACGATGGTGTCGAGGAAGCGGCGTTCGGTGTCGTTGAGGCGCTCGCCCGCAGAGCTGCCCAGCAGCTCCGAGTAGCCGACGATGTGGCGGAAGGGAGCGCGCAGGTCGTGGCTGACCGAATAGGAGAACGCTTCCAGTTCCTTGTTACTGCGCACCAGCTGTTCGTTCAGCTCCGCCATTTCCTCGGCCTTGCGCAGCACGATGTCGACAATGGCGGTGCGCATTTCGTGCGCGGCATCGCAGTCGGCATCACTCCACGGCAGGCTGCGCTGCTGCACGGTCTCCTTCCACGCCTCGAACGAGTTCCGCGGCGACAGGGCCACGCCGGGTGCCTCGGTCTTGCGCGGGTCGCCCCCCCAGCGCACGGTGCGCACGACCTCCGGCCGGAACCACATCAGGTAGCTGTGATGGAGCTGCGAGATCGACACCGCCAGCAGGCCACTGGCCACGTCGGTCAGGTGCGCGGCAGGCGACCAGTCGCCGGCGAGATGATCGGTGCAGTACATTTCCTGCCCGGCGTGCTGGTTGGCCAGCCAGTCGGCCAGGGCCAGCACCTCGCTGGGGGGCGGGCACTGCCCCACGCGCATGCAGTCCCCCTTGTGCACGATGGCCGCGCCGGCCGCGCCGGTCAGGGACAGCAGGCTGGCCTCATCGTGGCGCAGCGCCGCCATGAACTCTTCGTCCCCGGCCATGCGTGCCAGCAGCTTGACCAGCACCGAGCGACGGGCCACGCGTTCCTCGATCGCGCGCGCGCGCTCCTTCAGCGCGATCTGCAGCGACAGGATCTGGCCCATGAACTCACAGGCCGTACGCACGTGGTACGGCAGGCGGCGCGGCTGCACCGCGTGGCAGGACACCAGGCCCCACAGCCGCCCTTCGTGCACCAGCGACACCGACATTGATGCCCCGGTGCCCATGTTGCGCATGTACTGCAGGTGCACCGGCGAGACGCTGCGCAGCACGGCCAGGCTCAGGTCGGTGGGAGGCGCGTCGCGATGCGCTTCCGCGCGCAACAGCGGCGCAGGGGTGTAATCGCTGTCCGCAATCAGGCGCACCCGGTTGCGGCGGTACAGCTCACGCGCCTGGGCGGGGATGTCCGATTCGGGGAAGCGCAGGTCCAGATAGGATGGCAGCAGGCCGTTGCCATCCTCGGCCACCACCGTGCCATTCCAGCCTGCATCGAACTGGTAGACCAGGGTGCGGTCGAAGCCGGTGAGGCGTCGCACATGCGCGGCGGCCAGCCTGCACAGGTCTTCCACCGTCGTGGCGGTCTCGATGCCGGACATCAGCTCGCGGATCGCCGGGTACAGCTCTTCCAGCGAACCGGGCTGGCCCGGAACCGGCGCCTCCAGTTCAACCAGAAGGTCGGTTGCAGACCGGTGCACGAGCAGCTGGTGGCGGCCATGGCCATCCAGATGCACCGCGCCCACGTGTGCGCTGCTGCCAACCGTGGCCTGCTGCAACACCGCCTGGAACGGCGCCAGCACGCCACCCATCACCTCGGCGACGTGTTGCATCAACGGCTCGCCGAACTGCTGCAGCAGGGCGGGGTGGCTGATGGCGCGCTCACGCACCTGCAGCGAGTGCGGTTCCACCACCAGAAGCACACCGTACGGCTGGATCGCGCCGGGGGTATGGATCGGTTCGCGCGCGCAACGCGACAGGGCAGCGTCGTGCGTGGGCTCAGCAGAAGGCATCAAGGGCGGGACTCATCATTCGTGAAGGGCAGGAACGACCCAGCGGTGTATCCGGTAACCATGGATGGTGAAGCAAAAGAGCGTATCCGCCTACCTCCCTGTGCATGTGGCGTGTCCTCCATTTGAAACTGAATTCTTCATACAAGCAGCGATGCGCATGCGGCAGGCGTCTCTGCCGGCTTCGCGGCCAGTGCATCTGCGCTGCACGCCGGCTCGACAGCGGCTGCCCTAGGGTGGCTCGACTTCCGTCGGATACCACGCCCGTGAACCTGCAGACCCTGCCTTCTACGCCGTACCGCATGCTGGCTGACAGTTGCCAGTTCGAACTGCTGGATGTGGATGCACTGCAGGACCCCGCCAGTGGCCGGTTGCTGCACCTGTATTCGCTGGTGGCCCGTTGCCTGTCCTGCGAGACGGTGTTCAAGGCCGAAGAAGGACAAGGGCTGGTCAGCCATTCGTCGGCGCGTGTGGTGCGTTGCCCCACCGGCTGCGGGCAGCAGGCGTTCAAGCCGGCGCTGTTGAGGAACTGGCGCCCACAGGTCGTGGCCCAGGCGTAAGTGATGCGGCGCGCTGTCACAGCAGCCCGGGGTTGGCTCGCCAGACTGCGAAGTTGAGCGCCGAGGCAAAGCAAATCCAGGCCAGATAGGGCAGCAGCAGTACGCCTGCCATCGTGCGGACACGCACGAACGCGAGCATCGTCGCGCACACCAGCGCCACCAGCACCAGGATGTCGGCGAAGGCGAGGGCGCCCAGCTTCCAGCCGAAGAACAGCCAGCTCCACAGTGCATTGATGGCCAGCTGCACCAGATAGAGCCACAGCGCAGGCCGCGCGCCGCGCCAGCCGCGCTCCCGCCAGACCAGCCACGCCGCAATCGCCATCATGGCGTACAGCAGGGTCCATGCCGGGCCAAACACACCGGCAGGCGGCGCCCATGCAGGCAGGACGAGGGTGGCATAGAAGCTGGCGGCGGACGTCGAGGCCCACGCGCCCAGTGCGGCGGCGGCGAAGGTGATCGCCACCCATCCCAGAAGGCCATAGGCCTGTGTGCGCTTGTTCATTGCGTGCAACTCGTCAATTGGGGCGTCGGTGTATACGCACCGGGGCCGGCAATGGATGCAGACGGTTGCCTTCAGTGCGACGAGCCTGCAGCACCCGTGCCCTGGCCCGCTGGCAGCAGGGAAGGCTGCTGGTCAAACCACTCGCGTGCCTTGGCCAGGTGCCATTGGCGCTGGTCGCCGTCCAGCTCGATGCCCGCACCCAGCAGCCCCCACCGTAGATAGAGATCACCGCGCTTGCGCTGTTCCAGCAGATCCAGCCGCGCGCGTACCGACAGGCGGTCGTTCTCGGCCTGCAGGCCATCGATGACCAGATGGCCAGGGCGCCAGCGCAGCGTCGCCTGCGCCTGTACCTGTCCGGAATCCAGCAGGGACAAGGTCCAGCGCGGGTAGTCGGTGCGCTCTGCGAACAGCGCCAGCAACGGTCGCGCATCGCTGAGATCGAGGTCCGTGGTGGCATCCACCTGGAACGGCGACTGCGCATCGATGCGCCCACGCCTGAAGTCCACGCGGCCTTTCCATGCCGTCGAGCCCTGCGTGCCCGCCACCTGCACGTTGCGCAGCTCGACCGTGGTGCCGGACAGATCGAAATGACGCTGGTTGAAGTCTCCCCGGCGCAGTGTTGCGTTCACGTCGATATCGCCGCCCATGTCCAGCCCTGCCACCTTTGCACTGGCGTTGCGCCCCAACAGCCGGGCCGTGCCATGGCCGACGCGCCCGTCGGTATCGAGGGTCGCATCACCACTTACGGTGCCGGTGCCACGGAGCAGCCGCACCTGGGGCGAGCCCAGATAACGGTTGTAGGCGGTCAGATCAGGGATGGTGGCTTCACTGAAGCGCAGCTGCGCGCGGACGCCTTTGCGCAGTTCCTGAAGGCGGCCATCGCCGGTCAGGTCCAGGGCCAGATCCCGGCCGTCGAACAGGCGTACGTCCTTGGCATCGCTTGGCCGCGCGGTGAAGCGGGGCAACCGGACGGCCAGCCGCGCCTGGCTGGGCGTGCCGGCCTTCAGTTCGCCGTGGGCGCTGGCCGTGCCTGCCAAGCGCACACCCGCCACCTCGGCCACGGCTTCGGCTGCAGGAATGTCCACGGTGCTGCCTTCGGTCAGCTCGCCGTTGCGAAGGCGCAGGTCCGCCTTCAGCGTGCCGCCGCCATCCAGCTGCAGCCACGGCTTGCGCACGAACAGGGCAGGGATCCAGTTGAGCGAGGTGAACGTCCATTCGCCGCGCACTGTGCCAGAGCTGCGTTCCAGCAGCTGTGCGGGCTGTTGGAAGGGAATGTCCCGGCCACTGATATGCAGATCGGCATCCACCTCGCTGCCTGAACCGGACTTTGGCGGCAAGCGGGCCTGCAGGCGCAGGTCCCTGGCCACATTGAGTTGCAGCGCCAGCATGCCGCGATCGGGGGCGCCGTCGCCCAGGTAGAGCGGCACCTGCCACAGCGCGTGGTCTCCGGGCTGCAGTTGGCCATCGATCAGGTGGAGTGCGGCCTGCAGCCGTCCGGGCACTGGTGCGCTGGAGATCTTCGGCGTTGTGGCATTGGTGTCCATGCGCAGGCCCTGGCTGCGGGCATCGACCTCGAGCTGGGCATGCAGCAGCTGAAACTTGGCCAGGCCGGGCGCCTGGTCCCGATAATGGCGCGGATAGCTGAAGCGCGCGGTGAGATCCATGTCGCCCAACAGCTGCACGCCGTCAAAGCTGGTGTCCGCATCGCTGAATGCAACCTCGGATTCGAACAGTTCCGACGGCCCGCCGCGCAGCTGCTTGAGGAAGCCCACCGTGCCCTGGCCCTGGCCGATGATCAGCAGCTTGCCGAAACGTGCGCTGCGGATACTGTCGCTGTGGATGGCGTCGAAGCGCAGGGTCCAGCCCCGGTTGCTGCGCGGCGGTGGCGGGATGGCCTCTTCCACGCGGCTGATCTCGGCCGAAACCCCGGTGGCCTGCAGCCGGGGCACCCGCACCTCGCGCTGGAACAGGGGCAGCACCGCCAAGCGAGCGCTGGCGCGGTCGGCGTGCAGCACGTAGACCGTGTGGTTCACATGGCCGCGCATGTGCACGTTCCAGGCGATGACATGGCCTGGCAGCACGGTAATGGCCGGCCCAGTGGTCATCACGAACTTGTGCGGCTTGCGGTTGGTGACCTGGTCGAACAGCGGTGTGTTGAGGAAGATGTTGCCGGCCAGCAGGTACAGCAGGTAGATGCCCAGCAGGACGCAGGCAGGAACACGCCACCGTCGAAGCCGGTGCGGGATGTGCGCGGAAACAGGGGGCATCTACTGCTCTGAAGGCCGGAATATCTGCAACTATTGCCGAGCCGATGGCGGTGGCGCGTGAAGCAGCTACGGAGCAGGCGTTGGATTCTGGTAGTGTCCGGCCTGGTCACCACCACAGATCTGCAGGAGTCGCATGGATATCCGGCCCGCCCGTGCAGGCGATTTCGACGTGATGTGGGGCATGTTCGAGCAAGCCATTGCGACGCAGGATGCGCTGCCCTTTGCTGGCTCTTTCGCCGTCGAGACGTTTCGCGCGCATTGGTTCCAGGCCCAGGCACCTCATGTAGCTGTGCTGGAGGGCCGGGTTGTGGGCATGTACAAGATGGGCCCGAATTTCCCTGACCTTGGGGCGCATGTGGCCAGCGCCACGTATGTGGTCGACGCCGCGACACAGGGGCGGGGCGTGGGCCGAGCCCTGGTGGAACACAGCCTGGAGCTGGCGAGGGCGGAAGGGTTCCTGGCCATGCAGTTCAATTACGTGGTCAGCACCAACGGCCCGGCGGTGGCGCTGTACCGGAAGCTGGGGTTTGCGGTGGTTGGGACGCTGCCAGAGGCCTTCCGGCATGGCCAGCGCGGGTTGGTCGATGTCTTCGTGATGCACAGGTTCCTGTAGTGCCGTCGCAAGGGCGGTCGCCTCAATCAGCATTCTTCGGGAGTGTGATGACGAATGAGGTGCGGCCATCACGCCATCTTCCATGGACAGTGCCGCGGTGCGCGTGGCAGATTTCCCGCACCAGGAACAGGCCGAGGCCAAGGCTCGCGTGTTCTCCCTGTGACGCGTTGAGCGAGCCTCGGCGCAAGGGATCAAACAGGCTGTTGAACACTTCGTTCGACAGTTCGGCCCCCGTGTTGCTCACCGTGATCAGGATCTGGTCGGCGAGGCCCTCAACGCTGATCCGCACATCGGTGCCGTGTTCGCCGTACTTTGCAGCGTTGGTCGTGAGGTTGTGAACCGCCTCGCGCAACGAAGAGGCATCGAGGCAACCGCGGGCATCGCCTTCAACTTCATACGTGATGGGGACGTGGGGCAGGGCAGCGCGGAGCAATTCGACTTCCTCGCCAAGCGATTGGGCAAGATCGCAGTCCACCGGATGAATGGCCATCCCATCGCCCAGCTTGCTGCGGCTGTAAGCCAGCAGGTCGTCCAGCAGCTTTTTCATGCGCATGCTGCCGTTGATGATCCGCTCGGCCTGCTTGGCCAAAGCTGGGTCCTGCAGCCCACTGGCCAGGGTGTCTGCCGAGAAGATGATCGCTGCCAAGGGGCCTCGGAGATCATGCCCGAGCGCCGCGAGGAAGATCTGCCGCCAGGATTCGACCTCGGCAGAGAACTGAGCAAGGGATTCGGCCACCGCCTGGTCGATGGCCTCATTGAAACGAAGGATGTCATCGATCGATGAAGTGACCAGCCGCTGGTCGGATGCCCATCGCCGAAGTACCGAAGCCCGAAGCGCTCGATACTCAGCCACCATCTGGTTGAGGCCAAAGCCGGCGATGGCGCGGGTTCGGCCATGATAGGACGCGGCGGACTCGGGGCCGGGTTTCAACGGTGCAAGCCCGTGGGACTTTGCGAGCTGCTGGGAGTCTGTCTGCGGCGATCTGAGATCGTCTATGACCGCCTGAAGAATCTGGGGAAGATGATTCCGAAGTTGCTTTGCGCTGAACTCGACGGTATCGGGCGCCTGCGTTTCGGCGAATGCCACCGCGTCGTCGAGGATTTCCCGCGCATTCTGTTCGATAAAATCAGCCAGGCGCATCGCCAAACCCGTCCTTAAGTGGTGCGCCGAGCCTACACGAGGGCGTTTGGATACGGGGTGAGAAAGGCTCGGCCTGTGGAGCGCGGTTCTGCCGGTGTTGGGGCGGCCATTTGAAGGGGGAGCCTGCAGCGCGGGTTGGGCCCGGGCGGCGGTCGCCCGGGCCAGTCTGGCTAGAACATAATATACATTATGCGAAATCATGGATCGGCCGAATCCGAGCCTTCGTCTCTTCCGCATGGCAATGGCTGGGCCTCTGGCTCGGCTCTTGCCTGCGACCTCAGACTCCGGCCAAGGCCGTATTGACTTGACCGGCCCTTGGGCCGGTTTCGGATTCAAATGTGGACACTTTTCACACCCGAAGGTCATCAGCTGGAGCCGTGCGACATGCCTTGGTGGGCCCTGACTTGCGACATTGCCCGGGAATGGCGACTGATGATGGCGGAGGCTGTCCCTCCGGGCTTCGGCCACCCGGGGAGTCTCGTCCACGGCGAAATCTAGCGTCATCTACCTTGCCGATGCCCTCAGAATCCGCAGAGAACGGCAGTTGGGCATGTGTGCGCGTCCAATGTGGTCTACATGACTCGTGGGCCGAGGTCACGCCAGCGCGTGTAAGGCGCTCTCGTGCGGCGACGCCCCTACACCCCAGGAGACGCGGCTGCAGCCCGGTTTGGCGTAATCTTTCCAAAATTTCTTTTGGGGTGCCCATGGACAGGCGGAATTTTCCATCGACGGTAAACGGATATCTGAATCAATACGTCCAGTTGATGGATGTGAAGGCAACGGCGGTGGCAGCTGCGGCGCTTGTGCTTATCGGGTTGGGTCTTTCCGATCAGGCAAAGAGCGCCGATCCAATCCTGCGGATCGTGGGGGTTTCATTCGCTGGGGTGGCATCGTTCTACGCGCTGCATACAGTGCTTCCCAGAACGCCTCATAGCGGAAATGGGCATATCTTCTGGACTGATGTCTCGGGCTTTAAGAGCGCAGAGGACTACTGGAAATCAGTTGAGAAATTGACAGACGAAGACATCGGGCGGGAGTACGCGCGCCAGAATTTTGAGGTGAGTCGGATTCTCATCAGGAAGACGCTCCATGTTCGACGAGCGATAGTCTGGTTCGGAGCCGCCTGCGCTTCAATTGCCCTCGCAGTTGCGGTGAACTGACATGAGCCCTCGCCTTTCATTTGCGGACTACAGCGGCTATGTCTCAGCCCTCGCAAGTAGCGTCCCGACGACGATTGAGCGCCTGAGTGATATCACCAGCGGGCGTGTAGCGCCATCCGTAGAGGATCTCTCTATCGGTTCAGCGCGCAGTGTAACGGCTGCCGTGATCTTCTTCGACATCCGCGGCTTCACTAGAAGGACGTCCTCGTCGCAAATTGATGAGCTAAAGAAGACTCTTTTCATGCTGAACTGCGTGATTCCTTCCATGATGCGCGTCCTTTTCAGGCACGGCGCTTACGTTGAGAAGAATACTGGTGATGGCTTGATGGCGGTGTTGGGCGTTGCTGAAAACGCTGCCTCGATCGCATCTAAGGCGCTTTCCGCATGTAGCGAAATGTTGTTCGTGCTGGAGGATGTTGTGAATCCAGTCCTGAAGCAGCACGGGATCGAGCGAGTGGACGCTCGAGTCGGTGTCGATCTAGGCGACATTCTTCTCGCCCGTATTGGGGTGCCGCGAGGGGCTGCTAGTCACGATCGTAGCTCACTCACAGCAGTGGGGCCCGCGGCAAATATTGCATGCAAGCTGCAGGGCTTGGCCGGCACCAATGAAATATTCTGCGGGGACCGTCTTCGCGCAGGAGAATCATTGCTGGGTCAGGCATTCTTTGTCGATGTTACACCCCCGGACTGGACATGGGTCTATGGCGGCGGCGGACGCTACTCATGTTGGAGGTATACCCGTAAAACGGTGAGACCTACTTCACCGACAATATTGGGCGGAGGGCTTCTAAGAAATTTTGTGCCGACGGATGGGCCACGGTAATTTGAGAATGGCCGGATGCGGCGGGCCTTCTGGGAACGTGCAGAAGGGCATTTGCCAACGTACGATCAGGCCGTTCCCATTTGCCGCGGCGGCAGCCGGCCGTGTCTCGCTCGCGCTCGTCACAGACGTCCCGCTGCAGCCCTGATGCGCTCGGCGGTCGAAACAGACTGCTCATCAATCGGCCGCCGAAAGCTCATCTAGGCTATTCATTTACTCAGTACTCAAGTAGATTCATGAATGCACGCTGGGCAGCCACCTTCCGTACGAACGCGCCTAGCACCAGGGCGAAGAAAATGTCTGCGTGGTGGCGCACCTCTTCGTTCAACCTGATGGTGTCTACTGCGTGCCCTTGGTAGTAATCGCTACGCTCGCCGTCAACGCTGAATGTGCAGACGATATCCGCCTCGTCCATCTGTATCACGTGTCGTGATGACACTTCCTGCCCCCCTGTGGCGTGTGTAAAAGTCACGGACGTAACCCAAGAGTCGTTCTCTCGAAGCGGGCTGCCCGCCATCATCGACGGAACGAGTTGCTGTGATTCGCTAAGCTCTCGAATACGCTGCTCAAAGGCAACAGCGGCCCCTCGCATGGACATGAGGACGATGTGGCGCTGTGCCGTCTCGTGCTCACTCATCATTTCCTGATATCGCGCCACCGATTCCGCCATGTCGACGGGTTGAGCGGTCTGGCGAGGGTGTTGAATCTCATCAATGCGCTCGATTAGATTGTCGATTGATTGGAAGCGCAGATTTGGCGCAAGCTGGAAACCGACATCAAAGATGCTGGTTAGCCTATCCATCCTGGGGTCATCTTTAGTTGTAGTCGGAAAAGAATTGCGCAGGCGCTTATGGGGTGGTTCGCCGCCCCCGCCGAACGACAACGTTCGCGGGTATTCGTTTGTCAGAAGGTAGAAAAGTATTGCAACCACGAAGGTAACGTCCGATCTGGGGTCATTGCGCAGCTGGCCAGCGGTCATCTCCGGCAGGCGCACAAAGCGATTCCCGAGTTCCTGCCCTGCTCGCGTATGCCACCCGTCCTCGCGATCTTCGAGGGGGAGCCAGGCGATGCCGAAGTCGACCAGATGCAGCTTCCCTGCTGTGTCAACAATAATGTTCTCTGGCTTGATGTCGCGATGCAGGACGCCATTGGCATGACATCTTTCAACAATGCGCGCTAGTGACAGTGCAATTTCCAGCGATTCGTCGATGGGCATGGGCGCTGTCACGTACTGCTGCAGGTTATTACCGTCAATCCAGGCCTGGACGAGGTAAAGCTCTTCGTCATCTGCGGCTTGGCTAACGTTAGATTCAAAGATTTGGGGGACGCCGTCCCCTTGAACTTTTATTAGTCCCGCAACCTCTTGCTTCATTCGCCTCCGGCGCTCGTCACGATCTTGTGGATCTGGGAGCATTTCTTTCAGTGCGCCAAGCCGTCCACAGACGTTTCCGCGAACTTGCGTAATGGAGCCCTGTCCGCCGCCACGTTTTTTTACGCCCTCGACGGCGGTCCATCTGTCATTCCAAAGGAGAGGCTGAGCCTGAGTTTTCACGAGATTTCCAATTATTTAAAGGGTTCTTGCTGCTGAAATGCAGGTGCCTTTTTTTCCATCTAGCTAGCTGAGAGAGGTGCGGTGCTGAGTATCTCCAAGGATCAACTGACCACCCTGCGTTGATCTCGAGCATCTGCGGCCATTCACCACCTCAGATAGAAATTCCTCATCACGATTGGGTTGACTTGACAGGCATCACACGCTTTTGCGCGATCTCCAGCTTATTGACGTCCTCCGCAGGCACAAGAAGCACAACTTTCCCCGCTGGCTCCCACAGCACGTAACTATCACCTAAGCGACCCGCAAGTCCCAGGCCGCCTTGTACTTTGCCATCAATTGTCACACTCACCGTGGACGGGTTTCCGCTGGCAGTGATCTCCTTGGCGCGCCGCGATCCAAGCCAACTCGAAGAAATCGACACGTAGACAAGCATTACGAGAGCATAGATCAGCCACGGCGAGTCCTTTACGGCGGTTGGGAGCACTGGTGACAGGCGCACAGCTATTGCATATATGCCCACCGAGGCTGCACCTATCAGAAGGGACCATCCGTTCGACCACCAAAGCACTGCCACCAGACCCACAAGACAAAGCACCATCGCCAACCACGCCAGCAGGCTGGATTTAGACTTGCTCGCCGTCACCTTTCCTTCGATCCAGCCACCAAGTAGCAACGCAACCGGCAGGAACAACAACACCATGCCAATGCTCGCAAGGCCCGCCAGCGCAAGCTCGCTTACGGCGACAAACTGAAAGGGATCCAGTCCGAAATGGCCCCAGTACGCCTTCAGATAGAAGGCGCCTTGAATCAATCCAAAGGTGACGAGCGCCGAACCCCATCCAGCAACATCGGCCATCGTCAGTGTCTTTTTCGTACGCTCCATGTATCCCCCTTCCATCAATGCAGCTCGGCCACATAGTGGCATGCTGCGCTCCGCTCTGCAGAATCCACTCTATTAACGTGACGCGTCACGCCCGATCACCCCGCCCATTGGCGCCCCACCCCTCCCCCACTATAGTTCCACCCCTCACAAGGAACGAGGCGGCACACATGCCCTATATCGGAATCGGACTCCACGTACTGGCGGCCATCTACTTCGCGGTGCACGCCATCCGCTCGGGCCAGAGCCTCTATTGGCTCATCCTGCTCTTCTCCTTCCCACTGCTAGGCAGCATCGTCTACTTCCTGGCGATCTACTTCCCGGAAGCCCGCAACTCGCGCGGCGCGCGGCAGGCAATCCGCTCCGCCAAGCAGCTCATGGACCCGGGCCAGGACCTGCGCAACGCGCGTGCCGAACTGGCGCGTACGCCCACCGTGCAGAATCGGGTTCGCCTGGGCATGACGCTGCTGGATGCCGGCCAGGCCGAGGAAGCCAGAACCCTGCTGGAGCAGGCGGCCAGCTCGCCGCTGGGCGACGATCCCTACATCCTGACCGGCCTTGCCCGTGCCCGCCTCGATTCCGGGCAGCCCGCGCTTGCGGCGGAGACGCTGGACGGCCTGTTCGCCCGCCATCCGGATGTGCGCCGCAAGCCGGAACAGACCCTGCTTTACGCGCAGGCACTGGCGGCTGCCCAAGCGCCCGGCACCCGTGCCGCGTTCGAGCGAGCCGTGGAATGCGGAAACGATGCCGCCGCCCGCTGCCTGTACGCCGAGTGGTTGATGGCACAGCCGCAGCCCGCCGATCGTGAGCAGGCCCGCAGCCTGTTCGCCAGCATCATCGATGATGCCCAGCACTGGTCGCGCCACGCACGCAGCCACAATGCCGCATGGTTGGAGCGGACCAAGGTCGCGTTGAAGGGCTACTGACGCCTGGCGGCCTTTGGCAACCCTGTCGCATCCGCCTCGTTCACGGCCTCGCCGGGCGGATGCCGACACTCGTCAGGCGTGCACCGCCGACATCGACAACAGCCTTGCGGCACAAGGCTCCAGGCCCGTTGCGCCATATGCAACGATTCTGAAAATGTTGAATGTGGTGACGGCATCGGCCTTACTGCATTGGCATCGCGCACAGCCGGGCGTATTCCTCTCCGTGCCACCGAAAACAGGTGGCCGGGATTCGAAACCCCGGTAGTTCGCTGAAGTAAACGCTTGCCAGCCGGCATCACCCTGTGTGGTGCCGGCTGGCAATCCGTCGGCCGGCTATGGCGGGCGGTGCGTGGAGGCCTTGTGCCTGCCGGTCTAGCGAACACCGGGTTTCGAACCTCGCACCGTCCGCCACCTTTATCGGTGGCGGCTTCTGCATGCACGCAAGGAGCCCAGCCATGACCCAGCCCCACTCCCCTGCCCCGCCCCCGATTCGCGACACGCTTGCGAATGGCCCTGCGCTGGACCCGAACACCCTCATCGCCCTGCTGCACAGTATCGGCTCGGGCGCCGCCTCCGATGGCCAGCCGTGGCCGGAACGCCATCAGATGCCCGGCCGACGCATCGCCCTGGCAGATACCGATTGCTCTCTGGCGGGCCTTCGGGTGGTGCTGGAGATTCTGCTGGCCGCGCAGCGCGCCCGCGAGAACGGCGAGCTGGAGCAGTATGTTGGCCCTCGCGTCATGGAGGGCCTGATCATGGCCGGACTCGGCCTCGCCGCACACGCCAGTACGCGCCTGCATCCGGAGGGGTGAGTGGCGTGGTGCCGCTGGGCGGCCAACGCGCTCTGTCTTGTGGTGGTGGTTGCGGCACAGGCGCAGTGGCCGGCGACGCTAGTGCCCTCGCCTGTCGCGTTCCAAAACATCAACGACGATCGATTCTCACAACTGCGCCGCCAGGCGATGCAGTTCGTGGACTCTCGGCCACGACAGGGCTTCCAGTTCGTAGAGCGGCACCGAGATGCCGAGTTCCAGGTTCTTTGCCGGGGCATACCCGTGCTGTGGCTGGAGAGGCGCTCGCACCATCTGCTGTTGCAGGTCTCACTGGACGCGGAGCAGCGGGCGCCCGCCATTGTGCAGCTTGGTACGTTGCTTCAATGGCAGCTGGAGCCGGTGGGCTATCTGGAGCAGGTGCTGGCTGACGTGCCGGAACCTGTTCTGTCGGATCGGGTGCTGCAGATGTTCGGGGGCGGGGTGCCTGAGGGCGCGCGATGTGGCCCACACTGGTCACCTGCGCGACAGGCATTGGCCAAGTGACCATGCGGGTCACCTCCCGGCATCGATCCAGCCCGCATCGCGCGCACGCGCAAGATCTTCTGGCGTATCGATATCCAGGCCCAGTTCCGGTGCCTGCAGGACATGCACCGTATCGACAGGAAGTTGCCGCAGGCGCGCTCCGAAGCCCCGGTCACCGGCTGTACCGACAGGGGTGAACCAGGCGCGCGGCACGACTGCGGGAACGCCAAGCGCATTTGCGTGGCGGGTGCCCGCGCACGTTGACGCTGCGGCGCGGGCACCCGAAAGCAGCGCCTGCAGATGCAAGCTCTCGATTGCGGGCTGGTCGCATGCCACGACCATCACCGCGGTCACCGTGGGCAGCAGGTGTGCGCCGGCAACCTGCAGACTGCTCGCCAGGCCGCGTTCCCAGTGGGGATTGGTTACCGGCGTGGCATCCAGCCCGGCAATGCTGGATGTCACTGCCTGTGCGTTCGCGCCCACCACGACCAGTACCTGCGCTGGTGCGAGATCCCGCGCCAACCGCACCACGCGATGTACCAGGGTCTCGCCCTGCCGGGTCAGAAGCTGCTTGGGCTGGCCAAGTCGGGTGCTCCCGCCGGCAGCAAGCACGACGATCGCATGCGCGTCAGTCACCTGCCGTGCGCGCCTCGCCATTGCTGCAGCTGCGCGGCGATGCTGAGCGAAATCGCCTCTGGCCCTCGGCCGCCGATGTTCAGGCCGACCGGTGATCGAAGTCTCGGGGAAAGGCGGTGGCGCTGATCCGGTGTCAGCAGCTTGAACAGGTCCTCGCGCCTTCGCCGCGGACCCAGCAGTCCAATGAACGCGACGTTGGTATCAGCCAGGGCCACCAGCGCCTCCCGGTCCAGTTCGAAATCGTGATGCATCACCAGTGCCGCGTCGCACGGGTCGCCATGAAGGGCCTCGGCCGGGCTGGTCTGAAGATGCGCATCCGCGCACTGCCCGGCTGAGGCCCAGCGCGCTCGACGTTCGGCCACGCTGACCCGCCACCCCAGGCCGCGCAGCAGCGGAACCAGGAAGGGCGTTTCGGGACCGCCCCCCAACACCAGGGCCCGCGGAAGCCGAGGCAACGGCAAACACCACGCACCCTCGCCAAAGGGCTGCGTACCCTCCATCGGATGCAGCTGCCACGCCTGCTCGCGATGGCCGGTACGGAAAACGACCTGCCCCGACGTGCGAAGGTCGCGCTGGAGTGACACGCCCTCGCGCAACCAAGCCTCGATCACGTCGTCGATGCCTGCCATGGCACGCAATGGCAGCAGCGCAATCCGAAGCCGGCCGCGGCAGCCGAGCGCGGATCCGCTCAACAGGTCGTCGTCACTGCGGGTGTCGATCTCGATCCAGTCGACCCGCCCTGCCGCGCTCACCTGCTCCGCGCGTCGCGCGAGCTCGGGCTCCAGGCATCCGCCGCTCAGCCAGCCGACCTGGCTGCCGTTGCAGAACAGCACCATGTCGCCGGCACCGGCGTAGGTGGAGCCATCGGTTTCCAGCACCAGCGCGAGCACGGCGTGCTCCCCCGCACGCATGCGCGTCAAGGCCGTCTCGAGCACGCCGCGCGGGCTGCCTTCGGCGAGGAAGCCCGGCGCTGCGGACAGGTCCTCGGCAAGATCGCCGGGCTCCCCTCCGCCTGCGGCGGAGACCTCCAGAGTGGGCGAGGCTACGGGTCGGTCCATGCGCAACGTCAGCCTATGTCGGGCAAGCCGGGCAACAGCTTGTCCAGGGTGATGGGATAGCTGCGCACGCGCACGCCGGTTGCGTTGTAGATCGCATTGGCGATCGCGGCGCCAACCCCGCAGATGCCCAGTTCACCCACACCCTTGGCCTTCATCGGCGAGATCACCGGATCCAGCGTGTCGAGGAAGACCACCTCCTGGTACGGGATGTCGGCGTGCACGGGAACCTCGTAGCCGGCCAGGTCGTGGTTGATGAACAAACCAAGCCGTTTGTCGACCACCAGCTCCTCCATCAGGGTCGCGCCCGCACCCATCACCATCCCGCCGATGACCTGGCTGCGTGCGGAGAGCGGATTGAGGATCCGGCCGCCATCGCATACGGCAAGCATGCGGCGAATGCGCGTTTCTCCAGTGTAGGCATGCACGGCGACCTCGCAGAAATGTCCTGCATAGGTGCCGACGTCGTAGCCTTGTTTGAAGTCGCCGAAGGCAATGCCGTCCTCCGCCGACAGGGTTCCCGCCTCCGCCAGCGTGATGGTCCGCCCATCCGCCTGGATGCGGCCATTGGCGAAGTTTGCGGTGTCGCCGTCGAAGCCGAGTTTCTCGCCCACCTTGCGGCGCAGGCTGACGCACGCCGCGTACACGCCCGCGGTGGAGCTTGCCGCGCCCCACTGGCCGCCGGAACCGGCGGAGGCGGGATGACGGGAGTCACCGAGGGTGACCTGGACCTGGTCCAGCGGCACGCCCATGGTCTCGGCTGCCGTCTGCGCGATGATCGTGTAGGAGCCGGTGCCGATGTCGGTCATGTCGGTCTCGACAACCACCCCGCCCTGGCCGTCAAGCCGGACCCGCGCCGCCGACTTCATCGTCGGTGCGCCGCGATAGCCCGCGGACACGCCCATGCCGACCAGCCAATGCCCTTCCCTGACCTGCGCCGGCTTGGCATTGCGCTTGTTCCAGTTGAAGCGCTCCGCGCCTTCGCGCAGGCAGCGCACCAGGTTGCGGTCGGAGAACTTCTTGGACGGATCGCCGGGCACGACCTCGGGCTCGTTGAGGATGCGGAACGCGATCGGATCGAGGCCCAGCTTCTCGGCCATTTCGTCCATCGCCACTTCCAGCGCCATGTGGCCCGGTGCTTCACCCGGTGCGCGCATCGCATTGCCTTCGGGCATGTCGAGCGTGGCGATGTAGTTGGCCACCAGGCGGTTGGCGCCTGCATAGAGCTTGGGCGTCTGCAGGGTGCCGTTTTCGCCATCCTCGCCGTTGATGTTGCCCGACCAGTTCTCATGGGCGATGGCGGAGATCCGGCCATCCTTTCCGCAGCCGATCCGCACGCGCTGGAGGGTGGCGTGCCGGTGCGTGGTGTTGTTGGGCATCAACGGGCGTTGCAGCGCGATCTTCACCGGTCGCCCCACCTGCTTGGCCGCCAACGCGGCCAGCACCGCGTCGGCGCGGATGAACAGCTTGCCGCCGAAGCCGCCGCCGACATAGGGCGAGTCCACGCGCACCTTGGCAGGATCGATGCCGAGGATCGCCGCCATGCCCTGCCTGGCCCAGTCGATCATCTGGTTCGCCGTCCACAGCGTGAGCGTGTCACCCTCCCAGGCGGCGATGGTGGCGTGCGGCTCCATCATCGAATGACTTTCGTCGGAGGTGTGATAAGTCTCGTCGAGCTTGACCGCGGCGCTCGCGTAGGCGGTGTCGAAATCGCCCAGCGCCTGCCGGTCGGGCTTGCCGTCACGCCCCTTTGCCAGCGGCGCGGTCGGTGCCAGGGCCGGGAAATCGAAGCGGCCCTTGCTGCGCTCGTAGCGGGTGCGGATCAGCGCCGCGGCGGCGCGGGCCTGCTCGAAAGTCTCTGCCACCACGCAGGCGATGGCCTGGTGGTAGTGGGCCACTTCGGGTCCGCCGAACAACGGCGCGTTGTTCCAGTTCGATTTGCCGACCGGCTTGGTTTCCGGTGCGGTGATGACCGCCAGTACGCCGGGCGCGGCACGTGCGCGGGAGGCATCCATCGAAATGATGCGCCCCTTGCCGATGCCCGCACCGACGATGTAGCCGTAGGCCTGGTTCGGCGCCACGTCATGGCGCTCGTAGGCATAGGGGGCGGTGCCGGTGGTCTTGCGTGGACCGTCGATGCGCGGCGTCGACTTGCCGACGACCTTGGCCTTGTCGAACAGGTTGTCGCCGGCGGGGGCGTTGAATTCAAGGGGCATCAGCGCTCTCCTTCCACCAGCACGGCTGCGAGGGTGCGCTCGGCGAGCGCGATCTTGAACGCATTCTCCCGCGTGGGACGGGCACCGGCGAACACCTGCAGGGCCGCGGCCTTTACGCCGTCGCGCAGCAGCGGTTCGGCTGCCTCGACGCGCCACGGCTTGGGCGCAACTCCACCGAAGGCGAACCGCGCCGAGCCGTCTCGCTGCACGACCGCGGCGACCGACACCAGTGCGAACGCATAGGACGCGCGGTCACGTACCTTGTGGTACACGTGCCGACCGCCCAGGGGCTTCGGCAGCGTGACGTGGGTGATCAGCTCACCGCGCTGCAGCACGTTGTCCTGCTGCGGCCTATCGCCGGGGGAACGATGGAAATCGGCAATCGGGATGCTGCGCGTACTGCCGTCACCGCTGACGGTCTGGATCGAGGCGTCCAGCACCCGCAGGGCCACCGCCATGTCGCCCGGATAGGTCGCGATGCAGCTGTCCGAGGTGCCGATCACGCCCATCTGCCGGGAGAATCCCTCGAGCGCGCCGCAGCCTGATCCGGGCAGGCGCTTGTTGCAGGGCAGATGGGGGTCGTAGAAATACGGGCAGCGCGTGCGCTGCAGCAGGTTGCCGCCGGTGGTGGCTTTGTTGCGCAGCTGCCCGGAGGCGCCTGCCACTATCGCGCGGGTCAGCACCGCGTAGTCGCGGCGCACGCGCTCATGCGAGGCCAGCGCGGTATTGGTGACCAGCGTGCCGATGCGCAGGCCGCCCTCGTCGGTGGTTTCGATCCTGTCCAGGCCGATGTCCTGCACATCGACCAGGTGCGCTGGCGTCTCGACCTCAAGCTTCATCAGGTCGAGCAGGTTGGTCCCTCCGGCCAGGAACTTCGCGCCCTCGGTACCAGCGACGGCCTTGGCGGCCTCGGCTGGGGATTTCGCGCGTTCGTAACTGAAGGCCCTCATGAGCGCCTCCCTGCAGAGGTCACGCCAGCGACCTCTTCCATCGCCTCGGCAATGTTGGAATAGGCACCGCAGCGGCAGAGGTTGCCGCTCATGCGTTCGCGCATTTCCATGTTGGTGGCGCGGGGCCGTGCACTGACGTCTGCCTGTACATGGCTGGGGACACCCCGCTTGATCTCGTCCAGTACCGCCACCGCCGAGCAGATCTGCCCCGGCGTGCAGTACCCGCACTGGTAGCCGTCATGCTTGATGAAGGCGGCCTGCATCGGATGCAGGTCATCGGGGGTTCCGAGGCCTTCGATGGTGGTGATGGCATCACCCTGGTGCTGCACCGCCAGGCTGAGGCAGGCATTGATGCGCTCACCGTTGACCAGCACGGTACAGGCACCGCATTGACCGTGATCGCAGCCCTTCTTGGTCCCGGTCAGCTTCAGATGTTCGCGCAGCGCATCGAGCAGCGTGGTCCGGGTGTCGAGCTCAAGCTCCCGCCGCTTGCCGTTGACGGTCAACGCCACCGTGCTGATGACCGGCGGCCTGGGCGGCGGGGGCGTCGCCAGTTCGGCGGCGAGCGATGACGCCCCCGGTGCGGCGGACATTGCCACGGTCGTGACGCCGCCGGCGATCACCTGGCGACGCGTCAACTTCATTCCTTCATCACAACTTGGCACAGTGACCTCCTGGCGTTCGGGAAAATCCCGTGGCTGGATGGACGCGCTCACACTACCCAAGGGGCACTATGCCCATCTGCGGGGTACAGGCCTGTGAAGTCGGCGAAATGTGCGACCCTGCCAAGGCAGGCAACCGCGACTTTTACTCTTCAGCGCGGCACTCTTGAACCATGCGCATGCCTCATTGGATGGCTCACAGTTCTGCTTGTCTCTCACGGCGCTGGCTTCGAGGGTTCGGGCTCGTGGACGGAGCCCTCCAACAAGGCAACGTAGGTATCCAGCCGGGTGCGAAGGCCGATCAGCATCCAGCCCAGCAGGTACAGCAGCACCATGGCGAAGATAAGCAGTGCGCCTAGCAATCCAACATCGAAAGCGCCCGCCCAGTCGCCCCATTTCCATCCGCGGAACTGCAGGTAGAGGGCAATCAACAGCGGGAATGGCCCGAGCCGCTGCAGCCCGCCATACATCATGCCCATGCGCTCAATCATGTTTGTGCGCAGGGTGCTGACGAATTTGAGTCGCCGCTCGCGCTGGACGCGCGGGAATCCGCGAAGCTCGGTCACCACCGATTGCCAGTGAGCGAAGTCTTCATCCATCTCCCGGGCGTGCGAGAGCCGCGGTTGGCTGAACTGGCGGATACCTCTGCGGGCGGCCAGGACGCCACCGACAATGAACCCTCCGATTTCGATTGCCAGGCAGGCAACAACCACCTGAAGCACTGCGCCAACAGGCAGCCATCGATCCGGAAGCTGGCCAGTGAGAATGCCGATGACCGCCGCCCCCATGCCGATGCGGAACGCCCACGTCTCCACCCTGCCCGCCTTCGGGTAGATGCTGTGCTCAACCAGCCCCTGCACCCGCTGATAGAGCCAGTGGAATGTCAGTTCCTGCGAATCGGTCGTTGCCGGCGGATCGACGCCGCCCCCTGCCTGCATGTCCATTGCACCCCTGCCCCGGCCGGCGCAGATGCCGGCCGCCCCATCGTACCTGAGCACGCTTCGAAAGGCGCCCCAGCGGGAATCACATGCCCAGCTCCGACAACCCCGGGTGATCATCCGGGCGACGCCCCAGCGGCCAATGGAACTTGCGGTCGCTTTCCTTGATCGGCAGGTCGTTGATGCACGAGAAGCGGCGCTGCATCAGGCCGTCCTCGCCGAATTCCCAGTTTTCGTTGCCATAGGAACGGAACCAGTTGCCGGAGTCGTCGCGCCATTCGTATGCGTAGCGGACCGCAATGCGGTTTTCGGTAAAGGCCCAGAGCTCCTTGATCAGGCGGTACTCGAGTTCCTTGTTCCATTTGCGTGCCAGGAACTGCCGGGCTTCCTCCCGGCCGTTGGTGAATTCGGCACGGTTACGCCACTGGGTGTCGAGCGAATAGGCAAGCGACACCTTGTCGGCATCGCGGGAATTCCAGCCATCCTCGGCAAGGCGCACCTTCTGCGTGGCCGATTCGAGGGTGAACGGAGGAAGCGGCGGACGGGGTTGTTCTGCGGACACGGGGAGACCTCCAATCGAAATGGATACACGGGTTGCTTCAAAGGATCTGGCGTACCCAGGCGCTAACGCTTGGCCTGTTCCAACAACAGCTTCGCGACATCCTTCGCGGTGTCTGCGGCGTCGAGATCACCCATCACGCGCGACAGGGTGATGGCGCCTTCCATCAGGATCAGCAACTGGCGGGCCAGGTCCGCCGGCTGCTCCACATCCAGTTGTTCGGTAAGTTCCAGCGTGTAATCGAGCAGCTTCTGCTTGTGATTCCGCGCGATCTGCCGGATCGGATCGGCCGGATCGCCGACCTCCCCCGCGGTATTGATGAACGCACACCCGCGATAGCCCTCGGACTGGAACCAGCTCTTGAGCGCGGTGAACATGCCGAGGATGCGCGCTTCCGGGCTGTCGGCCTTGTCGCACTCCTGCCGGAACCAGGCCAACCAGCGCACGTCGCGCGCCTTCAACGCGGCGGCGGCCACGTCGTCCTTGTTCTCGAAGTGGCGGTAGATGCTCTTGCGCGCCACGCCCGAGGTCTTCACCAGCAGGTCCATGCCGGTGGCATGGATCCCGTTCTGGTAGATCAGCGCCTCGGCCGTGGCCAGGATCTTCTGTTGGGTGTCGGTGGTGACCTTGCTCATGGCTGCAAGGTAGAACGGTCGTTCTACACTGTCAACAGACAATCGCGAGCGATGGGGGCGCGCACATCCATGCAAGACGATCTATCAAGAAATCCGGACACTTCATCACCCGGGCGCCTGATCACAGGCGCAAAGTACGTCTCACCACCCACCCATGAGAGTTCCCGCATGAACACCTTCGCCCGTACGCTGGCGGTTGCCGCCCTCGCCCTCTCGGTCCAGGCCGGCCTGTCCGCGCAGGCCGCCGAACCGGCCAAGCCGGCCCCGGTCACCACCATCGCGCGCACCGCCAGCTACATCACCACCGCCGACGGCGTGCAGCTGTACTACAAGGACTGGGGCCCGAAGGACGGCCCGGTCGTGACCTTCAGCCATGGCTGGCCGTTGAATTCGGACAGCTGGGAGTCGCAGATGATCTTCCTGGCCAACCATGGCTACCGCGTCATCGCGCATGACCGTCGCGGCCACGGGCGCTCCAGCCAGCCATGGGACGGCAACGACATGGATCACTACGCCGATGACCTGGCCACGGTGATCGATACGCTGGACCTGCACGATGTGACCCTGGTGGGCTTCTCCACCGGTGGCGGCGAAGTGGCGCGCTACATCGGCCGGCACGGCACCGGGCGGGTGAAGAAGGCCGTGCTGATCAGCTCGGTGCCGCCGTTCATGCTGAAGACCGCCGACAACCCGAACGGCCTCCCGATCGAAGTGTTCGACGGCATCCGCAAGGCACAGATGGAGAACCGCGCGCAGCTGTACCGCGACATTCCGTCGGGCCCGTTCTATGGCTT
This sequence comes from Stenotrophomonas sp. CASM114, assembly GCF_049384325.1. Lineage (NCBI taxonomy): Bacteria > Pseudomonadati > Pseudomonadota > Gammaproteobacteria > Lysobacterales > Lysobacteraceae > Stenotrophomonas > Stenotrophomonas sp. CASM114. Next base: position 324,245 of record NZ_JBMRGJ010000001.1, on the reverse strand, counting down.
CAACCGCCCAGGCGCGAAGGTGTCGCAGGGGCTGATCGACGCATGGTGGGCGCAGGGCATGCAGGGCGGCCACAAGAACACCTACGACTCGATCGCCGCGTTCTCGGCCACCGATTTCCGCGCCGACCTGAAGAAGTTCGATGTTCCTACCCTGGTGATCCACGGTGACGACGATCAGATCGTGCCGATCGATATCTCAGGCCGCCAATCGGCAAGGCTCATCAAGGGCGCCAGGATGATTGTCTACCCGGGTGCGCCGCACGGCCTGACCGACACCCACAAGGACAAGGTCAACCAGGATCTGCTGGCGTTCCTGCAGGAAAAGTGAGTGACCGGGGCTCTGTTGTGATGGCAGAGCCCTTCCTTCCCAGAAGCAGGGCTGGCACCGGAGAAGCGCCAGGTGCCGCGTCAGTGCACGATTGCGGGCGTAGGATTTCAGGCCAACGATGGAGCGTGTTCCGCACTTTGATGAAGGGTTAACCTCCAACGGAGGACACTGCGCCCTCACGGCTCTTCTCCGGCGCAGAATCCTTTGCTCCCGTGTCCAGCCCAAGACGACACGGCCATGCACCCTCCCAATGCCTTCCGGATCCATGCGATCCAGCCCCTTCTTGCGCGCAATGGCGCCATCGTTCGCCTCGATCAGTTGCGATCCACCTGCAAGAGTTGCGGCTTGCGCTCATCAATGACTCAGGACGAGGGCATCAAGACGAGTCCATCGGGCACGACGCTCACGTGCCCAGCGTGCGGTGCCACGGGGCTGATGGACGAGGTGGAGATATGGCACCACTGGCTCGAACAGTGCCGGCGTGAGCGGATGCTGGCGCTCTTCGATCCCGCGCCTGACGAACCACTGGAGCCTGGTGTCCCCGAATGAGAGCGGCTGTCATGGACTCTTCGGCCGGCGCCTCAGCGCCGCGCCTCAGCCGTCGCCCGGGTGCCGCCCCGCCAGGCTGCCCATCGTGAAGGCGTAGCCGGCCTCCTCCAGCAGCGCTCTCATGCGCAGCTCCACGCGCCTGGGTGAAAGCAGGCTGTTGGGCGCATACAAGGCGTAGACGTAGCCGGCGCCGTCGATGATTTCACGGCGCACGGCGCAGTCGTTGGATTCCGCCGCCTCGGACCAGACAGACATCAGCCTGGCCGGACTGATGGACTGCCCGTTGCGAAGGCGAAAGAACAGCCAGCGCACTCCCAGGGAATGGGCTGGATTCAACCTAGCCACTGAGAGCCTCCAATGCGCCGGAAGAGATCCGTGAGAACCTCAGGATCCAATCGTGGATGCTCGTCTTTTGAAGATCGCGGAAGGTCAATGCGCGCGGCACCCTTCACCAGTGCAGGCAGATCGGACTGAAGGTCGATCCACCATCCCGCAGGCAGCCGGAGCCCTGTGCCCGTTCTATCGTAGATGCAGATCGGAAAAGTCATCGCGTTGCTCCTGAATGACTCGAGCATACGCCTGCGCGATGTCAGGTCCGGATGCGACGCCTAGGGAGATGCCACATCGGCGCGCTTTGCGCATTCGAATACGTGTGCTTCGTCCTGCTGGACCCTGCGGAACGATTCCAGCCAGCCGAACGCTGCACCACGATTGTGAATCGTATCGCCGAGCCTGCCGGTCAGGCACCGTGCGCACTCCATCCCGCCAGGGCTGGGCGCGTGGCAGCAACGGCATTGCGCCATTGTTGTGGTTTTCTCCGGGCGACACTGGTACATGATCTTGGTCATCAGGCTGATCGCCTGGCTTTGTGCGGACATGCACGCTCCCTGTCTGCTGCGGAAGCAGCCGCGCGGCGCGCGGCTCCTCCTGTTCCTCAGCGGCGGGTATCGCCGCCGAGACCGCCCTTCTTTTCATCCGCTGGCTTCGGGCTCTCGCGATCCTTGTTGTCCTGCTGCTGTTGCTGTCCTTGCTTGCCGGGCTCCTCCCCGCCGGGTTCGCCCCCCTCGCCCTGCCCCTGCTGTGCAGGCTGTTCTGCTTCAGCGGACGCGTTGGAGCGGTCATTCCTGTTCTGTTCGGGGACGCTGTTCATTTCGATTCTCCGCCGCAGCAAGTCTGCTGCCGATTGACTGTGGGCGTGTCACCGTTACGGGAACGTACGGGGACGCGTCCCATATGAACAAGGGTCATGAACAGGCCCGCAGCAACAAGCGTGTACAGTGGAGTTTCGAAAAGGGGTAACGCCATGATCCATGGAAGAAGCAAGCACGTTGTCGACGTCGAGCGCGAGCTGGCCCACTGGAAAATCGCGTTCAACCTGGGCGCCCTGCCCGCGATGAGCTTCCGATATGAAGTGGCGCCCGTTATCCGGCTTGCCTGCGATATCTATGTGAGAGATCCGCATGGCACCCGGTCGGCATGGATCGACGATCTGCAGGGCAGGCTTGCGAAGCGATCGAGCCTGCGCGGCCATCCTGGCGCAGCGGAGATTGCCGATCGGTGCTGGTCCCTGCTTGGCTGCGCCTAGGCGCGGCTGGCTGCGTGATTCCGCTCGCGCATCAACTCATCATTCAGTACGTGGACAATGGACATCACCGCGTCGGCAAGTCCACGGGAATCGCTTATGGATCCGTAGAAGTAGATCCTGGCGCCTTCAATGCGAACATCCGCCAGCTGGAGCTGGGACGCCAGTGCCCTGCACTTGATGAGGAACATCTCTGTCCAGCGAGCGCCCGGCGCCACATCCAGCAGCGCGGTGATGGCTTCGTCGGTGGATGCGTCTACACGCTCATGCAACAACGGGACATCGAAGCCGACGATTCTTGGGAGCATGGAAGCGTTCACCTGACCATCCTCTCGCTGATGGGCGCTGCGAGTACTCCCACAGTACAACAGAATGCATGCAGCCCCGGATGAGATGGCGTCAGCTGGCCTGCCCCAGCTCGCGCGCAAGGAACGGCGCAGTCCTGCTTCCCTTGGCGCGGGCCACCTGTTGCGGCGTGCCCTTCGCCACGATGGTGCCACCCGCGCCGCCTGCACCTGGCCCGACATCAATCACCCAGTCCGCCTGTGCGACAGAACGCATGTCGTGCTCGATCATCACCACGGTGTTGCCAGCCTCCACCAGCCGTTGCAGCTGCGCCAGTAACCTGTCCGCGTCAGATGCATGAAGGCCGGTGGTGGGCTCATCCAGCACATACAGCGTGCGCCCGCGCTGGCTGCGCTGCAGCTCGGTCGCCAGCTTTATGCGCTGTGCCTCACCGCCTGAAAGCTCGGTGGCCGGCTGGCCCAGCCGCAGGTAGCCCAGACCGATTTCCTGCAGCAACTGCAGCGGGCGGGCAATGGCGTCTTCTTCGGCGAAGAACGCCTGCGCCTGGTCCACCGTCATCTGCAGGACCTCGGCGATGGTGCGACCATTCCACAGCACCTTCAGGGTGGCCTCGTTGTAGCGGGCGCCATGGCAGGTGGGGCACGGCGCATAGACGCTCGGCATGAACAGCAGTTCGACGCTGACGAAGCCCTCGCCTTCGCAGGTTTCGCACCGGCCCTTGGCCACGTTGAACGAAAAGCGGCCCGCGTCGAATCGGCGGCGGCGCGCGTCGGGTGTCGCGGCGAAGAGCTTGCGCACGTGATCGAACAGGCCGGTGTAGGTGGCCAGATTGGATCGTGGCGTGCGGCCGATGGGCTTCTGGTCTACCTGCACTACGCGCTGGATGGCGTCCACGTCGCCGGCCAGCTGGCCCCGCGTGGCTTCGATCACGGTCGGCCCATCCGCGGGCGTGCTGTCGGCGCTGTCGTCCACCGGCTCATGCCCCAGGTGCAGCAGCATCAGCTCGGGCAGCGCCTGCGCCATCAGGCTGGACTTGCCCGACCCGGAAATGCCGGTCACTGCGGTCAGAAGCCCCAGCGGCACCTGTGCGTCCACGCCCTGCAGGTTGTGGCGGTGGATACCCTTCAGCTCCAGCCAGCTGATGACACTGCGCTGCCGGCTGGCGGGCGCAGGCACCTGGTCGAACAGGTACTGCGCCGTGCGCGAATCCTGAACGTCGCGCAGGCCATCGGGCTCGCCACTGTAGAGAACGCGTCCGCCATGCTCCCCTGCCTGCGGGCCCACATCGACCAGCCACTGCGCGCGGCGCATCAGCTCCAGATCATGTTCAACAACGAACACCGAGTTACCGCCGTCGCGCAGCCGTTCCAGTGCGTCGTACAGCGCCTGGCTGTCGGCCGGATGCAGGCCGGCCGAGGGTTCGTCGAGCACGTACAGCACGCCAAACAGCAACGAGCTGAGCTGCGTGGCCAGCCGCAGGCGCTGCAGTTCGCCGGCCGACAGCGTGGGCGTGGCGCGATCAAGTGATAGATAGCCCAGGCCGAGCTCGCGCAGTTGCCGTACCCGCGACATGACCCCGCCCGCCAGGCGTTGTGCCGCCAGGCGCTTTTCCTCAGACAAGGCTGAGGTCAGGCGCACGTCGGGTGCGCCTTCGTGGGTCGCGCGGTCACTTGCTGCCCGCTTGGCGCGATCGCGGGGCGTTGCACGCCTGCTGGAACGCGCGCCGTGGCTGTGTGCACTGAAGTCGCCCCGCGCGATGGGCTCGAGCAACGCCGCCAGCTGGTCCAATGGCAGCCGCATGAACTCGCCGATATCCACACCGGCAAAGGTGACCGAAAGCGCCTCCGGCTTCAGGCGCTTTCCGTGGCAGGCGGGGCACAGCTTGCCTTCCATGTAGCGCGACACACGCTTGCGCATCAGGGCGCTCTGGGTGTTGGCAAAGGTGTGCAGCACGTAGCGGCGTGCGCCGGTGTACGTGCCCATGTAGCTGGGCTCCTGCTTGCGCTTGAGTGCGGTACGGGTCTCGGCCGGCGTGAAGCCGGCATAGACCGGCACGGTGGGCGTCTCCTCGGTGAACAGGATCCACTCACGGTCCTTCTTCGGCAGTTTCTTCCACGGCACATCGATGTCGTAGCCCAGCGTGACCAGGATGTCGCGCAGGTTCTGGCCATGCCATGCCGGTGGCCAGGACGCGATGGCGCGCTCGCGGATGCTCAGCGACGGGTCCGGAACCATCAGTGCTTCAGTCACTTCGTAGACATACCCCAGGCCATGGCAGGTGCTGCAGGCGCCCTGTGGGGTGTTGGGCGAGAAGTCTTCGGCGTACAGCATGGGCTGGTGGGCCGGGTAGGCTCCCGCCCGCGAGAACATCATGCGCACCAGGCTGGACAGCGTGGTCACGCTGCCCACCGAGGAGCGCGCATTGCTGGCGCCGCGCTGCTGCTGCAGGGCGACCGCCGGGGGCAGCCCGTCGATGGCATCCACATCGGGCACGCCCGCCTGGTCGATCAGGCGGCGCGCATAGGGTGCGACGGATTCGAAGTAGCGCCGCTGCGCCTCGGCGAAAACCGTGCCGAAGGCCAACGAGGACTTGCCGGATCCCGACACGCCGGAGAACACCACCAGTGCATTGCGCGGAATGGAGACATCGACATTCTTCAGGTTGTGCTCGCGCGCACCGCGGACCTCGATGCAGCCGCTGGCTGCGGCAGCACATGACGACTCGCCATAGGGGGTGTTGGACATCTCAGCATTCCTGCAATCGGTGGGCGGCTCGCGCATGGTGCGCCCGGTAGGCCATTCTCGCTGTTGCGGGGTGAATGGCGTGAGGGGGTGCGCAACCACGTGCCGCATCAGAACGCCATGGCCGACGCAGACCGCGCCGCCGCGCTGATTGTTAACGCGTATTGCCTGAAGGTTTGACATCACGTTGCCCCGCCCTTGATGGGGCCGCTCACAGCGCATTCCTATGCTGGGCCCGCCACCTGCGAGGTGGTGATCAACCTGGAGATGCACCATGCAACGCGACCAGAAAGACCTTCCCCATCCGGACCCGGAGGCGCAGCGCCCCGATCCTGTCAGTCCGCTGCAGGCGACGCTGCACAACCGCCGCAATCATGACGAGGCGCTGCAGGAAACCTTCCCCGCCAGTGACCCGATCTCCCCCTTCGTCGCTGCGCCCACGCCGGACGAACAGGCCAAACGCCTCGGGGAGCGGGTCAAACTGCCAGACCGTCACACGGATGAGGAGGCCGCGGGAGGTGACCAGTGATCCGGCGCGGTTTCGCCCGCGTCGCGGCGGCGACGGCGCGATTGTCCGGCAGCCTGGGGGCATTTGTCGCAGCGCTGGGGGTGATCATCACCTGGGCTGCCAGCGGGCCGGCCTTCCACTTCAATGACACGTGGCAGCTGGTGGTGAATACAGGAACCACTATCGTGACCTTCCTGATGGTGTTCCTGATCCAGCATACGCAGAACGCCGATACCGCTGCGTTGCACATCAAGCTGGATGAACTGATCCGGGTGAGCAAGGACGCCAACCAGGAGTTGTTGAACCTGGAGTCGATGGAGCCGGCCCATCTTGAAGAGATACGCCAGCGTTACGAGGCACTGGCGAAGACCGCTGCAGACATCAAGTCCAAGAAGGAGCGCTGCATGCCCTGCGATGCGGATGCAGCCGCCGAAGCCTGAGGTGGATGCCTGCGCCTACAGCTGTTCTGGTGTGAGGCCCTGTCTGGCAGGGCCTTCCAGCAGCGCTCCGGTGGCGGAAAAGCGGCTGCCGTGGCAGGGGCAGTCCCAGGTGCGCTCATGGCCATTCCATTGGACAACGCACTTCAGGTGCGGGCACAGCGCCGACATTGCGTGCAGCTGGCCATCATCATCGCGGTAGATCGCGGTGCGCTCTCCGTCCACGTCCAGCAGCGCACCGCACCCGCGGCCCAGCTCGCTGGGAGCGCGCGACGACGCGGTTCCAAGGCGATCGCCCACCATGTGCCGCGCAACCGTGGCGTTGGTGCGGGCCCAGCCTGCAGCCGAGCGCAGCGGAGTAAAGCGCATGGGGCTGAGCAGCTGCTCGATCTCGCTGGTCGTTCCCGTGATTCCCTCCGTGATCGCGCGCGCGGCCACGCCCGCCCAGGTCAATCCGTCCGGCCCATAGCCGGTAGCGACCCATACATTGTCGTGCGCGCTGCTGCCGATGTAGGGCAGCTGATCCGCGGCCCGGAACTGCTGCGCGGACCAGCACAGCGGCTCGCCCTGCACGCTGAAGTTGCGACGCGCGTCGGCGACCAGATGCTGGGCCGGATCCATCGCCGGGGTTTCGCCAGTGCGATGTGTCTCACCGACCAGCACCAGCCAGTCGCGGCCATCAGCGCCATGCACCCCGCGCAGCGAGCGGTGCCGGTCGGCGATCCAGTGAATCCCTGCCGCTGGCGGATTGGCCACCGGTACCGCTACGCCGTATTCGCGGTACACCTCCATCTCGGCCTGCACCAGGTTGAATCCTGCTGGCGAGTGGGTGGCCAGCACAAAGTGCCTGGCATGGATGCGGGCACCAGGGGCCGTCGCCACTCCGGCTGAAGCCTCGATGCGGGTGATCCGGGTCCAGTCGTGGATGCGCACGCGGCCCACCAGATGACGGGCCAGTTCCCTGCAGAACGCCGCCGGATGCAACTGCGCCTGGTCGGGAACGCGGAAAGCGTGGCCCAAGGTGAACGGCAGCCCGGATTGGCGGTGCTCGCAATGCAGGCCAACGCGTTGGTAGGCCTGCAGCTCGCGTTCGAACTGCGCCGTGGCCTCGCGCGAACGCTCCTGCACGCCGTACTGCATGGCCACGCGCTCGAAGCCACAGTGCAGATCGTAGCGGTGGACCAGTGTTTCGATGGAACGCACCGCGTGTTGCCGCCACTGCACGACACGACGTGCCGTGTCACCGCCCCAACGCGCGACCAGGTCTGCCAGCCGCGAGACGGGAGCGTAAAGATTGCCGGTCGACATCACCGTGTTTCGCCCGCCGATCGGGCCGGCGTCGACCACCACCACGTCCAGGCCGCTGTCGGCCAGGCGGGCGGCGGTCAACAGGCCGGTCATGCCTGCACCGACCACCAACACGTCCGCCCGCGTGGTCCCGGCCAGGGGGCGGAAGCCGTGCGGATCGGAATCCGCTGACCATAGGCTGGCGCGCGGGAATGGGTCGGTCATGAAATCGATCCTTGCAGGTTCAGCGGAGGGCCTTTCCTGATACGCCCTGCCCGGTGAAACGGCGGTGGCGTGTCCGTGCAGGAAATGCTCACGTGCGTGGCACTGCCGCGGTGAGGATCAAGACGGGGTGAGTGCCGCATGGACACGATGCCAGCGTCGCCTGTGCGAACCGCGACCCTTTGCTTGCAGCGTGATTGCTAACGTGGCTGCATGGAGGGCCAGGCAGTGAGCACGCATCTGGAAATCGACCTGATGATCGCGCAACTGGAGGAAATGCTGCCGACCTGGGCGGCGTTCTATCCCGAGCCGCAGTTCATCCGCATGCTCGCCGAGGCGCTGGACTACATCGCTGCCAGTGCGGACCCGGATGCCCGCCTGCACTGCGTGATGCGCACCGGGCACCTCGATTCGTGCAGCGGCGAGATCCCCTGGGCGGCGCGCTATGGAGGCCGCTAGGCCGATCGATCACGCTGCGACGGCATGGGGTTCCACCAACCTGGCCAGGACATCCATCGCCGTCTCGGTTGGCACATCGTCACCGGTCCGCTGGGCGAACCCTGACCAGTCCGCGCGGGCAAGACTCTTCAACTGCTCGGGTTGCGTCGGCAGCCAGCGCATCGGCCAGAACGGGAGACGCCGGTTGCCTACCCTGCCGCGCTGCAGCTCGATCAGTCCCGTGTGGCTTGCAGCACCGAGTACCCGCGAGTACGCCACGTTCAAGCCATCTTCGGGTCCTTCCATGTACTGCAGGAACCGGGCGCCATCGAACAGCAGTACGCCGGTAACGCCGGCATTCCGGTTGAAGCGGGCGGCATCATCGACCAGGTCGTCCAGCTTCCCGCAGCGCAGGCCCAACGGGTCACCGGCAACGGCCGGGCCCGCCTCACTTATGTATGCGACTGCCCTGATCGGCATTGGCTGCTCCTGTAGCGAATCCCCCCAGATTCCGTACCGCAAGCATAGGCCAACCGCGCCGACGATATGTTCCGGCCCTGTGTATTCTGCGAATCAGTTGGGTTCGGGCTGACAGACGGTACGCAGCACGGGCCTGGCCTACGGGTCTGCCCGGGCCCATCGGGCGAGATTCTGCTTCACTTCCGCGATGCCGGCCCAAGGGTCCTTGCGGCGACGTCTGAGCTTTGCGGGCACGTCCTTGATCGTGAAGGCGTTGGCGCGCTTGAGTTTCGCCAGATCACCCCAGGCGATCGGCAGTGCCACCGGCGCGCCCGGCCGGGCGCGCAACGAATAGGACGCAACCGCCGTCGCACCGCGCCCATTGCGCAGATAGTCGACGAAGATCCGCTTGTTGCGCAGGCTCTTGGTGGCGGTTGCCAGGAACCGCTGCGGTTCGGACTGTGCCAATGCATCGGCGAAACCCTTCGCAAAACGCTTGGTCAGGTCCCAATCGCACCCTGGGTTGAGCGGCACGACCACGTGCAGGCCCTTTCCGCCGGAGACTCGCAGGAACGATTCCAGCTCCAGCTGCGCCAGCAGTTTCCGGATATCGGTTGCCGCTTTCTTGACTTCGGCAAAGGGCACATCCGGTCCGGGATCCAGATCGAACACCACCCGGTCGGCCCTGTCGGGCGCCTCGGCGTGGCTGCCCCAAGGGTGGAACTCCAACGCGTTGAACTGCACCAGTTCCAGCAGGCTGGCTGCGTCCCGCACCACCAGGTAACGGGCGTTGATGCCGCTTTCCTCCTTCAGCCTTACCGAATCGACCAGCGCCAGCCCGGCCGTATGGTGTTTCTGGAAGAAGCAGGGCTTTGCGGTGCCGCTGGGGCAGCGGATGATCGACAGCGGACGATCCACCACCTCGGGCAGGAGGTGCTCCATCACTGCTGCGTAGTAATCCCACACGTCCTGCTTGGTGTAGCCGTCGCCGGGAAACAGGATCTTGCCTGGGGACGACAGCACGGGGGGCGCGCGATCCGTTGCCGGCGCTCTTTCCACCCGGCGCCCACGCCGCGCGGGCGCTTGCGACCGCGCGGCGGCCGGGACCGTTCCGGCCCGATCGGAATCGGCGAGGTCGGCGATATCCTTGTCTGCCCGCACCGCCTTCAGCGACGCCTGGCGCAACAGTTGCTGCCCACCGATTCCGCGGTAGAAGACCTCCACCACGAAACGCGGTTCGAACCAGGTCGCAGCGCGCAGATCGGTGCCCTGCGTGGGCACGTACGCGGTTGGCTTGCGGCCGCCGCCGCCCTTGATGCGCTTGCTGATGTCGCCAATCAGTTCATCCGAGAACCCGGACCCGACGCGCCCTGCGTAGAGCCAGCCATGCGTTGCGTCTGGCCGGGCCAGCAGCAGCGAACCAAAGCCGGTGCGGCTGCCTTTGGGTGCGGTGTAGCCCACCACCGCGAACTCGTCGCTGGCCAGCTGCTTCGTCTTGCGCCAGTCCTCGCTGCGGCCGCTGTGGTAGCTGCGATCGGCGCGCTTGGAAATGATGCCCTCGAAGTGCTGCTCACCGGCCAGACGATAGGCCTGGTCGCCATCCCCCTGTACATGCGAACTGAAGGCCAATGGGCTGCCCTGCCCCTCCAGCACCGATTGCAGCAGGGTCTTGCGCTCAAGCAGGGGCGCATCGGCCACATCCACGCCATCAAGATGCAGCAGATCGAACAGTGCATACGTCAGGACGCCCTGCCGCTCGCCGGAAAGCGTGGCCTGCAGCAGGTTGAAGTCTTCCTTGGTGCCGGCGCCGGCGATCAGCTCGCCGTCCAGTGCCGCCGAAGTCAGGCCCAGGGCCGCGATCGCGTCACGTATTTCGGGAAGTTTGGCGGTCCATTCCAGCGCGTTCCGTGACCACAGCTGCACGTTGCCCTCAGCCACCGTAGCAAGGATGCGGTACCCGTCCCATTTGATCTCATGCACCCACTGCCCGCCTTGGGGCGGCGCTTCGCCCAGCTTGGCCAACTGCGGCTCAAACGGCCCGGACGGCGCTGCCGCCCTTTTCGCCTTGCTGAGCGCCAGGGCCTTCTTCGCCCAGTTCTTTCGCCGGGCGCGTCTGGCAGGTACCGCCGTCAGCCGCTTCTTCGCGGCCTTGCCAGCGCCGGCACGCTTCAGATCCTCCGGTGGCGCTTCAGCGACGTCCCCCAGCAGATCGTCTGCCTCGATATCGCTGGCAAATTCGTCGTCGTCCTTGAACAGCAGCCACTGTGGCTGGCGCGCGGGCTTTCCCGACCGGACCAGATGCCAGCCGCCTTTCAACTTGGTACCGAACAGCTCGAAGCGCAGATGGCCCTTGGCGAGCTGGGCTTCCGGATCGCCCTGCGTGGCCCATACACCGTGGTCAAACTGGGCGACATGGCCGCCGCCGTACTGGCCCTTGGGAATATCACCCTCGAACGCCGCGTAGTCCACCGGGTGGTCTTCCACTTCCACCGCCATGCGCTTGACCTTCGGGTCGTAACTGGGGCCTTTGGGCACCGCCCAGCTCTTCAGCGCATCGCCAACCTGCAGGCGGAAGTCATAGTGCCTGCGGCTGGCATGATGCAGCTGCACCACGAAAATGGCGCGCTGGCCTTTCGGCAGCGCCTTGCCCGGCTCGGGCTCCTTGGTCTGGTCAAAACGACGCTTGCGGCGATACTCGACCAGGGACATGGCCAGCTCCGCGCTATTTGCCCAGGTGCTTCCGGACAGCAACCGCCGTGGGCCCGACTGCCGCGACGGCCGCGCGAAGTTCGTCGGCGGACACGCCCAGCGTCGTGGTCCAGTACCGCAGTTCGTAATCCTCATTGACGTTGATGCGGTCCCGGTCCGGGCTGCCGGCGTTGTTCTTGTCATCGCTCATGGGAGTCTCCAGCGTGATCGGGGGTGAACTGACCGTACCGGCCACTCCATGGGCACGGAGCGATGCCACTGTGAAGCCATGGCGAAGGCCGCCGGCACGGCGTCCTGCCGATGCGCGAAAGACGCTGCTTCGTGAAGGCAGCGCGCAGGGTCCGCGTGGGAATTCACATGCCGCCTTCACTCCTTCCCCGCCTGATCGCAACCGGACGGGACCTACTCTGGGCACTCCATTCACAGCGGAGCCCAGCATGGCTATCAAGACGGCGGAAGATCTGTTCATCCACGAGCTCTCGGACATCTACAGCGCCGAGAAGCAGCTGACCAAGGCGCTTCCGCGCCTGGCCCGTGCGGCCGAGAATCCGGATCTGGCCGCAGCGTTCGAAACGCACCTGGAAGAAACCCAGGGGCAGATCGAACGCATCGACCAGGTGGTCGAGGTGCTCGGCATCCGCCTGAAGCGCATCAAGTGCGCGGCGATGGAAGGCCTGGTCGAGGAAGGCAAGGAGGTGATCGACAGCATCGACAAGGGGCCGGTGCGCGACGCTGCCCTGATCGGTGGCGCGCAGAAGGTCGAGCATTATGAAATTGCCTCCTACGGCACCATCGCCGCGCTGGCCAAGCAGCTGGGCTACAAGGATGCCCTGCCGTTGCTGCTGGAGACGCTGGAGGAAGAAAAGGCGACCGATGAGAAGCTGACCCTGCTGGCCAAGGGCGGCGGCAATGCCAAGGCCGCGCAGGCCGCCTGAGTCGAATCGCAGGCCGCCATGGACGGCGGCCTCACGGCGGGTAGAGTACCTGATCGTTTGGGCAGAAGAACGTGCGTCGCCGCGTCGTACCCATGTACAGCTTGCTGACCGGGCCACCGCAGAGCGGGCACACCTTGCGCGTATGCACCTGCCAGTGCTTCTTCAATTCGAAGCGCCGTTTCCACTCCAGGAAGTCGAAGCTGTAGGCACGGGCCTGGGTGATCAGGGCGGTGAGCTTGCGCGGTGGCAGGTCGCCCAGTCGCGTGGCCGGATGCACGCGGATGCGGAACAGCACCTCATTCTTGATGATATTGCCGACGCCGGCGAAGATGGTCTGGTCCAGAAGCGCATCACAGACCGGGGTGTCCGGCAGTGCCTTCAGCTTGCGCCGGGCCAGCTTTGGATCCCAGGCGTCGTTCATCACGTCCGCCCGCCAGTCGTAGACGTCGTCCAACGGCTCGTCGATCAGCCGGACGGAACACGCGTAGAAATTCAGTTCCCCGTTGTCGAATGCCAGCGACACCCGTGCAGGAGCTGGCTTCCGTTCGTCGATGCGCCAGCTGCCGAACATCATCAGATGGATGCGCAGCGTGTGGTGGCTGAACTCCAGCAGGAAGTGCTTGCCCCAGCTGCGAACCGCCTTGACCCTGCGTCCCTGCAGCGGTGACAGGTCGATGCGGCTGTTGCCGGAGACGCCGCGCACGACGTGACCCTTGAAGCGGCTGGCGGCTTCGCGCAGCAGGACAATGGACGGGCCCTCAGGCATGCGCGTTCTCCTGCAGCAGTGCCTGCAGGTGCAGGGCGTTGCCGGTCGCGTGGCCCAGCGCGGTGTTGTCCAGTACGCACCAGGCGCGGCGCTGCGCAGCGGCTTCACGCTGCAGGTGCTGGGCCAGCCCCGCCAGCGCCTGTTCGCTGTAGGGGCTGCGATAGATCTGCGGCTGCCCGTGCCAGCGCCAGTAGCTCCACGTGCGGTCACCGCCCGGGACAGCTGCTGCCGGTACCCGGGCCGGGTCAGCCGCGACCCGTGCGATGCCATGGTCGCTCAGCAGCGTGTCGACGTCCGCAGTGAACCAACTGGGATGGCGCGGTTCGCAGGCGACATCAACCGAGGTGCGTGCGCGCAGTCCGTGCAGGAATGCCGTTACGGTCGCCGGCTCATACGCCAGGCTGGGCGGCAGCTGGAGCAGCAGCGGCCCCAGCCTGTCCCCCAGCGCGATCACGCCATCAAGGAACAGCGCCAGCGGCTGCATCGCGTCGCGCAGCCGGCGTTCATGGCTGATCACGCGCGGCAGTTTCACCGCGAAGCGGAAACCCGCGGGCACGCTCGCCGCCCACCGGGCGTAGGTGGCCGCCTGGTGGGGGCGGTAGAACGAGGAATTGATCTCGACCATCGGCAGGCGGGTGGCATAGCGCTGCAGTACGCTGTCGCCTGCGCCGAACGCCGCCTGCGCCGCGCGCGACAGCGACCAGCCTGCGCAGCCGATGCGTACCTGTCCTGGCGTGCCCGGGGCGCCGGCTGCGCTCATCGTGCCACCGGTCCGTCCGGTTCCAGCAACCGGCCATCGCCGGCGCCTGGCGGCGCCTGCGCCACCGATTGCAGTCGATCAAGCGCACTGGTGCCAGGAGCGAGCGCGGAGGCGCTGCGCACGAAGCCGGTCCAGTCGGAGATCGCGATCTTTCCCAGCGCCAGCTCATCCACGCGCACGCTGTGCATGCGCCAGTGCGGGAACTGCCGCCGCCCCACCCTGCCCCGGTTGAGTTCGACCAGACCGTTGTGGCTGCCGGCCGCCAGGATGCGGGTGTACGCCGCGCTGACACCGGACTCCGGGCCTTCGAGATATTGCAGGAAGCGCGTGCCGTCGAACAGGAGGACGCCGGTCACATCAACCGACTCGTTGAACAGCATCGCGTCCGCGACAAGCTGCTGCAGCCGTTCTGCAGTCAGGTTTCGGGTGGCTTCACTTACATATGCAATGGCACGAAGAGGCATGACAGCACCGGGTTGTTGCAGATGGCTCTACCTTAGCGATGCGAATCAAACGCGCGGTGACACCGGCGTGGAGGCGGCGTTGAACCTGTACGTACCGACGCCGCGCTGCGTTGACACCCGGCTAGAGCACCACGACCGGCATGCCGTGTCCCCCGCCGATGGATTTGCTTTCGTGGAGAATGCATGAGGAAGCGCGTGCCTGCGCATGACATCACGTTGGCGGTGGTGCCACCGCCGTCTAGCGGCGGATCTGGAAGATGGTCGCTGCCGCCAATCGGGCGGCTCACTCCAAGGAGACTTTCCATGGCCAACCAGAACCAGAACCAGGGCAGCAGCAACCGCGGCTTCGCCTCGATGGACGAAGACAAGCAGCGCGAGATCGCCGCCAAGGGCGGCCGCGCCGCGCATGAGTCGGGCAACGCCCATGAATTCAGCTCTGAAGAAGCGCGCGAAGCCGGTCGCAAGGGCGGCGAAGCGGTGAGCCAGGATCGCCAGCACATGGCCGACATCGGCCGCGAAGGCGGCCAGAACAGCCATGGCGGCGGCAACCAGGGTGGCAACCAGGGCGGTCGGCAGCAACAGCAGGAACGTGGCGGCAACAACAATCGCGGTGGCCAGCAGCGTTGATCGAGACTGACCGGTTGCACCCCATGTGGGCGGACAGCGTGTCCGCCCACTTTTTTTTCACGCGAAACGTGGGGCGGAGGCCCGCCCCGGCCTGTCCCGCGTCAAGGCTCCCGTGGCGGCAGGTCGAGCGCACCGGCGCCCGGCCCGGCGCCCAGCTCGGCACCGGTTGTCGGCCGTGCTTCGGGATCGGAAAGCGTTCGCAGGGTCATGGCCTGCACCGCCGCCTGCTCGCGTGGGTCCAGGCCCACCGTGGCGCTGCCGTCACCGCCGTCCACAGCGGCCTGGGCCTCGCGGTCGCTGACCCGCTCCCACAGCTCGCCGCTGTTCCAGCTGCCCAGCAGGTCATCGGCGCCGTCGCCCTGCGACATGTCCATGTACAGGTCGGTAAAGGCGGGGTCACCCGGCTGCTTGCCCGGCGGGAAGTTGGGCTGGATGCTGTGCAATGCCTTTTCGAAGGACTTCTGGTGGGCGATTTCGCGCGTCATCAGGAAGCGCAGTGCGTCCTTGATGCCTGGATCATCGGTCACCGTGATCAGTCGTTCGTAGACCAGCTTGGCGCGGGCTTCGGCGGCGATGTTCGAGCGCAGGTCGGCGGTGGGCTCCCCGATCGAATCGACGTAGGCCGCCGTCCACGGCACCCCGCTGGAATTGACCAGCGCCGGGCCGCCCCCATACAGGATCTGTTCGGTATGGCTGGTGCTGTTCTGGCCCAGCAGCCGCATGTCCTCGGCTTCGGCAAGACCCTCGGACTGGATGGCCTTCGGGCCGCGGTTGAGCATGGCGATGATGGTGCCGATGATCTCCAGGTGGCTGATCTCTTCGGTGGCAATGTCCATCAGCAGGTCCTTACGGCCCGGATCGCATTCACCGAGTCCCTGGGTGAAGTAACGCATTGCAGCCGCCAGTTCGCCTTGCGGGCCGCCAAACTGTTCCAGCATGAGGCTGGCAAGCTGCGGGTTGGATTCGCGCACGCGCACGGTGTACATCAGCTTCTTGTGGTGAAAGAACATGGGACTGTCTCCTGTGTATGGCAGGCGGGATCGGGATCAACGCTTGGCTTGGGCACCAGGCGTTTCGTCACGGTTGAGGAAGGCGCCGACCAGGCTGTCCTGGTGCTCTTCCAGCCAGCGCGCCATGGCGATCTCTTCCTGCAGGATCTGGCCGCACACGGCCGCGATATCCGGCGCGGCGGCCCGCTCGGCCGCGATCACCAGTGCCCGGTAGGTGGCGATCTCGGTGTTCTCGAAGCCAAAGGAGATGCCGATGCTCTTGACGACCTCGTCCTCCATCAGGGTGTTGCCGGCGGCGTGGATCGCTGCGGTCATGCTCGCGAACAGCCCCTTGGCGGTGGGCACGCTTCCGCCGAGCGCTTCAATGCACTCGCGCAGGGAGGCGGCCTGCTGCTGCGTCTCCAGCACGTGCTGGCCGATGCGTGCGGCAAGATGGGGATAGTTCTGGATGCGCGAAGCCATGGCCTTCATCATGGTCTCCGCCTCCTGCTCCATGGCGTAGGCATCCTGCAGCCATTTCAGCAGGCGCTCGCTGCGGACGGTGTTCTGGTCTGCCATCACGGTCTCCGGTAGTGGGGCGACATGCCTCCGGAGACCATGGTGGCGAGGCAGCAATCACTGCCCCGTCGGCCGGCGTGAGCCGGCGGGCGTGCGCGCTGCACCTGGCGCTGATGCGGTCATAACATCCGCTGTTGCGTGGCAACGCCTGCCGCGAACTCAGGCGGGCATCGCGCCGGACACTACTCCGATGCCGCCGTCGCGACGGGGGCTTGCTGCGGGTGCGCGCGCGCCTGCGGACGCCTTCAACGCCTGGATCACCCGGTGCTGCGCACGGTGCGCGCCACCTTCCACGCCCACCACGTAGACAAAGCGGCCATCGAACTTGGCCTGGGCACCCTCCAGCACGTCATCCTCCTGCAGGGCGCGCTTGAGCGACTTCATCCATGCCCGTTCGGGGGTGCGATCCAGCTCCACGACGATCGCAGCGCCGCCGCAATCCAGGGACATGCACTCCACGCGCAATGCGCAGGGGGCGGTGGGGTCGGTGGCGGATCGAGGCATGGTCATGGCTCCAGTGCTGGGGGACGGCGGCAGTATCCATGGCCGCCGCCAACGCGCCGTCAAAAAAGGCGCACCGCCTTCCACGCCGCATCGACGGCATGGAGCACCTGCGCGGGGCGGCTTCGCGCTGGGCTGACACGGCCCACGCGCGCCGTTGATGCAATACAGCACACACTGCAGTTCCCAAGGCAACACAGGCATGCGCGCATGCAATCGGAAATGGACCAGCGCAGGTGCAACCTGCTGCTGGTTGAAGACCAGCTCGACCTGGCTGCACTGATGGAACAGGCGCTGGAAGACGGCGGCGGCCGGGTGACCCACGCCTACAGCGTGTTCGATGCGCTGGGGTTGCTGGATACGCAACGTTTCGATGGCGCGGTTCTGGATGTGGAGCTCCGCGATGGCGTGGTGTTCCCGGTGGCCGATCGACTGGCGGAACTCGGCATTCCCTACCTGTTCGTGTCTGCGGTCTATGACCAGCTGGTGCCGCTGCGCCACCGCCGCGCAACCTTCGTGGCCAAGCCGTTCCACATCGACCAGTTGCAGGAAGCCGTCCAGCAGGTCGTGGGAGACGCCTGCGCGCCCCCTGCCACGCATTGAGCGGCAGACGCCGGGATTACGCCAGGTGTGGGGCTACCACCTGGCCCAGCTGGCGCAGCGCACCACCGCGGGAGAGCCCGCTCCAGTTGCCACGAGCGACGCTGCGGATGTCGGCAGGGTCGGTCCAGAGCAGCCGCATCGACCAATAGGGAAAGAACCGGCCGGACACCCTGCCCCGGCCCAGCTCAAGCAGTTCGCAATGGCTGCGGGCACCGAGGATGCGGCTGTATACCACGTTGATGCTGTCTTCCGGTCCCTCGATGTACTGGAGGAAGCGGTGCCCATCGTAAAGAAGCACACCCGTCACGCCTGCTTCGAAGTTGAAGCGGGCAGCGGCCCTGGCGAGGTCGTCCACAGGGTCCATGGAAAGCCCCGGTATCGCCTCACTTGCGTAAGCGATTGCGCGGAGGGGCACGTTGATTCCTTCTGACGCAGGAAGTTTCCTGCCCTTCCATGATGCTGCCCTTGCCGTAGAGCCAAATGAGGCGGCTCACAACCTGCCTCGCTCCATCCTCTCCCCTGCGGCACACGGCAGTAACAGGTTTCCGGCTCAGGCGGCCTTTGCGTAGGGCTCGACAATCAGCAGCAGCTTGCCCATCGCCGTGGCATCGGCCTGTTCGGTCGCTGCCCGCTGGATGAAGCTGGTCCAGTCGGCACAGGCGATCTCGCGCAGCTCATCTGCAGTGACGGACAGGCAACGCATGGGCCAGAACGGCAGCCGCCGCTGGCCGACACGCCCCCGCGCAAGTTCGATCAGGTGGATGTGACTGCTGGCGCCGGCGACACGGGAGAAGGCCACATCCAGTCCATCGGCAGGGCCCTCCATGTACTGCAGGAAGCGTTCGCCGTCGAACAGCAGCACCCCGGTCACCCCTGCGCCCCGATTGAAGCGCGCGGCATCGTCCATCAGCGCTTTCAGACGTTCCGGCGAGAATCCACTGACGGCCTCGCTGACGTAGACGATGGCTCGATTCGGCATGGTGCCACTCCTGCTTCCCAGCGCTTCACTCTAGGACGGGCATCGTGGCGAAACCGTAAACGCCGGCCGGGAAAACATCACATCACGCCCAATTCAGCGTGGTTTTCGAGGCGCTTCCAGGTACCGCCATCCGCCGATCTGCCGCCGTGGCGGGGCGCGCACCCTCCATTCCGGCCAGGTAGGCGGAGAACCCTCCGGTCGCGCGTCCCACCAGGCGGGCACTGGTCATGACGATGGGAGCGCCGGCCCACCTTACGTCAGCGCCGAGGCGTTGCAGCCTCCTCACCAGTGCAACATCCTCTCCACAGCGCAGGGGAGCAAATCCCCCGGCCGCCAGATAGGCCTGGGCGGAGACGCCGAAATTGGCACCGTGGATGCGCCCATGATCGTCGCCCCACTGCTGCCGTTTCTGGAACGCGCGTCGCAGGCGCTTCTCCGTCCTGGAGGTGGTTGCTATGTCCACCAGTCCGCAGAAGGCGTCGCACCGGCCTTCAAGCTGGGCAACCAGCCATTCGGGAGGTACCTCGCTGTCGGCATCGGTGCTCGCCAGCCATCTCGCACCGCGTCCGAGCAGCTCAGCGGCGGCCGCTGCCCTGGCAACGCCGACGCAGCGTGCTTCCAGGCGCACCGTATCGACCCGCTGCTGCTGGCAGATGGACGCGGTGGCATCCGAGCAGCTGTCCAGTGCAACCACCACCTGCACTGCTTCGCCGTGAAGCCCGGGATGCAGGGCTGCCCTTCGGATCGATTGCAGGCAGCGCTCCACGCTGGCTGCCTCGTCATGGGCCGGAACCAGGATGCCGATCATCGCAGGCCCTCGTTGCGGGCCAGCGATAGTGCGCTGCGCGTCCAGCCCTGCAGCACGAAGTCCGCATCACGATAGTGGAAGGCTTCGTGCAGGCCTTGGCCAAGGCACCGATGCACGACGTCGGTGCGACTTGCGCGCCCATGGAACGAAGGCAACCAATGGCAGGCGACCAGCAGTCCGTCGTCGCGAAGGGCCGAATCGATGCCGGCGCGCAGCTCGTGTAGCGCTGCTGCACCCAGGTAGTAGCCCATTTCCCCGCAGACGATCAGGTCGAAGCGGCCCGGCGGCCATTGCTCGGGATGGCTGGCGCAATGGACCTGCACATGCGGCAGGTGGGCCAGGTTGCGGCGGGCCCGGAACGCTGCGCGTGGGCTGATGTCGGTGGCCAGCAGGCGCTCGCAGCGGGCGGCCAAGGCCTCGGTCAGCACGCCGTTGGAGCATCCCAGCTCCCAGCCCCGAATGAACTGGCGCTGGCTCAGGCTGGCCAGCAGCAGCGCACGCTTGCGTTCTTCATACCATCGGCTGCGATAGCCGAAGGGATCCTCCTGCTCATGCAGTTCATCGAAGTACGGTTGCGCGCTCATGCCAGGAATACCTCGTAGTTCCGGAAGAATCGGGTCAATACATGTGCGGGCAGCACCGGCGGGCTGTTCAATTCCGGCACCTCGCCGGTCTGGGTCCGGAAGTGCGCGATGGCGTTTCGTTTTGCGGCAGCCACTGCTGAAATGTCGATCAGCCTGGGAACCTCCCACGCCATGTGTGCGCAGGCGGGGTCAAGCCAGTGCCAGCCCCACACCGGGTACTCCAGGCGTCGGCAGCCCACTGTCCGCACCGCCCTGCAGGCAGCACGCCCTGCGGCTTCATGATCGGGATGCCCATCAAAGCGCCAGGGTGCCAGGACCAGGTCGCTCGGCTGGAGGTGCTGCTGCAGCCAATCTTCCAGGCCCTGTTCGTGCGCACTGACCGCGCCGTCGGCGATGCCGAGATGAAACGCGGATCCAGGCCGGATACCGAGTTCGCCCAGCGCTGCGGCAAGCTCGGCGCGTCGCGCCGAGCGCAGGCGTTCTGGCGTCCACCAGTGCTCGTCCGGATAGCACGATTCGCCATCAGTCACGGCGACGACGCGTACTTCCATGCCCTGCTCCGCAGCGTGACGGAGCAGTCCACCACAGCCGAGGATCTCGTCGTCTGGATGGGGTGCGACCACCACGACGCGATCATGGCCGGCGCACAGGGCATTGGCCGATGTTGCCGGCCGCTGCCACAGCCAATCGCAGCGCAGCCATGCCTGCTCCTGCGTTCCTTCCCCCTGCAGGGGTGTCCTGGCTACAGCGCCCATGTCGCCTCCTGGCTCGCCCGCTGGCCGCCCAGCCATTCCCAATCGCGATCTGCGTGGCTCTGCCGAAGGAACACGGTCAGGTCCGCGCAGCGACGGGCGTGGGCATCTTCCAGGCACATCGGCGCCGGGCCCAGTGCGCGCCCCGCCAGATCCAGGACACGCGTCGCCGCGCGCTCGACCACGCAGCGCAGGCGCACGACCTCTTCGCGGTGCGCCGATTCCGGCGCGGCGTCGATGCGCGCCGCCACTTCGC
This sequence comes from Stenotrophomonas sp. CASM114, assembly GCF_049384325.1. Lineage (NCBI taxonomy): Bacteria > Pseudomonadati > Pseudomonadota > Gammaproteobacteria > Lysobacterales > Lysobacteraceae > Stenotrophomonas > Stenotrophomonas sp. CASM114. The sequence continues at coordinate 303,075 of NZ_JBMRGJ010000001.1, read as the reverse complement.
GAAGCAGCGCCGCCGCCGGGCCCAAGGCGAGGTCCACTTCACCCAGTAATCGCGCGCGATTCCCCTCGGTGCAGGCTGGCCGCATGCGCTCGGCCAGGGCGGCCGCCGCGCCGAACCAGACTGCCGCGATCCCCGCACCGCCGTGCCAGAAACCCGGTCGCTGCAGGTACTCATCGCGCGTTCCCAGAAGCGCCATCGGTGCGCCGTCGAACCGCACCGTGGTGGACGGAACGCCGGCCATGCCAACGGCCGGCCAGGGCTCATCTGCAAGCGTGCGCCAGTGCTTCGCTGCCACCTGGCACAGCCACACGCCCTGCGCGTTGCGGACGGTTACCAATGCCGCATCCACCCACGCGCTGCCGGAACACCAGGGCTTGTCACCATGGAGCTGACCGTGGACATCGAAGCGGAGTGTGTTGGCTGGACCTTCCGCGGCCCAGACCGCCAGTAGCTGGCCTTCAGCCAGGGCGGGCGCGTTCAGTTCGGCAATGATCGCTTGGGCGTCGTAGTGCGCCTCAAGCACTTTGGCCAGGCACAGGTCTTCCGCCCCCCATGCCGCCAGCGCCTGCCACCGCCGCAGCGTGCGGCCGCTTCCGGGCAATGGCAGGTCGGGCCGCTGGACCACTACCTCGCGAGCGCGGCTCTCCAGCGGGGATGGCGGCGTCACATGCTGCATGAAGGGGCCTGAAATGGAGAGACATGTCGAACGTAGGCGGCAAGCGGTCACATCACTGTCTGGGAGGCGTAGCCGGCGCATGAATTCTCTGCGCGATGATCCTCACGCGCTCGCTTGCCCGCGCTGCCGTCGTGCGCGCAGGCACTGCAGCAGCTCCCACAACCATGGCAGCACGACCACGCCCAGCGCCGGCAGCAGGACCAGCCACCAGACGCCCGGTGCTGCAGGCTTCACTTCGAGCGACCACCGGGGGTGGACCTGCCAGCCCACCCAGCCCAGCAGGACCCACGGCGCGGCATCGAGCACGCTGTGCACATGCTGCTCTGCCGGACTGATGCGTCGTCTGCCGTCCGCGCTGACGGTGTCGAAGTAGCCGGCGATTGCGTGCGCGAGGACCAGAAGTGCCAGAAACGTGACGAGCGACAGCGTGTTTTCCAGCAGGAGCCATGCGAGCACCCCGCTTCCGATCAGCAGCAACTGCACCCCATGCAACAGGCTTTCGCGCATCGCAGAGGTGTGTGGAAGGTCGGTCCGCCGGTGAAAATGGAAGTCCAGCCAGCCGGCAGCCAGCCACAGTGCGTAGACACCGGCGGCAATCGCGCTCATGGCAGCATGCTCAGGGTGTCAGCACGATCTTGCGGCAGTCGTCATCCTTGGCATCGAATATCGCGTAGCCCTGCGCAGCGTCGGCCAGGCGCATCCGGTGCGAGATGATGTCACCCGGATCCAGCTTTCCTTCCATGATTGCGTCAAGCAGTTCCGGCATCAGCCCCTGCACATGGGTCTGGCCCATCTTGAATGTCAGACCTTTATCGAACGCATCACCCAGCAGAAAACCATGGATGAAGCCGGCATAGACGCCTGGAATGCTGACCACGCCGCCACGGCGCGTTGCCGCGATGCATTGCCGTATCGCCACGCCACTGCTGCCTTCCAGCTTTACAGCGGTCAACGCTGACTCCAGCGCACTGCCCTCGGCCTCGAAGCCTACGGCCTCGATGCAGGCGTCTACGCCCCGCCCACTGGTCTGGGTAAGGATGTAATCGGCCGGGTCTTCTATCTCCTTGAAGTCGATGGGGGTCACGCCGTAAGCACGGCGTGCATAGTCCAGGCGGTAACGAAGGTGGTCGACCATGAAGATGGTCTCTGCTCCCAGCAGTCGGCAACAGGCCGCGCTCATCAGCCCAACCGGACCGGCGCCGAAGATGGCCACCGTCGAGCCGGGCTTCACACCCGCGTTCAGCGCGGCCTGATAGCCGGTCGGGAGAATGTCAGACAGGAACAGCACCTGCTCATCGGCCACGCCTTCCGGAATGCGCAACGGGCCCACGTTGGCCTTCGGCACGCGTACGAATTCGGCTTGGCCACCGGCTACGCCGCCATACAGATGGCTGTATCCGAACAAAGCAGCTGGAGGCAGCAGCCCTTTCTGGTTCAGCGCCGCGCCCTTGCCAGGATTGGTGGTCTCGCATGCGGCATATTCGGCCAGCCTGCAGTGGAAACACTCGCCACAGGCGATCACGAACGGAATCACCACGCGATCGCCCGGCTTCACCTGGGTCACGCCGCTGCCGACCTCTTCCACCACGCCCATGAATTCGTGGCCCAGTACATCGCCATCGTGCAGATCAGGAATCTTGCCGCGGTAGAGGTGCAGGTCCGAACCGCAGATGGCGGTGGCGGTCACCCGCAGTATCAGATCGTCATCCGCCGCCAGTACCGGGTCGGGCACAGTCTCGACGCGCACATCCCTGCGGCCGTGATAGGTCAATGCCTGCATCGTGCTGCTCCAGGAGCTCGGGTCTTCAGCATCGCAAGGCCGCCATCCGGCTGCAGTGACATCCCGGTGTGCGCGGCGTTCATTCTGCAGCGTCGTGGCGTTAACCCGGCGCGGCGCAGGCTTCACTCTCTCGCCGCAGGAGCTGCCCATGAACGACAAACTGCCCTTCAATCCAACGACGGATGTGGACGATCAGTCAAAAGCGCACACGCCGGACAAACGGCGCAACGATCGAGCCAGATGGAAGGAGCACGACATGCCCGACGACGGCGACGGCCCCAAGGCGGTACCGGAGGACTACGAGCGCCCTGATCCCGATCCGACGGGAAAGCGTTGAGTCCGCCTCACATCCCGGATGCGCAGCAATCACGAGGCATGGCCCTTTGCCCACGCAAGCTTCATGGACGATCTTTGGAACGGCCTGAACGAGGTGTTGCATGTGGAAACGCAACGGTCTCTCGCTGGTGCTGCTTGCGCTCACGTTGGTGTTCATTGTGGGCCAGGCAGTTGCGGGGCATCACGTGCACAACCAGGAACTGGTCGAGCACGGACGCGTGCCGATCGATTTCTGGCACTACCTGGCTACCGGGCACTTCGTCAGCGCCACGTTCGAGAACTGGGAGAGCGAGTTCCTGCAGATGGGGATGTACGTTCTGCTGACGGTCAGCCTGCGCCAGCGCGGTTCGGCCGAATCGCGGCCGCTGGACCCTGCGCAGGAACAGAATCGCATCGAACCCGGCCCCACGCCCTGGCCAGTCAGGCGCGGTGGCCTGTGGAAGGTTCTTTACGGTCATTCGCTGGCGATTGCGTTCGGGCTGTTGTTCCTGTGCAGTTTTACGCTGCATGCATTGGGGAGCTGGCGCGCCGAGGAGGCCGAACAGCAGTTGAAGGGATTGCCGCCGCCAGGCTTTGTGGAGCACCTCGCCAGCAGCACATTCTGGTTCGAATCCATGCAGAACTGGCAAAGCGAGTTCCTGGCCGTGCTGTCTCTGGTGGTGCTGACGATCTTCCTGCGCCAGAAAGATTCGCCGCAGTCCAAGCCGGTCGAGGCGCCGCATACCCAGACAGGAGATTGAACCATGGCAGATGATCCGTCGACGGCCTTGCTGATCATCGACATGTTCAGCCGTTTCGATTTCCCGGGCGCGCAGGAGCTGGCGCCCGCGGCAGAGCGGGCGGCCCGGCAGATCCGGCGCCTGAGGGATCACTTCGACGAACGCGGGTGGCCGGTCATCTACGCCAATGACAATTTCTCGGATTGGAAGCGCGATTTCCGCCAGCAGGTGGAACAGTGCCGGCGCGACGGCGGTCCGGCGGGGCGAATTGCCAGCCTTCTCTCGCCCTTGCCCGGTCATTACTTCGTGCTCAAGCCCAAGCACTCGGCGTTCCTGGCCAGTCCCTTGCCGATTCTGCTGGCCAAATTGGGCGTGCGCCGCCTGTGCCTGAGTGGCATGACGGCCGATTCGTGCGTTCTGGCCACCGCGCTGGATGCCAACGCCAGAGAGTTCGACGTCGTGTTGGCACCGGAGGTCGTGGCGGGGCTGCCTTCCCGGAAGCGGCGCGCACTGGCGCTGCTGACTGATTCGGGCGCAGCCCGGATCGCGCGGCTTTCTTCGCTTGTCTCTGGGCAGGAAGCAGGAGGGCGCTGAAGGCAGCTCAGGCCCGGTCGGCTATACCCTGTACGCCGGCATGACCGGCGCAATGTGCACAGCAGAAGATCTGGCCATTTCCTTCAACGCCATGCCCAATGACCGCGCATTTGCAGTGTGCGCAGCGGGGTGCGAATGCGTGGATCGCGCACTCGAACGAATCGAACGTGCCGCTGCGCCCGCCCTGCTGCAGGGTAAAGCTCTTGTCGTAGTTGTTGCCGCAGACATCACAGGTAGCCATGGGGCACCTCGTGCTGTGGAAGGAACATGCAGTGTGGCAGCGCGAATGTCGGTGGCCGTGAATGCACCGTGTCGCGAGGGTGTAGGACGTCCGCATCGTCGCCAAGCGGGCGCGGCATGCTTCATTGGTCATTGCCGGGCTCGGCACTGTTGCCACGTGGTGTGCCGCGACCACAGGGAAACGCCGTGCGCAGCCCTTCGACAACCAGTGGCGACGCATCCTGCTGCAATCGCTCGCGGGGCAGTTGCCGGAGATGGGAAGACACATGGTCGACCAGTTCATGCGGAAGGATCTGGCCCTGCCCGCACCACTGTCCGCGGCTGGCAGCGGCGACGCCCAGGATATAGCCGCTGGCGCGAGCGCTGGACAGGCTCCGGCACTGTTCGCCGTCGCAGAACCCGTCATCGCCTTTCCCCTGCAGGAGGGTGATGAGTTCCGTGCCGCTGACAAGCCAGGTCCGTGCCGGCTGCGTTGTTCCGGCCACAGCGGACCCAGCCAGCGCGCAGAGGCCAAGTGCGAGGAGCCGAGGCATGACGCGGCGCGCCTGGGGTTGGTGATGTCCCTTCATGTTGAGGCCCTGGCTGTTGCTTTCATGGATGCCACGCGGCAGAGGTCAAAGCCGATCAAGCTGGCCGAGAAACGCGATGAGATCGTAGAGGCTTCCAGAATACGTCGTATTGGCCGTTTTCCATGCGCCACTGCCCGGAGATGCGTCGCCAGTCGGACCAGCGGGATGCTGAAGGCACGGGCGCTGCCAGCCATCTGGAAGGATCGTGGTGGGATGCCTGCAGGCGGAGCAGTGCTCTGACAAGGCGATCCTCCACTGTGTCTGCGTACAGTTGGCTTGTAGCAGACAACGCATGACCCGCCAACATCTGGCGGCTGCCGCAGGCCGGTGCCGGACTATCGCCCAGCCGTCGACCCTCTCACCACGCACCTTCCCGTCATCACCAGTCTGCGCACGGGCAGCTCCGGCATGCGCAGGCGTTCCAGCAACAGCGACATCGCAGCGCGCCCCATGTCTTCAACCGGCTGCTCGACCACGGTAATGCCAGGTTCGACCAGCTCGGTCCAGCGCTCGTTGTCGAACCCTGCCAGCGCCAGCTCTCCTGGAATGGCGAGACCGGCGCTGCGTGCCGCCTTCAATGCACCCATGAGCAGCAGGCTGTTGCTGGTGACCAGCGCGTCGGGACGCGAAGGGCCGGCCAGCCATTGGTCGACCGTTGCGATGGCGGCCTCGGCCGTTGGCTCGACTTCACGGTAATCCGGCTCCAATCCGTGCGTGCGCATCGCAGCAAGATAGCCGTCGCGGCGCTCGGCCGCCGTGGTGCTGGTGCTGCCGAACAGGCCGCCGATGCGGCGATAGCCACGCTCGACGAGATGCTCGACCAGGGCGCCCATCGCCGCGGGATTGTCCAGCACCACGCTGTCGATCGACCCGCTGGCCGCGGCGCGGTCCACCAGTACCGTCGGGAAGTCCAGCGTGAGCCGTTCCAGCCGCCCCACCGCGGTCCGTGTGGGCGCAAAGATCAGTCCACTGATGCGCTCCTCGTGCATCAACTGCAGGTACAGCGCCTCGCGCTCGGGGTCTTCGTCGGTGTTGCAGAGCGTGACGCGCAGGCCTTCGCGATAGGCGACCTCCTCCACCGCACGGATAAGCGCAGTGAAGAACGGGTTGCGGATATCCGCAACGATCAACCCGATGATGCCGGTGTGCCGGGAGCGCAGCCGCCTTGCCTGCAGGTTCGGCCGATAGCCGGTCTGGCGGATCGCCACCTCGACCCGGCCGCGAACCTCTTCGCTGACCGGGCCGCCCCCGAGAACCCGCGACACGGTGGACTTGGATACCCCCGCTACACGCGCGACGTCATTGATGCTGATACTCATTGGAAACGTTCCCGGAAAAGTGCGCCTGCCATGGCCCGGCGGCTGTTCAGGACAATGCTAACGCCAAAGAGCTATTGGCATTTTGTGCAGTGCACATTGAAATAGGCGGTGGGAACGTTCCCAATATGCCCAGCCATCCTTTTGCCGGAGCCGCCCTTTGTCGCCCCAGACCTTCCCCTCCCCCGTCAGCCGGGAACTGATCCGCCTGGACGCGCGGGCGCAGGACAAGACCGATGCGATCGCCCAGGTCGCGCAGATGCTGGTCGCGGCCGGCTGCGTGGCGCCGGGGTACGAGGCCAGCATGGGACGGCGCGAAGCGCTGGCCAACACCTTCCTCGGCCATGGCGTGGCAATCCCCCACGGGCTTGGCGAGGACCGCCATCTGGTGCGCCGCGATGGCATTGCCGTGCTGCAGTTGCCGGAAGGCGTGGAATGGAATCCGGGGCAGGTCACCCGTCTGGTGGTTGGCATCGCTGCCCAGTCCGATACCCACATTACCCTGCTGCGCCGCCTGACCCGGCTGATCCAGGATGAGGCAACGCTGCAGCGCCTGTTTGCGACCACCGATGCGGGTGAGATCGTCAACGCGCTGACCGGCGACATTGCGATCACGACCGCCCAGGTAACGGCCACCGATCTGGCCGAGCGCTTTGACTGGACCATTGCCTACCCCAGCGGCCTGCACGCGCGCCCGGCCACGCGCTGGGCAGAGACGGCGCGCCGCTTTGCGGCCCGCGCCCAGGTGCGTGCCGGCGACCAGGCAGCGGACGCCAAGAGTCTGGTCGCGCTGCTGCAACTTGGCCTGCGTCATGGCGATGCCGTCAGCGTGTCTGCCGAGGGGGCGGATGCCCCCGCCCTGCTGACCGCGCTGCGCAGGGTCATGGAGGACCTGGTGGCACAGGAAAAGGCCGACGCCGAGCGCGCAGCACAACGCAAGGCCGCGCCGGTGGCAGGCTGGAATCCGCCCGAGGCACAGGCTGCCATCGTCGGCATCGGTGCCAGCCCTGGGCTGGCAATCGGCCCGGTGCATGTATTGGCCAGCACGCAGGCCGAGGTCGCCGACCGCCCGGCCCCGCTCGGCGAAGGCGGGGCGCGTCTGCAGGACGCGCTCGCCCGCACCCGCCAGCAGTTGGCCGCGCTGCAGGATGACACCCAGCGCCGGCTTGGCGCCTCGGACGCCGCCATCTTCAAGGCCCATGCCGCGCTGTTGGACGACACCGACCTGATTACCCGTACCTGCCAGCTGATGGTCGAAGGCCATGGCGTCGCATGGTCCTGGCATCAGGCCATCGAACACATCGCCTCGGGCCTGGCCGCGCTGGGCAACCCGGTGCTGGCCGGGCGCGCCGCCGACCTGCGTGACGTTGGCCGCCGAGTGCTGGCGCAGCTTGATCCGTCGGCCGCCGGTGGCGGCCTGGCCGACCTGCCCGCGCACCCGTGCATCCTGATCGCGGCGGACCTGTCGCCGTCCGACACGGCCAACCTCGACACTACCCGCGTGATTGGCCTGGCCACCGCGCAGGGCGGGCCGACCTCGCACACCGCCATCCTCTCGCGCACCCTCGGCCTGCCGGCGCTGGTCGCCGGGGGGGGCGAGCTGCTCGCGATCAGCGCCGGTCGCGAGGCGATCATCGACGGCAACTGCGGGCGGCTCTACCTGTCTCCGTCCGAGGCCGATCTCGCCTCGGCGCGCGCGTGGATCGCCGAACAGCAGCAGATCCGCGAGCGTGAAGCGGCGCAACGCGCGCAGCCGGCACAGACGCCGGACGGCCACCGCATCGACATCGGCGCCAACGTCAACCTGCCCGAGCAGGTGCCGCTGGCACTGGAGCAAGGCGCGGAAGGCGTCGGCCTGATGCGCACCGAATTCCTGTTCCTTGAACGTGGCAGTACGCCCAGCGAGGATGAGCAGTACACCACGTATGTGGCGATGGCCAAGGCACTCGGCGGCCGCCCACTGATCGTGCGTGCGCTCGATATCGGTGGCGACAAGCAGGTGGCGCACCTGGAGCTGCCGCATGAGGAAAACCCGTTCCTGGGCGTGCGCGGCGCGCGCCTGCTGCTGCGCCGGCCGGACCTGCTGGAACCGCAGCTGCGTGCGCTGTACCGCGCGGCGAAAGACGGCGCGCGCCTGTCCATCATGTTCCCGATGATCACCTCGGTGAGCGAGCTGGTCGCACTGCGCGCCATCTGCGAGCGCCAGCGCGCAGCACTGCAGGCGCCCGGGGTACCGATCGGCATCATGATCGAAGTGCCGGCCGCTGCGGCGCAGAGCGATGTGCTGGCCCGCCACGCCGACTTCTTCTCGATCGGTACCAACGACCTGACCCAGTACGTGCTGGCGATCGACCGCCAGAATCCGGAACTGGCCGCCGAGGCCGACAGCCTGCATCCGGCCGTGCTGCGCGCGATCCGCGCCACGGTGGAAGGCGCACGACTGCATGGGCGCTGGGTGGGCGTCTGTGGCGGGCTGGCCGGCGATCCGTTCGGCGCACTGCTGTTGGCCGGCCTGGGCGTGGACGAACTGTCGATGACCCCGAACGACATCCCGGCCGTGAAAGCACGCCTGCGTGGCAGCGCGCTGGCCGATCTGCGAACGCTGGCTGCGACGGCGCTGGACTGCGAAACCGCCGAGCAGGTGCGTGCCCTCGATGGAGCGCGCGCATGAGTTCCCGCGCCGTCACCATTACCCTGAACCCGGCAATCGACCAGACCGTGCGGCTGGCGAACCTGCAACCGGGTCACGTGCATCGCGCCCGCAGTTCCCGCGACGATGCCGGCGGCAAAGGCATCAACGTGGCCGCCTGCCTGGCAGACTGGGGCGTGCCGACCACTGCGCTGGGCGTGCTCGGCGATGGCAACGACGGCGTGTTCAGCGCACTGTTTTCCGATCGGGGCATCGCAGACGCGTGTCTGCGCATTCCGGGCCGTACCCGCACCAACATCAAGCTGGTGGAAGACGCCAACGGCGAGACCACCGACATCAACCTGCCCGGCCTGTCACTGTGTGACGCCGATCTGGACGCGGTATCGCGCCGACTCGACGCACTGCTCCAGCCGCAGCTGCCGGTGGTGCTGTCCGGCAGCCTTCCGTCCGGGCTGCAAGCCGATGCATGGGCCCGACTGCAGGCGCAGGTGCGCGCCGCCGGCGCGCGCGTACTGCTGGATACCAGTGGCGACGCGCTTGCCGCCGCGTTGAGTGGTGCACAGGGTGCACTGCCCTACGCGGTCAAGCCCAACCGCCATGAACTGGAGGCCTGGGCCGGCACGCCGCTGCTGGATCGCAGCGCCCTGCGCGCCGCGGGCCGGGCCCTGGTCGAACGCGGAGTTGCACTCGTAGCGATCTCGATGGGCGCCGACGGCGCGCTGTTCATTGATCGCAGCGGCGCCCTGGTCGCACGACCGGCGCGACTGGCGCAGGGCAGTACGGTCGGTGCCGGCGACGCCATGGTCGCCGGCATCGCCGCCGCCTTGTTGGAGCCCTCCCCCGACCTGGCCGGTTGTGCGCGACTGGCCACGGCGTTCTCGATGAGCCGGCTGGAGAGTGGCGACGCGCGACGGCTGGACCCGGCGCAGGTGCGCGCGTGGACCGGCGATGTACTGATCGAGCGGTTGGATTGAAACCCCTGCAGAGGGGGCTGCGGCTGGCCTTGGGCCACCGATGGCCCCTGCTGCAAGGACGAACCCGAAGAATTCCAGGAGTTGCCATGCAAGCTTCCACCGTAGTCATCGCCGCTGGCGAACGCAGCATCGAGGCCGTTCTTGCCGCCGAAGCGCTGCGCCGCGCCGCACGCCAGCAAAGGGTCGAATTGGCGATCGAGATCCGCAGCAATCAGGGCGTGACCGGGGCACTGTCCGACGCGCAGGCTGCCGCCGCAACGCAGCTGCTGCTGGTGGGTGACGGCGAGGCGGACAGCGCCCGCTTCGGCAATGCCCAGATCGTGCGCGCCGGCCTCGGTGAAGTGCTGGACGACCCGCTCGCCGTGCTGGCGCAGCTCGCCGCAGCATCGGCACCCCCTTCCAGGGATGACGCGGGCAAGCGCATCGTCGCCGTCACCTCCTGCCCGACCGGCATCGCCCACACGTTCATGGCGGCCGAAGGCCTGCAGCAGGCGGCCAAGGCACTGGGCCACGCGATCCGGGTGGAAACCCAGGGCTCGGTCGGCGCGCAGGATGCGTTGAGCGACGGCGAGATCGCTGCCGCCGACCTGGTGCTGATCGCCGCCGACCGCGAAGTCGATCTGTCGCGCTTTGCTGGCAAACGCCTGTTCAAGAGCGGCACCAAGCCGGCGATCAATGACGGCCAGAACCTGATCCGCAAGGCGCTGGCCGAGGCTGGCGTGCAGACCGGCACGGTGGCTTCAGGTCGCACCACCGAGAAGGCCAGGGTCACCGGCCCCTACAAGCACCTGATGACCGGCGTGTCGTTCATGCTGCCGTTCGTCACTGCCGGCGGCCTGCTGATCGCTCTGGCGTTCGCGCTCGGCGGCATCTATGCCTTCGACGATGCACACAAGGGCACGCTGGCCTGGTCGCTGTTCCAGATCGGCGCCAAGTCCGGCTTCATGCTGATGGTGCCGGCACTGGCCGGCTACATCGCCTACTCCATCGCCGATCGCCCGGGCATCGCCCCGGGCATGATCGGGGGATTGGTGGCAGTCAACATGGATGCGGGCTTCATCGGCGGCATCCTGGCCGGTTTCATCGCCGGCTACGGCGTGCATTGGATCAACCGTGCGCTGCGCCTGCCGCGCAGCCTGGAAGGCCTCAAGCCGGTGCTGATCCTGCCGGTGCTGGGCACGCTGCTGGTCGGCCTGTTGATGATGTATGTGATCGGTACGCCGGTGGCTGGGCTGCTGGCCTGGCTGACCGACTGGCTGCGCGGCATGCAAGGCAGCAGCGCGATCCTGCTTGGCCTGCTGCTGGGCGGCATGATGGCGGTGGACATGGGCGGACCCGTCAACAAGGCGTCCTACGCCTTCTCTACCGCATTGATTTCCAGCCAGGTCTACACGCCGATGGCGGCGACGATGATCGGCGGCATGACGCCGCCGCTGGGTATCGCACTGGCGACATGGCTGTTCAGTAGCCGCTTCACTGCCGAGGAGCGTGGCACGGCCGGTGCCGCTGGCGTGCTTGGCCTCAGTTTCGTGACCGAAGGCGCGATCCCCTATGCCGCGCGTGATCCGCTGCGCACCATTCCGGCGCTGATCCTTGGTTCTGCCGTGGCCGGTGCGATCTCGATGGCCGCAGGCGTCGAACTGAAGGTGCCGCATGGCGGCGTGTTCGTGCTGCCGATCCCGAACGCAGTCACCCACCTTGGCATCTACCTGCTGGCACTCGTGGCCGGCGTGGCCGTCACCGCGGTCGCGCTGCGCGTGCTCAAGAAGCCGGTCACGGCTCCCACCCTGTAAAAGGAACCCGCCCATGACCTCCCCTTCCCGCCGCCTGCTGCCGACAGTGATCCTGCTGGCCCTGCCATCACTGGCCGCAGCCGCCGACGCGAGCGACGTCTTCGCTCCTAAGCTCGCCTACACCGGCGAAGCGGCCGCCACGCTCGACGGTGGCAAGCGCAGCGGCACGGCCTATGCCGGCCAGCTGATGTTCGGTGCCGACGTGGACCTGGACGCGGCGTTTGGCTGGCGAGGTGCGACGGTCAAGGCCTACGGCATCAACCGCCATGGCACCAATCTCGCCAACAGCAGTACAGGCAACAGCACCTCGGTGCAGGAAATCTACGGCGGCCAGGGCACGCGCCTGGCCAACCTGACCCTCGAACAGAAGTTGTTCAACGACCGGTTGGTGCTGGAAGCAGGGCGCAGCGTCGCCAACATCCACCACCTGGGTTCGGACCTGTGCCAGTACTTCCAGGGCAACTCGGCCTGTGGCAACCCGACCTACGTATTCCGCACCAGCAGTTTCACCTGGTGGCCGGTATCGAGCTGGATGGCCGATGCCACGGCCTGGGTGACGCCCGATGTCTATGTCCGCGTCGGCGCCTACCAGGTTGATCCCAGCCAGGCCGAGGATGGCCAGCATGGCCTGAAGTGGAATACGAACCAGGCCACCGGCTGGATCGTGCCCTACACGATCGGCTGGCGCAGCCCTGCTTCGGCACGACTGAAAGCCCGCTACGAACTCGGTGGTTGGCAGGACAACTCGACCTATCGCGATCCGCTGCGCGATGCCAACGGCATTCCCGCGCTGCTCAGTGGCCAGGAGTACGCGACGCGTCACGGTCGCTCCGGTGCGTTCGCCCGCTTCGAGCAGCAGCTCACCAGTAATGGTGCCGGCCGCGGCCTGACCCTTTTCGGTGCGGCGCTCAAGGGCACCTCCGGCCAGTTGATCGAGGATCATTTCCTGCAGGCCGGGCTGGTGCAGAAAGGCACGTTCGCCCGGCGGCCGCAGGACAGCATCGCTTTCGTCGTGACCCAGCAGAAGTACAGCAGCATCGCGCTGGAAGACCTGCGCCTCGCCCGCGCCGCAGCCGGTGGCAGCGGCACCCCGCACGGGAGCCAGGTGATGATGGAGCTGAGCTACGGCATCCAGCTCACCCCGCAGCTTCGTGTTGCACCGAACCTGCACTACATCGTGCACCCCGACCAGTTCAATGAGCCCGCACGCCAGCACGACCTGCCGGATGCGCTGATCGCGGGCATGCGGATCGACTGGAACCTGTAGGAAATGTCAGGTGGTCCTGGGGCGCGGCCCGTGTCAGGCACCGGGTCCACGGCCGGTCCAGGCGGCGTACCGACCGCCCGGCACCCGGGTGATCGCCTGCCCTGGCCGGGGTTTCAGGTGCTGTCCGCCGCCCACGCCAGTTCGAATGTCAATGCGAGGCGCTGGCCGGGCTCCAGCCGGTGCGGTGCCAGGGTGTAGCCATCTGGCGGGCCGCTCTGCGGCTCGACACAGGTGGCGTGCGGCGTACCATCGTAGACCACCCAGTGGTCGTGGTCCGACCTCAGCCGCAGGTGCTGGCCTTCGCGTATCAGCGTGACGTCACCGTCGGCGATGAAGCAGTCATCCCAGGGGCCGGTGGTGGGCTCCACGCGGGGCAGCGTGGCAATACCTTCCCTGTCCCGCGGATACATCAAGCGAGGACTGAACAGCAGTCGTTCCGGCTTCCGGAACCAGGGGTGCCAGCCCAGCACCGCCGGCATCGCCTGGCCGCCGGCCTGGACCGAGAGGTCCATCTGCAGGCTGTGAGCCTGCAACTGCAGGTCCAGCACGGCAGCGCCACCGAAAGGCCAGTAGCCGTCGCTCGGCAGCTCCAGCGACAACCGGGCTGCCGCCGCGTCCAAGCGGTCGATCCGCCAGGGTCGCGAGAAACCCACCCCATGGATGGCGTGCCCGTCGAAGTTGAGCGGCAGCCGATGCGGCCTGCCGTCAAAATGGAACTGTCCACGGCGGATGCGCCCGGCCCACGGCACCATCGGGTAGCAGCCCCACGCGATCGCCGCCGGGCCTGCCTGCTGCGCATCCACCAGCCATTCCACGCCCTGGTAGCGCAGGTGCGCCACGCGCCCGCCCGCCCCTGCGGCGAACGCAACCTCCAGTTCGCCGCACCTCAGCCAGTGCAGCTCGCCGGCTGGCAGCGGAGCCAGCGCATCATCCACCGGCAGCATCCGCTCAGGCCCCATACGGGTTGATCGTGCGGATGCTTCCGTCCGGCTCCATGTGCAGCGGCGTGCACTTGGCCGAGCGCAGGTGGGTGATGCCGCCGGACATCAGTGCATCGTGATAGAACAGGTACCACTGTCCTTCGAACTGGCAGATGGAGTGGTGGGTGGTCCAACCGACCACGGGGGTGAGGATCACGCCAGCGTAGGTGAACGGTCCATACGGGCTGTCGCCGATGGCGTAGCACAGCTGGTGGGTGTTGCCAGTGGAGTACGACAGGTAGTAGCGACCCTGGTACCTGTGCAGCCACGGACCTTCGAAGAAGCGGCGCGCATGGTCGTCCGCGCGCAGCGGCTGGCCATGCTCATCCAGGATCTGCACTTCGCGGGTGGGTTCGGCCAGCTCGGTCATGCCGGCATCCAGGCGGCCCACGCGCGGGCCCAGCGCCGGTGCGCTGCCCTCGGGCTCCTCGTGGGCCTCGCTGTACTGGTTGTCACGATACTTCTGCAGCTGCCCGCCCCATATGCCGCCGAAGTACAGGTAGTGGCTGCCATCCTCGTCTTCGAACACGGCCGGGTCGATCGAGTACGCACCCTTGATCGGCTCCGGCTGGGGCACGAACGGGCCCTCCGGCCGCGCACCGATCGCCACGCCGATGCGGAACCGGCCCTCGGCATCCTTGGCCGGGAAGTAGAGGTAGTAGCGGCCATCACGGCAGGCGGCATCGGGGGCCCACATCTGTTTGCGGGCCCAGGGCACGTCGCGCACATGCAACGCCATGCCGCAATCGACGGCCGTGCCGTCGGGCGTATCCATCTTCAGCACATGATAATCCTGCATGCCGAAGTGGCCACCTTCGTCGTCGAATGGCTGGCCGCCGTCGATGTCGTGCGACGGATAGATGTACAGGCGCCCCTCGAACACATGCGCCGAAGGGTCTGCGGTATAGATGTGGGTCACCAGCGGTTGCGAAATGGCGTGCGCGGTGAGCTGCGCAAGACGGGCTTCGCTGGCCTGGCCGTCTTCGCCGGCAGAGAGGTCGATCATGGTCGTCATCTTGGAGTTACGCGGAGGCGTCGGCGGAACGGCGACGCAGGTGGAGGTCCTGCTCGATGCGGGTTTCAGTGCGCTTGTCGATCCTGTAGAAGACCAGCAGCGCCACGGCGAGCAGGAAAGGAAGGGAGCAGTAGACGCTTACGGTCAGGCGGATGCCCTGCACCACGGCCTCAGGCTGCTGCGCCAGGCCGGCCTGGTAGCCGTAGTGGGCGAGGATCGCGGCGACCAGCGCGCCGCCCACGCTGAGGCCGATCTTCAGCCCGCACAGCATCGCCGAGAAGATGATCGCGGTTGCCCGCCGATGGTTCTTCCACTCCGAGTAGTCCGCGACGTCGGCGATCATCGCCCACAGCAGCGGGATGGTGATGCCATAGCAGAAGCCATGCAGCATGAAGGCGCCGAACGCCACCGCCACCGCCGTGGGTGGAAACAGGTAGAAGGCAAGCAGGAACAGGGTCGAGACAAACAGGGCGCCACCGAAGACGTCGCGCTTGCCGAAGCGGTCCGCCAGCCGTCGCGACGCGCCGATACCCAGGATCATGCAGAGGATGCCGCACGCGTTGAACAGGCTGAACGCCGAGGTGGCCGCGTCCTTCGGCCAGGTGAACGCCGCGAAGCCGGCGCTGGCCAGCGCAGCATTCAACGCGCTGACCAGGCCGTTGAACCCCGAGTTTTCAAGGAAGCCGGCGAGCGCCGCTTCACTCATGTAGTACTGGAAGTAATAGATGTAGGTACCGCCCTTCAATGCCAGGTTGATGAACACCAGCACGGTCAGGGCCAGCATCACCTGCCACGGGCGGTTGTGCAGCAGGTCCGACAGGTCCTGCACTATGCCGCCGGTCTGTTCACGCGTCGGCACGATGCGTTCGCGGGTGGTGGCGAACGTGATCAGGAAGAACGCCGTGCCGATGATGGCGAATGCGGTCATGACCTGCTCGAAGCCGCGCACCCGGTCGCCGTCACCCAGGATCAGCACCAGCGGCATCAGCAGCACCTGGATGATGAACTGCGCGATCATCACGGCCACGAAGCGGTAGGCCGAAAGGCTGTTGCGCTGGGCCATGCTGCCGGTCAGCACGCCGCTCAGCGCCGAGTACGGCAGGTTGTTCGCTGCGTACACGCAGACCAGCAGCGCGTAGGTGGCCAGTGCATAGATCACCTTTCCGCGCTCGCCCAGGTCCGGCGTGCTGAACGCCAGCAGGGACAGTACGCCAAAGGGAATGGCCGTCCACAGGATCCACGGCCGGAAGCGGCCCCAACGGGTGGTCGTCCGGTCAGCCGCGATGCCGATCAACGGCGTGAACACGAACGCACCCAGCAGGCCCACCACGAAGATGATCGTGGCCGCGGTCGCAGCTGGCAGGCGGTAGACGTCGGTGTAGAAGAACGCCAGGTAGGTGATCAGGGTCTGGAAGATCAGGTTGGCGGCGAGATCGCCCAGGCTGTAGCCGAGCTTCTCGCGTACCGATAGCGCGTGTTCAGTGCTTGCCATGCAGCGGACGTCCTGGAAAAGGGATCTGGGCGGAGGGAAATCGATGGCGGCGAGAGCGATCAGTCATGCGCGGACACCACCGTGAACCTGCCCTGCGCGCGTGCATCGGCACTGGACGCCCCCACCCTGACCTCGTAGGCACCGGGCCGCACCTCATACGCGGCGCGCGCTTCGTCATAGTGGCGCAGGGCCTGCGCTGCCTCCAGGGTGAACGTCACCGTGCGGTGTTCGCCCGGGGCCAGATGGATCCGCTGGAAGCCACGCAGCTCCTGCACGGCATCGCCGCTGCCAGCGTGCTCGCGCCGCACGTACAGCTGCACCACTTCGTCACCGCTGCGCGTGCCTGCGTTGGTCACATCGACCGCCACGCCCAGGCGGCCATCGGCGCGGAGCCTGGCTGCATCGAGGCGGAGCGTTCCATAGTCGAACCGCGTGTACGACAGGCCGTGACCGAACGGATAAAGCGGCGTGCCGCGGAAGTAGCGATAGGTTCGGCCCTCCATGGCGTAGTCGTCGAATGCCGGCAACGCTTCGCCGGCCTTGTAGAACGTCACTGGCAACCGGCCGGCGGGATTGACGTCGCCGAACAGCGCCTGGCCGACGGCGGTGCCGCCGCGCTGCCCGGGGTACCAGCTCATCAGGATCGCCAGCAGATGCGACTGCGCCCAGTCCACGGCGATCGCCGAGCCGCCGGTGAGCACCATCACCACCGGCTTGCCGGTAGCGTGCAGGGCCTCCAGCAGGGTGCGCTGCGGCGCGGGCAACCGCAGGTCGGTACGGTCGCCACCGGCAAAGCCTGGATAGTTGACCGTCATTTCCTCGCCTTCGACATCGCCGGTAAGGCCACCGACGAACACCACCACATCGGCTTCGCGTGCGGCATCGAGCGCTTCATCGAACGGCGCCTTGGCGCCGGGCATGCGCCAGCCCAGGCGCACGCCGGCATCGCGCTCGTCGTCGTAGTACTCCAGCGTCAGCGCGTAGGCACGCCCGGCCTGCAGCTCCAGTTCGATGCCCTCGGCATGCAGGCGATCTGTGTTCACCCAGTGATCGATCACGCGCTTGCCGTCCAGGTACAGGCGGTAGCCATCATCGCCGGCCACCTCCAGCCGGTAGCGGCCGGACACGGGTGGCAGCAGTTGGCCGCTCCAGCGGATGCTGAAGCGGTCGTTCGGGATCCCCTGCCCCGGTGCCGCTTCGCCCCGTGCCAACAGGTTGTCGGTCGGCGAGCCGCGGTCCCAGCGGAAGCCGATCTGCGCGTCGGTACGCACCAGGGCCGGCGTACCGGACAGGTCGGGCGTGCGGAAGTACTCGCCACGCAGGCCACGCTCGGGCGAGTCCGCCGAAGGCCGCAGGAAGGTCGGCTCGATCAACGGCGTGGCACCGGGATCGTCGCGGCCCTCCACCAGGTCCACGCCGCGGGCATAGCGAACCTCGACGCCCTTGGCCGCCTCGCGTATGCCCTGCAGGATCGTGACCGGCGCGGCCGGTGTGCCGAAGTAGTTGCCGAGCAGCGCCATGGTGTCGTCGGCAGTGGGACCGACCACGGCAATGCGCTTGATGTCGCGTGACAGCGGCAGGATGCCGTCGTTCTTCAGCAGCACCAGCGACGCCTGCGCGGCCTTGAGCGCCAGCGCATCATGGGCCGGGGCCTGGTTCACCGAGGCCGGAATGCGCGCCCAGCGCACCCGCTCCGGCGGGTCGAACATGCCCAGGCGCATCCGTGCGGTGAACAGACGGGTCACCGCATCGTCGATCTCCGCTTCGCTGATCAAACCCTGACGCACGGCCGACGGAAGCGTGGCGTACTCCTGGCCGCATTCCAGCTCGGTGCCATTCCTGACCGCCAGCGCCGCAGCGGCTTCGCGCGTGGTCACGATATGGTGGTGCTTCCAGATGTCGACGATGGCCCAGCAGTCCGAGACCACGTAGCCCTTGAAGCCCCAGTCGCGTCGCAGCACATCGCGCAGCAGGAAACGGCTGGCACTGGCGGACTCGCCGTACACGCGGTTGTAGGCGCCCATCACAGCATCGACGTCGCCCTCCTTGACCAGCGCCTCGAATGCCGGCAGGTAGGTGTCATACAGGTCGCGCCGGCTGGGCCGTGCATCGAAGTGATGGCGGTCGGCCTCCGGCCCGCTGTGCACGGCCAGATGCTTGGCGGTGGCGTCCAGCTTGCGGTAGACGGGGTCGTCGCCCTGCAGGCCACGTACGAAGGCCACGCCCATGCGCGCGGTGAGGTACGGGTCCTCGCCATAGGTTTCCTGTCCGCGGCCCCAGCGCGGGTCGCGGAAGATGTTGACGTTCGGCGACCAGAAGGTCAGCCCCTGGTAACGGCCGTGCGCGCCTTCGCGGAGGAACTGGTGGTGCTTTGCGCGGGCCTCATCGCTGATCGTCGTGGCCACCTGCCCCATCAACGGCACATCGAAGGTCGCGGCCAGGCCGATCGCCTGCGGAAAGACCGTGGCCTGCCCTGCCCGTGCCACGCCATGCAGTCCCTCATTCCACCAGTCGTAGGCGGGCACACCCAGGCGTTCGATTGCCGGCGCGGCGTTCTGCATCTGCGCGGCTTTCTCTTCCAGCGTCATCTGCGCGACGAGTGAGGCAGCCCGTTGCTCGAAGCTGGCCGAAACGTCCAGCCAGGGCCGCGGCGCGGCTGCGGATGCGGCCGCCGCGATGCAGGTCAGAACGAACACAGTGAGCCCGCGGCGCAACGTGCGGCGACGGGCGTTGGACGACAGCGACAGCCTCATTTGCTTCTCCCGGTGCGCTCATCGCGCGCGAAGGGACCCAGCAGTGCGCCTACGAAGCCGCCCGCCCGGTCCGTGCTCAGAACGGTGCCATCCACCTTGCCTGCAAGCAGTTGCCAGCCCTGCCCGTCGCCGGTATCGAACGAGAACGCGTAGTCGCCCTCGTTGCCGGCGATCTTCAGGCGCAACGCATCCGGTGCCCGCACCTCGCGGGTCGCCACGATGCGCGTACTGCCACCCCCATCACGAACTTCCAGGAAGAGCGAAAGTCGCTCGTCCGGAAGGCTGCGAACGCCAAGGAAGTACCAGTACGCCTCGCTCTGGAACGCCGCCAGGCCGGCCGCCACGCCAGGCCCCGGCCGGCTCATCGCGGCGCTCGCCTCGAAGCGCAGGTGCTGCTGGCGTCGGCCAAGGAACGCGGGATTGCGCAGCGTGTCCAGATCCTCGGCAAGCGGGTGCACGGCCAGCATTCCCGGGCGCGTGGCCAGGTCGGCCCAGGCGTGCTTGGGCACCCGCACGCGCAGCCACTGGCGATCGAGCCTCGGTCCATCGAAGTTGTCGCGCTCGACGAAGTTGCCGGTCGAGGGGGCCTGGGATGCTTCGCCCTGCATCCACGACGGCGCCTTGACCACGTAGGGGATGGGCTGGTCGGCCGGCAGGATCCGTGGCCAGCCGTCCTGCCAGCGCACCGGCAGCAGATAGGTCTCGCGCCCGGTGTTGTAGTGCCGCGTCTGATAGTTGCGGCTGGCCAGGAACACCGCCCACCACGAACCGTCCGGGCCTTCGACCAGGTCGGCATGGCCGGCATTGGTGATCGGTAGCGGTCGGTCGTCGGGCAGCTCGCGCTGGGTCAGGATCGGATTGCCCGCGTAGGGGTCATACGGGCCCCACACGGTGCGGCTGCGCAGCACCACCTGGGAGTGCTGCGGCCCGGTGCCGCCTTCGGCATCGGACAGGTAATACCAGCCCTGGCGCTTGTAGATGTGGGGGCCTTCGATCCAGATCGGGTTCTTCGCCGGCTCCACGCCCGCGTCGACCAGCACCCGGCGCGGCCCCACCGGCTTGAAGGCAGCCAGATCGATCTGCTGCATCCAGATGGCGCGGTGCCCGTCGTAGCGTGGTGTGCCGGGCGGCGCGTCGTTGTTGACCAGGTACACCTTGCCGTCGTCATCGAAGAACAGTGATGGATCGATGCCATCGATGCCGGGCAGCCAGTGCGGATCGGACCACGGACCGGCCGGGTCGCGCGCGGTGGCAATGAAGTTGCCACCACTGTCGGTGGCCGTGGTCACCACGTAGAAGACCCCATCGTGGTATTCGATGGTGGGCGCGAAGATGCCGCGCGAGACGCTCAGCCCGTCGAAATCCAGCTGCGTGGCGCGGTCGATCACGTTGCCGATCTGCTTCCAGTGAACCAGGTCGGCACTCTCGAACACCGGAATGCCCGGGAAATAGGTGAAGCTGGAATTGACCAGGTAGAACCGGCCGTTCGCGCTCACGATGCTGGGATCGGCATGGAAGCCGGCCAGCACCGGATTGCGGTAGTGGCCGGCCGGCAGCGGCGTGTCGAAGGCCGCGTCGTGGCCGCGGTATTCGAACCAGTCGAAGTACACCGGCGGTGCGTCCGGCGGCGCGCTGGCCGGGCTGGTTGCGGCCGACAGCAGGAGTGCCGCCGCCAGCAGGTGGCGCGCCATCGACCTCAGGCCGGCCCTGTCGCGGACCGGAGGGGACTGCTTGGACAGCGTCATCATCGTCGCGTCTCGGCTTCGGCAATGGGAAGTTCGAACGGGCCTGCCGGTGCCCCGCTGCCGTCGCGCAGCGTGCACACCGGGCCATCGGCCCAGCAATAGCGGACATGCGTTGCGTGCGTCGACAGCGGGCCGCGCAGCAGGATCCGGCGCCCATCCAGTTCGGCGTCGCCGTAGTCGCAGTGGCGGGTATCACCCCTGGTCCCGCACAGTTCAAAACCAATCGGACGCAGCGCGCCGGTCGCGGTGAGCACGCCTTCGACATCCTCGAACGCAATGGCCACGCCAGCGGGCGTCCGCACGGCCGTTACCGCTCGCGGACCCGACGGCGCCACGTCCTGCTTGCCGTACACCACGTGGCGCGCCACGCGCGCCAGGCGGCGCCCGAGCTCCTGCTTGTTCGGCGGATGGATGTCGTAGGCGTCGCCGATGTCGATGGCAATGGCGAGCCCGCTCCGCGCATCCTCGGCGGCGACGCGCCGCTGCGCCTCACGCACCTGCGCCCAACCGCTGGCGGCGGGCACCACCGACGGCTGGCCGTAGCCGGCCAGCTGCACCAGCAGCAGTGGCGTGCGCGCACCGAACTGCCGCCGCCAGTCCTCGCGCAGCGCACGCAACCGCATCGCATACGCCGCACCATCGCTGGTGTTCGATTCACCTTGATACCAGAGCATGCCGCGCAGCCCGAAGCCCCCGAGCGGTGCGATCATCCCGTTGTACAGCGTCGACAGCCCGGTGGCGGCCTGCCATGGCGCGAAAGGCGGCGCCTGCTGGCCCGCCGCCACCCGGTATTTCCAGGGGCCCTGCAGTGCCACGCGCTCGCCGTTGTCGAACTGCAGGCCGTATGCCGTTGAGGGGCCGGCCAGGCCGCCTTCGCCGTAGGTGTCCAGCACATTGACCGCAATGCTGTTGGATCCCGCCTTCAACAGGCCACTCGGCAACGGATAGCGCCTCTGGCCGGCGCCGTACTGGCTGCCGACGGCGACCCCGTTCACCCAGGTCACGTCCACCTCGTCGGCCGATGCCAGCTCCAGGGTCGCGCCGCGTGCAGCCTGTTCAGCGCTCAGCACCACCTGCGTGCGATACCAGACCATGCCGTTGTAATCGGCAAGCGCGGGCTCGTTCCACCGCTCCCATGCGCCCAGTGTGGCCGGTGCGTGCGACCATGCGCGGTCATCGGTATCCGCGCGCCAAGGTGCGTCGCCGGGCAGCGCCCCTTCGCGCGTCTCCCACCAGTGCTGCCAGTGGCGGCCCCAGGCTGCGCGTGCCTCCAGCGGATCACGGGCAGAGCGCGCGAGAATATCGAGGGCCTCGTCCATGCCACCTTGCCCGCGCAGGGCATCGGTACTGGTCCAGGCCTCGATCCGCGAGCCGCCCCACGCTGCCTGGATCAGCCCCATCGGTACGGTAACCGTGCGCTGCAGTTCGCGGGCGAAATAGAAGCAGGCTGCAGAGAAACCGCGCACCGAATCGGGCGTTGCCCGTGTCCATCCAGGGTGACCCTTGAAGCTCTCCTGCGCGTGCACGGCCGCGTCCTGCGGCACGCTGAACAGCCGGATCCGTGGCAGCGTGGCCGAGGCGATCTCGCTGGCTGCGTTGAGCGAGCGCCAGACCGGCAGCTCCATGTTCGACTGCCCCGCGCACAACCAGACGTCGCCGACCAGAAGATCCCGCGCCGTCTCGCGCCGGGTCCCGGCGGTTGCCTCGAGGGTGTACGGGCCGCCTGCGGCGATGGCGGGGAACATGGCCTGCCAGCGGCCTGCCCTATCGGCCTGTGTGGCCACCGCCTGGCCCGCGAAGGTGGCCGATACCGCCTGCCCAGGGCTTGCCTGGCCCCAGACGGTGATCGGCCGGTCGCGCTGCAGGACCGCATGGTCCTGGAACAGCGGGTGCAGCAAACCCGTCGTTTCGCCGGCCGCCACCGGTGCGGCAAGCCACGCCAGCACCATCAACGCCGCCGCGCGCGCGGACCATCCGAACCGGTTCATCGCCCATCTCCGGGTGCGAAAGGAAACTGCAATGCCTGGTAGTACGACAACGGCTGTGGCGGTGGCCGTTCTCCCGCCGGCAGCGGTCGGCCGCTGACTGACTGGAAGTACGCCACACTGGCATCGCGCCACCACTGCGCTTCCTCGCGCTGGATCTGCAGGAACGCCGCCACCTGCTGGTGCCGCTGCGGATCGATCCGGTCGCGCAGGCCCGCCCAGGTCGCCTGCATCGACTGCACCTGGCGCACACCCCGCGAATAGCGCCCGACCAGTTCGTCCCACAGCGTCCTGCCCGAGCGCATGCGGCGATCCCACGACACGTGATGGAACCACAGCAGCAGCGACTCGGGCACCCGCGCCGGATCGCCATAAACCCCGGCAACCGGCGGGAAGTACTGCCCCACGGCGTTGCTTCCGCTTGCGCTGCGGTCAAAACCGATGCCGTTGCGGTCTGCACGGTGGTAGTAGACCGACGTCCAGTCCGCACGCGGGCCGCCGTCCACCCAGGGGCCGGGACCGTAGTGATGGCCGCGTGCCATGAGGTGATGCAACCCGAGCGGCGTCATGTAGTCCACCGCCGCCTCGCGCGAGTCCATCATCATCCGCACGATCGGGCCGGTCACCTGCGGGTCGGGCGAGAAGGTCAGCGCGGCCCAGTCCTCGGCAATGCCGCGCGCGGACTGCTGCGGATTCCATGCCAGTCGTCCGAACGCGTACCAGTTGGCCTGGTCGAAATGCGAGCCGCTCCAGGTGCGGTCTACGCCGATGTTCGCAACGCCGGCGATGCCGGTCAGTGCATGACCTTCCAACGAGCCATCGACCACGCGGGCGACCGTGGAGCCCTCGCCGCGTGCATGGGTGTCGGCCTGCAGCACTTCTTCGTAAAGCGTTCCCAGGTACACCAGGTGCGTCGCGAAACCCAGGTACTCCTTGGTGATCTGCAGTTCCATCATCAGCGGCGTGCGTGGCATGGCGCCGAACAGCGGATGGAACGGCTCGCGCGGCTGGAAGTCGATGGGACCGTTCTTCACCTGCACGATCACGTTGGGGCGGAAGGCACCGTCCAGCCCTACAAACTCGCTGTACGCCTGCTTGGCGCGATCTTCGGGAACCTGGTGCGAGTACACGAAGGCGCGCCACATCACTACGCCGTTGTAGGGCGCCAGTGCCTCGGCCAGCAGGTTGGCGCCGTCGGCATGGGAACGACCGTAATCCTGCGGGCCGGGTTGCCCCTCCGAGTTCGCCTTGACCAGGAAACCGCCAAAATCCGGAATGCGCGCATGGATCTCATCGACCTTGTCGCGCCACCAGCGCCGCACAGCCGGATCCAGCGGATCAGCCGTTGCCAGGCCGCCAAGCTCGATGGGCGCACTGAAGCGCGCGCTCAGGTAGACCCGGATGCCATAGGGCCGGAACAGGTCGGCCAGCGCGGCGGCCTTGGCCAGATAGGCCGGCGACAGGCTCAGCGCACTGGCATTGACGTTGTTGAGGACGGTGCCGTTGATGCCGAGCGAGGCGTTGGCACGGGCGTAGTCGGTGTAGCGCGGGTCACGCCACTGCGGCAACGTCTGCCAGTCCCACAGCGAGCTGCCTGCATAGCCACGCTCGACGTAACGATCCAGGTTGTCCCAATGGTTGAGCACACGCAGTGCGACCTGCGGCGACTCACGCACATCCAGCGCCTGCAGTGGGGTGCCACGCTGCAGCAGGCGCAGCAGATGGAACATGCCATACAGCACGCCGACATCCTGGCGTGCCGCCACAAGCAGCACATCGCGCCCCTCGATCCGGACCCGCCGGATCAGGAAGCCCTCGTCGCCCAACGTGGCGATCTCGTTGCCGTACGCGGCGACGAGTGTCGAAGATTGCGGCGTGCCCAGCACCAGGGCACGCTCGGTACTGATTGCCGTTCGCATTGGCGGCGCCGCTCCCAGCAATCCAGGGAGGCTGCGCGCAAGCTCGTCGCGGGTGGCGCGCTGCATTGGCGTGCGATCCGGGGCCACCACTTCGGCCAGTTGCCGCCGGTAATCGGCAGCGACCGTTGCGGCAACCGGCTGGTAGCGCATCCACAGCGCATAGCCATCCTCCGCCCGTGCCCCGCCAACACAGGCCAGCAGCACGAGCAGGGCCCGCAGCTGCGTGCCGACAGCGCGCAACAACGGCGTTAACATGCGCCTTTGTAGACTACGTCCGGGCCCGGGGCAGCGCATCATCGTCCTTTGCACCCGCGCGGCAGCGCCACCAAGAACAAAGGGATCGTGCATTGGACAAGCCGAAGAAATCGGTTCGCCGCAGAACCGCAGGCGTGACGATCGACGAGGTTGCGGCCCTTGCCGGCGTTTCGCCGATGACCGTGTCGCGGGTAATCAACCAGGGCAAGGTGCGCGACGTCACCCGAGAGCGCGTGCTGCGCGCCGTGCGTGAGCTGGGCTATACGCCCAATCTTGCCGCCAGTTCGCTGGCCGCTGCACAGCACACGCGCATTGCGCTGATCTACACCAACCCCAGCGGCGCCTACCTGCGCGAACTGCTGGTGGGCCTGCTGCGCGTCGCCTCCAGTTCCGCCATCCAGCTGGTCATCGACTACTGGGACAACCTGGATGCCGAATCCGAACGCAGGGCGGCGCGTGCGCTCGCCGGACGCGTCGACGGCGTGATCCTGCCGCCGCCGCTGTGCGAATCGCAGGCCGCCGTAAGCGAACTGGTCAAGGCTGGCATTCCGGTGGTGGCCATCGCATCGGGTCGCCTGAGCGAGGCCCTGTCCTGCGTCCGCATCGACGATTTCAGTGCGGGCAGGGAAATGACCGATCACCTGCTCCGGCAGGGACACACCCGCATCGGTTTCATCCGTGGGCGCGATGACCTGAGCGCAAGTGCGCTCCGCTACGACGGCTTCGTCACCGCCCTGCGCGAGGCCGGGCTGGCGGTGGAGCCCGGCCTGGTCCAGCACGGTGACTACACCTACCGGTCCGGCCTGGCCGCGGCCGAGAAGCTGCTGTCCCAGCGCCGGCCACCGACCGCGATTTTCGCCAGCAACGACGACATGGGTGCCGCCGCCATCTCCGTGGCGCATCGGCGCGGGCTGGAAGTGCCACGCGACCTGTCGGTGGTGGGTTTCGATGACACCTCGGCCGCCACCACCGTGTGGCCGGAACTGACCACGATCCATCAGCCCATCGCCTCGATGGCCAACGCGGCCATCGACATCCTGCTGCGCACCATCCGCCGTCCTGCGGGGGACGCAACGGTGCTGCGCGAACATGTGATGCCGCATCGGCTGATCGCTCGCGGTTCGGTAGCCGCACCGCCCACGCGCCGGTAGCGCAGGCCCCGCCCTCATGCCTGCGCCTGCGCAGTACGCGGCAGGGTGCCGGTCAGGCCGGCAGCGATCATGCGCCGCATCCAAGGGCGACCTCGGCTTCGTTCAGTGCGCCCAGCGCGACGCGTGACACGGAGATCGTCATCGCATCGGCCGTCACCAACGACCACGGTCGGTCGATCGCGTCCAGCTTTGCACCCGCCTTGGCCAGGCACTTCAGCGGCACACCAACGCGCTTCCACTGGCCTTGGGGAAGCGCCGCCAGCGACGGCCCGATGGCGATGCGTGCCGAGCAGCCCACGCCGCACCCGACCGACAGCCACGCCTCACCCTCCGGCGCAGCGTCCACGCGCAGCGTGGTCAGCAGCATCAGGTCACCGTTGGATTCGCGCTGCAGGTCCAGCGCCGTGTGCGAGTGCAGTGCAGCAACGGCCTCGCCCTTGCCCGACCAGGCCAGGCGTCGCCCGTCCTCCTGCGCCAGATGATCCACGCCGGTGATCTTCAGCCGATCATCGGGCAATGCGTCCGGCACGCGGGTCACGGTCAGGCCCTGGCCTGCGGCCTGCTCAAGGCGCAGCGCCATGCCGGGGCCTGCATCACCGCGCGCGAAGAACACGCCGGTCGCGCCCTCGTTGCCGGTCACGCCCGATGCCTCCGGCAGCGCGGCCAGGTCGCCGTTGTCGGCGTAGGTCAGGCCGAAGCCGAACGCAAACAACGGATCGTAGTCCTTCTGGCCGACGTTGTTGGCGTACTGGGTGGCGGTGCGCGGCCAGCTGAAACTGAGCTTGCCCTTGAAATCGTGCTGCACCCGGCCATCGCTCCCGCGCAGCAGTACATCGGCAATGCCGGCGCCTTCCGAGCCCGGCAGCCACGCGGCCACGAAGGCATCGGCGGCATTGATTTCCCGGTTCACCCAGAGCGGCCGCCCGCTCAGGAAGACCGCGACGACCGGTATGCCATCGGCCTTGAGCCGCTTGAGCAGCGCCAGATCCGTTTCGTTGCCGGGCTTGTAGGCCAGCGTCGGCCGGTCTCCCTGGAACTCGGCATAGGGGTCTTCGCCAAACACCACCACCGCCACGTCGGGTTTCACTGCATAGCGACCGTCAACGGCAAGCACGGCTTCACCACCGGCCGCCCTGGCCTGGTGCGCGATGCCCTCGTAGATGGAGTCCGCATTGGGGAAGTCCTTGCGCGTGGTGCCGGTGCCCTGCCAGTTGAGCGTCCAGCCGCCGGCCTGCTTGCCGACATCGTTGGCACCGTCGCCGGCCACGAGGATCCGCTGCTTCGGCGACAGCGGCAGGACGCCGTTCTGGTTCTTCAGCAGGACCAGCGATTCGCGCACGGCCTGCCGGGCCACCGCGCGATGTGCCGGCGCGCCGATCAGTGCGAACTGGCCGCCAACGGCCCGCGTGGACGGCCTGCCGGCCTCGAACAGCCCCAGGCGGAACTTGACCCGCAGGATCCGGCGCACCGCATCGTCCAGGCGCTGCGGCGTTATCCGGCCGTCCTTCACCGCCGCCAGCGTCGTCTCGTAGAAACCCTTCCAGCTGTCCGAGGCCATCGCCATGTCCAGGCCCGCGTTGATCGTGGCCGGGCAGTCCGTGGTGGTGCAGCCCTTGACCTGGCCATGACCATTCCAGTCGCCCACCACGAAGCCACCGAAGTTCATGCGTCCCTTGAGCACATCGGTGAGGTAGTGCCGGTGCCCGTGCATCTTTTCACCGTTGACGCTGTTGAACGATGCCATCGCGGTCTGCGCGCCGGCGGCGATGGCCGGCGGGTATCCGGCGGCATGGATGCGCACCAGGTCCGGCTCACTGATGCGGGTGTCGCCCTGGTCCTTGCCGTCGGTGGTGCCGCCATCACCGAGAAAGTGCTTCACCGAGGCGATCACATGGCGGCCATCGAGGAACTCCGGTGTTCCCACCCTGCCCTGCAATCCCTCCACCATGGCGCCGGCATAGCTGGCCACCACCTCGGGCGATTCCGAGTAGCCCTCGTAGCTGCGGCCCCAGCGATCATCCTGGGGTACCGCAACGGTCGGCGCGAACGTCCACTCCATGCCGGTGACGCGGGTTTCCAGCGCGGTGATGCCACCGATCTGCCGCAGCAGCTCCGGATTGCGCGTGGCGCCCAGCCCGATGTTGTGCGGGAACAACGTGGCGCCAATGATGTTGCTCTGCCCATGCACGGCATCGATGCCGAACAGCAGCGGAATGGCCTTGCCGCCTTTCGACGTGTCCATGGAGGCGTCGTAGAAGGCGTCTGCCAGCGCCAGCCACTCGGCTGGCGACGCATCGTAGCGGTCACCGGGGTCGGAATTGCCACCGGCCAGGATCGAACCAAGGCGGTAGCGCCGCACGTCATCGGGGGTGAGGCTGGCAATGTCGCCCTGCACGAGCTGGCCGACCTTTTCCTCCACCGTCATGCCTGCCATCAGGTCGGTGATCCGCTTCTCCAGCGCAGGATCCGCGGCCAGTGGCCAGGTGACCTGTGGCCACGGGTCGCTGGCGGCTCCCGCAGTGGCGGCGGGCCGGTCCTGGCCGTGGCAGCCCAGCAACGCCAGCGTCAGCACGGCGATCAGCACGCCGCTGCGGGATAAGGAGGTCTGCGATGTCATGGCGCTCATCCTTCCATCTGCTCCAGTTCCTTGCCCTTGGTCTCGTGCACATGCCGGACCACGAAAATCACCGAGATGATCGCCGCCACCAGGTAGATGCCGTAGGTGGCCGCCAGCCCTGCCGCGGCCAGCAGCATCGGGAACGTCACCGTGACCACGAAGTTGGAGGTCCATTGCGCTGCGCCGGCGACCGCCAGTGCCGAACCGCGGATCTGGTTCGGGAACATCTCGCCCAGCATCACCCACATCACCGGCCCCCACGACAGGTTGAAGAACACGACATAGGCGTTGGCCGCCACCAGCGCCAGCGTGCCCATGCGCCCGGGTAGCTGCAGATGCCCGTCGGCCAGTGAACCACTTGCAAACGCGACCACCACCAGTGCAAGCGACAGCGACATCCCGGCCGAGCCGAACCACAGCAGGGGCTTGCGGCCGATCCGGTCGATCAGCAGCACCGTGACCACGCAGGCGCCGATGCTCAGCGCGCCGGACAGCACGTTGATCAGCAGCGCGTCGTTTTCGGAAAAGCCGACCGCCTGCCACAGCACGGCGCCGTAATAGAACACCACGTTGATGCCGACCAGCTGCTGGAAGCAGGCCAGTCCGACGCCGACCCACACAATCGGGCGGATCCGCCCGGTCGCCCGGCTCTTCAGATCGGACAGGCGCGGGCGATGGTGGTCGTTGGACAGCGAGGCATCGATCTCTTCGAGCGTGGCGCGGGCCTTGTCGTTGCCGAGCAGCCGGGTGAGCACGCGCAGCGCGTCGTCCTTGCGCCGCTTCACCACCAGGTAGCGCGGGCTCTCAGGAATGGTCAGCAACAGCAGCAGGAACACCAGCGATGGCGCGGCCTGCATCCAGAACATCCAGCGCCAGGCAGCCTGTCCGGCCCACAGCGGCTCGGTCGACGCGCCCGCTGCGGCCGCCAGCAGGTAGTTGGACAGGAAGGCAGCGGTGAGCCCGGTGATGATCGCGATCTGCTGCACCGTGGCCAGGCGGCCGCGATAGCGGGCCGGAGCGACCTCGGCAATGTAGGCCGGCGAGATCACGCTCGCCGCGCCTACCGCGAACCCACCCACCACCCGCGCCGCAATGAACCAGCCCGACGAGGCCGCCGCCCCGGCACCGAGTGCCGACAGCAGGAACATCACCGCCGACAGGATCAGCACGTTGCGACGGCCGAGGCGGTCGGCCAGGCGGCCGGCACTGAACGCGCCCACCGCACAGCCCAGCAGCATCGACGCGATCTCGAACCCCTGCATCCATTCACCGGACCGGAACGCCTGGTGCAGGCCGTCCTGGGTGCCGTTGATCACGCCGCTGTCGAAGCCGAACAGAAAACCGCCAATCGTCGCTACCACGCTGATCAGTACGATCAGCCGGGTATTCTCACCGCTGCCTGCTGCCTGGTTCATTCCCGTCCCCTCGAGTGCACCGTTGCCGCGCTCAGCGCAGCAGGTACTGGTTGAGCAGGTTTTCGTAACGCTCCTGCTTGCCGCTGGCCTGGTGCGGTTCGCCGAGGCGAGCGGCCAGGCCCGCCAGGTCCGGCAGGCTGAGCGTGCCACGCTCGAACTCCTGGCCGGCGCCGCTGTCGAAACTCGCGTAGCGCTCCTTGCGCCATTGCTCCCAGGGCGACTCGGTCAGCAGTGCATGGGCAACCTCCAGTCCGCGTGCGAAGGCGTCCATGCCGCCGATATGGGCAATGAACAGATCCTCAAGGTCGGTCGATTCGCGGCGCACCTTCGCATCGAAGTTCAAGCCTCCTTCCAGGCCGCCCTGGCGCAGCACCACCAGCATCGCACCCACCGTGTCGTACAGATCGCTGGGGAACTGGTCGGTGTCCCAGCCGTTCTGCGCGTTGCCGCGGTTGGCGTCGATGCTGCCGAGCAGGCCATGATCGGACGCAACCTGCAGATCGTGCTCGAAGGTGTGCCCGGACAGCGTGGCGTGGTTGGCTTCGATGTTGAGCTTGAAGTCCTTGTCCAGCCCATGCTCCTTCAGGAAGCCCACCACCGTGGCACTGTCGAAGTCATACTGGTGCTTCATCGGCTCCATCGGCTTGGGCTCGATCAGGAAGTTGCCCTTCAGGCCGATGCTGCGGCCGTAGTCGCGGGCCATGGTGAGGAAGCGCGCGAAATGTTCGATCTCGCGCTTCATCTGGGTATTGGCCAGCGACGCATAACCTTCGCGTCCGCCCCAGAACACGTAGTGCTCGCCGCCGAGTTCGACCGTGGCCTCCAGCGCGGCCTTGACCTGCACCGCTGCGCGCGCGACCACCGCGAAGTCGGGGTTGGTCGATGCGCCGTTCATGTAACGCGGGTGCGAGAACAGGTTGGCCGTGCCCCACAGCAGCTTGACGCCGGTGGCCTCCTGGCGCGCCTTGGCCAGGGCCACCATGTGCGAGAGGTTCTTCTGGTACTGGCCGATGTCGTCGGCATCCGGCGCCAGGTCGATATCGTGGAAGCACCAGTACGGCACGCCCAGCTTGGTGAAGAACTCGAACGCCGCGTCCACCTTCGCTTCGGCCGTGGCCAGTGGCGAGGCTGCCTCCCACGGGAACTGCCGTGTACCCGGGCCGAACGGATCGTGCCCGGCATTGCAGAAGGTGTGCCAGTAGCACACGGCGAAGCGCAGATGCTCCTGCATGGTCTTGCCACCGATGACCCGGTTCGCATCGTAGACCTTGAAGGCAAGCGGATTGTCCGAGCCCTTGCCCTCGAACGGAATGCGGCCGACGCCGGGGAAGTACTCCTTGGCGCCGATGAAGGGCTGCGTGCTCATGGTGCGTGCTCCTGTCGTTGTACGGGGTGTCGTGGAGGAGTCATCAGCCGCGCTGCAGCGGCGTGATGGCATCAAGATGGCTGAGGAAGCGTGCGTAGGCCCGTGCATAGGCATCGCTGCGGGCCGGATCCGGCCGTGCGGACAGCGCCGGATCGACGGTGACGTGGCGCGCGGTGATGTCGCTGATCGAGGCGGCGTCTCCCTGCGCCCGGGCGAGCGCCCACAGCGCCTGCAGTGCCGCACCAAACGCCGCGCCTTCGGCCTGCACCGGGACGTCCACCGGCAGGCCGAACACATCAGCCACCAGCTGACGCCAGGCCGCGCTGTTGCTGCCGCCGCCGGTGAGCACGATGCGATCGAACCGCATGCCCGCGCGGACGAAGGCGTCGTAGCCGTACTTCAGGCTGTAGGTCGCGCCCTCCATGGCGGCGCGGTAGAGGTGCGCCGGGGTGAAATTGGCGATGTCCAGGCCTGCCAGCACGCCCTTGCCGAGCGGCAGGTCGGGGGTACGTTCGCCATTGAGGAACGGCAGCATCACCAGCCCCCCTGCGCCCGGCGGCGTCGCGTGGAGGTGCGCATCGCCGTCGCGGGTGCTGAAACCGAAGGCGCTGGCCACGCGTTCGGTGGCCACGGTGCAGTTCATGGTGCAGATCAGCGGCAGCCAGCCCCCCGTGGACGAGCAGAAAGCCGCCCACGCGCCGTCCGGATCGATCACCGGCGAGCCGGAATAGGCGAACAGCGTTCCGGAGGTTCCCAGGCTCATCGCCAGCCGACCTTCCGTGACGCAGCCGGTGCCGATTGCCGCCATCATGTTGTCGCCGCCACCAACGGCAATCTTCACGGCCGCCGGCAGCCCGAACTCGGCCGCGGCCTTCGGCGCGATATCGAACAGGGCATCGGGCGCTGCGATCGGCGGCAGGCAGGCAGCAAGATCACGATCAGGATCGGTGGCGCGCAGCAGTTCCTGCGACCAGGTGCGTGTGCGCACGTCCAGCCAGCCGGTTCCGGACGCATCGCCAAGCTCGCAGAACCGTTGCCCGGTCAACACGAAATTCAGGTAGTCGTGTGGCAGCAGGATGGTCGCCAGCCGCGCATAGGCGTCGGCACGGTGGATCCGGGTCCAGGGCAGCTTGGACGCTGTGTAGCCGGCCAGGATCGGGTTGCCCGCCAGCGCGATGGTGCGTTGGAACCCGCCCACGGCGTCCATGATCTGGATGCATTCGGCCGAGGTGCTGGTGTCGCACCACAGCTTGGCCGGCGCCAGTACCTCGCCAGCATCATCAACCGGCACGAACCCATGCTGCTGCCCCGATACCGCCAGCGCGACGATGCGAGCGCGCAGCGAGGGATCGATCCTGGCAAAGCAGGCGCGCAGGGCCGACACCCAGTCGGCAGGCGCCTGTTCACGGCTGCCGTCGGCACCGCTGTCCATCGCGAGCGGCACGCTGGCCGAGGCCACCACCACCTGCGTCCGCGGGTCATAGACCAGCACCTTCAGGCTCTGCGTCCCTGCATCGATCCCTGCAACCAGACCCATCGAAACCGCCTCCGATCAAAAAAGGTAGCGCTAACATTCCGTGGACTCAAAAAGGGGGCGTGGTGTCCGGCCCCCTCGTTGCCACCGCGCGCGTCATCGCCAGCGGTGTTGCCGCACTGTAACCAGCTGCAGCGGAAAAAGCGTGCTGCAACGCAAAACCCTGTTACGCGCTTGCTGCCGTCGAACGCCACACGTCCACGCCGGACCTGCAGTACTGCGCGATGAACTCCGCCTGCGCCGGCATCTGCGCGGCAGCCTGCTGCACGGGCTGTTGGATGCCCTTCAACAGGGTGCGCAGATCGGCGTCGCTCACGGCCCGCGCCAGCGGGTGGGCGGGACCGGGTGCGATGCCCTGCCCGAGCAGCACGCTGGTCCAGGATTCCACGCGGAAAACCTCGCCGGGGTCCTGCCACGCATGTGCACGCTCGCGCCACGCGCTCAGCCGCTGCTGCAGCGATTCGGGCACGCGCATTTCGCGACACGCCTTCCACATCGGTTCGGTGCGCTGCGTTGCGTGGTAGTGCAGGATGATGAAGTCGCGCACGTGCTCCATTTCCTGGCGGCTGACATCGTTGTACAGCTTCACCAGCGACGCACTGATGCCGTCGAACGGGAACAGCTGGATCAGGCGCACTACCGCGCTGATCGTCAGATGGATGCTGGTCGACTCCAGCGGTTCGATGAAGCCGCTGGCCAGCCCGAGCGACACCACGTTCCTGTTCCAGGCCTTCAGCCGGCGCCCGCTGCGGAACGGCACCTTCCATGGATCGCGCAAAGGTGGAGCCCCGGCATCGCGCAGCAGCTTCGCTGCGGCCTCGTCATCGGACAGGTGGCGGCTGTCATACACCAGCCCGCAGCCAACGCGGTGCTGCAGCGCGATGTGCCAGCGCCACCCCGCTTCGTGGGCGATCGCCCGGGTATAGGGCACCGGCGGCGCCACCGCTTCGGTCTGCACCGCCACGGCGCGGTCGCACGGCAGCCATTCGTGCCAGTCCTCGTAGCCGGTGCCCAGCGTCTGCTCGATCAGCAGGCCACGGAAGCCGGTGCAGTCGATGAACAGGTCACCCTCGATCACCTGGCCGTCGTCCAGTACCAGCGCCTGCACCGAACCGTCGTGCGCGTGCTGCCTGACCTGGGCGATCCTGCCTTCGATCCGGTGCAGGCCGTGGGCCTCGGCCCTGCGGCGCAGGAACCGCGCATACAGGCTGGCATCGAAATGATACGCATAGCTGGCCTGCGGCTGGGTGTGCAGCGAGAAGCGGTCGCCATGCGATGCGATGCTCTCCAGGCTGAAGTCGCCCAGCTCCGAGGGCATGCCGCGGCGCAGGCTGTCCAGCCAGAAGTGATGGAAGGGTGCCGCCCAGGTGCCGTGGCCGATGGTGCCGAACGGATGGAAGAAGCGTTCCCCCGGCAGGCGCCAGTTCTCGAATGAGATCGACAGCTTGAAGGTGCCGGCCACCGCGCGCAGGAACTCCTGCTCGTCGATCTGCAGGAAGCGATGGAAGGTGCGGATCGGCGGCACGGTGGACTCACCGACGCCGACCGTGCCGATCTGCTCGGACTCGACCAGCGTGATCTGCAGCTGGTCACGGAACTGATGCGCCAGCGCGCAGCCGGCCAGCCATCCCGCCGTACCGCCACCGGCAATGACCACCTTGCGGATGCGCTCTGCAGGCGTGCTCTGGGTATCCAACACGGTGCCCTCTCTCAGCGGTTGAGCCTGCCCAGCAGCATCGCGCGCATGCGGCGGGCGCGCTGCTCGTCGAACGGTGCCAGATCCCCGCGCGCCGTGTCGGGCAGGTGTTGCCCGGCGCGCTCGCCGGGGCCGAATACGTAGTAACGGAAGAGCCCTTCCCAGGCCTGCTTCTCACGCGCTGGCAGGTCACGCACGGACCACATCGCGTGCTGCAGCGCCGCCAGCGGCGACCCCAGCCAGGCCGGCGAGCTTCGCCACCAGTAGTTCACCAGCACGTTGAACGGCTCCAGGCTGCGTACATGGTGCCACCACATGCTGGGAATGAAGATCGCATCGCCGGGTCCAAGTACCGCGCTGCGTGCATGCGCCAGCGCCTCGCGGAAGCGTGGATGCCGGTCGAAGTCGGGGTGTTCGAAGTCCACCACGCTGACCACCTGCCCCCCCGGCGTGGGTTCGAGCGGGCCCGGATACAGGTTGTCGATCTGGGCGGGCGGGAACAGCGTGAACTCACGCTGTCCCACCGCGCAGCAGGCGAGGTTGTCGGGTGTGTCGAAATGGCACGAGGCCGTCACCCGGTTGCCGATCCAGATGCTGGCGGTGGCGTCGATGCCGTGCTTCGCCAGCCCGGCATCGTTGGCCTGCGCGAATGCCGGCAGCAGTGCCCGCGTGATCGGCAGCGAGGCCACGTAATAGGTTGGCGGCCGCGGCGCATGCAGCGTCGCGGCGATCTCTTCCAGCACCTGGGCGAGTACACCGCGCCGCACTTCGAAGTTCAGCTGGGTGAAGTCCGCGCTGTAGAACGGGCGGCCCGCGATCTCGGCGCCGCCGAACGAGTACTGGATGGGCGCACCCGCATCGACGCTGCACAGGTACGCCATCGCGTCACGCACGCCGCCCAGTCCGGCCTGGACCAGTGGCCAACCGCTGGCGATGCCGCGCAGTACGACCGGCTCACCGGCCTCCACCAGGGCGGCCAATGGCAAGGCGGCAGGATCGATGCCTTCCAG
The DNA here is from genome assembly GCF_049384325.1 of Stenotrophomonas sp. CASM114. Classification (NCBI taxonomy): domain Bacteria; kingdom Pseudomonadati; phylum Pseudomonadota; class Gammaproteobacteria; order Lysobacterales; family Lysobacteraceae; genus Stenotrophomonas; species Stenotrophomonas sp. CASM114. The sequence goes on along the minus strand of NZ_JBMRGJ010000001.1, from coordinate 267,228 downwards.
GCTCCGTATCGGCAGGCGGGCTTGCACCGGTCAGTTCCTGACCGCCTGCGCGGTGCCGTCCTGGACGCGGAGACGGCGCTGCTTCTCGGCGATCAGGCGGCGCATGTTATGCAGCGAGGCAAGCATCAGGTACGCACCTTCCAGGTAACCGGCGCGGTTCAACGCAGCCAGGCGTGAACTGTCCAGCGCCGCCAGGCGCTCGCGGTCGATGCCGTGCAATCCGCTCACGCCCACGCGGTGATGTGGCGCGAGCTGCACATCAAGCGTGACCGGCTGGATGAGGCCACAGTCGTCGAGCATCGTGAACATGCCGGCCGCGAAGGCACTGCCCTCGTGGATGCCGCGCAGCACGCCAGCGATGTGGTCCAGGTAAGGCGTGTTTCCACCCTGCGGCAGGAACACCGGCTCACCGGCGCCGCAGGTGACACGCGGATGGTCCAGGTCGACGTGCATCACCGCGTCCTGGGTGAGCAGGCCGTCCACGTAGTGCTCCTGGAAGCCGATCAGGAACGGCCCTTTTGCGGCCGCGCCGGGCAGGTAGGAGGCATTCCAGCGTCCGTCCTGCAGGTACAGGTTCTCGTGCTGCTCGAAACCCAGCAGGGCCACCGACTGCCACGCCCCGGTCCCGGCCTCCCGGCGCAGGAAGATCGGATATTCGCGCTGCAGTTCGGCGAACTCGCTGGGATAGGCCGGCACCATGCCCACCGCATCGCCGAACTGCGGCCCGAATCCGGTGGCGACCTTCAGGTCCCGATGCGCGATGTTGTTGAGCATTTCATAGCGGGCCATCAGGGTATCCAGTCCAGTGCGGGGTGGCTGGTCAGCAGGGTAGCGCAGGCGTGCGACAGGTGCGGCGAGATGGTCCCGGGCGGCACCGCCGCGGACAGCGGTGCCGTGCCGGACGCATCGGCAACCAGGCTCAGAACTTGTAACGGACGCCCAGCATGTAGCGCGGGCTCTGGTCGGCCAGCTTGACGATCATCTGCGAGGTGCGCGAGCGCCACCGCACATCCTCGCCGGTCAGGTTGATCGCCTCCAGGCTGAAGGACCAGTGGTCATCCAGCGCGTAGTTGACGCTGAGATCCCACTGCTCGTACGGCTCCACGTAGTACGGATTGCGGCTGGAACCCTGGTTGGCCAGGATCAGGTACTGGTCGCGCCAGTTCCATGCCAGGCGCACCGACCACCCGTACTTCTCGTACATCAGCATGGCATTGGCAGTGTCGCTCAGGCCGGTGAGCGAGAACTGGTCGATACCCGGATCGCCGCCATTGTTGTAGCCGACATCACCTTTGACCACGGTGTAGTTGGCCAGCACGCCGAAGCCGGTGTCACCGAAGAAGTACTGGCCGCCCAGCTCCCAGCCATGCAGCTTGGATTTGTTCTGGTTGATCGGGCGATTGACGTTGAACTGGTACAGCGGGTCGTTGGCCTGCCCATACAGATCGTAGGCCGCTTCGGTGGCCAGCACCTGCGCATCGGTGCCGTTGTAGGCGCCCAGGCCAGCTGGATTGTTGCGCAGCAGCGCCAGTGCGGTGAACAGCGAGGTGTCGTTGGCTGAGCAGGCGGCCGCATTGGCCGGCCCGACCTGGACCACGCAGGCGCCGCTGGTCAGGAAGTCCAACGCCGCCCGCGCATCCGGCCCGGAGGTCGGGTCGGTGAGGCCGTACAGGCTTTCCTGGACGACCGTGTTGCCGATGAAGTTGCTGACCGACTTGTTCCAGTAGGTCAATGACACATAGCTGGCGTCGGCGAAGTACCACTCCAGCCCCAGGTCGAGGTTGTCCGATTCCAGCGGCTTCAGGCTCGGGTTCTGCGAATTGCCGCTGGCGCGCGACGACGGATCGATCAGCACCGAGCCGAACGGCTGCTGGGCACCGGGCCCTGCATACAGGTTGCCGTACGGCGCGCGGGCGATGCTCTTGCCGAACGAAACGCGGCCCTTCAGTTCCTCGGTGAGGTCGATGCTGAAATCAAGGTTGGGCAGGATGTAGCTGTACCGCGCCTTCTCGGTGAAGGGCTGCTGCTCATCGGACAGCACGATGCGGAAATCGTTGTTGGCCTGCCACTCGATGGACTCGGGAACGGCAATGACCGAGGTCGACACCACGTCGGTGGTTTCATAGCGCACGCCCAGGCGGGTATTGGTGCGCATGCCGCCCAGCTCCCCGTCCAGTTCCACCTGGAAGTACGCCGCCTTGGTCTTCTCTTCCACGAAGTTGTCGGCCGCGCGTTGCGGGTTCACACCCAGGCCGACGCCGTACTCGCGCGACGCCCATTGCGCGAGCTGCCCGGCATTGCCGCGCCAGGCCGGCCAGCTGTTGGCACTGTAGTCATCGAACAGGCCGACGATGCTGACTGGCTGCAGCAGGTCCATCAGGCCGGCGGCGGTATCCCGGTCCACGTTGGCCACGCCCCAGTCGCCCAGTGTCGAATAGGCCTCGGCGGCCTGGATGCGGTGGGTGGTGGACTTGTTCGTATCCACGCCGAACTGGAAGCGGCCGTGGTCGAAGTTCCATTCGCCGTCGACACGCGCCTGCTTGATCTTGCTGATCTGGGTCTGCGCGTTGACGCGCAGCACCTGGGTGCCGATCTCGCCTTCCTGGAAGCCCGGATTGACCACGCCATTGGTCCCGGCGATCGCATCGGCAGTACTGGGATACCAGACCTGGGTGCCGACCGGCAGGCCATTGTTGAAGTTCAACTCCTGTACCCAGGAGCCACCGCAATGCGGGCCACGGGTGCAGTTGTTGGTGCCGGCAATGCTCATGAAGATGGAGCCGCCGCCGGTCAGTGGGTCATTGGGGCGGCTTTCATTCTTCGAATTGTGCGCATCGAAGCTGAGCTTGAAACGGTCGCTGACATTCCAGACCGCGTTGAAGCCCAGCGAGCCCAGCTTGTACTCCTGCATGCTGCGCTGCTGTTCCAGCCCGAAGTCCTTGGTGCCGGCGATCTCGCGGATGTAGACCGGGGTGGCGACCGCACCGGAGGTGTCGAACTGGACATTGGTGTAGTTGCTGTTCTGCAGCCACATGCCCTGCTCGCCACGATTCTCGGTGATCTCGTTGGTCGAGTAGGTGTAATCCATCGTCAGGGTCAGGCTGTCCGTCGGTGCGAACTGCAGCACGGCCTGCCCATTGACTCGCTCGCGCTCGAATTCGGAGAACGCGTAGCGCAGGTCGTTGGGCCGCGCATAGAGCTGGCCGACGGCCGGGGCGTTCACCACGGTCGGGTTGCCCGGCATCGACCCCGTCCAGGGCTGCACGTTCCAGTAGTTCTCCGTGGCCTGCACCGAGCCGCCCTTGCGCTTCTGCTGGCTCGCGCTGAGGCTGACGCCAAAGGTCTTTTCCGGATTGCTGTAACTGAAGATGCCCGACAGCTCCGGCGTCAGGTCGTTGTCGAACGGCTGGCTCTGGTCGGAGACCAGCTTTGCCCCGGCATTGGCCACGATGCCGGCGTGGTCGAGCGGGCGCGAGGTCAGGATGTTGATCGTCGCGCCGATGCCACCGCTGGGCACCTGCGCCTGGCTGGTCTTGTAGACCTCGATGCCATTGATGGCCTCGGCGGCCAGCTGCGCGAAATTGAAGGCGCGAGTGCCGCCGTCGACACCGCCGATGGCCACCTGCCCGGAGGCACCGAATGCATCGGCGCCGGGCATCTGGCGACCATTGAGCGTGACCATGTTGAACTGCGGACCAAAGCCACGCGCGGTCACCTGCGCGCCCTCGCCGTCACGGCGCTCGATGGAGATGCCGGTGATGCGCTGCAACGACTCGGCAAGATTGGTATCGGGGAACTTGCCGATGTCCTCGGCGCTGATCGCGTCGACCACGCCCGCCGAGTCGCGCTTGATGTCCATGGCCTGGCTCAGGCTGTTGCGTATGCCCGTGACCTGCACTGCATCGAGCTGGGTGGGCTGCGACTGGCTCTGCGGCTGCCCGGTCGCCGGTGCTGCGTCCTGCGCAAACGCAGGATTGATGACCAGGGCGCCACCCACGAAGGTGAACATGGCCCGGGACCGGAACTTCGCCAACGCGCGGCTCATGAACCGGACCTCGGGCCCGGGTTGCCACGGAAACTGCAAGTGCTCATGAAAGTCCCCTCTGACATACGATCGAATGGATGTACCGCCCCCTCCCAGGGGCACGCACGGGCGTGGCCCGCATTCCAAACCGAACAGCACGGCTGCTGGAGCACGCCGCGACTTACACTTGCTTTTCAAGCCTGCCAGGACAAACACGCGGCAAAGAAGGCAGCCCCTGGACCCTGGATCCCCGTCCGACTGGTAGCGCTACCATCGCGTTGCAGCGGAGAGTAATCACCCGGGTTCGCGCTTGTCACCATGCAGCGCAGCAAATCGGCAGCGCGCGTAGCGGCGCTGGAATCACCCCGCTACCGATGACCGGGCTGCTGCCGCATCCGGTCACCGCTCACCCGCCGCAGGAAAGATGCCCGCGCCTGCGGGTCATCCAGAAAGGAACGCACCGTGAACGCTCTCCAGCGCATCGTCGCCGCAGTCGGCTCGCCGTACTCGTTCCGTCCGGCTCCGCCGTTTTCGCGGCCAACGCCGTGATCGTGGACGGAGCAGATGAGCCGCTCACCGTGGTGCTACGCAGGGGCTACCACTCCGGTCCCAGCAGCTTCATCACTTCGACCTCCAGTTTCTGCGCGGCCTCGTCCTGGGAGGCGACCTTGATGCACAGCCCCGACTGCGCCGGCCCGGGCATCAGCTGGTATCGGTTGATGGTGCCGCCCCCGTCGCCGTCCAGCGCCAAGCGCGCCACCACCGTGCGCCCATTGGCGTGGAAGGTCCAGTCCTGGTAATCAAACATGCTTCAGTATCCCGGCGGCCAAGGGGTCATCCCACCTTAGGCGGCACGACAGTGAAGAAGGCTCCAGGAAGTTGTTCAGAGCGCGTGGACATGATGATGGCAGCACCTACTGCAGTGCCCGCGCCAATTGCAGGACATCGGCGAAGAAGGACGCGTAGTCGTCCTGTGGGGCGCGGTGGCTCTCGCGCCGATGGATCAGGCGCACTGCGACGACGCGTTGTTCCGGAACGACGATCAGGTATTGGCCCAGGTAGCCGTTGGCGGCAAAGCCGACGACCGGTCCCCGTGTGATGTCGTAGAGATCGGCGAGCTTCAGGCCGCGCGCGGTGATCTGGCTGGCGTAACGCTGCGGCCCGTCTGCGCCCAACCGTTCGGTGAGGAATGCGATCAACTGCCCCCGGCTGTCGAATGTGCGCCCCGCGCTGGCCTGCACGGCGCGGCGCACGTCATCGTCAACGCCGTGCCCGGCCAGCAGGTCATCCAGCCGGGGTTTGAGCTGATAGCGTTCCCACGCTGGTATCCGCCACCACAACAGGCCCACCTCAGGCGAGCGGGCACTTTCAGCAGTGATCAATGCCACTGACCGTTCACTCAACAGTCGTTTGCCATCCGGCGCCACGCCTCCATCCAGCAACAGTTGCCCGATGGCGGCAAGGTCGGCGGCGCGCAGGGACAGGCCCGCCATTCCCAGCGGAGTGCCTGCCTCATCCTTCATCCAGGTGTGGTGGGCAATGCCCAGCGGCTTGAACAGGCGCGCATCCAGGTAGGCATCCAGCGGCTCGCCCGCCAGGCGCTCGACAATGCCGGGCAGCAGGCTGGTGGCCTTGTTGTTGTAGGAAAACACGGCGCCCGGGTCGTCACTCAGCTCGGCTGCCAGTGCCAGTTTGACCAGGTCCGGGGCCCCTTCCAGTTCGGCGCCCGCGTTGGCCACGTTCTGCAGGCCGGAGGTGTGGTCCAGCAGCATGCGCACGGTGATGCGGCTCTTCCTGCCCTGTTTCCATTCCGGATAGATCTGGCTGACCGGTACGTCGATCGAAGCCAGCTTGCCTTCGTCCAGCAGCAACGCAATGCCCAGCGCGACGACGGACTTGGTTGCCGACATCAGGTGCACGGATTCCTGCGCTGGGGCGGGCTTCAGCTCAAGCAGCGTGTCCCGGTCATGCATCACGAGCACCGCATCGGAATGCGAAGCACGCGCGTTGCGCTCGATCGTGGCGAGGGCGTCGGCACGCGGCGTCGCATGGGTGGGCCCCGCGATGCCGATCACGAGGGCCAGGGCGCAGGACAACCAGCAGGACGTTGGCATTGCGTTCTCTTCCAGTGAGTGTGCGCCCAGTGTGACTACATATGTAGTCACGCTGCAGTGCCTGAAGTCACGCCGCGCTTGATTGCCCATCCGCACCGGACGCCGGGTTCGTCACCAACGCGCCCGGCCCCCCCAGCAGTCGCCATGCCAGTGCGCACGGTATGATGCGGCGATCCCGGAACCTGCGATGATTGCAGCGGCCGCCCATCCGCTGATCGCGTGCGCCAGGAGCACCTGCGCCGGGGTCGCTGCCGGTGCCGCTGAAGCCCCCACTCCATGCTCGCCCCCCATTCCCCCCTCGTGATCTGGGCAGCGGTCGCCGTTGCCACCATCGGCCTGCTGTTCCGTCCCTTCCGCATCCCCGAGTATGTGTGGGCGCTGGGTGCTGCCGCCCTGTTGCCACTGCTGGGCGCGGTATCGCTGCAGACCGCATGGGGCGCGGTAGCCGAAGGCCGCGACGTCTACCTGTTCCTGGTCGGCATGATGGTGCTGGCCGAACTGGCGCGGCGCGAAGGCCTGTTCGATTGGCTGGCGTTGTACGCGGTGCGGCATGCGGGCGGATCGGGGCGACGCCTGTTCGACCTGGTGTTCCTGGTCGGCACGCTGGTGACGGTGTTCCTGTCCAACGATGCAACGGCCGTGGTGCTGACACCGGCGGTCTACGCGGCCTGCAAGGCGGCGCGCGCCAATCCCCTGCCCTACCTGTTCGTCTGCGCCTTCATTGCCAATGCGGCCAGCTTCGTGCTGCCCATCTCCAACCCGGCCAACCTGGTGGTGTACGGCCAGCACATGCCGCCACTGCTGCAGTGGCTGGCGCAGTTCGCGCTGCCGTCGGCGGCGGCGATCGGTGCCACCTACCTGGTGCTGCGCTGGGTACACCGGCGCGAAATCGCGCAGCCGCTGGTCGCCGCACCGGAACATCGCCCGCTGACCGAGGGTGGCCGACTGAGTGCATTGGGCGTGCTGTTCACCGGCAGCGTACTGCTGGTGACGTCCGCGCTGAACGGACCGCTGGGCCTGGCCACGTTCTGCGCCGGCGCGCTGAGCGTGGCGGTCGTGGTGATACGCCAGCGCCATAGCCCGCTGCCGCTGCTGCGGCATGTCGCCTGGGGCGTGCTGCCGCTGGTGGCCGGTCTGTTCGTGCTGGTGGAGGCGGTGGCGCAGACCGGCGTCATCCAGGCTGCGGCAAGCGCGCTGCAGGCCATGGCGCAGGCTTCTCCCCACCAGGCCAGCTGGCTGGCCGGTGGCGCCGCTGCACTGCTGAGCAACGTAGCCAACAATCTGCCGGTCGGCCTGGCCGCCGGTTCGCTGGGCCAGATGGCTGAACTGCCCGCACAGACCCGTGCCGCACTGCTGATCGGCGTGGACCTGGGCCCGAACCTGTCGGTGACCGGCTCGCTGGCCACGATGCTGTGGCTGGTGGCGCTGCGCCGCGAGGGCGAGCATGTCAGCGCGCTCGACTTCCTGCGCGTCGGCGCGCTGGTGATGCCGCCTGCACTCATCGCTGCGTTGTTGCTGCTGTGACCAGAATGCAGGCGGCGGCCCGGCCCTAGAAGACCAGCTGCAGACGGGTATTGAAGGTGGTGCCTTCATCCCTGCCCGCAGCACTGCCGCTGCGGTGGCGGGTCTGCCAACGCACGGCTTCGAACATCACCCGGCTGAAATCGTTGAGGTACCAGTTCGCGCCCAGTGTCCACGCGTGACCGGTACCACCACTGGGCAGTTCGGCATAGTCCACGTCCTCATAGCGGCCCTTCAGTTCCCACGCGCCACTGCCGCCGCGCGTCACCGGATCGGCCACCTTTACCTTGCCCCACGTGCCGGCCTTGCCCGAGTAGGACGGCAGCGCGCCCGCCAGGAACCAGCCGGCCGAGATCGCCCACGCTTCGTGGTCGCGATCATAGCGCCCGCTGGCATCGGCCCCGCGCAGGCTTCGCGTACCCCACTCGCCGGTTGCCCACGCCGGGCCGAAGAAGCCGGCCAGTTCCGCGCCGTAGGCGGTGCTGCGCTCGGCGCCCACCAGCGTGCCCGGTGTGATCCTGACCAGATCGTTGAAATGCCCCGCGATGGCCGAACTGCGCACCACGCCGCTGGCCCCGGCGGGAATCTTCTCGTGGAAGGCCCATGCGCCCAGATGCACCGTGGCGTCGGCGGTGTCCAGCGGATTCCAGTGGACGCGGGTGGCCCAGGTCTGGCTGTCGTTGTCGGTGCCGGCGTTGTTGAGGTCGTTGCCGGCCACCGACAGGCTGGCATGCCAGCCCCTTCCATACACCCGCTCGGTGAGCCCGACACCAAACAGGCCCCGCTGCGGCAGCAGCAGCGTGCCGACCACGTTGCGTTCCTGGAACGGCGTGTTGGAGGTGCTGCTTGAGCCATCGATACCGCGATCGTTCAAGCGGTTGCCGATCGTGAGATCGGCCGGCAGGCCGAACAGCGTGTGGTCCAGCGTGGCGTAGACCGACTTCCACGCCACCGCGTTGTCGGCGAAGTCGCCCTCCACGACCCAGCCCAGGGTGCCGTAGCGCCCCTCGGCCCCCAGGCGCACCGAACGGATCTCGGTACCCGAAACGTTGCGGTCGGCGACCGCCGAACCGTCGGTGCTGGAGGCATCGACGAACAGGCGGCCACGGGGGCGGAACACCGTCGTGCCGTCGGCACTGCTGAACTCCGGTGCACCCTTGGCCCAGGAGACCTTCGGCAGCTTGGACTGGCTGGTTTCCAGTGCGGCCACCCGCGTTTCCAGCGCAGGCGCGGGCGGCGTTGACGGTGCCCTCGCACTGCCCTGCCCGCCCTCGACGGCGCGGAGGCGTGCTTCCAGTTGCTGGATCTGCAGTGCCTGCTGCTGCACCAGGCGTGACAGCTCGGCCTGGCTCAGCGGCGCGGGCAGCGACGACGTGGACTGTGCGTCGGCATGGCCACTGGCCAACAGCAGGCCGAGCGCGACCGACAGCGCTGCCAGCGGCAGCACGTTGGAATGGTTCATGGGCTCTCTCCGGCCAGCCGGCCCCCTGGCCTGGCGCTGGCCCGTTGCGGTGGTGCGGGGGAAGATCGGGGAAGGAAGCGCGCGCCGCCGGATCGGCCCGGCGGCGCGGCAGGCGGGCTCAGCCCGTCCGGGTCAGCTGGTGGCCTGTGCCTGGGCGTTGGGACGCCAAGTGATCAGCTTGTTCTCGACCACGTCCAGCAGCGCGTCGATGACCAGCACGAAGGCCGCCAGGATGATGATGCCGGCGAACACACCCACAGCGTTGAAGTTGCCTTCTGCCTGCGCGATCAGGTAGCCCAGGCCCGCCGAGGCGCCGAGGTATTCGCCGATGATCGCACCGACCACGGCAAAGCCGACCGAAGTACGCAGCGAAGACAGGATCCAGCTCGCCGCTGCGGGGAAGTAGACATGGCGCAGCAGGTCACTGCGGCTCGCCCCCAGGATGCGGGCATTGGCCAGCACCACCGGATTCACCTCGCGCACGCCCTGCATGGCATTGAAGAACGTGGTGAAGAACACCAGCGTGACCGCCAGCGCCACCTTCGACCACAGCCCCAGGCCCAGCCACAGCACGAAAATCGGCGCCAGCACCACGCGCGGAATCGCGTTGAAGCCCTTGATGAAGGGATCGAGGATGCGTGCCGAGCGGCGGCTCAGGCCGAGCCAGACGCCGCCGGCCACACCCAGGCCGGTGCCGATGATGTAGCCCAGCGCGGTTTCGGTCAGCGTGATGTAGACATGCTGATAGAACGACGTATCGGACAGCCAGGTCCAGGCCTGCTGCACGATGGCGGTTGGCGATGGGAAGAAGAACGGGTCGATCACGCCCAGCGCGATGCCGCCTTCCCAGCCACCGAACACGGCGACCACCAGCGCGAGCTGGATGAACTTGTCAGTCTTGGCGTGCATAGCTCTTCTCCACTTCGCCGCGCAGGCAGGCCCAGATGTCGCGGTACAGGTCGGTGAAACGGTCATCCAGCTTGATTTCGGCCACGTTCCTCGGCCGTTCCAGATCCACATCGAAACTGCGCACCACGCGGCTGGCCGGGCCGGAGGACAGCACCACCACGCGGTCGCCCAGGGCGATCGCTTCTTCCAGATCGTGGGTGATCAGGAGCACCGAGCGCCGGTCTTCCTGCCACAACCGCAGCAGCTCGTTCTGCATGAGGTGGCGGGTATGGATGTCCAGCGCCGAGAACGGCTCATCCATCAGGATCACCTTCGGCTCGACGATCAACGCCTGGGCCATCTGCACGCGCTTGCGCTGGCCACCGGACAGCTGGTGCGGGTAGCGATGCTCGAAGCCGGCCAGGCCGACCTTGGCCAGCCACGCGTTGGCCTTGGCCTTGCGTTCGGCCTCGGGCACACCGCGGAAGCGCAGGCCGAGTTCAACATTCTGGTACGCGGTCTTCCACGGCAGCAGCGCGTCCTGCTGGAACAGGTAGCCGACCGACTCCTGCACGCCGCTGACGGCACGGCCATCGATGCTGACCTGGCCCGACGACGGCTTCAGCAGGCCCGCCACGGAATTGAGGATGGTGCTCTTGCCGCAGCCGGTGGGTCCGACGATGGCAAGGAACTCGCCGTCACCCACCTGGATGTCGACATCGCGTACGGCGGTGAATTCGCCGAAGGACATGGTCACCTTGTTGATGGCGACCATGGTCTGTGCAGGCTCCAGCTGCGGCGCGCCATTGAACTGGCGCACGGTGGCATTGAGGGCCATGGTTTACCTCCGCTTACGGTTGGGCAGCCGGCGCCGCAGCGTTGGCACGCTCGACGAAGGCATTGGTATAGGTCCGGGACAGATCGATATCGGCCTTGGCGACATCCGTGTTGAACTCACGCAGCACCTTCAGCGGTGTTTCCAGATCGGCAGGCGTGAAGTGACCGTCCCGGGTGAAGATCGCGCGCGCGTTCTCCACCGCGCGGGCATAGGTGGCGCGGTCACCGGAGACGTAGCTGTCCGGCAGCGCGGCGACGATGTCTTCAGCACTGTTGTCGGCGATGAACTTCAAGGCCATCTGCTCGGCGCGGGCGATCTTCTCGGCTGCTTCGGGACGCGTGTCCAGGAAGCTCTGGTTGGCGTACATCACCGAGGTCGGGTACAGGCCGCCATAGACCTGGCGGGCGCCGTCGTCGCTGCGCGCGTCGAGGATGATCCTGCCGACCTTGCGCTCGGTGATCAGGGTGGCGGCAGGATCATAGTTGACGAGCAGGTCGATCTTGCCCTGCTCGAGCGCGGCCACCGCTGCGGCGCCCGAGCCGACGCCGATCAACGAGATGCTGTCGGCCGGAATATCGTGCTGGGCGAGGAAGTGACGGACGAAGAAGTCGGACGAGGAGCCCGGCGCGGTGATCCCGACCTTCTGGCCCTTGATGGTCTCCGGGCGCGCCGGATCGAAGGTGGCATCCTCGCGGCCGGCCATCACCAGGCCGGAGTTGCGCGAGAGCAGTACGAAGGCCACCACGTCCTTGCCCTTGGCCTGCATCTGGATGGTGTGGTCGTAGAAGCCGACGGCCACGTCGGTGGAATTGGCCACCAGCGCCTGCAATACCTTGGAGCCGCCCTGGGCGAAGTTCTCGGTCTTCACCTGCAGGCCGACGTCCTTGAAGTACCCCTTGGCGTCGGCGATGAAGAACGGCAGGTTGTTGAGGTTGTAGGAGCCGACGCTGATGCGAACCGGGGCATTGTCGCCACCGCCGGCGGATGCGCCTTCGCTGCGCCCGCTGTTGCTGCATCCGGCCGCGGCCAGACCGGCCGCGCACAGCGCGGCCAAGAAGAACTGCTTGTACATCATCCCTCCCAGGAGTGAAGCATCTACGTTGTAATGGCGGGCATGCGCGTCTATGCAGGCCCGTCCGGGTTCAGATCATGCCGCTGACGTCCATTGGCGGGCTTGGGTGGCAGTGGCCGTGGCGGGCGAAGTCGCGTACACGCGCCCCTCGAACAAGCGACGTGCGGTGCGGACCACGCTGGCAATCACCGGCGAATCGCCCGAGCTGCGACTGAGGCCCACCTCCAGGGCCCCACTCGGATGTTCGAGGGTAATGCTGCCGGGAACGGACCGGCATCCGACCAAAGTGTGGGCCAGCGTGCCCGGCGTGACGGCGGCGGTGGCCAGGCCGACCGCACCGGTAATGGCCAGTGCGGTGTGGCATTGGTGCGGCATGAAATAGCGCACCTGCAGATCGCCGCCCTGTTGCGGCGCCGACAGCAGCACCGGCTTGGGAATGACCTTGTTGCCGGCGTCGGCGATGCCCATGCGGGCGCCCGCTTCGATGCGCAGCGCTTCCAGCCGGCGCATGAACGCCGCGTCCGCGTTCAGTTCGGCGGGCGAGGCATCACCGCGCACGCCCAGGTCTTCGGCACGCACCAGCATCATCGGCATGGCGCAGTCCACCAGGCTGGCCGGCACGCCATTGATGGTTTCCTGCGCATGCCCGCTGGGCAGCAGCTTGCCGGTGCGGGCGCCTGCCGCATCAAGGAAGGAGAGCCTGACCGGCGCGGCTGCGCCCGGCGCGCCGGCAATGCGCGTATCACCGCGGTAGGCCACATTGCCGCCCGGCGTTTCCACCGTGGCGATGATCAGCTTGCCGGTGTTGACGTTGTGGATGCGCACCTCGGTCTGCGGATCCTGCGCCTGCACCAGCCCACGCTCGATGGCATACGGGCCCACGGCCGCCAGCATGTTGCCGCAGTTGGGCGAGGTATCCACCACCTGCTGCTCCACCCGGACCTGGGCGAACAGGTAGTCCACGTCGGCGTCCGCCCGGCTCGAGCGGTCGATGATCGCCACCTTGCTGGTCAGTGCGTTGCCACCGCCGATGCCGTCGATCTGCAACGGATGGCCCGAGCCCATCACTTCCAGCAGCAGGCGATCCCGTTCGGCGGTGTCCGCCGGCAGGTCGCTGGCCAGGAAGAACGGGCCCTTGGAGGTGCCGCCGCGCATGAGCACGCAGGGAATGCTGAGCAGATCGTTGGACATACGTGTGCTAGATTGATGCGTATAGGGGATGAATGACCCCTCTGTGATTCGATACTGGCATGACCCTAATTGATCTGTGAATTGCTGATTTTTGGATGATTGATACCCAATGAGCATCAATTGCGAAATCCTGGATCTACGCGCGTTCCTGCTGGTATCGGAGACACGCAGCTTCCATCGCGCCGCTGAAATCCTGCACGTCTCCCAGCCGGCGCTCAGCCGACGGATACAGAAGCTGGAGCAGGCCGTGGGTTCGCCGCTGCTGGAGCGCACCACGCGCAGCGTCAGTACCACCGCTGTCGGCGAGAACCTGCTGCCACTGGTGCGCCGCATGCTGGAGGAATTCGATGGCTCGCTGTTCTCGCTGCGCGGCCGCGAAGACACCCGCGGCGCCACCGTGACCATCGCGTGCCTGCCGACGGCGGCGTTCTACTTCCTGCCCAGCGTGATGGCGCGTTTCCACGAAGCACACCCGAACGTGCGCTTCCGCATTCTGGATATCCCGGCCACGGAGGGTCTGCAGGCAGTGGAACGTGGTGAAGTCGAGTTCGGCATCAACTTCATGGGCGCCAACGATCCGAATCTCGACTTCGACGTGCTGGCCGAGGACCCCTTCGTCCTCGCCTGCCGGCGCGATCATCCGCTGGCCCGCAAGCGCAAAGTGGAATGGGCTGATCTGGCCGAGCACCAGCTGATCACCGTGCATCGCACCAGCGGTAACCGCACGCTGCTGGACGGCGCGCTGGCGCGCGAGAACCTCAAGTTGAGCTGGCACTACGAGGTGACGCACCTGTCGACGTCACTGGGCATGGTCGAGGCCGGCATCGGCGTGTCGGTGCTACCGAAGATGGCCACGCCGGACGGGGATCACCCCACCCTGGTGACGCGCGCGATCGGCAACCCGGTGGTGTCGCGCACGATCGGCATCGTCCGCCGACGGGGTGCCCTGCTCTCGCCCACCGCAGAGCGATTCCTTCAGATGCTGATGAGCCAGTGGCGTGGGGAGGCGTGAGCAACCGCACGGTTCACGCGCTTGTGCTGTCCTGACTCCAGGCGAATGTGCTGCTGCCACCCATCAATCGGGCCGTCTGCATCGACCATTCCTGCAGAAGCTGCCGCGCGCCTGATTCGCCACCTCGCCCGATTGCCTCCAGCATCCTGTCCAGTCTTCCGCGGATCGCGCTGGACACCGGCAGTGCGAGCAGATTCTTCAGTGCAGCGTCTGCGGCCGGGAAATCGCCCAGGCGAATGGTGGACAGGTACTTCACCCATTGGCAGTAATCGCCCTCGAAACCGGCCTCTTCAACATACATCAGAAGGTCCGCAGCTGTTCTCACCCCTTCGAGCATTGCGAGGTGAGCCTCGTGCGTGCCGCGGAAAAAGTCCTTTGGATCTTCCGGGCAAGCGACCCTCTGGCCGAGAGACATATGCAGGTGTGGCAGGCCGTCATAGACCGGAAGTGCGAAGGTCCATACATAGATGGAGGACGGCGCTGGGTCCATGGCAAACCCGGAGATCACATCGCGCGTGTACGAAACAATCAGAAAGTTGCCAACCACCCGCAACCCAGCCTTCCTGGCGTTCCGTTTCATTGTCCACAGATCAATGGATCTCATGCGTGCGCCCGACGGTTGGCGACGGCACAGGACTTTCAATGTTCAACTGGATGCCCTGCACCATTCGCCTTCCGTCGCGCAGGACAACAAGGGCTCGATCCAGATCGCGCCTTGCAATGGAAATCGATCTCAGACCAAGCGATTGAGCGACCTCGCACTGCGAAAAGAAGATGTCATAGGTCTCCATCAACTCGGCATGAAACAGCTGATTGGGGGCGTTGTCGATCACCCTGGAGAGGTCCGTCATGAAATTCCATGCATCCACGACCTCCCCGGGGTCGACCTCCCGCCCTGAATCTACAGACGAGATCAGCGAGTCGAGGTCAATGACGGACTCTCCTTCCCAGTCCAGGACTCGGCCGCGCGCGGCAACCTGACCCTCCAGCCCTTCCTTGCTGCTATCGCAGACAGGCCTTCCATTGCTGGACATCACCCGATCATGGTCACCTGATACCCAGGCAAACCAGATGATCCGCATTCCCCCTGCAACGCCGACCGGATATATCGCTTCCACTATCGATTCCTGCTCAGATGGTTCCATCCATCCCGGGCTCTCACGGGAGGTGCAGCCGCTCCGATGGTAACGCCAAACTCGATTGCCGATGACCTGCGGAGCCTCCAGCGACCGGCACTACCAGGTCAATCAACCTGCGGTTTCCAGTCCCTTCCCCGCCGCGTCCATCCGCAGCGAGGCCAGGTAGCGACAGTACTTGCCCACGAAGACGCCAGTGAACCCGCCGGTCAGCAGCAGGTAGGCGGCGCTGAAGCCGGCACTGGCGGTCAGCGTCGGCGACACCGCAAATGCGACCTCGAAGCCGTACTTCACCAGGAAGGTGACCAGCAGCAGCGGCAGCAGGCTGAAGTCCGCGCTGCGCCAGAGCTTGCCGGTGCTGCGGTCCAGCGTCAGCTTCAATCGACCCAACAGCAGCCAGGCAAGCGCGGCCCCCGTGGCGATGCCGGCCAGCCACTCGCTCCAGGCGATCAGCGACGCGCCGAAACGATGGCTGATCGACCACGCACCCCAGACGGCAAACAGGCCGGGCACGATCGCCAGCTTCTGCAGCGAGGTCTGGGCCGGCTTCATGGCGGCAATGCCACGGGTGACCAGGAAGGCCAGGAGCAGCCAGACCCAGATCGGCGTCTGCGAGGCGAGTTGCTGGAGCATGTTCATGAGCGGTCCCCCTGGTGAGTGGTGGCTGAGTGGTGGCGAGGTGTCCTCGCCTTGGCGCTCACTATTCGCTTCCGCCCGGGTTGCAGCCAGTGACAGCTGTCAGCCATCGCGGATGACCCGCCGGCATGCTGCGCGTCCCCGGCAGCTGTCGGGGTGGATTCACCCGGTTCACCCTGAGCGGGCCGGCCCTCGGTCCGCGCTACCATCACCACGACGCCGCTGCGAGCCACGTGCATGTACCACGACCCTGTTCGACGCCGCCTGTGTGCGGCGCTGCTGGCTACCGGCTGCGGCCTGTCAGCACCATCGGCGCTGGCGAGCCGGGCGACGTTGGCGGGATGCGGTTCGCTGACCGCATTGCTGCAGGCCGAACGGCAGCCTGGCATGGCGGCCGTTCTGGTCGATCACGGGCGCATTGCCGCGCTGTCCACGACCGGGCGGCTCAATGACACCCGGCCTGCACCGATTGATCGCCATACCGTGTTCGAACTGGGGTCGATCACCAAGCTGTTCACGGCCCTGCTGATATTCCGGCTCCAGCAGCGGCATCTGCTCGACGTCACCGCGCCCATCGGCGAGTACGTGGAAGGGTTGCCTTCCGTATGGGCATCCACTTCGCTGCTGCAGCTGCTGAGCCATACCTCAGGCATTCCCAACTATCTGAATGAAGACAACTTCCTGCGGTTGATGCCGACGAATCCAGCCCCCCGTGAATTGCTCGCAGAGGTGGCCGAGCGGCCGCTGGCGTTTGCGCCCGGTGCGCGGCACGCCTATTCCAATACGAACTACATCCTGCTCGGCCTGGCCATCGAGCATGCAACCGGCATGGACTACTGGCGGGTTCTGCAGGAGGAGATACTGTCGCCGCTGGGCATGCGCGATGCGGGACCGCGTCGTGCCGACGATCGGCGCCGTGTTGCCCAGGGGCATCTGTTCCAGCATGGCCACTGGCGCGCACCGCCACCCACTGCTCCGGGCTCGGCATGGGCCGCTGGCGGCCTGCTCGCCAGCATCGACGACATGGCGCGCTTTGCTGTGGCGCTGGACCAGCATCGACTGTTGCCCGAGTCGGCCCTGAAGCGGATGTGGTGCGACACACTCCTCGCCAATGGCAGCAAGGCGGGCTGGGGGGCCGGCTGGGAAGTTTCCGATGGCGGAAAGGTAGTCGGCCATGGCGGCGGGACCGCAGGCTTTACCGGGTATCTCCGGCACCGTCCCACCGATCGAAGAACGCTCGTCGTGCTGATCAATCGCGCCGGAGATATCAACCCGCAGGGCATTGCAGAGCGCCTCGACCTGGGCATGCGTGGCTGCAATGGGAGGCTTTCCAGGCCGGCGCCTTCGCTGGATCAACCCGGCACCCGGACAACGCGATCCGTGCCATGACGCAGATCATCGGCGCTGGCTGATGGAAATGTGGCGCCGGTACTGCGCCACCCACTCCAGCGACGGCGCAATACCGCCGAACGGGAAGAAATGCGGGCTGACCTGGCCATGGGCGCGGGTCAGCCCCTTCACCAGGCAATCGACGAACACCTCCGGCCCTGCCGTGCCGAGCAGCCGGCCGATCGAGATGCCATACCGGGCCAGCATCGATGCACTGGCGCCCACGCCGCACATCGCGGCGTAGCGCAGCAGGCGAGAGACGCTGGCCGGGCCCGGCACGCCGACCAGCACCAGGACGCTGATGCCACGCGCGCGCAGTGCCTCCAGCCAGGCCAGCACGGCATCGGCATCGAAGGCGAACTGGGTGACGATCAAGGGGGCCATGCCGCGCGCTTCGATGCTCTGGCATTTACGCTCAAGCGCCTGCCAGCGTTCGTCACTGCTCATTACCGGATGCCCTTCCGGGTGTCCGCCGATACCAACGACCTTGATCCCGGAGTGCTCCAGAAGACCGGTCTGGATGATCGAAGCACTGTCGGCAAACGGCCCAGCGGGCGTGGCCAGGTCGCCCGCGATCAGCAGGCAACGCGCGACCCCGGCGTCGCCGGCCGCACGCTCCAGGAAGCGCGCAAGCGATGCGGCTGACCGGATGCGGCGGGCAGAGAGATGCGGCATCGGCTCGAATCCGAGCGCGCGCACGGTGCGCACGGCGGCCAGGCGGGCGTCGTCATCCTCGCTGGCCAGCCAGGGAATGGAGATGACCGTACCGCGCGGGATCCGATCCGCCTCGGCGCGCAGCGCAGGCATGGCCTTCGCGCTGACTTCCAGTGAAAAGGCGTTGATGAAGGCTTCCGCGTGCGCTGAGGTACCGGCCGGCATCAGCGCGCCTCGCGTGCATTGCCGGCAAGCGGCGAGCTGTTGCGGGCCAGTTCGATGAAGGCCAGCAGGTAGTCGATACCGGTATCGGCCACGCGCGCACCCAGGTAGATCTGCTTGGGGATGCCCTTGGCGCCCAGCCGTACGGGCACCACGTCCATGCGCGTGGCGTACTCCTCCACCAGCCAGCGCGGCATGGCAGCCACGCCGCGGCCGCTGGCCACCATCTGCATCATGATGTCGGTGGTTTCGATGGCCTTGTGGCGCCGCGGGGTGATGCCGGCCGGCAGCAGGAACTGGTTGTAGATGTCCAGGCGCTCGAACGGCACCGGGTAGCTGATCAGCACTTCCTGGCCGAGCTGGCGCGGCTTTACGTGGTCCACCTTGGCCAGGGCGTGGTTGCTGGCCACTACCAGCACCTGCTCGTAATCGAACACGGGGATGAACTTCAGGCCTGGCTTCAGCAGTGGATCGGGCGTGACCAGCAGGTCGATCTCGTAACCGAACAATGCGCCGATGCCACCGAACTGGAACTTCTGCTTGACGTCCACATCCACGTCCGGCCACGCCGCCAGGTAGGGAGAGACGATCTTCAGCAGCCACTGGTAGCACGGATGGCATTCCATGCCGATGCGCAGCGCGCCGCGCTCGCCCTGCGCGAACTGGCCCAACCGCTCCTCGGCCAGGTCCAGCTGCGGCAGTACCCGGTTGGCGACCGCCAGCAGGTACTGCCCGGCCTGGGTCAGGCGCAGGCTGCGGCCCTCGCGCAGCCAGACATCGGTGCCCAGCTGCTGCTCCAGCTTTTTCATGCTGTGGCTGAGCGCCGACTGGGTCAGGTTGAGCACGCCGGCGGCCGCGGTGAGCGAGCCCTGCTGTTCGACCTGCTGCACGATGCTGAGGTGGATCCGTTCCAACATGACGATGAATCTCATTCATGGATTGGTGAAGTAATACCATTTTACGTCATGGAAGGGCATGGCTAGGATCGGGTCATGCCTTCGGTTGCCTGCCAGCCTGCTGACCCAGCCGGCCTGCAGGGCTGCGCACCTGCAGATGCCCGAAGGCGCTCCCCTCCCCCGCTGATAGCGAACAGATGACCCGCTCCCTCCGTATCGTCGCCGTTTCCGGCGGACTGCAACGCCCCTCCCGGGCCGCCGCCCTGGCCGAGCATCTGCTGGACCTGATCGGCGAAGACATCCACAGCGAACAGCAGCTGATCGAACTCGGTGAGCTGGCACCGCAGCTGGCCGGTGCGCTGTGGCGCTCGCAGCTGCCCGAGGCCGTGGAGCGGCAGCTGGTTGCGGTTGAACAGGCCGACGTCCTGGTGGTGGCCACGCCGGTCTACCGCGGCTCCTATACCGGCCTGTTCAAGCACTTCTTCGACTTCATCGACCAGGATGCGCTGGTCGACACCCCGATCCTGCTGGCCGCCACCGGCGGCAGCGAGCGCCATGCCCTCGTGATCGACCACCAGCTGCGCCCGCTCTTCAGCTTCTTCCAGGCCCGCACCCTGCCCCTGGGCGTCTACGCCACCGACCGCGATTTCGCCGAGGGCCGCGTGAACAACGACGCACTGATCCAGCGTGCGCGACTGGCCGTGCAGCGGGCGATGCCCCTGCTGGCGCTGTCCCATCGCGCCGCGCCTCCCGCTACCGCAGAGGCCACCGCAACGCTTTGAATGCCAGACGCCGCCGACCTGCATCTGGATGTCACCCCGCAACCCGGAACGCCGCCATGACGACCGATACCTTCACCTTCAGCATCACGCGCATCCCCTTCAACGAGGATTACCAGCCGGCCGAGGGCACGCGCATCACCACCAACTTCGCCAACCTGGCCCGTGGCGCGTCGCGGCGGGAGAACCTGCGCAACACGATCAGCATGATCAACAACCGCTTCAACGACCTGGCACATTGGGACAACCCGAATGCGGACCGCTATGCGGTCGAGCTGGACATCATCTCCGTGGAGATGCACATCGACGGCGCCGACGGCAGCGATCCGTTCCCGTTGATCGAAGTGCTGCGGCCGACCATCGTCGATACGCAGACCGGCGTGCGCAGCGAGGGCATCGTTGGCAACAACTTCTCGTCCTACGTGCGCGACTACGACTTCAGCGTCGTGCTGCCGGCCAGCAACGAGGGCAAGGACACCTTCGGCATTCCGGAGGGCTTTGGCGACCTGCACGGCAAGCTGTTCCAGCACTTCCTGCGCTCGGACGCCTACCGCGCCAACTTCAGCAAGGGGCCGGTGATCTGCATCAGTGTTTCCAGCAGCAGGACCTACCACCGCACCGAGAACCATCACCCGATCCTGGGCGTGGAATACCGCCAGGGTGAGTTCTCCCCCACCGACCAGTACTTCGACAAGATGGGCCTGCAGGTGCGCTATTTCATGCCACCGGGCAGCGTCGCGCCGCTGGCGTTCTACTTCCAGGGCGACCTGCTGGGCGATTACTCGAACCTGGAACTGATCGGCACCATCAGCACCATGGAAGCCTTCCAGAAGATCTACCGCCCGGAGATCTACAACGCCAATTCCGTGGCCGGCAAGGTCTACCAGCCCAGCCTGAAGCACCAGGACTACTCCTCCACCCGCATCGTCTACGACCGCGAAGAGCGCAGCCAGCTGGCGGTCAAGCAGGGCAGGTTCACCGAAGAGCACTTCATCAAGCCGTACCGTGCCGTGCTTGAGCAGTGGGCCGCCCGCTGATCCATCGATTTACCAACCGCCCCAGGACACACGACACAATGCCGACGAAGACGCTGCTCCCCACCTCCACCGCAGGCAGCCTGCCCAAACCCTCCTGGCTGGCAGAGCCCGAAACACTCTGGTCACCCTGGAAGCTGCAGGACGAAGCCCTGCTTGAAGGCAAGCAGGACGCCCTTCGCCTGTCCCTGCAGGAACAGCAGCACGCCGGCATTGATATCGTCAGCGACGGCGAGCAGACCCGGCAGCATTTCGTCACCACCTTCATCGAGCATCTCAGCGGCGTCGACTTCGAGAAGCGCGAAACCGTGCGCATCCGCAACCGCTACGACGCCAGCGTGCCGACCGTGGTTGGCGCGGTGAGCCGCCCGAAGCCGGTGTTCGTGGAGGATGCGAAGTTCCTGCGCCGCCAGACCACGCAGCCGATCAAGTGGGCGCTGCCGGGCCCGATGACGATGATCGACACGCTGTACGACGCGCACTACAGGAGCCGCGAAAAGCTGGCCTGGGAGTTCGCGAAGATCCTCAATGAGGAAGCGAAGGAACTGGAGGCCGCCGGCGTTGACATCATCCAGTTCGATGAGCCGGCCTTCAATGTGTTCTTCGACGAGGTGAACGACTGGGGCGTGGCCGCCCTGGAGCGTGCGATCGAAGGGCTGAAGTGCGAGACGGCGGTGCACATCTGCTACGGCTACGGCATCAAGGCCAACACCGACTGGAAGCAGACGCTGGGTTCGGAATGGCGCCAGTACGAGGAGTCGTTCCCGAAGCTGCAGACCTCCAGCCTCGACATCATCTCGCTGGAATGCCACAACTCCCATGTGCCGATCGACCTGATCGAGCTGGTGCGCGGCAAGAAGGTGATGGTCGGTGCCATCGACGTGGCCTCCACCACGGTGGAAACCCCGGAGGACGTGGCCAACACCCTGCGCAGGGCGCTGCAGTTCGTGGACGCCGACAAGCTCTACCCGAGCACCAACTGTGGCATGGCGCCACTGGCGCGCGACGTGGCCAGGGGCAAGCTGCGCGCACTCAGCGCGGGGGCGAGGATCGTGCGCGAAGAACTCTCGGCATAACCCTGGCTGGGGAGGAATTGCCGTTCGAATGTCGGTTTGACGGAGCCTGGCCGGGTATCGACCAGGCTCCACCCCGCCCCTGCACTTCCGGTCGGGTCTTCATCGCGGGCTGTCGCGGCGCCAGTGCCTGCTTGATCCGTACCACCTCCCCCGCCCCGGCCTCGGCCAGGCGGCGGGCCTGCTGCCGTTGTTCCCGCGAAAGCGCGGGCAACGGCGCAGCGCCTGTTTCCGGCGCTACGTCCACCAGGCGTGCCACTGCCTCGCGCAGCCGCAGCTGTGGGCAGAGCCGCGCAGCACACCAGCGCTCGGCGTAGCGCCTGGCCTGCCGCACATTCGTGGCGGCCACCACCTTGGTCTGGGACATCCTGCGTGCATCCAGGTAGACCCGGAAGCCAAGTTCGGCATGCGGCACGATGTTGGCCACCGAGCGCCCGTTCCACCACAGGTCCCAGCGCTCGCCGCTCTGTACCCAGCCGGAGGGCCGGGTGACCGTCATGAACTCTGGAAGATCGAAGGGAGGACTCATGCCGGGAAGGATACGAGCGCCCGTCGCACCGGCTGAGATCCGAACCGTGCGCTTGTTCGAGACCATGAATCGTTAAGGCGCGCTTGCTTCCGCTACGCCTGCTCCGCACCGTCGGGCTACGGGAACAAGAACTAAAGTGACGCGTCACGCTCGATGATGCTTTCGATCCACTCGATGTAGCGGGACACGCGCACGTTGTAGACCACCTGCCCATAGAAACCCGCTTCCAGCGCATGCTCGGGTACGGCGGTGATCCAGGAACCGAGGCCCACCAGCTGCCAGGCCCCATCTTTCTCGATCACCAGCGGGCCGCCGCTGTCGCCGTTGCCGAGCACGCCTTCAAGGGGAAGGCCCTGCGGAGGCGGATCAAACCGGTACCAGAGATAGCGCGTGTTGCCGCCGGTGATCGCGTTGCAGGCCCGCCGCAGCGTTGTACGATGCGGCCCGCCGGGCACCAGGCCAGTCGCACCATTGCCGGTGGCGCCTCTCCCTATCAGGGCGGCGACCTGCGTGACCTCGTCGGCGCCCCGGTAGAGTGCGACCGGCGGCACATCGCCCACCGGTGCGGCAAGTCTGATCAATGCAATGTCATCCGATGCTGCCAGGAACGCGTGGATTTTCGACGCGCTCCCGGTTGCCATCGCTTCCTTGCCCAGCGCCTCGGGCATCTTCCGGTAGCCGGGGTGCAGGAAGACGCGCTCGACGCCGTAGCCGTTCCCATTGATGGTGATGGTGGCGCCCCTCCCTTCCATCGGCACGGCATGCGCGGCGGTCAGCACCCAGCGCGGCGCGATCAGGACGCCGTGCCCCTCGCCCGGCATGTCGGCCAGCGCGGGGAAGGCCGATGCATCGATCTGATACCGGGCGTCGTCCACATCATCACGGATGACCACGGCACCGGCAGTGAACGGGAGCGTGGCCAATGCCAGGAAAATCCAGCGGTTCATGGTTGCTTGCATCCCAGCAGTTCAATCCCAACAGCCTAGGGCATGGCCCTGCCATACGGGGAGATCGTGCGACCGATCCCCGGCGATGGCCGACGAATGCGGGGAAACGGGAGTTGAAGCCAGGCGGGCCATGCCCTACCTGCGGCCGCGATAGGGTTCGCAGCCCACGCCATCATTGTCGCGATCGAGGTGCGGGCCATAGCCCGGATCACCACGCCGTACCGGCGCAGCCCCGGCGGCGCGGGCCTCCGCGCAGTTGGCAAACACCCGGGAACTGCGCGCGGGCGCGGGGGCGAAACTGCTGCGCGGAGTGTCGACGTATCGAGGGGCGGTTGGAGCGCCTCGATGGCAGTGATACTCACCCGTTTTCCGGTTGGTGTGGCACCCCTGCTTGTCGAGCCCGCCCGGATGCGCGAGCGCATTGGCGGACAGTGCCAGTGCGAGCATGCCGGATGCAGTCAATACGCTGGAAACGCGGCGTCGTGTGTCCATGCCTTCCCCCTGTCAGGCACTCCTCTGCCAAGGGCAAGGCTAGCATGGTGTCTCGACCGCCAGGCTTGACGCTGCAGCGGCTGCCACTCAACGCAGGTAGTGCTTCAGGAACAGCCAGGTGATCAGCGTCGGCAAGATCAACAAGAAGAAGCTGCGCGTGCTGCACGCCCCGGAGGCAGGCGCCGGCAGTCGCTGATCCCTGCGCGGCCACGGGCTCTGCGCCAATGCGGGGAAATCAATGCACCCGCGCTCCTGTTCCGTCGGTTCCGCCGCATACATCGTGGCTGGCGCCGATCCTCCCTCGCCCCTCGCTCCTACAGTGGATTCGCGGCGACGCACGGCCTGCACCCCCGATGGCAACGCCGCCGCCCCCACTTTTCGAGCCCACAGGAGCGAGACATGGCATGCCTTTCCCGGACTACCGCTGGCACAGCGGCAATGCGCCCAGCCCCCTCCACGCAGGTTGAACGGAGGGGTGCACCATGAACCAGGTCTACGTCGCAGTCTGGGATGGATCCCACTATCTGGTCGTCCGCAAACGGGTGCTCAATAGCTGGTGGGGCAGCAATTCCGTTGTCGTGCTTTCTGCCGAGGCGATGGCCGCTGTGCTGGCCATCCGCAACGCGTCCGGCGGTGGCACAGAGCAGGACTGGGATCTGGTGAAGAAGCTGCTTTCCGGCGCCTGGCGCGCCGCAGGGTCAGTCGCCTACCGCGGCGAACGCACGCTGCCCCGCACCATGGACGCACTGGACCGGGCGCTTGAAAGCGCCGAACGCACGCATCCGCAAACCGATGACATCGCCATGGAGACGCTGGCCGCTCTGCAGAGCCTGTTCCGCGAGGACGCAAGAACCCCTCCCACGTTCAGCGCTGCGCGTGCAACCTTGCGGGAGCTCTCCATCGCGTTGCCGCCGCCCACCCGGGGTGCGCCGAACTGGGCCGCTGCGTTGATACTGGCACAACGCCTGGTGGCGGAAGTCGGAGCGTGGTCGGATGCCCTGCCCCCGGCGCTGGTGAACCAGGCGGGGCAATGGGCCCTGCCCGGCGGCGGCCGCCTGAACAACGAACGCAAGGAGCGCGCCGCGCGCCGCGAGTTCGAGGAGGAGCTCGGCATCTGGCTTGGGCAGGGACGCGCCGCATGCGATCTGCGTGCCCGGCTGTTTCCGGATGGGGGAGGCAGCTTCTCCCTGGTTCGCTTCCGCACCACGGCCGAGGAGCTTCTGCGGATGGCGCAGGAGGCCGAGAACAACGTCCAGGCCAGTGCCAGCAGCCCTGCGCGCCCCCAGTCCTGCCTGGTGACCGACTGGGAGGTGGCGAGCATCGGACGGGTGCCGGTGACCGAACTGCGCAACATCCTGGGAGCAAGGGTGGAGGTTCCGGGCGCAGGAACACCGGAGGTTGACGAGGCCCTGGCCGGCGCCAGGCCCGGTAGCCAGGAGATCGACTGGTACCGGGAGATCGCCGCTCTGCTGTCACCCGCCTGAGCCTCCAGCGCGAACCCATGTGATCCCCTGCAACCCCAGCGAGGCCCCTCCATGAAAGAGAGCACGCCCGAGCGCGAGGCCCGGCGCCACATCAGCAAGCAGCTCACCGCGCAGATCAACAACGCGCAGGCGTATCCCGACGTCCGCTCGGTCGTGGTGAAGGCCCTGTCGGACATCAAGGACCAGCTGCGCAGCCTGTCCAGCAAGGTACGGCGCGACTACAGCCTGAAGCCCGACGAGCCGCTGATGTTCTTCTACGTCAAGGGCGGCAACGCACTGGACGCACTGCTTGAACGCCCGGCCCAGCCGCCACCGACGCTGTTCGATTTCGGCCGGTCCGACTGGGATACGCAGGTGGTGATCAATCCCTGGATTCCGATCCCGGCCCAGGACGCCCTGCACGGCGGCGTGGAGGACATCGTGATCGAGGTGATGCTCGGCGCCGGCCTCAACATCGCATTGGAGATCAGTGTCTTCCCACCCAACCAGAATCCGCTGGCCGGCCAAGTGGTGGATCTTGCACCGGTGGACATCCATGTGCCGCCCGGCCAGCAGTGTCTGGTGACCTGTGACACTCCGCAGGCGTTCCGGAAGGTCTACCAGCGTGACCGCGCGGGCCTGCATCTGTTCACCAGCGAACCGCTGAAGGGCATCGGCACCTCCACGGCCTTGGCCAGCCCGTCCGTGCTGCCACCGCCGCCGCCGCCACTGCCCGTGCAGCCGCCACCTACCCCTCCGCCGCCACCCGGCATCATCCTCAACGACGGCATCAAGCCGTTCGTGCTGTACCGCATGGGCTACACCTGGCACGCGCGATGGGTGAAGGATCCGAAGGCGCCTGTCGGCGACGACCCGGTGACGCCGCGGCCGATCCTGATGGAACTGATCGATGTGACCACGCCGCGCCGCGATACCGTGGAGGCCGTGACAGTGTGGTCGGACATCATCCGCAACCATCTGGTGATTGCCGAGGATGCCGGCGCGGAAGAGCGCTGGCGGCTGCCCCTGCCCAGCATGGAGTACCACCTGTGGGAAGGCCTGACCATGCTGTGCGAGATCGCCGCCTATCCCGGCTGGCCGGGTGCGGACAAGCTGGAGAAGCGTCGCCGCAATGTGCAGCGCATCCACGACTGGTACCGCGACCAGCAGGGCGACCTGGCGACGTTCGGCAGGGTGATCGATGGCATCTCGGCGGCGCCGGTGTTCGCCGATGACAGGGACTGCATGCAGCAGGTCGATGCCTGCATGCGTGAGGTCAAAATGCGCATGCAGGCGTCATCTTCGGGATTCGATCACGGCGCCCTGTCGGCCACCCACACGCATCGCCTGCGGCAGGGGCGGCAGTGGGTCGCGCAGCGGGTCGCAACGCTGCTGCAACGCCTGCAGACATCTGCCGCATCCTGTGGCTACAGCGACGATCTGGCGTTGATCGGGACGCTGGCGCAGAACCCCTACCTGGATGTCACCCAGGTGCCGATCTCCGACGTCGACTGCGCGATGATCATCCGCACCGACCCTGCAACGCTGCGCAGGGCGACGGCGGCCAACTGCTTGAATGCGCTTGCCCAGGATCTCGGCGCGCACATGACCATCGAGGATTCCCTGCACTCGACCGTACGTGCGACGGGTATCAGTTACGAGCGAACGCTGGTGATCTTCGATGCGCCGCGTTCGCCGTCGGCGCGCCTAGCCAAGGCGATCCTGACATTCACCACGGCTGGCCCGGTCGGTTGCCCGTTCCGGGACAGCCCCGACGGTTCCGGGCAGGCCATCGCACCGTTGCTGGACATGGACAACCAGCGCAAGGTAGCAGCCTCGATCGTCCAGGGTTTCGTGCAACGGGCGAATCTGTCCAGGCAGCACGAGATGATCCGGGTGCTGTTGCCGCAAGGGGAATGATCCTCCATCAGCGCAGCGCGGGCGGCGGGTTCCGATCAGGTCCGATCAGTCCCTGCCCTCCAGGATCCATGCCTCCAGCGCCTGCGTGTCCCGCATGTCCCCCGCGTAGCGGCGATCCGGCACGTAGGGCTCGTTCGAACCGCGCCCGCGACCGCGGTAGACCTTCATGGGCACCGAAATCCGGCTCAGCCCACTGGGCAATGGCTGAGGCCTTATATCCATGTAGACACTGTCGGCGGACGTCTCGACCCCCACCTGCAGAGCGCCCAGCCGCTTCCATAGATCCAGTGCATCCAGGCAGGCTGAGCCGCAGGAGGCGTCCGCCACGATCACCACCCTGCCGCTGCGATCCGGAACGGCTGCAGCGGGCGGACGCATCGGCCCAACCGGCGCGTCCGCCGGTTCGCGCCACAGCGCCTCACCGTTCGCACCGGCACGGGCCATCCCTGCGGTGACCGTTTCCAGCATGTGCAGCAGTTCGGGCGACGCGTCGTGTGCTGCCTTCAGCTTCTGCAGGAAGCCGCGCAGCTGCGCGATGTTGGCCTCCGACGTCCGCCATTCCGCCCAACTCTCGTCACGCAATGCATCCACCGCTGCAGGCCCCCAGATCAAACGGGCCAGCGCGATGCTCCAGTGCGACGCACCTCCGGTATTGCCGCGCACGTCCAGCACCACCCGCGGTGCCTGCTGCAGTGCGTCGGCCACCGGGGTGAGTTGCTGCAAAAGCTCGGTCAGCTGCTGGGCATTGCGCGTGGCTGGATCGGCATTGAAGCTGCTGGTGGTGATCCAGTAGCCGCCACCGGCCAATGTGTGCCAGCCATTGGCTGGGCGGAAGCTGCGACGGGTATCGGCCAGTCGCGCTTCGCGTGTTGCCGTATCAATCGGAAGCCATTGCAGCGTGTAGGCGCTCTGGCGCCCATCCACCCAGAAGACGCAGCTGTGCAACGTCGGCACGAACGGGTTGCCCTGTTCAAGCAGCACCTCGCCGCCAGCGTGGATACGGCTCGCCTGCAGGTTCCAGCGCCCGTTGAAGTCGCCCACGCGCCACTCAGCCAGTGCCTGTGCATCGACGCCATCACAGGACAGCAATCGCGCGCCCATGGGCGGCCGACCGGGGCGTCCATCCACGACCATCACCACCTGCGCGTCACCTTCGAAGCCCGTCAGGAACCCGGACCATCGGGCCGGCAGCATGGGGGCGCCCGCCAATGGATTGAGACTCACGTGGCCATCGTTGAACGTGGCCGCATAGCCCTTCATCGCCCACCAGTAGCCGGCGAAACTGTCGACCTGGCGCGCGCGCGACCGTGCAAGTGACAGGGCGCCGTCCATCTGGGCGACGAAGCCGGGATTGTGCGGGTCAACCACCCCGGGATGGCCGTCGCGCAGGGCCGCGTCAGCAGCCTCCAGATCCATCAACAGCGTGCTCGGCCAATCTGTGGCAGAGCCTTGGGTGCCTGCTGCCAGTACCGCACCGACCAGCAACGATGCGAGCGCCATCGATTCACCTCTCGACTGGATTGCGCTCCAGTCTGGCAACTTTCAGGTCTGTCGTGCCGCGCCCGCCGCAACGGGCGCGGCGCCACGTCAATGCAGGGGCACCTTCAGCACCGAAGGCGCGTTGGCCGGTGAGCTGAAGGTCACCGCACCGCCCAGCTGGCTGATGCCCGCATAGCGCAGGTCCACGGTATCGACCACCAGGGTCAGGCGGCTGCCGGCCGGGAGGTTCCAGCTGCTGGCTTCCAGGCGGAGATCGATTGTCTTCGGCTGGCCGGGCGTGGCCCCGCGCAGGGTGTAGGGCTTGTGGCTGACCAGCTGGCCGTTGCCCAGCACGTCTTCGGCATACAGGTAGGCATACAGCGTGGTATTGGCGCGGCTGGGCGTCACCGTCACCCGCACTTCCGGTGCGCCATCCAGGCGACGTGCGCTCCAGTAGATCGGGCCCTGCCAGACGCCGGCGGCGTTGCGGCCGACGAACGGTACATAGGCGCCGGGCGGCAGGTTGATCATCTGCAGTGCACCGGAGGCCATCACCACGCCGGAATTGGCAGCCGTCAGCAGCCCGCTGCCGATGCGGTAGCTCCAGCCGGTAGCGCCACCGTTCTCTGCCAGGCCGCCGGTGGGCAGCAGCAAACCGGAGGGTGCGGTCAGGCCGTAGCTGACTGCGCCCGCATTGGTGGCCTGCCAGTCCGGATAGCGGCTCCAGCTGCCCTTCTGCGACTTCAGCTGCACCGCTGCCTGGCGATCGATGCCATTGGCCACGCCCTTCAGGTAGTGGTCGAACCAGTCGCCCACGGCGGCATAGACCTCATTGGGAATGCCGAACGCACCGAAGGCCTCGTTGAGGGCATGGTCGCCGTGGCGCAACTGCAGCTGCTTGGGCCCCTTCAGGCGGTTGAAGAAATCGACCAGCTGGCCCGGCGGGAACAGGCTGTCATTGAAGGCATTGGCGAGGAATACCGCCGGCTGGTTGGCGTTGATCTCTTCAAGGCTGCTGGCCGGGCTGCGCTGTGCGGCCACCGGCAGCAGCGAGTCCACCGCCCCCTGGTAATTGCCGACCAGCACATTGCGGTTGATGGTGGCCAGCTCCGCGCCGGGGCGGCCGGTGGCCAGGCCCGCCGCCACCAGTAGGGCGATGCCCTGGGCGCTGGGTGTGTCATGGCTGTACAGCGACGCCTGCAGGTCGGCCCAGCCACTGAGTGCGGCAACGGCCTTGATGCGGGGGTCGCGCGCCGCCGCCAACAGGCTGGTGCCGGCGCCATGGGAGATGCCCGAGACCCCGATCCTGGCCGGATCGGCGCGGGTGTTGTCCAGCGCCCAGTCGATCAGCGCGCTGACATCCTCGACCGTGGCGGGCCCGGCGATGTCGATGCTGCCACCCGACTCCCAGAAGCCGCGCGAGCTGTAGCTGATGACCACATAGCCGCGCTGCGCCAGCGACTGTGCCACGCCCACGTACTCCACGCTGGGCACCGCCCAGCTGCTGGGCATGACCAGCAACGGATAGCGCCCGCTGCCGGCATCCTGCGGCTCGATGACGAAGGCCCCGAGAGGCGTGCCATCCCAGCTGGGAATGGTGCGATGGGTGGTCTTGACCGTGGCGGCCCAGGCGGTGGGCGCCAGGCCGGTCAGCAGGATCAACAGCAGCAAAAGCTTGCGCATCGTCGTCTCTCCCCGTCGGTGGTGGTGCAACGGGTCGGACCGTACCAGTGCGAATGGTGGCTGGCACCTTGCGACGCAGCATGGCGCAAAGCGCACCTTGGTATGCTTCGCGGCACTGCGGTCCTCCGCAGGCTCCCATCAATGCAAGGATGCCCCCCGATGCGCAGGACGCTCTTCGTCGGCACGCTCTTGAGCGTGGCCAGTCTGTTCGCCCCTTCAGTCGTGGCGGCCCGGGACCCTGACGTCACGGATGACTGCAGCGAAATCGCGCAGTTGATGTCCAACGACGACTTTCCGGCACTGGACGCGATGGCCGCGCGCCTCCGCACGGGCGAGCTCAACGCCGCCGGCGAATCCCGGCTGGGCCGTTTCTACCTCTGCATGTCGCGTGCAATCGGCACGGCGCGGCAGGAGGTGGAGGCCTGGAACCGCTGGTCGGCCTGGGCGGCGCGCTGGGTTCAGCATGCGCCAAAGTCGCCGGCAGCCCACCTGATGACTGCACGGATTCCGCTCAACCTGGCCTGGAGCTACCGCGGAAATGGTTACGCCAACACCGTCAATGCCGAAGACTGGGCTCAGTTCCATGAGTACAACGCGGCTTCGCAGGCCTACCTGCAATCGCATGAGGGCGTTGCCGGCGGCGACCCGTTCTGGCACGAGATGAGCGTGCTGATCGCGCTGCGCGAGGGCGCGGATGACGAAGAACTACTGACGCTCGTCGACCGTGCAGCGAAGGCCTTCCCCGACTACGAGCCGCTGCACTTCATTGCCCTGCAGCACTTCACGCCGGCCTGGGGCGGCAGCGCACAGAAGATGGAAGCCTTCGCACGGCGCTCGATGGCCAGTATCCCGAAGAAAAAGCGGGCCATGCGCTACGCACGGCTGTACTGGTCAGCCACCGCGTATTCGGCCGATCACTTCCGCGCGGCGACACCCGATTGGCCGCTGATGCGCCAGGGGCTGGACGAAATCGCACAGCGCTACCCGACCATCGACAATCTGGAGACCATTACGCGCTACGCCTGTTGGGCGCGTGACGGCGATGCCCTGGATCGGTGGAATCGCCTGTACTTGAGCCGAAGTGGTTTCAGCGAGGCGGTCATTGCGGACTCGAGCGAGCAAAGCAGGGCCGCCTGCCTGGCGCCGGATGCTGGGCAAGAGGCTTCCTTGTAGAGCCAATCGGTGCGGAACCGGGCCGCGGAGGATGCGCGGTCCAGCATGCACTTCACACCTGCAGGGTGCTTAGCACGTACGTATGTCAGCCACGGACCGCGTGATCTGACACATCACCAGTGCTTGCACCCGGTCACAGCTTCGCGTTCTCGTCGTTGACCAAAAGACGACAGCTTGTGACGCTTGCGACACCGCGCGGCCCTCCGGGCCTCCTCATCGCGGCCTCGCTCTACTGCACTCCGCATCACCCGTATCCGCAACGCCTTCACATGACACAGGCCCGGCCTGGTCGTGGCGGGCAGCTGCGTCCTGAACTCTTTGCTGGAGAATCGCAATGCGCCTTGCAAGCTTCGTCTTTGCCTTCGTCCTCAGCGCCTTTGCCGGCGCAGCCCAGGCCCAGGTAGTCACCCTCAACAAGGGCGGCTTCGTGCTCACCTACGACTGCGGCATCCACAGCGCCACCCGTTACGAGTACACGCTCACCGCCGATACCGGTTCGGCCGCACGGCCGTCCAGCTTCTACAAGGACCCGGACCTGCCGGCCGGTTGCCTGGGCCAGACCAGCACCGCGTCCTACGCCAGCATCAAATCCGGCTATGACCGTGGCCATCTGGTGACGTCCAACCACATGGATTACGACGCGACCTACATCCGTCGCGCCAACTACATGACCAACATCGTGCCGCAGGTGTCCAGCTTCAACCAGGGCATCTGGGTGAAGGCCGAGAACGTGGCCGAGTGCTACCGCGACATCGCGCCGGTGGACGTCTACGGTGGCGTGGTCTACGGCGATGCCGCCAACGATTATTTCCTGGCCAGCCATGGCATTCCGACGCCGGAGTTCTTCTGGAAGACGATCATCACCCGCGACCCGAACACCGGAACCGCCAAGGCGATCAGCTGGATCATCCCCAACGAGGCCAACCTGGGCAGCCTGGACAACTACCTGGTGACGATTGCGGATCTGGAGGAACTGCTGGGCGCCAGCTACGTGGCGATCAACGCGCCGGCCTCGCTGAAGAACATGCTGCCGGCCACCACCTGGCCGCAGCCGGCCGGGTGTGACCTGGGCTGATCGGGGGGCAGAGGAACGTCACGATGCCTGTGCGCGCAGCCATCGTGACGCCAGCACTCTGGCCAGCAGGAACTGCACTGCGGCGCCGACGACGGTGGCAACGACAAGCCCGCGACCTGTCGTCGGCGCCCCAGCGGACAGCGCTCGCAGAAGATAAGCCATGCTGGCCGGGATGATCAGCAGCGCCGTGGCAAGCAGGATCAGCGACACCACCATCGTGCGCGCCGTCGATGCGGGTTCCGGCGACGGCGCGCCGGCCCATAGGCCGGCAAACGTGGCCAGCGCGTAGGCCACCAGCAGGATCAGGCTCGCAATCTGCAGCTGCGCGGCGCCGTCGGCAACGGGCATGATGAACTCGCCGGGCGAGAATCCCACCGGCAGCTGCGCCACCAGGATGGGAAGCAGGCAGCTGCCGGCCACCAGCGTCACCGCGCCGGCGATGCTGGCACTGATGAGGTGATGGTGCCCGCCCTCGGCAGGGATGCGCCGCTGCATCAGCAGCGCCGGCACCAAGGCCAGCAGCGTGAGGACCAGTGCATGCGCAAGCGGCATCAGACCGATGGCTGCGACGCTGTAGACTGGAAACGGCAACTGCGCCATCGGAATGCGCATGGCGCGATCAAGCACGATCAGCAACCCGAAAAAGGCGACCGAAGCGATCACCGGATGCCGGATCCGCAGCGCGCCGCGACGCCCGAACAGCAGCATCGACACCAGTACCGCCGCTCCGGCGAAGAGACTCAGCCTGAAACCGAGCTCAGCCAGCGCGTAGCCGATTTCACGTGAGGCCTCGGGCGGGCCCAGACGGCGCCCGAATTCGACCAGGCGGAGGGCTACGGGCAGATACAGGCAGAGCACGTAAAGCTTGGCGGCCATCGCGAACTTGATGGGGTACGCACTGAAGAATGATCGCAATCGGTTCAAGGCGTATTCCCGTGCAGGCGCTGGGCGGGCTGACCTGGCAGTCTAGCGTTCCTGTGGCCCGCGTGCCCCGCTCGACCCGCTATGGGAAAATGGCGGGCACGTCGCCCCTTTGGCTGTTCCCGGAGTAGTAGATGTCCCGTTTCCCCTTCGATGCCGTGCTGTTCGACTGCGACGGCGTACTGGTCGATTCCGAGCCGCTGGTGGCCCGTGTGCTCTCGGAAATGCTGACCGCACGCGGCTGGCCGCTGACCCCGGCGCAGGCGGGCGAGGTCTTCCTCGGCCAATCCGTGGCTCATCTGGCCGGGCTGATCGCAGAGCGCACCGGCAAGCCGTTCACCGAGCAATGGCTGGAGGAATTCCGCCAGCAGCGCAACCGTGCGCTGGAGCAGGACCTAGAGGCGATCCAGGGGGCGCCCGAGGCCGTGCGTGCGATTGCCGCGGCCACCGGCGGGCGGATTGCCTGCGCCTCCGGTGCCGACCTGTTCAAGGTGAAGCTGCAGCTGGGCAAGGTCGGCATCCTTGATGCCTTCGGTGCCCATGTGTTCAGTGGCCAGGACATGCCGAACACCAAGCCTCACCCGGATGTCTATCTGGCCGCCGCCGCAGCGCTGGGCGTGGATCCGACGCGCTGCGCGGTGATCGAAGACACCGTGACCGGCGCCACCGCCGGCGTCGCGGCAGGTGCGACCGTGTTTGGTTTCAGCGAGGGCGGCCCGCACCACAGCACGCCGGAGGCCCTGCGCGCTGCGGGCGCGAAGGTGATCTTCCAGCGCATGGAGCAGCTGCCGGCAGTGCTGGCGGCCTACGCCGCCGACGCAGCCGCCTGAGGCGGCCTCAGCCCGCAGCGCCCAGTGCGGCGCCGCGGCGTTTCCCGGCGTAATGCAGCACGAACAGGTACAGGCCGGTGAACAGCTGCAGGAACAGTGGCGGCAACGGCGAATAGGTGATCCACGCTGCAGGCTCGCCCTGCCCCAGCCCGCGGACGACGAAGTTGGCGATCACCGCCAGGGTGAAGACGATCGAGGTCCAGCGATGTACGGGCCGCGCCCAGCCACCGCGGCTCATTGACGGCGCCTCGCTTCGGAGCGCGCTTCGATCATCTTCCAGCCATTGCCGGACGGGTCGCGGAACCCCGCATCGATGGCGCCGTAGCGTTCGACCGGCGCCTGGGTGAACTCCACGCCCTGCGCCAGCCATTGCGTGTAGCGCGCCTGGCAGTCATCCACGGCCAGCACCAGCGGCGGCATTGCGCCCTTGGCCACCAGCTGCTGCAGCGCCTGCGCGGTGGCCGCATCGTGGGTGGGCGGACCGGGCACGAACAGGCCCAGCTGGAATCCGTCCTGGCCGGGGCTGCGCACCGTCAGCCAGCGGTAGCTGCCATTGCGCACGTCGGTATGCACTTCGAAGCCGAGCGTGCCGACGTAGAACGCGAGCGCCTCATCCTGGTTGCGCACATACAGGCCGACCGTGTTAACAGTGTTTGTCATGGGACCTCCCTCAGGTGGGATCCACGTTAGCAACCGCCTCGCGGCGGCGCTTCTCCAAAACTGCGATGTTCAGGTCCGGTCGCTGCGCGGCACGTGCGTGGCATTCCGGCACGCTGGCTGGCGTCGCCTCGCCGGCGCGCTCGCGCTGGCGCACATTGCCCGGGCTGTCGCCGGTGATGTCACGAAAGATGCGCCCGAAGGTACCCAGGCTGCTCCAGCCGGTCTGCGCGGCGATCTCGGTGACCGGCAGCTCGGTGTCACGCAGCATCGCCACGGCCCGTTCGATGCGGCGGCTGAGCAGGTAGCGGTGCGGCGGCAGGCCGAATGCCTGCTTGAACGAACGCGCGAAATGCGCAGGCGATACCGCACTGACCTCGGCCAGGCGGGCCACCGGCCAGTCCTCGTGACTGGCGTGGTCCATCCGGTCCTTGGCACGCAGCAGGCGCCGCAACAGTTCCGGGCTCTGGTTCATGGCGTCACCGCGTGTGCCAGATGATGTCGCGACGCACGCCTGGCCTGCGCGGCCTGCTCGCCCAGCCAGTCACCGAATGCGATGACCTTGGCGCTGCGGCTGCGCGCCGTCGGTGCCACGAACCAGAAACCACGCCCGTCGCTGGCCACACCGGGATGTGCCTGCACCAGCCGCCCGCTGTCCAGTTCGGCCTGGAACAGGATCGGCGAGCCGATGGCGATGCCCTGCCCGGCAATGGCAGCACCGACATCCAGATGCTCCATCGCAAAGGGGGTGACGAAGCTCTCCGGGTCCGGTGGCGGAACAGCACCATGTGCGGAAAACCACAGCGCCCACCAGTCAGGCCTGCCGAGCAGTGGAACCTCCAACGCCCGCCGACCGAGCCCGTCTGCCGCCGGCAGCAGCGCTGGCGCGCACAGCGGAGTGAAAATGCTGGGGAACAGGGGCGTGGCCTGCAGCCCGGGCCACGCACCATGCCCGTTGCGGATGGCGGCATCGAAACGCCCGGCGGCCAGGTCCTGCGGCTCTGCCGACAGGTCCAGTTCCAGCACGATGCTTCGATGGCGCGCGCGGAAACTGCCCAGGCGCGGCGTCAACCAGCTGGTGCCCAGCGTCGGCAGAACGGACAGGCGCAGTCGTGCTGCATCCATGTCAGCGGCGCGCATGAAACTGGCGCGCAGCGCGTCGAAGGCCCGGGTGGCCTCCACTGCGACGCTCGCACCGGCGGCGGTCAATTCCACATGCTGGGCGTGGCGCAGGAACAGGCAGGTCCCGGTCTGGGCCTCCAGCCGGCGCACGTGGTAACTCACCGATGCCGCACTGGTGTCGAGCTCCTCGGCGGCGCGGGCGAAGCTGCCCAGCCGTGCCGCCGCCTCGAAGGCGCGGATGGCGACAAGCGATGGCAGCTGGCGTTGGGTCACCATAAGTGTGGCTTAGCCTGAGCCCCGATTTCCGCGTGGTCAATCCCCCTCGCACGCCCAACGATGGAGGCACCTCCGGCACGGGATCACGCACATGGATCGACGGCAGTTCCTGGCCACCCTGGCCGCCACGGCAGCGTCCACCGCCCTGCCCTCCGGGTGGGCCCTGGCCAGCCCCAGCGCAGACTGGAAATGGTTGCAGGGCAACTGGCAGGTCCGGCACCAACGCCTGAAGGAGCGCCTGGTGGGCGATACCCGCTGGGACGCCTTCACCGGCGCCAGCGCGGTCTGGCTCACCCTGGGCGGGCTCGGCACCATCGATGACAACGTCATGGCACTGCCTTCGGGCCCCTACAGGGGCCTAGGCGTGCGTGCCTTCGATCCGGTGTCTTCCACCTGGTCGATCTGGTGGATCGATGGGCGCACCCCTGCCCATATCGAAGCGCCCGTGCGCGGCGCCTTCGCAGGCGATGGCGGCAGCTTCCGTGGTCGCGATGATTTCAAGGGAAGCCCCATCGAGGTCTGGTTCCGCTGGCATGACATCCACGGCGATGAGCCGTGGTGGGAGCAGGCGTTCTCCGACGATGCCGGTGCCCATTGGGAAGTGAACTGGCGCAACTGGTTCCGCCGCACTGATGCGATCCCCACTCCGCTTCCGAAGCTGCCGGATGCACCGGGCGATTTTGATTTCCTGGTGGGCCATTGGAACGTGCGCCATCGCCGCCTGCGCGCTCGGCTGGCAGGCAGCGATGCGTGGGACGCGTTCAACGGCACCCTGCACAACTGGCCGGTACTGGGCGGATTCGGCAACGTGGGCGACAACCTGATGGACGTGCCTGGAGCACCGCTACGCGGCATGGGCATCCGCGCCTGGAATGCGGCCGAGCGGCACTGGCTGAGCTGGTGGCTGGATGGCCGCGCGCCGACCCGGATCGGCGCGCCACTGCGTGGGGGATTCGAGGCCGGTGTCGGCCGCTTCTTCGGCGAGGACCAGCACGAGGGACGGGCGATCCAGACGCGGGTGATCTGGTCACGCATCACCCCGCGTTCGGCGCGCTGGGAACAGGCGGCCTCCGCCGATGGTGGACGCAGTTGGGAAACCAACTGGGTCAGCGACTTCGAGCGACAGGCATGAAGGCGCTGCTGGCCGTGATGCTGCTGGCATCGGCATTGCCCCTGCCCTCCCCGCCCGTGGTGCTGCGGATCATCGGCCCCGCCGAGCGCTTCGCCCCCGGCATTGCCTCCACACAGCATGACGAGATCCGGCTGACCCTGAGTCCGGACGGCAATACCGCCCTGTGGTTCAGCCGCAACCGGCCGGGGGGGTCTGGGGGCTACGACATCTGGATCTCGCACCGCGAAGGTGACCGCTGGCGGCCGGCCACGCCAGTGCCGTTCAACACGCCGGGGCGCGACTTCGATCCCGCATTTTCCGCAGATGGGCGCGTCGTGTATTTCTGCTCGGACCGCGCAGGCGGCCAGGGCGGTGACGATCTGTATCGGGTCAGCATGGGGAGCGACGGTCGATTCGGGGAGCCAGTCAATCTTGGCCCCGCAGTGAACAGCGCGGCCGATGAGTTCGCGCCGATGCTCTCGCCAGACGGTCGTACGCTGTTGTTCTCCAGCGATCGTGCGGGCGGTGCTGGCGGCCATGACCTCTACAGCGCGGCGATGATCGGCGCCGTCGCGCAGCCGGCACGGCCGCTGGCGGGAGACCTCAATACCGCAGCGCAGGAGTTCGATGCCACCTTCCTGGGCGACGGCCGAACGGTGGTATTTGCCCGCGCCCAGGACTTCGGCAGCGCACCGGTGCGCCAGTTCATTGCCTACGAACGTGGAGGCCGCTATGACGCAGGCCATGCCTTGCCATCGCCCTTGAACGCGCCCAGCGGCGACAGCTACGGCGCGATGCTGGATGGCTCGCGCCGTGACACGCTGACCTACTCGGCGCGACGCGCCGGTGGTGAGGGACTGGACCTGTACCGCGTCCGCTACCGGATGATGCCGCGCTGAAGGCAGTGGGTGTCGATTTCCCACGCGCCCGTTCGTCGAGAGGTTGAGTACCCCAGGAGAAAATGCAGATGCCTTCCCAACAGTCCCTTGCCTGCGCCTGCGGCCAGGTCTGCCTGACCACCACCGGCAGCCCCATCGCCAGCGTCGAATGCTGCTGCGACAGCTGCCGCAGGGCCGGCGCCCGGATGCAGGCGATGCCCGGCGCACCGCAGGTGCTGGGGCCTCAGGGCCAGACGCATTTCGTAATGCAGCGCAAGGATCGCGTCCGCATCGATGCCGGGCATTCCCGGCTGCACGCGTGGCGGTTGTCCAGCACGGCCGGCAGCCGCCGCGTCGTGGCGGGCTGCTGCAATACGCCGCTCTTCCTGGAGTTCAGCGGTGGCCATTGGCTGAGCCTGTATGGGCTGTTGTGGCCGGACGCGATACGCCCCGCCGTGGAGATGCGGACGATGGTCAACGATCTTCCCGACGCGTCTGTCCTTCCCGGCGATGTGCCCAACCTGAAGACCCACTCGCTGCGGTTCCATGCCCGGCTGTTGAAGGCGTGGATCTCCATGGGCTTCCGCAGCCCACGCATCGAGATCACGGGAGACAGCCATGCCTGAGCCCGAGCGGATCGAGATCGAGAGCATCCACACGCCCGGGCACATCCAGCGCGTGGATCGCGCCAAGTACATGGCCATGCGCGCGGCCCTGCTGCGTGCCTTGCCCAGGCAACCTCCCGGGATGACGGTGGCGCAGGCGAAGCAGGCGCTGTTGCCGCACCTGCCCGCATCGCTGTTTCCGCAAGGCGCCACGGCCGGTTGGTGGCTGAAAGCCGTGCAGCTGGACCTGGAGGCCAAGGGCGTGATCGAGCGTCTTCCAGGCACGCCACTGCGCCTGTTCAAGCACGTGCCGGCCGGCTGATCAGCGCTGCGCCGGCAGCTCCAGCCGATGCTTGCGGCACAGCCGATACACGGTCACCCGCGAGATCTGCATCTGCCGCGCGCACTCGGAGACGTTGTAGCCGGTCTGCCGCAGCGTCTGCAGCAGCACATCACGTTCGGCCTGGCCGCGGGCATCGTGCAGCATCGCCCCCGGCGGCGCATGCACGGGCCCTCCCAGTTCGAGGTCACGCTCGCTGATCAGCTCGCCTTCGGCCATGATCGCCGCCCGCTGCACCCGGTTCAGCAGTTCGCGCACGTTGCCGGGCCATTCGAAACGCCGCATCGCCTGCAGCGCAGCGGGTGCAAAGCCACGTGCCCGCACGCTGTGGCGCAGGCGGAAGCAGCGCAGGAAATGCTCCGCCAGCAGCTGCACATCAGCGCCGCGCTCGCGCAGCGGTGGCATCAGCAGGCGCAGCACGTTGAGGCGATAGTAGAGATCGCTGCGGAACCGCACCTGCGCCACCGCGTGCTCCAGTTCCACATGGGTGGCAGCCAGTACACGCACGTCCGCCCGCAGCGGCTGGCTGCTGCCGACCCGCTCGAACGTACCTTCCTGCAGCACGCGCAACAGGCTGGTCTGCGCTTCGGCCGGCAGGTCGCCCACCTCGTCAAGGAACACGGTTCCGCCGGATGCGGCCTCGAATACGCCGATCTGGCGCTTGTCAGCACCGGTGAACGAGCCACGCTCGTGGCCGAACAGCTCCGACTGCACCAGGTTCGCAGGGATGGCACCGCAGTTGACCGCGATGAACGGCTTGCCTGCACGGCCGGACAACGCGTGCAGTGCATGTGCCGCCAACTCCTTGCCGGTGCCGGTCTCGCCGGTGACCAGCACCGGCAGATCGACCGGCGCGAACTTGTGCAGTACGGTGCGCACCGCATGCAGCGCAGGACTCTCGCCGATCAATGCGCGCGGCCCCTGCCCGCCGCACACTTCGTCGGCAGACGTATCCTCCGCGTCGAACTGCTGGCGCATCGCCGCCACCAGGTCCTGCAGGCCGAAAGGAAGCGTGAACCGCGAGATGCAACGCTGCAACAAGGGCAGCCACGCTGCAGGCGTGGGCCCTGCGCCAGGCGGCAGCACCGCCAGCCACGTCAGATGCGCGTGCTGTTCGATCCACGGCGCCAGCAATTGCAGGGCCGGCGCATCCAGATGGCGAAGATCCAGCACGGCGAGCAGCCGGTCGCGCCCGCGCAGGCCGATGGCCATCGCCGGGTCGGGATGGATGCGACGCACGTACCAGCCTGCGGCCGCCAGCGCGCTGCGCTCGTTCGCCAGCGGCTCGCCGAACCAGAGCACGCATCGTGACGCAGAAGCCTCCGGGACCGCTGCCATGCTTCCCCCAGCATCCGGACACCGTTGGCGGACTGTCAGGCAATCACCGGCGTGCCGCCCCTCCGCCGGGACCTCTACGGCCACCGCGGCGGCCTTTGTTGCGCGGATCC
This sequence comes from Stenotrophomonas sp. CASM114, assembly GCF_049384325.1. NCBI lineage: Bacteria > Pseudomonadati > Pseudomonadota > Gammaproteobacteria > Lysobacterales > Lysobacteraceae > Stenotrophomonas > Stenotrophomonas sp. CASM114. The sequence goes on along the minus strand of NZ_JBMRGJ010000001.1, from coordinate 226,338 downwards.
TAGCGCTGCGCCAAATGGCGGCGCAATGAGCGGCGCGTCAAGAAAGCACTGGCTGAAGCGGCATCGTTACAGTCCGCGGCGGCACCTGTAACACCCGTGCGACAGTCGGGCGCCCGCCTTGCCCTGCGGCGCTTGGCGCTGCGCAATCCCAACATTTTTCCCACGCTGCTGTAACGACATGGCAGCAACGCCCCACGCCTGCCAGTGCCCGCCCCCCTGGCTGCCAAGCCTTTCAGGGTTGGCACGGATGATGCGTGGTTCCGCCGCACCCATCACGGGAGATCGGCATGGACGGCATCACCCCCATTCGCGGCCTGCTGGCAATGCTGGCCCTGACCTTGCTGTCGATTGGCGCGAGCGCCTCTGCCTCCGGTGCCCGCCAGGGCGTGAAGGCACAACCGGGCGAAATCGTCCTGTTGCGGGATGTGGCCGCGCGACCGGCCTATCGCATGGCGCCCCCGGGCATGGCGCTGATCGCCGACCCGAAACCGCAGCGCGAGATTGCGACGGCGCTCGGTGCGGGTACCCCGGCAAACGCGATGGACGAGCTGAGCGATGAGGACTATGCCGGCATGGGGGCGGGGCACACGGCTGCGACCGCGACCCCCACGGGCACCACCGTCGAACGGGTCGCCCAGCAGGCCCTGGGCGGCACGCTGGGACGCAGCAGTGACGGCATGCTCGGCAGCAGCCTCGGTGGCGCACTGGGTGGCCCACTGGGCGCGGTCGGGAACAGCACCCGCGGCATCGGCGATACCGTGCGCGGCGCGCTCGCCCAGTTCCCGTTGCAGGGCCCGGCCCCGGCAGGTGGCAAGTGAAGCTGGCACGTTGGCTGCTGCTGGTCCTGTTTGCCACGCCGTTGATGGCGCAGGCCGACGACTACAGCGGCATGCTCGCCTACCTCGACGTGGCCCGCATCGACGGTCACGCCCTGGCGGGTGCAAACGGCGCCATCGCGTTGAACCAGGCGGCCGGTGACCTCAACCTGCAGGCCAACCTGCATGGCATCGCCACCGGCGAACGCGCCGACGTGTTGATCGGCAACCGGCAACTGCGGGCCGGCAACCGCGTGCTGAGCGCACCGGCGCACGCCACCGCCGTCATCGACGGCAACGCGCTGGCCGGTGCCAGCGGCATCGCATCCATCAACCAGGCCAGCGGCATCGCCAACACGACGCTCAACGTCGTCAGCGCGACGCTGGCCCGACAGGGCATACGCGAATCCGACGATACGGCCTTGGCCGCCGAAGGTTCCGCGTTGGCAGGGGGGCGGGACGACGCCGGTCGCGGCGTCGCGACCGGCACCCGCAGCGCCGGTGTCACCGGCACCGCGCTGCGGGGATTCGACGGGGTCCTGCAACTCAATCAGATCGCGGGCAGCGGCAACGACACGGCCAATGTGCTGGGCCTGGTCGTGCAGGACCGCCCGTGACAACCACCCAACCGATGCACCACCCGATGAGAGAGAGGGCACCATGAAAGCGACCGTCAAACGGACCATGCTCGCCATGGCGATTGCCACTGCCTCGACCGCCGCTGCGGCCAATGGCTGGGACAACCAGAACGCCAACGCGAACATCAACCACAACCACACCGTCAGCGAAACCCGCAACGACACCCACAACCACACCGACAACGACGTACGCAACCGCACCGTCAACGTCAATGTGCAGAAGCACAGCACCATCCAGGCCGACGAGCGCAAGGAAAAGAACAACCACGGCGTCGACGTGAACCTGGAGAAGGACCTGCGCCTCAGCACCGACGTCAATTTCTCCGGCGACCCCACCATCACCGGCGACATCGACCTCGACTCGGCGGCCATTGCGGTGATCGACAACCGCCAGTCGATCAGCAGCAACGCCACCAGCAACAGCCTGGTCACCAACAGTGCGTCCATCGGTGACAGCGTAGGTGCCGGCGCCTCCGGCAACCTGGGCTTCAACGTGGTATCGGGCGACAACAACGCCCAGGACAATGCTGCGTCGCTTTCCGCTGCCGATGCGTCCTTCAGCTTCGGCATGGCCGACGCCGAGGTGTTCGTCAACCAGGCCGGCTTCGGCAACGCCACCATGAACTCCGGCGTCACCAATGCCGCAGGTCTCGGTGGCAATGCCTTCGGCGGTGCGTCCGGCAACATCGGCGTCAACATCGCCTCGGGCAACAACAACGAGCAGAAGAACGCGCTCGCGGCCTCGGTCGCAACCACGGCGGTGGCGCAGTCGAGCATCAGCTCCAACCAGGTCTCCACCGGCAACACCGTCAGCAATGCCGGCTTCGTGCAGTCCTACACCGATACCGTGCAGGTCGGCCTGCATGGCGGCGTCAGCGGCCTGACGTGGGGCTATGGCGCCGGCACCTACCGCGGCACCGGCAATGCCTACCAGATGGCCAACTATTACCTGGATACGTGGAACGGCGCACTGCCGCATCCGGGTGGCAACAGTACCGGCCACATCGACCTGGACAACGAGATCCAGAACGCCACGATGAACCCCAACCGGCCGGGGGTGGGCGGCCTGGGCTTCGATACGCGTGAAAGCGGCACCAGCCAGTTCGTCGAACTGGGCGTGGCCGATCTGTACGCCAGCCTGAGCGGCACGGTCAGCACCACGCGCTGGGTGAACGTCAACGCCACCAACACGTCGGCCTTGTCCGGCAATGCCTTCTCCGGCGCCTCCGGCAACATCGGCGTGAACGTGGCGGCGGGCACCGGCAACCTGCAGGCCAACAGCCTGGCCTTGGCCGTAGCCCAGCCCAGCACCGGCGGTGGTGGCGGCAACGGCGAGTAAGTGCACCACCCCGGCCGTCCGCCAATGGCCGGGTTCCCGGGAGCCCCTGTTCCTCCTCCCCCTTGGGGCAGGGGCTCCCTCCTGCTGCTGGAGAACGTGATGCTCGGCCACCGTCTATCGATATGCCTGCTGGCCTGCCTGCTGTTGCTGGGCGGTGCATCGGCGCGGGCGGGCGACGTCGGCTTCGCCGGCGTGCTGCCCAATGGCGCACTGCTGCAGCAGGAGGTGGAAAGCATGCAGGAACGGCGCTACCGCAACGTGGTGCGGCAGCACACCGATTACAGCTGCGGGGCGGCCGCACTGGCAACCATCCTGCGCCATGCCTATCACCTGCAGACCGACGAAGCGACGGTGATCGAAGGAATGATGGGGGTATCCGATCCAGCGCTGGTGGCCGAGCGTGGTTTCTCGCTGCTCGACATCAAGCGCTACGTGGAATCGCTGGGCATGCGCGGGCGCGGCTATCGTATCGATGAAACACGCCTGCGCACGCTTCGCGTTCCCGGTCTTGTGCTGATGGACGTGCGCGGCTTCCGCCACTTCGTGGTGCTCAAGCAGGTGCGCGACGGTGTGGTCGAGGTGGCTGATCCCATCCTCGGCAACCGCAGCCTGGCGCTGCCTGAATTCCTCGCTGCGTGGCCATCGCGTGCCGTCTTCGTGGTGATCGGCAGCGATTTCGATCGCAACACGGTCCTGCTGCAACCCAGCGAACGGCCCAGTGCCCGCGCGCTCTACGCGCGACAGGGGCCGATCACCGATGCCGAACTGGTCGACTTCGGCTTCAGCCACGCCGACCTGTTCTGAAGGAGGTTCCGCCATGTTCCGTCACCGCCTGTTGATGGTCCTGCTGCTGGCCTGCCCCGCCCTGCCCCTGCAGGCGGCGGACGCGGCGCCCGGGCGCGGCCTGAAGGAAATCCCGGATCCCGAACTGAACCTGATGCGGGGCCGCTACACCGTGGGCGGCAATACCGTCGCCTGGTTCGGGGTGACGATGGTCTCGCAGTGGCAGGCCAGCAACGGAAGCGTGTTGCAGGGTGCGTTGACCCTGGGCATGGACTTCCGCGGCGGCGGCAGCCCGAAGATGAGCTTCCAGCCCAGCGTGCACGTGACCGCCGCAGATGCGCCGCTGCCGGACACGCAGGGTCGCCACATCGACAGCAGCGGCCTGGCCAACGCCAGCGGCGTGGTGCAGAGCGTGCAGGTGGCCGGCGATGGCAACGTCGCCCGCAATGCCACCACGCTGGTGGTACGCAATGGCGCGGTGCCGGCCCTGCCGGGTGACGGTGCCCATTCGATCAGTGCACACGCCGCAGGCGTCTCGGCCTCTGCGGTGCTCGACGGCAACCAGGCACGCCTGCTGTTGCAGGTAGATGGCCAGGGCCTGGTCGAGCAATGGATACGCAACGGCAGCGTCGGCCAGGGCATCGCCCTGGCCGGTGACGGCCAGATCGCCAGCAACCAGCTGCGGCTGGAGCTGGTGCGGGATACCGCGGGCGGCAACCTGCCGTTGAGCCAGAACGTGGCCCAGGCGATTGCGATGAACCGCGGCATGGGGCCGGGCCGGTAGCACCACGGCACGGCGTTGGGGGAAGCGTTCCACAACGCAGGACACGAACATGCACACCCTGATGAGGATCACCCCGTTGGCGCTGGCGGCGCTGGCGGGCACCGCCTTCGCCGCGCCACCCGCGGCGGACGATGGCGCCGACGTGCAGGCACTGGCCAACCAGCTGGAGCAGCTGAAATCCAACTACGCACAGGAAGTGCGGCGGCTGCGCGAACTGGACATGCAGGTACAGGCGATGCAGGCGCGGCTGAGTGGGAAGGTTGGTCCGATGGCCCCGTCTACGACTGCGCCCGTCGAGCATGGCTCGACCCTACAGACGTCGCCGGGCAGCGAAGGCTATGCCAGCAGTGCCGCCGAGGCGCAGCAGGCAAAGCAGGAATCGCGGCGCAGCGTGGATGATGTGAAACAGCAGCAGTCGGCGCTGTTCTCGCGCCGCTTCACCGTCGAGAACAGCCTCACCTACGCCCGCTACGACCGCAAGCAGCTCACCCTCAATGGCTTCCTGGCGCTGGATGCGATCTTCCTCGGCAACATCGCCATCGAGAACGTCGAGTCCGATTCGCTCACCTACAATCTGGCCGCGCGCTGGGGCGTCAGTCCGAACCTGACGCTCAACCTGGACGTGCCATACCTGGCGCGGCGCACCGTCTACCAGAAGGGCGGTGCCGGCGGTGCGGCGGCCGCGATCGCGCAGGAACAAACCAATGGCAACGGCCTGGGCGATATCGGCCTGAGTGCGAACTACCGCTTGTTCGGCGAGCGCGGCTGGCGCCCGGAAGCCGTACTCACCGCCGGAGTGACCGCACCCACCGGGCGTGCACCTTACGGCCTGGACTGGAAGGTGATCGAGCGCGATGACGATGACTACATCCGCTTCGCCGTGCCCAAGGAACAACCGACCGGCAATGGTGTGTGGCAGGCCAACGTCGGGCTGTCGGTGGTCAAGACAGCCGATCCGGCGATCCTGTTCGCCAACCTCGGCTACGTGCATTCGTTCCCGCGTGGTTTCAGTGACATCGACAGCAACCCCGACACGGTCAACCCGGGTGACGTGAAGCTCGGCGGCTCGGTCTACTTCGGCGCCGGCGTGGCCTTTGCGTTCAACGAGCGCACCAGTCTCAGCCTGTCCTTCAGCGACCGCATCAGCGCCCGTGCTTCCACCCGTTTCCAGGGCGGAAAGTGGATGAAAGTGATTGGCAGCGACGCCAACGCGGCGTCACTGAATCTGGGTGTGACGTACGCGCTCAACCAGCACACCACGCTGGTGACCCTGCTGGGCATCGGGCTGACCCCGGATGCACCGGACTTCACGCTGGCGTTCAAGATCCCTTACATGCTCTGACCCGCCCGATCCGGCGACGCTGTGGCCGACAGCCCCTCGCCGCCGGATGGCGCTACCCACGCGCAGGCCCTGTGTGTGCTCCAGGGCAACGCGCCAGCGCTGGCGACGACGGCGATGATCATCAGTTCCGCCGTATTCACGCCGCACCTTCACGGTGATCCCACCGCATTCTCCGTCGATTCCGCCAATCCGGCGGCGGCGCCATTTCCTACTCTGGCCCCACGGTGAAGCCCAGGCCGCTGCAGGCAACGCACCGTGACACTGGATACCACGCACTTCCACCCTTTCGCAGGAGCAGGACATGGCATTTCCAACCGCGGTAAACGACCAGATCACCGATTCGGTCACCCAGGCCAACACCAAGGTGCTGGGCGACGCGCCCGCCGTGGCAGTGGGCAATCTGTACCAGGCCACCGCACAGGCGCTGGCCAACGCCGCCCACAACGCCACCAACGCGCAGCAGCAGTCCTACGTCACCGCGCAGTCGGCCACCACCATGGGCGTGGCCACCCTGTACTCGATCGATACCGCCACCACGGCGGTAGCGAGCAAGGAAATCCTCAGCACCCGCGTCCGCGGCCTGGGCTCCTGATCTGTCGTTCCATCGCTGACCCGCCAACCTCAAGGAGATCGACATGGCATTCCCGACCGCTGTAAACGACCAGATCACCGATTCGGTCACCCAGGCCAACACCAAGGTGCTGGGCGACGCGCCCGCCGTGGCCATGGGCAATCTGTACCAGGCCACTGCGCAGGCGCTGGCCAACGCCGCCCACAACGCCACCAATGCGCAGCAGCAGTCCTATGTGACGGCGCAGGCGGCCACCACCATGGGCGTGGCCACGCTGTACTCGATCGACACCGCCACCACCGGCGTGGCGACCAAGCAGATCCTCGGCGCGTGATGCGCCGGCAGGCAAGGAGCTGAGCCATGGCATTTCCCACGGCCGTCAACGACCAGATCACCGACTCGGTCAGCCAGGCCAACCTGCAGGTGCTGGGCGTGGCGCCTGCCACGGCAATGGGCACGCTGTACCAGGCCACCGCGCAGGCGCTGGCCAATGCCGCCCACAACGCGACGCTCGCCCAGCAGCAGATGTATGTCACGGCGCAGGCCGCGACCACGATGGGCGTCGCGCTGCTCTACGCCGTCGATACCGGCGCCACCGGCGCCGCCACCCGGAAGATTCTCGGCTGATTCCATTGAGTGCCGGCAATCTCCGTTCCTGTAGTGCTGTCCACCCTAGGAGCTTCCACCATGGCATTTCCCACCGCCGTCAACAGCCAGATCACCGATTCGGTCTCGCAGGTCAACACCAAGGTGCTTGGTGATGCGCCGGCCATCGCAATGGGCAACCTGTTCGTGGCCACCAGCCAGGCGCTGTCCAACGCCGCGCACAACGCCACCAACAACCAGCAGCAGTCCTACGTGACCATGCAGGCGTCGACCACCCAGGGGGTGTCCACGCTGTATGCGATCGACACCGCCTCCAACGGCGTGGCCACCCGCGAAATCCTGGGCCTGCGCTGACGTGTCGGCCCGGCGTGACGCCAACCACCGCGCCCCCGCCCAGGGCGGCGTCACGTCGGGCCCCTGATCGATGGCCGCATCGCCCGCCACCGGCTACCTGCTGGCAACCACCAGCGCCGGATCCGGTGTGGCGATCGCCCTTGCCCCCTCGTTCGCGATGTCCGCCACCTACCTGGCGATGGCCGACAGCCTCGGCCTGGCAATGCAGAACGCGGTGGCCAACCAGCAACGCGGCCAGGTGACCGCCGGCGCAAGCCTGGCCCAGGTCCTGGCCCTGATCATCCAGAAGGGAGCCGTTCCGTCATGAGCAGTGAGAACACCGTCAACAGCCAGATCGTCGACAGCGTCAGCGCCGCCTCGACGCTGCTGGTGGCCCAGGGTCCGGCGCAGTCCTTCAGCATGCTGGACATGGTGATGCTGGAGACGCTGGGCACCGCCATGCACAACGCCGTCGCGCGCCAGCAGGGTGCAGGCATGGTCAGCAACGCAGCGGTCACCGCCACCTGCGCGAAGATGATCAACGCTCCCTGGCCGGTGCCGCCACCCGCTCCGGAACCCCCTCCGCCGCCACCGCCGCAGGTCATCCCCCTGCCCGGCCCGGTGCCGGCGCCCCCTTCGCCTGCGGCGGTGATCGCCGCGGCCACCGCAGAAGGAAAGACCGCCATCAGCGTCCTGCAGGCACAGACCCACGGTGCCACTGCCGACGCTGCGGCCGCTACCAGCAGCCTGCATGCACTCCAAACGCTTGCAGGCAATGCGGCAGCGCCCGCGCCCGGTCCTGCGCCCGACCCCGCGTCCGGTCCGGATCCGGACGCAGGTCCCGCCCAGGATCCCGCGCCAGACTCCCCTTCCCCTTCCCCGGCGGACGACGCTGACGCCGGGGCCTGACAGACTGCAGGCCGCCTGCGGCCCCACCCGCCCATCAAGGAGCCCGTATGGACCCGAGCAACGTCAACGCCCAGATCATCGATGTGATCAACCAGGTGCAGACGGCCACCATGTCAGCGACCGTCGTGACGACCAGTGGTGCCGGCAAGGCCTACCAGTCGGTGGCCCAGTCTGCGGCGATCGCCGTACAGGATGCCGCCGACGCCCTGCGCAATGTCTCAACCATCGCGACCACCGCGGCCGGCGTGGCCATGGCCCAGTACCTGGCGACGGGGGACGAAAAGTACGCAAGGGTGCTCACGCAGGCGCAGAACATGATGCAGGGGGCCACCGCCGACTTCAACCGCGTCGGCAATGCCGCTGCGACCGTCCTCAAGGAATTTCCGGCCCAGTGAGGCCGCCAGGAGATCCACGCATGAGCATTTTCATTGCCGGTCGTTCCATCCCCCAGGCCAACCTGATCAGTCAATCCTGCAGGCATGTCCTTCAGTTCATCGACGGCGGCGAGCACTGGTTGAAGTGGGCCATGGAATCGCACGAGCACCGCTACGCTTTCTCCGACGAGGGCACGATGCTTGATGGGGTGCAACAGGGCCTGCACGGTTCGCGCATGACATGGTTGCCGCGCACCGGGTTGCAGATCGGTCCGGTCAAGCTGCTCAGCCTTGGTGCCAGCGACCTCGGTGCCCTGCGCAACATGGAGTTTGATGACGAGACACGCCTGTCGCACAACGAGGCACAGCGAGTGCTGGAAAAACACCGGCTGCTGACCAACGCCGAGCTCGGCGCCTCGCGCGCGTTCCTGGCTTCGATCGGCGCGGCCGACGCACCCCTGCTGCAGCAGCTGGACTTTCGCGAATCGGTGGCGCTCCACCAGCTGGCCCGTGAGGTGGACATGTCCGCAGCAGGGCGCGACGACCTGGCCGACGCTGCCGGCTTCGCGCTGCTGCACGCACGCAGGCCCATCGAGTTTGCCGACTACTTCCGCTTCTACCAGCGGGTGAGCGCAGGGGGTGGCAGCCGCGAGCATCGGCTGACGCGTGCCACCCGTGCGTTGCAGCAGGTGCTGCCGATCCTGTTCGGCTTCCTGGACGGGCCGCAGCTGCCACAGTTGCCGTCGCCAGAGCAGGTGCGCGAGGCGATCGACGCAAGCCTGGCCGCGCACCGGCAGATCGGCTATGCCCGCATCTCGCTGGCCGCCCAGCAGATGGCGGCCTGCTTCGACGACGAACCCGAACTGCTGCAGGATGACAGCCGGTTGCGCGAGGCCGCGCGGTGGCAGCTGCGCGATGCGCAGGAATTCCTCAACGAGCATCCGGTTTCCCGTGGCCGGCTCGGCCAGGACGGTGCCAGCGTGCAGTTCGCGATCGATGGTTCCAGAGCGAAGGCGCTGATACAGGTGGAGGACAATGTGATCACCCTGCAGGATTACCGCCGAACCCGCCGCTACCTGGGCGATGAAGCGCGAGTGGATTATCAGAAGGATGCAGTGTGAACCCGGCTCCGGCGCCAGATGGCGATGGCGTGCAGGCAGCAACAGAGGCCTTTGCTTCGGCAGCCGGCGCGGCCGTTGCTGCCGGACGCCTGGCGGCCCGGCAACAGGCGCAGAAGATCCTGGCCGATGCCCAGGCGGCATTGCGCCACATCCTGGGGGAGCGCAGCGACGGTGCTCCCCCCTCATCCCCAGCAGGAGCACCGACGATGACCTTCCCGACCCCGCTTCCCGGCAAGCCCACTCCCGCCCATCCGGCGGGCAGAACCCCGATGGAGATCGCCCAGGAACTGGCGGACGCCGCAATGGCTGCCAGTGAAGAAGGCATCCGCGCCGCGATGAAGGTTTCGCAACGCGCGGTCGAGGCCGCCGCTGAGGCCGCGCGACGCGCGGACGAAGCCGCCGAACAGGCCGTGCAGCGCGCTGCTGAAGCCAACGCGCGCTGACGCCCCATCTGCCATCCCAACGCCCCGGGCAGGCCCGCGCCTGCACCGGGGCAATGCTTTTACTGGTGCGGGCTTCGCCGGTAGCTGCGCGGGCTGACCCCTACCGCGCGCCGGAAGCTCTTTTCGAAGTGGCTCAGGTCACCGAAGCCGACCTGCAGTGCGACATCGGTAATGCGCAGGCGCTGCCCATCCCGCAGCAGCTGCTTGGCGTGCTCGATGCGCAGTTGCTGCAGCAGCAGCTTGAACGTCGTGCCCAGCTCGCTGCGGAACAGGAATCCCAGGTGTGACTGGCTCACATGGGCCTGACGGGCAAGGTCGCCCAGCGTGAGCGGCTCTGCGGCGTGGTCCTTCAGGTAGGCCAGGGCGCGCTTCAGGCCGTCGTGCAGGCCTTCATGCGCTGCCCGCGGTGTATCCGGCTGCGCGGGCGCAGGACCGACGGTCTGCTCAACCGCGGGCAGTCGTTGCGGGGCGCGCCCGGCATCGCTGGAAACGTGGCCTGCAGCCAGATCCGGCGCGTGGCGTGCAAGATCCTCACGACGGATGCATCGGCCACCGGTCATCACCGCCAGCCGGACCACCACCCGCTCCATTTCCAGCAGATTGCCGGGCCAGTCGTGCGCGCACAGGGCTTCCAGCACATCGTCGCCCAGCACGCGGGGATTGAATCCATGCAGCTCCAGCGAACGCGCCGCCAGCGCGCCGATGTCCTCCACCCGTTCGCGCAGCGGTGGAATATCCACGGTCAGGAACTCCAGCCCGGCCAGCAGGGCGCGCGAGAACTGCTTCTCTCTCACCCGTTGTTCCAGGTCCGCGCTGGTCGACGCGATCACCCGTATCGGGCCGGCCGCCAGCGCTTCAGCATGAGCGGCAGGCAGCCCACGCATGCGATGTGACAGCTGCCCCTGCAGCGGCACCGGCAGTTCGTCGACTTCGTGGAAGTACAGCGTCCCGCCCTGTGCGCGCGCGAACCAGTCGCTGGCTTCGCCCAGCGGGTGAACACAGTTCACTTCCACAAACGGGCCCTGCCGGGAAGGGCCGCCACTGTGCAGGGCGGCGGCCAGCTCCATCTTCTCGGTACCAAACTCGCCGCGCAGCAGGACCGGCAACGGGCTGGCCGCCGCGCGCTCCACGAATTCATCCATCTGCTTCAGCGCCTCGCCGGCGCCGACCAGCAACAGCGGCCGGCTCAATGCCTGTTCGGCCCAGGCCTTGGCTTCGTAGCGCTTGATCAGATGCGCGCAACGCTGGGCAAACTGCTCCCCCAGCGCCAGGGCACTGCCATCCAGCCGGCCCTTCTCGCCTTCCAGGTGCAGCTCACCCAGCACCTCGCCGCCATAGCGGATGGGAACCCGCTGCAAGGAAACCTCTTGCCCGGACGCAGCTGGCAACCCCGCAGCTGCCCCTGCCACCGCACCACGCAACCGCACTTGGCCACCCCGCATCACCTTGTGCTGGGACAGCTCCTTCACGAACGCGCCCAGCAGTTCGGGCAATGACGGATAGGGCCGATAAGCGCGCTGCAGCATCTCACTGACTTGCCTGTGCATCGAAACTCCCCTTTGGAATGGCGACCCGATGCATCTGCAACGGGCGATCTCGCGATGCAGGCCCTCCGGCATCATCGCGGGATGCTGCGACGTCCACGCCGCATGCCGTACCCGCTGGTCGCACCGCTGGTGCCGTGCACGCTGCCCGCTCCCGCAGTGCCGGGAACTGCCATCGCTGCTGGAGGTCGGCAAGGCGGACGTCGTCCAGGCCGGGGTCGTGCGCCACAGGGCGGCACTGCCTGTGACGCGGCGCTCCCTGTGTTCCGGCCATCGCGTCCCTGGATTATGGGAATCGAGTTTCCAGAAAATAAGCATGATAATGACGTGAATATCCGCGCCGGATATTTGTCGCCCGCGTTTCCGTGCGCCGCGCACCGCAAAGCAGGTGAAGGCAAGGCGCCGGGATTCCATCCACGCTGATGATCAACGCGTCTGAGCGAACCAGGGGCGGGCACGTATGCGCCGCCGTGACGGCTGCACCGCCTGCTCGCCCAGGCCCGCAGGCCACCGCGCCTGCCTGCCGCGGCGCCGCCCCCGATCAATGACCCATCGACCAGCAGAAGATTGCGCACCACGCACGCGTGGCATGCCTTCCGCTGCACCCGGCCTGTCGGCATACTCGCGCTCCCGACCGCAGCGCGATCAAGGAGATCGACCGCATGGACCGCACCCCGCCACCCGTGCCCCCCAGGAACTACCTGATGTGGGCCATCCTGAGCATCATCGCCGGCTTCTGGCCGTTCGGCATCGTCGCCACCGTCTACGCCAACCGCAGCACGTCATTGGTCGCCAGCGGCCAGATCGGCGCGGCCACCGAGGCTTCGCGCAAGGCGCTGCGCTGGATGATCGCCTCCTTCGTCACCCTGCCACTGTGCCTGGCACTGATGATCGGCTATGCCCTGATCGCGCGCGGCATGGCCTGAAAGCCTGCCGTCGCCGTCGCGCCATGATGAATGGCAGGCGCGCGCGGCGGTGGCGGCGGCCCATCCCGCTCCTCTATAGTCAGTCCAGCTCGGCAGGCATGGTGCCTGCCCTCGAATCACAGGGAGTTGGACATGGGTCTGGTACAGGCGGTGAAGGGTGCGGTGGGTGGTGTGCTGGCCGACCAGTGGAAGGACTTCTACACCGTGCCCACGGGCCTGCCCTCGACGGCGGCCCTGTTCGCGGCGGTACCGCGCGGCACCAATGCCGGCCGCGGCTCCAATACCAGCGGCTCGTCCAACATCATCACCAACGGCTCGAAGATCATCGTGCCGGAGGGCTACGGCCTGCTGCTGTTCCAGGACGGCGCGATCACCGCGTTCGTCGCCGAACCGGGTGGCTACGAGTGGCGTTCGGATGATCTGAACTCGCAGTCGATCTTCGCCGGCGACGGCCTGGTCAGCACGTTCATCAAGCAGAGCTGGGAGCGCTTCAAGTTCGGCGGCCAGCCGGGTTCGCAGCAGGCGGCGTATTTCGTGTCGCTGAAGGAACTGCCGGACAACCGCTTCGGTACCCAGTCGGAAATCTACTGGGACGACGGCTTCCTCAACACCCAGGTGGGTGCGGTCACGCGCGGCTCCTACACGCTGAAGATCGTCGACCCGATCCTGTTCGTGAAGAACTTCGTGCCGGCCAGCTACCTGCAGCCGGGCCAGGTGTTCGACTTCACCGACCTGGACAACGCCGCCGCCAGCCAGCTGTTCAATGAAGTGGTCGGTTCGCTGGCCCCGGCCTTCAGCCTGTACACGAACGACCCGGGCAAGGGCAACCGCATCACCAAGCTGCAGCAGGATTCGCTGGGCTTTGCACAGAGCCTGTCTGCCGCCGTCGAGCAGGGCTACCAGTGGAAGTCCGACCGCGGCCTGGCCATCGTCAAGACCGCCATCGTCTCGATCGAGTACGACGCCAACACCCGCGAACTGCTGAAGACCGTGCAGCGCGCCGATGCCCTGTCGGGTTCGCGCGGCAATTCCAACCTGCAGGCCAGCGTCGCCCAGGGCATCCAGTCCGCCGGCGAGAACGGCGGAGCGGCTGGCCTGGTCGGTGTCGGCATGGCCTCGGGCATGTTCGGTGTCGGCGGCATGCAGCAGCCGGTCGCCCCGGCTGCCGACGACCCGGTGGCCAAGCTGAAGAAGGCCAAGGAAATGCTGGATCTGGGCCTGATCACCCAGGGCGACTATGACGCCCTGAAGGCCAAGGCACTGGGCCTGTAACAGCGGGACGCACAACGAACATGTCCGATCCCCGAAACGGCCCGCCGCCGCTGCCCGGATCCGCGCCCGCGACGCCGCCGCCCTTGCCGGCGGCGTCGTTGGATGGGCCCGGTTCGCCGCAGGACGTCCCTCCCCTGCCCGGCAGCTTCCCGCTGGACACCTCGAAACTGCCACAGGCCATCCGTGATGAAGTGGAAGCGCCCGACCCGGTGGCCATCGATACGTCGGCCAGCGAGCTGAAGGACGGCCTCAACCGCTGCCCGAAGTGCGGTGCCACCGACATCCGGCCCAAGGCCGGCACCGACATCCTGGTCTGCCTGTACTGCCGTCACGAATGGCATGGCGCACGCGTCGAGGAAGAGTTCGGCCTGGGCGAGGCCATCGACCAGCTGCGCGGTACGGTCATTGCCTCTGGCGCACGTGACATCGACGCCGACACCTCGGCACTGATGACGTTCAAATGCACCGGGTGCGGCGCTGAAGTCACGGTCAATACCGAGAGTACGATGACGGCGCGCTGCCACTGGTGCCGCCATGTGTTCGGCGTCAACGAGCAGATCGCCAACGGCGCGGTGCCCGATGCAGTGCTGCCCTTCCATATCAGGAAGGACGATGCGGTCGCGCGCATCCGCCAGTTCGTCGACAAGCGCCGCATGTTCGCGCTGAAGGCATTCAAGGACCAGTTCACCCCGGAAAACGTGGTGGGCGTGTTCCTGCCCTACATGATCGTCGACAGCAATGTCAGCGCGGCCGTGGCCGGCAAGGGTGAGATCCAGACCCGGCAGTACACCGTGGGCAGCGAGAAGAACAAGCGCACCCTGTACGACGCCGATGTCTACCAGGTCGAGCGCCAGGTCGACTTCACGGTCGATGACCTGCCACTGGAATCCTCCGCCGAGCGCGGGAATCTCGATACCCGCGCCAATACGAACAACATCATCAACACCATCCTGCCGTTCGATACCAAGAACGCGGTGAAATGGAACGCCTCGTACCTGGCCGGCTTCACCTCCGAAAAGCGCAACCTGGATGTGGAAAAGCTGCGGCCGCGGCTGGAAGACCAGCTGCTGTCGATCGCCCGCGCACAGGTGGAAGGTTCGGTGAAGCGCTACAACCGTGGCGTGCGCTGGGAACAGGAGCAGCTGGAGGTGCATGGCACCCGCTGGGTGTCGATGTACCTGCCGGTGTGGTTGTACTCCTACCACCAGCCCGGCAAGAACGGCGGCATGCTGCACTACATCGCGGTGAACGGCCGTACCGGCGAAACCATGGGCAGCGTGCCCGTGCAGCAATGGAAGATGCTGCTGGCGGCACTGGCCACCGGCACCGTCATTGAAGCCCTCGCAATTGCCTTCCTGGTGGCATCGACATGAGCGACGACAGTGGCCTCTGGCTGTTGGCGGCAGGTCCGGCCGGCGCAACCGCGCTGTACTGGGCGCTGTACCGCTATTACCGCAACACCGACAAATCGCACTCCTTCGAGCACGAGACCGCCATCGAGGCCAAGCCGGTCACCGGCTCGGACCAGCAGGTAGGCCGGGTTACCGGCACCGAGGAAAAGCGTATCCGCGGTGACAATGTGTATGAGTACCGGAAACGGGTGGTGCGGGTAAAGCCCGACCCGTAGCGCCAGGCTCCGCCTGGCTGCGGGTAGTGCCGGCCGCTGGCCGGCATTCCTTCGGTTCCTGGGCGCCAAGAGGGAGCCGGCCAGCGGCCGGCACTACCCTTCGCTGGGCTGCCCCAGCGCACACCCTCACACCGTCTCCCGCCCCACCGGTTCGATACTCGCGCGGTCCACCCTTCCGAGGATGCTGCAATGGCTGCCGTGCTCGCCCGTACCTGCCTGTCCGCGCTGTGCTGCCTGGCCCTGCCCGCCCTGGCCCAGGACGCCTCGTTCGGCTTCGGCGAACAGACCACCCACACCGACCAGACCACGCAATCCAGCAGCACCCAGACCCAGAGCAGTGGCGCGGTGACCACCCAGACCACCACCAGCGGGAGCTCGCAGTCCGGGTCACGCAGCGAAAGCAAAGAGATCGACGTGGGCTTCGGTTTCCACGACGACAACGACGACTGGGGCCACGACCGCCACCGTGGCGGCCGCGATGTGCGCGACAGCGATCTGTTCGGCAGCTGGACGCCGGGCCAGGAGAACGGCAACACCTGCTCCATCGAGCTGAAGAACATCGAGTGGTTCGGCGGCTACAGTGCCTACGTGCCCGCCGGCTGCCCGGATGGCTTCTTCTCGGCCAACCGTTGGGTACTGTCGGGCAACCAGCTGCTGCTCACCGACACCAGCAACACCGTGTTCGGGCGCTTCCGCGCGTCAGGCGGTGGGCGCTGGACGGGCTACCGTGAATCGGATGGGGCGCGTTTGTACCTCAATCCCAAGGGGCACTGATCGCGCCGTGCACGCAATGGGCACGCGCTGATCGGGAAGATCAGGCGTCCGCCCCGCCCCGCCGCCGAAATGTCCGCTCCCACCGGTTCCCGTCTGGTCATCTATGCCGCCCTCGCGGGCAACCTGGCCATTGCCATCGCCAAGTTCATCGCTGCCGGCATCTCCGGCAGCTCGGCCATGCTCAGCGAGGGCGTGCATTCGCTGGTCGACACATTGAATGAACTCCTGCTGCTGTACGGGCTGCGCCGTGCCGGCAAGGCGCCAGACCCGGTACATCCATTCGGCTATGGCCGCGAGCTGTACTTCTGGAGCTTCATCGTCGCCCTGCTGGTGTTCGCCGCTGGCGCCGGCGTCTCGGCGTACGAGGGCATCCAGCACATCCGCCGGCCGGAGCCGGCTACCAACCACGCGTTGAGCTACAGCGTGCTGGGCATTTCCATCCTGTTCGAGGGGGCCTCCTGGTGGGTGGCGCTGCGCGAGTTCCGGCGTACCAAAGGCAGACTGGGCTACTTCGAAGCCTTCCGCCGCAGCAAGGATCCTTCCACCTTCACCGTACTGCTGGAAGACAGCGCTGCGTTGCTCGGGCTGGGCTTCGCGTTGATCGGCCTGGTGGCCGCGCAGGTGCTGGATATGCCGGTGCTTGATGGTGTGGCGTCGCTGTGCATCGCCGGCGTGCTGGCCGCAACCGCCTTCCTCCTGGCCCGTGAAACCAAGGGCTTGCTGGTTGGAGAGCCTGCCCACCCTGCGGTGGCCGAGCGGATCATGGCGGTGGCCGAAACCGATCCGGACCTGCGTCGCGCGAACGGCGTGACCACCATGCAGATGGGACCGGAACAGGTCGTGGCCATGCTCAGCGCCGAGTTCGAGGACGATCGGCAGACCCCACAGATTGAAGCCTGCATCACCCGCATCGAAACGGCGGTAAAGCGCGAGTATCCGGAGCTGGTGGCACTGTTCATCAAGCCGCAGACGCCCGAGGTCTACGCCGCCCGGCGCGCCACGCTGGCGGCACCGCCCGCGCCGGAATGACGCTGCGTCTGCGCCCGTTTCACCAGTCCAATGCCACAGTGCCACCAACATCTGCCCGAGCCTGCCTCTACCGTGCCGGATTGGTTGCCCGCCTCTCTTCAGATCCTCCCGCGCAGTTTCTACCGGCGCCCGCCCGTCGAGGTTGCGCCCGAGCTGCTCAACAAACTTCTGGTCCGTGACGATGGCCGAACGGGTCGCATCGTTGAAGTCGAAGCGTACGCGGGCAGCGTCGATCCGGCGGCGCACTCCTATCGCGGGCAGACGCCGCGCACGGCCAGCATGTTCGGTGAGGCCGGCCACCTGTATGTCTACTTCACCTACGGCATGCACTGGGGCAGCAACGTGGTCTGCGGAGAGGTCGGTGAAGGCGTGGCGGTGCTGCTGCGGGCCGTCGAGCCGCTGGCGGGCCTTGAGCGCATGCACGAGTTGCGCCCCGCCGCGCGCCGGGATAACGATCTGGCCAGCGGCCCCGGCAAGCTCTCGCAGGCATTCGGGCTGGACCGCAGTTTCGACGGCGCCGACCTGGTGACTGGCAGCCATGGCATCGTGATCGCAAGCGATGGGACCCCACCTCCGTCCGACCCGGTAATTGGTCCACGCATCGGCATCACCCGCGCTGTCGATTTCCCTTGGCGCTGGCACATCCGTGACAATCGTCACGTATCGATTCAGCCACGTCGTACTGCCGCCCCTGCGAGGAAACGATGATGACCCCGCTCGACAAACCACTGCGACGCGAATTGGACATCGATGGCCGGCCCCATACCCTCACCGTGGACCCCGAAGGCCTCAAGCTGGTCGAAAAGGGGCGACGCAAGGGCATCACGCTACGCTGGCAGGACCTGGTATCCGGCGATGCCGCACTGGCCACCGCCCTGCAGGCATCGCTCCAGCAACACTGAGCGGGCGCGGCACCTCACATCGGCATCACTCCGCCATGGCGATACATAACGCCGTGCGCACTAGCGTAGCGCCAGCCAGCCGCCGCAACCGCCCTCGCCACCCAGCCCTGAAAAGCGCCATGGACGAAGCCGAACGTCTGCTCGAAATCGACCGACTGCACCTGCTGGATACGCCCCCTGAGCCGGTGTTCGATGCCATCGTCGCCGCCGCCCGCGCCGCGACCGGCATGACCATGGGGCTGATCACCGTGGTGGCCGAAGACCGGCAGTGGTTCAAGGCCAATATCGGGCTGGAGGGCGTCACCGGAACGGCCCGCGAGATCTCCTTCTGCACGCATGCGATCCGCCACGACGAGCTGTTCGAGATACCCGACGCGCGCCAGGACCCTCGCTTCTCGACCAATCCCCTGGTGACCGCCGGGCCGCGCATCCGGCATTACGCCGGCATCCCGCTGGGCTCGGCCCATGGTGCACGCATTGGCACGCTGTGCCTGCTCGACCCGATGCCCGGCGTGCTGTCCCCCTCCCAGCGCGAACTGATGGTGCATCTGGCGCGGGTCACCACCCAGGTGCTGGAACAGCGCAGTACCCTGATGGCGCAGGTTGGCCAGGCGAAAGCGCTGCATCGCGAGCTGAAACGCAGCGAAGACTTCCTGGAGCGGACCAACCGCGCCGCCCGGGTGGGCGGCTGGGAGATGGACCTGGTCACCAACGAAGTGCGCTGGACCCGCGAGACCAAGCAGTTGCACGGCGTGCGCAGCAACTTTGAACCGACGCTCGACACCGCGCTGTCGTTCTATCGCGAAGACAGCCGCAACATCATCCGCGCGGCCGTGCAGCGTTGCATCGACGAAGGCACGTCCTGGGAGGTGCAGCTGCCAATGACCACCGCCGACGGGCGCGCGATCTGGACCCGGGTGGTCGGCAGCCGGCAACAGGTCGACGGCCATCCGCGTCTGGTCGGGGCGATCCAGGACATCACGGACGAGCGAGCCGCGCTCGACGCGCTGGAAGCGAGCGAGACCCGCTACCGGCGGCTGTTCCACTACAGCCTGGGCCTGATCTGCACCCACACGCTGGACGGGACATTGACCTCGGTGAATCCCGCGGCGGTGCAGTCGCTGGGCTTCGAGGAAAGCCAGATGGTCGGGCGCAGCCTGTGCGACCTGATGCCACCGGAAAAACGCGAGGGCTTCAAGGCCTACCTCGCTCGGATCCAGGCAAACCACACCGACGCTGGCGTGATCGAGCTGATTGCCGCCGACGGTACGCGCCACTACTGGGCGTACCACAACGTGCTCGACAGCGAGGCCAGCCCGCCCTACGTGCTGGGGCATGCACAGGACGTCACCGCGCTGAGGATGCAGGAGCAGCAGCTGCGCGAAATGTCCTTCAAGGATCCGCTCACGCAGTGCTACAACCGGCGTTACCTGCACCGGCTGGATGAACTGATTGATGAGCGCTGGGCCTGCGTGATGTTCGATCTGGACCACTTCAAGCACATCAACGACACCCAGGGCCACCGCCGCGGCGACGCCGTCCTGGTCGAGTTCGCCACCTTCCTGCGCTCGCCGCTGGGCAAGGAGGAGACGGTGGTGCGGCTGGGCGGCGACGAATTCATGGTGGTACTGGTCGCGCCCGCGGATGGCCGGTTGAGCGAACTGGAGCACTGGTACCAGGACCACGCTGCGCTGTCGCCCAGCGCATTCTCGATGGGTGCAGCCATCAACACGGCCGGTGAGCCCGTGGCCGACACCATCCAGAAGGCCGACAGCCGCCTCTACCGGACCCGCGCGCGCGTGCGTCGGGAGCGACGCGAAGACCCTGCCGCGCGTTGATCAAGCCCGCACCGTCACCCAAGCCGGCGCGTGGTCGCTGGCCTTTTCCTGCAGCCGCACCCAACGGTCGACGCCCGCATCCTTCAGTCGCTCCGCCAGTACGGGATTCAACAGCAGATGATCGATGCGCAGCCCACGGTCGCGCTCGGCGTGCTGGCGGAAATAGTCCCAGAAGGTATAGATCGTGGCATCGCCGTGCACCTTCCGCAGCGCATCGGTCCAGCCCTGCGCGAGCAGCCGCTCGAAGGCATCGCGAACCTCGGGCTGGAACAGCGCATCGCGCCGCCAGGCCTTGGGATCATAGACATCGGCGTCTGTGGGAATCACGTTGAAATCACCCAGCAGCAGCGCCGGGTGCGGCAGCTCGACCAGGCTGCGCGCATGCCGGATCAGGCGCTCCATCCAGCGCAGCTTGTAGTCGAACCTGGGCCCGGGCTGCGGGTTGCCGTTGGGCAGGTAGAGGGCACCCACGATGACCCCGTGCACCGCCGCCTCCAGGTAGCGGCTCTGCGTGTCGCTGGGCTCGCCGGGCAATCGGCGGCGGCTCTCGACCGGCGTGGTCCCGCGAGCCAGCAACGCCACGCCGTTCCAGCGCGCCTCACCTTGCCAGAGCGCACCGTACCCAGCCTCCTCCAATGACGCAGCCGGAAACGCGGCGTCGGTCGCCTTCAGTTCCTGCAGGGCAACCACGTCCGGCGATTCCCTGTGCAGCCAGTCCAGCAGCTGTGGCAGGCGCGTGCCGATGCCGTTGACGTTGAACGTGGCAATACGAAGCGTCTTGCGTCGGGCCATGCAGGAAGCCTCCTCGGTGCCGGGAATGAGCATTCACTCTGCGCGCCCGGGCATGCACGGGCCGTGGATGCCACGTCATGATGCGGTGCCATTCGTTTCACGAACCGCTGCCACGCGCGACAGCAGGCTGGTCATCCGTGAACAGTGCCGGAGAAGCCCATGGCGGTGCGTCCGCTGCGCGCCATCTACCAGATCGACCCCTACCTGTTCCGCGACAGCGACGGCCGCGGCTGGGGCACGCTGGATGGCATCACGGAAAAGCTGGACTACCTGCAGTGGCTTGGCATCAGCCATGTCTGGCTGCTGCCGTTCTACTGCAACGCCGGCCGCGATGGTGGCTACGATGTCACCGATCACTACCGTATCGATCCACGCCTGGGCGACCAGGCCGCGTTCCAGCGCCTGGTCGATGCCGCCGACGCACGTGGCATCGGCATCATCGTCGAACTGGTGATGCAGCACACCGCCAGCGCGCACCCGTGGTTCGTCGCCGCGCAGCAGGGTGACCCGGCCTGGCGCCGCTGGTACCTGTGGAGCGACCACATGCCTGACGACGGCCTGCAGCCGATGTTCCCGCCGATCGAGGCCTCTGTCTGGACATGGGATGCCGAGGCCGACGCGTTCAACCGGCACATGTTCTACCGGCACGAGCCAGACCTCGACCTGGCCCATGCGCCGGTACGCGAGGAACTGCTGCAGGTAATGACGTTCTGGCTGCAGCGCGGCGTGGCCGGCTTCCGCGTCGACGCGGTCCCGTACATGGTCGAGCGCGCGCGCCACGCGGACCCGCGCGACGACGGGCTGTGGCTGCTGGAGGCGATGCGCGCCACGGCAGACGCGCAGCAACCAGGGCTGCCACTGATCGGCGAAGCGGATGTCCGCGCGTCCCACTACGGTGACTTCCTGTGCCACGGGCGGCGGCTTTCGCACCTGCTGGATTTCCACCTCAACAATCACTTCTTCCTGGCACTGGCACGCGGCGATGCCAGCGAAGTGGCCCGGGTCATGGCCGAATACGGCCCGCACGCGCCGCCGGACACACGCATTGCCTGGCTGCGCAACAATGATGAACTGGACCTGGAGCAGCTGGAGCCGGATGAGCGCGAAGCGGTGATGGAACGCTTCGCTCCTGAGCGTGGCATGCGCATCTATGGCCGTGGCATCCGCCGCCGGCTGGCACCGATGCTGGAGGGCGACATCGCATGGCAGGCCATGGCCTGGGCGGCGCTGCTGTCGCTGGGCCAGGTGCCGGTGATCCGCTATGGCGAAGAGATCGGCCTCGGTGATTGCCTAGAACTGCCCGAACGCAATGCCGTGCGCATGCCGATGCACTGGCATAACGGCCCAGGGGCTGGGTTCACCGACGAACCGCGGCATGCCTGGCGCGCGCCACCGGCAGACGGCCCCTACGGTTACCGCACGGTGAACGTCGAGGCGCAACGCGCGACGCCAGGTTCACTGCTGCTGCGGGTGCGCGAGCTGCTGCAGCAGCGCAATGCACATTCCGTGCTGCAGCAGGGTCCTCACACGCTCGACCCACCCTCACCTGCGCTGCTGATGCTCCGCTACGGTGAGGCACCTCCTCAGGCACTGGCACTGATCAACTTCGGCGACGAGCCGGTCGAGGTGGACGTGCCCCTGCGCGGCCCGCTGAACACGCTGGTGGGCCACGGCGCCAAACTGCAGGGTCGCCGCTGTTACCTGCAGGGCCATGGCTATGCATGGCTGGCTGCCGAGGGTGCCTGAGTGCGCAGCGCAGGCAGTACGTGTTCGGCGAAGTCGTCGATGAAGCGTTCCTGCTCGCGGTTCACGTTGTGCAGGTAGATGCGATCGAACCCCAGTCCCTGCAGCTCCTGCAGCCAGGCCCGATGCTGGCCCAGGTCTGCCGAGACATGCACGTGCTGGCGCACCACCTCGGCGCTGACCGATCGGGCCTGTGCTTCGAACTGTTCGGGCTGGTCCAGGCCTTCGGCCAGTTCCGGCGACAGCACGTTGGCACTCCACTGCTCCATCGCACCTTCCAGCGCCGCCTGTTCGGCGCGCGCGTAGGAGAGCTTGGCCTGCAGGTACATCGGCTTGCCCCTGCCACCGCCTTCCTCGAACGCCGCCACCACACGCCGCAACTGCGCCAGCGGTTGGCTGATGGTGATCAGGCCATCGGCCCAGCCCCCCATCCAGCGTGCGGTTTCCTCGGTGACGGCCGCCCCCAGCAGCGGCAGGGGAAGCGCCGGTCGGCTGTACAGGCGTGCCTTGCGCACCTGGAAGCCACCGTCGTGGTCGACCTGCTCGCCACCCCACAGCCGCCGCATCACCTCGGCCGCATCGCGCAGTGCCTTCTGCCGCTCGCGCTTGGCTGGCCATGGCTGGCCGGTGATGCGCTCGTTCAGGGCTTCGCCGGTACCCAGCGCCAGCCAGATCCGGCCCGGCGCCAACTGCTCCAGCGTCGCCGCTGCCTGTGCCACCAATGCCGGGTGCTGGCGCAGCATCGGGCAGGTCACCATGCCCAGGGTCAATGCGCTCTGCACCGCCAGCGCGCCGGCCCATACCCAGCTGTGGCCGGACTGCCCTTGCGCGCTCGTCCACGGGTGGAAATGGTCCGAGCACATCAAAGCCTCGAATCCCGCCTGTTCGGCGCGCAGCGCCAGGCCCAGCAAGGTGGCGGGCGGGAACTGCTCATGCGATGCGTGGTAGCCGATGGTCATCACGGATTCCGTGCGGGGACTGGACACGATGGCAACACCCCTCCAGCTAAAACGGCGTCATGGAAACGAACACCTCCTGCATCGGGCATCGACGCTGGGCTATCGCCGAAGGCTACATTCCAGCCTGGAGCAACGGCCCGTCGCCGGAGATGCAGAGTCACGAAACCTGCTGCGTCCTCAATGCGGGCAACGAGGACGCGCATGTCACGCTGACCCTCTACTTCGAGGACCGCGATCCTGTCGGTCCCTACCGGATCACCGTGCCAGCACGACGCACCTGCCACCTGCGCTTCAACGACCTGCAGGATCCGGCGCCGGTACCACGCGGCACCGGCTTCGCCACCCTCATCGAATCCGACCAGCCGATCATCGTGCAGCACACGCGGCTGGATTCACGGCAGCCGGCCAACAGCATCATGACCACGATCGCCCATCCGTTGTGAAGCACCGTGCG
The DNA here is from genome assembly GCF_049384325.1 of Stenotrophomonas sp. CASM114. Lineage (NCBI taxonomy): Bacteria > Pseudomonadati > Pseudomonadota > Gammaproteobacteria > Lysobacterales > Lysobacteraceae > Stenotrophomonas > Stenotrophomonas sp. CASM114. The sequence goes on along the minus strand of NZ_JBMRGJ010000001.1, from coordinate 202,420 downwards.
CAGTCGTCCACGCTGCCACGACACCGCGCCCTCCGGCCGTTTACCCGCTCCGAGCGAGACTGCCGCCAGGTTCCCTTTCGGAGAGTGACGATGGCCCTGCCCGACTACCCACGTCCGCCCTTCCCGGCGCAGCAGCAATCCTTCCCCGGCAAGACCGCGCAGATGCAGCCGCGGCCGGACCACGGCGAGGACAGCTACCGCGGCCATGGCCTGCTGCAGGGCAAGAAGGCACTGATCACCGGCGGTGACAGCGGCATCGGCGCAGCGGTGGCCATCGCTTTCGCGCGCGAGGGTGCCGACGTCGCCATCGCCTTTCTTGATGGCGAGCAGGACGACGCCCGCCATGTGCAGCAGCAGATCGAACAGGCCGGGCGCAAGGCCGTGCTGGTACCCTGTGACATCAGCGACCCGGCGCAGGCGCGCTCGCTCGTCGACCGCGTGGCCAGCGAGCTGGACGGTCTCGACATCCTGGTCAACAACGCGGCCTACCAGCGCTACTACGAGCACTTCGACGACATCACCCTGGATGACTGGAAGCGGACGTTCGATACCAATGTCCATGCCGTGTTCAATCTGACGCGGTTGTGCGTGCCACACCTGCGCGGTGGCGGCGCGATCATCAACACCGCATCGGTCAATTCGAAGCGACCGACCCCGAACATCCTTCCGTACTCTGCGACCAAGGGCGCCGTCGCCAACCTGACGCTGGGGCTGGCGGGCCTGCTGGCCGAGCACCAGATACGCGTCAACGCCGTGCTGCCCGGCCCGATCTGGACACCGTTCATTCCGGCAGGCATGGCCGCCGAAGAGGTCGAGCAATTCGGCTCGCAGACGCCGTTCGGCCGACCCGGGCAGCCCGCGGAACTGGCCTCGGCCTACGTGATGCTGGCTTCGGACAGCGCCAGTTATACCTCCGGTGCCTTGCTGACCATCTCCGGCGGCGCGGCAACGCTGTGACCGCCCATGGCCGGACTGCCTGCCTGGATCGCGGATTGGCTGCTGGTGGTGGTGCCGGTGGCCGAGGTGCTGGTCATTCTCGGGGTGGCCTGGCTGATGGTGCGTGCACTGGCGTGGCTGCTCGTGCAGGCCCGGCAGCGCGGCAGGCTGGCTCCAGAGCTTCATGTGGGCCTGCGCCGCGGCGGTGCTTTGCTGCTGTATCTGGCGGCTGCGTTGCTGATACTGGAGCGACTTGGCGTTTCGCGCTCGGTGCTGTGGACCGCGCTGACCGGGTTCATGGCGGTCGGTGCGGTGGCGTTCTTCGCTGCATGGAGCGTGTTGTCCAACCTGTTCTGTTCGTTCCTGATCGTGGCTACGCGCCCGTTCCGCATCAACGACACGATCGAAGTGCTGGAAAGCGTGGACAAGCCGGGCCTGTGCGGCCAAGTGGTGGACATCAACCTGATCTACACCACGCTGAGTGACCGTGGCGAAGGCGCGCGCGGTTGCCTGCTGCGCGTGCCGAACTCGTTGTTCTTCCAGCGCATCACCCGGCACTGGGGTGACAGCGGCTATTCGCAGCTGCCGGGCAGCCTGCCGATAAAGGGCAAGGTGCGCTGAGCAGCTGTAGCGCCGAGCCCATGCTCGGCTCGCTGCGCGCAGCGCAGGGTGCGTCGCGGCCGAACGGAGCGCAGCCGAGCGTGGGCTCGGCTCAACAGGTGCCACAGCGGGCGACCCTACTCCGCTGCCAATGCCTGGATCGGGTCCAGCTGCGCGGCATTGCGGGCCGGGAAGTAGCCGAAACCCAGCCCGATTGCAGACGAACATGCCAGCGCGGCGAGCACCGGCCCAGGCGTGAACAGGAAGGGCACGCCCAGTGACAGCAGACTGGACAAGGCCCCCACGCCCAACGCGGACAACACGCCCAGCACCCCACCGAACAGGCAGATCAGCACCGCCTCGATCAGGAACTGGCGCAGGATGTCGCCCTGCCTCGCCCCCACCGCCAGCCGCACGCCGATCTCGCGCACGCGCTCCTTCACCGACACCAGCATGATGTTCATCACGCCCACGCCGCCAACCACCAGCGCCACCGCCGCGATCGCCGAAACCAGCGCCGCCATGGTCTGGCTGGATTTCATCACCGCCTTGCGGATCTGGTCCGAGTTGTAGATGAAGAAATCGCGACGCCCATGCAGCCGCTCCAGCTCGGCGCCCAGCGAGGCCTCGGCGGCATTGGTGGGTACGTTGTCGCGTACGCGCACCGTGATGCTCTCCAGGCGCTGGCTGCCCAGCAGCCGGGAGGCAGCCGACGTATAGGGAACGTAGACGGTTGGCGTGGCCCCACCGGCGAGTGCATTGGCACCCACCACGCCGATCACCTCGACCGGCATGCCGCCCAGCAGCACCGTGCTGCCGATAGGGTTGCCAGCGAACAGTGCCTTCGCTGCCTTCTGGTCGACCACGCCCACTGCCCGATGCGCCTCCACCTCGGCATCGGTGAAGAACCGGCCGGCCCTCAGGCGCAGCCCGCGCACGCGCGGCAGATCGGCACCGGCGCCCAGTACCTGCGTATTGGCTCGTCGGCCGCCCTGCAGTGCTGCTACCGAACCGCTGAGGTTGGGGCTGACACTGTCCACGTAACTCAGGGCGGCCAGGTGATCGGCATCGCCTACCACCAGCGTCTCGATCTCCGCCGAGCGCGGGTCACCGAAATCGGCGCCCGGGAAGATCTCCAGGGTGCTGGCGCCCAGCTCGTTTATCTGCGCCTCGACCTGCGCCTGCGCGCCTTTGCCCAGCGCAACCACGGTCACCACCGCGGCCACGCCGATGATGATGCCGAGCATGGTCAGCAGGGTGCGCAGGCGATGGGCCAGCATCGAACGCACTGCCATGCGCGTCGCCTCGCGCACGGCATCGATACGGGCGCGCCGCTCGGTAGCCGCCGTGGATGTGCGCGCCGGTGCGTCCGAACGCTGCCGCACCGAAGGGCCTCGCTCCTGGCGATCCGCCACCACACGCCCATCGGCGATCTCGATCACCCGTGACGCGTGGGCAGCAATCGCCGCATCGTGGGTGACCAGGATCACGGTATGGCCCTGCGCATGCAGGCGCTTGAGCTCCGCCATCACCTGCCTGCCACTGGCATGATCCAGCGCGCCGGTCGGCTCATCGGCCAGCACGATCGCGCCGCCGTTCATCAGCGAGCGTGCGATGGAGACGCGCTGCTGCTGGCCGCCGGACAACTGGCTGGGCCGGTTCGCGGTCCGCTCGCCCAGGCCGAGCGTTTCCAGCAGCAGGCGGGCACGCGTGGTGCGCGCATCGGCCTCCACCCCGGCATAGACGGCGGGCAAGGCCACGTTCTCGGTGGCACTGAGGTTCTCCATCAGGTTGTAGCGCTGGAAGATGAAGCCGAAGTGCTCGCGGCGCAGGCGCGCCAGCTGGTCAGGCGACATCTGCTCGGTCGCAGCCCCCTCCACGCGGTAGCTGCCTTCGGTCGGCCGATCCAGGCAGCCCAGGATGTTCATCAGCGTGGACTTGCCCGAACCCGAGGGGCCGATGATGGCGATGAACTCGCCGGCATCGATGCGCAGCGAGACCCCCTTCAGCACCACCACCTCGCCGGCGGCCGAGCGATAGGCGCGCGATACGCCCTTCAATTCCAGCAGTGCGTCAGCCATGCTCACATCCCCAGCAGGCTGGTGGGTTCGGCATCGCCACCGCTGGGCGCCTGGCCGACCACCACGTTCTCGCCCGCTTCCAGGCCAGAGAGGATCTGCACGGCGGTGGCGGTGCGCAGGCCGGTAGTCACAGCGCGCTCGTGGGCGCGGCCTTTCGCATCGACTACCCGCACGATTGCGCCGTTGCCGTTCTTGTCGTCGGACTCGCCCAGGGCGGTCAGCGGCACCTGCAGTGCATTGGCCACGCGTGCCAGCTGGATCGTCACTTTCACCGTCATCGAAGGCTTCAACATCAAGCCCGGATTGGCCACGTCGAACAGCCCCGCGTAGTACACCGCTTTCGGCGTCTGCGCCGATCCGCCGCTGTTGCCGCTGGCCGCGTCGGCAATCGACGACGGCGCTGGCTCAAGCTGCTGCAGGTGCGATTCATAGCGGCGCCCGCTCGGTCCCAGCGTCGAGAACCACAACGGTTGGCCGGGTGCGATCAGTTCCACGTCAGCCTCGGCGATCTCGGCGCGCACCGTCATCGTGTCCATCTGTGCCAGCATCACGATGGTCGGCGTGGTCTGCATCGAGTTCAGCGTCTGCCCCGCCTTGGTGACGATGGCCACGATGTAGCCCTCGGACGGTGACACGATACGCGTGTAGCCCAGGTTGATGCGGGCGGTTTCCACCTGGGTCACCGCCTGGTCGATCTGCGCCTGCAACGCAGCGGCATCCGCGCGCGCCGCATCGCGCGCCACACGTGCCGCTTCGAAGCCTTCCTGCGAGACCAGCCGCGACGCCACCAGCTGCGATTGGCGATCGTACGTGCGAAGGGCCTGGCGGTAGCGCGCCTGGCTGGCCGCATGTTGCGCACGCAGCGCGTTGGCGGCGGCTTCGGCACTGCGCAGGGCAATGCGCTGCGGTTGTGAATCCACTTCGGCAATCAGGTCGCCGGCCTGCACGTGCTGGCCCAGCACCACATGCAGGCGCGTGACCTGCCCGGAGACCTGCGCGCCCACGGCCACCAGTTCTTTCGGATTGACCCGGCCGACCGCCTGCACGGTCTTCTCCAGACGGGCGACCCTTGCCGGTGCGGTGATCAACGCGGCATCCTCGCCTTCGGCAAACGCCCACCAGCAACCGCCGCCGGCAAGAACGGCCAGCGTTGCGGCAATGATCCAGGTCCTGCGGTTGTTCATCGAAACTTCCGGGGGTGCGTGCAGTCGCCCGGTGCGACCGCCAGGGCCGCAGTCTGGAAGCCCCAGGTGGATGTTTCTTGGAGCGGCTGTGGAGATTGGATGGAGACGCGACCGCCGTTCAGGCACCGCGTCGGCCGCTGAATCCATGGCGCGGCTCCACGCAATCTCGACACAATCTCGACCAAGTCTCCATCAACGGTCGCTAGCCTCGGCGGCCTCGCCGACTGCCAGCCCGCCGTGCCCCTTTCCTACCCGGACCTGCCACCCATCGATGTGCGCCGTGCCTACCTGGCGTGGTGTGCGCCTTCGCCGTGGTTGATCGCACTGGTGCTGGCATCGACCAGCACATGGATGTGGGTCGCACCGTATCCGCTACTGCCGTTGCTGGCCGGCTTCGGGGCCGCCGCCCTGCTGGGGTTCCGCAGTGACGGGCCCGGACGCACCCGCCGCTCCGGGTCGCTCGCATCGCTGGCCTTGATCGGCCTGGCGTTCTGGTCGGCAACACCTCCGGCCGCCAACGTCAACCTGCATCTGCTGCTTGCGCCCGCCACCGCCGTGATCGCCGCCCTGCTGGCAGTGCGCCTGCGCGCCATCGTGGGCATGGCCTCGCGGCTGCAGGCCCGGGTGAACGCCACCCCCATGGCCTCGCGCTGGAACGCGCTGCCTGCCGCGGTGTCTACCCTGACGCTGCAGCAGCTGCGCAGCGCGGGTTCGGTGGACCCCAGCCTGCAGCGCACGCTGGTGCTGGCCACGCTGGCCTGGGCGGCCAACGAAGAGGCGCAGGCCAGGGAACGCCGACGATGACCCTGCCCCTTATCCGGCCCCTGCCCGCCCTGGCCTCGAACCCGCCGTACGCCATGAAATACGAACCCCGTAACCGACAGCCCCCCTTGGTGCTGATTGCCGAAGATGAGAGCGAGATCGCCGACATCCTCGGTGCCTACCTGGCCCGTTCGGGCCTGCGCAGCGCACGCGCCGCCGACGGCGAGGCGGCGCTTGCCAGCCACCGCCAGCTGCGCCCGGACCTGGTGCTGCTGGATGTGCAGATGCCCAAGCTGGATGGCTGGCAGGTGCTGAGCGAACTGCGGCGTCGCGGCAACACGCCGGTGATCATGCTCACCGCGCTCGACCAGGACGTGGACAAGCTGACCGGCCTGCGCGTGGGCGCTGACGACTACGTGGCCAAACCATTCAATCCCGCTGAGATCGTTGCGCGCATCCAGGCCGTGCTGCGCCGCAGTGCCCGCAGCGTGGCCGAAGAACCCACCGGGCTGATCCGCCAAGGCCCATTCGAGATCGACCTGCGCAGCCACGAAGTGACGGTCCGCAACGGCGAGCAGGTGCACGCACTGAACTTCACCCTCACCGAATTCCGGCTGTTGGTGCACATGGCGCGCGCGCCGCGCCAGGTGCATGCGCGGGTGGACCTGCTGCACGCCTGCCTGCCCGAGGGCGATGCGCAGGAGCGCACCGTCGACAGCCATGTCAGCAAGCTGCGGCGCAAGCTCGAGGATGTCGGCGTGATCGGCATTCCCGCCACCATCCGTGGCGTCGGCTACCGCTTCCTGGACTGAATGATGAACCCCAAAGGCAAGAGCATCGGCCGCCAGATCAGCCTGTCGATCACCGTGGCCTCGCTGTGTTCGACGGTGCTGTCGATCAGCGGCTTCTACCTGTTCTACTACCTGCTGGAGGTGTTCTATCCGCGCTGGTATGACGAGCCGAAGTCCATGATGCCCTCCGGGCTGGAGTGGCTGTGGATCGGCCTGACCGCCACCGTGGTGGTGGCGTTGGCCACCCTGATCGCGTCTCGCCTGACCCGGCGCATCATCACCCCGTTGAATTCGGTGGCCGCAAGCCTGCGTCGCGTGGCCAGCGGTGACCTGGAGGCGCGCGCACGCGGCGGCGACACCTCGATGGCCGAGGCCGCCACGCTGGTCAACGACTTCAATTCCATGGCCGAGCGGCTCAGCCGGATGTCCGAGAACCGCGTGTTCTGGAACGCGGCCATCGCACACGAACTGCGCACGCCGATGACCATCCTGCGTGGCCGCCTGCAAGGCATCGCCGAAGGTGTATTCGAGCCGGGCCCCGAGCAGTTCAACAGCATGCTCACCCAGCTGGAGGGACTGACCCGCATCATCGAGGACCTGCGCGTGGTCAGCCTGGCCGAGAGTGGCCACCTGGATTTACGCCTGCAACGCAGCGACGTCAGCGTGCAGGTGGCGGCGGTGGTGGAGGCGATGTCCGAGGCGCTGACCGAAAGTGGCTTCTCGGTGAGCCTGGACGCGCGGCCGTCGCTGGCGGACTGCGATCCGGCCCGCATCCGCCAGGCGGTGCTGGCATTGCTGGAGAACGCCCGTCGCCATGCCATCCCCTGCCCGCTGCGGGTGCGCGTCACCCTCGCTGAGGGGCACTGCGCGGTGGCCGTGGAAGATGGTGGCCCCGGCGTGCCGGACGACCTGCGCGACAGCATTTTCGAAGCCTTCCAGCGCACCGATGTGTCGCGCTCACGGCAGAGTGGGGGCTCAGGTCTCGGCCTGGCGGTCGTGCGTGCGATTGCCGTGGCACATCACGGAACGGCGCAGTGCCGAGCTACCGAGCGTGGCGGCAGTTCGTTCGAGATCCGCTGGCCGGTGCACGTGCGCCGTTGAGGCGGTAGACGCTGCCCTGGTAGCGGCCCACCTTGGTGGGCACCACGCGCGTGGCTGAACGCCGCCGATTTCTCCACGCAATCTCCATCATCCCTCCATGCCCGCTCCAAAGGGCTGCAGATACTGGGCGCGACCCGGCAGATGGCAGGCATCCGTCCCCTGCCCTGTCCCCGAACCCCCCAGGCATCCCATGAAACACCCCCACGATCCAACGGCCGCCGCCGGCAGCATCGGCCAGCAGAATGCGGCCGCCACGCTCAAGGCGATCCTGCGCACCTACCCCTGGCAGCTGACCGGCACGTTCTCGCTGGTGGCGCTGGAGAACACCCTGCTGCTGGCCTATCCGTTGTTCGCAGGCTTCGCGGTAGACGCGATCATCAGCGGCAACATCGGCCATGCCATCTCCTATGCCGGCGTGGTACTGCTGTTCTGGCTGGTGGGTGCCGCCCGTCGGGCGGTGGATACGCGCACCTTCACCCGCATCTATGCCGATCTGGCAGTGAGCGTGGTGCAGGCGCAGCGCCGGTTGGGCCAGGCGACGTCCACTTCGGCGGCACGCGTGGTGCTGGCCCGCGAGTTCGTCGACTTCTTTGAAAAGCACGTGCCGATCATCGCCACCGCGCTGGCATCGATGTTCGGTGCAGTGGCCATGCTGCTGGCGATCGAGCCGATGGTCGGTGCCGCTGGCCTGGCCACCCTGCTCGGCGCCCTGCTGGTGCTGCCCTCGTTCGCACGCCGCAACGAGCAGTTGCACGGCCGACTGAACAACCGCCTGGAACACGAAATCCGGCTGGTCGACCGGGTCAGCCCCTGGGTGCTGCGCCGCCACTACACCACGCTGTCGCGCCTGCGCATCCTGCTGTCCGACCGCGAGGCCGGCGCCTATGTGGTGATCGGCCTGGCTGCCGCGGCATTGTTCGCGCTGACCATCGGTCGCCTTGCCACCAGTGAAGGCGTTACACCGGGCCACGTCTACGCGGTGATGACCTACCTGTGGACCTTCGTCGGCAGCCTGGACGATGCGCCGTCAATGGTGGATCAGCTTGCGCGGCTGAAGGATATCGGCCGCCGCGTCAGCCCCGGCATGGACGATGCGGACCACAAGGGCGCCGCTTGACCGGTCGCTGCCCACCTTGGTGGGCACCGACGGAAGCCAGCGCCAACCCAGGTTGGCGGCTACCAGGCCTGAGCAGTGTTGCCCTGGTAGCTGCCCACCCTGGTGGGCACCGACGGAAGCCAGCGCCAACCACGGTTGGCGGCTACCAGGCCTGAGCGGTGTTGCTCTGGTAGTTGCCCACCTTGGTGGGCACCGACGGGAGCCAGCGCCAACCCAGGTTGGCCGCTACCAGGCCTGAGCGGTATTGCTCTGGTAGTTGCCCACCTTGGTGGGCACCGACGGGAGCCAGCGCCAACCCAGGTTGGCCGCTACCAGGCCTGAGCGGTGTTGCTCTGGTAGCTGCCCACCTTGGTGGGCACCGATGGAAGCCAGCGCCAACCCAGGTGGGCGGCTACCGGGCCTGAGCAGCGTTGCTCTGGTAGCTGCCCACCTTGGTGGGCACCGATGGAAGCCAGCGCCCACCAAGGTTGGCGGCTACCAGGCCTGAGCAGTGTTGCTCTGGTAGCTGCCCACCCTGGTGGGCACCGATGGAAGCCAGCGCCCACCAAGGTTGGCGGCTGCCGGGCCTGAGCGGCGTTGCTCTGGTAGCTGCCCACCTTGGTGGGCACCGACGAGAGCAGCGCCAACCAAGGTTGGCGGCTACCAGGCCTGAGCGGTGTTGCTCTGGTAGCTGCCCACCTTGGTGGGCACCGACGAGAGCAGCGCCAACCAAGGTTGGCGGCTACCAGGCCTGAGCGGTGTTGCTCTGGTAGCTGCCCACCTTGGTGGGCACCGACGGAAGCCAGCGCCAACCAAGGTTGGCGGCTACCAGGCCTGAGCGGTGTTGCCCTGGTAGCTGCCCACCTTGGTGGGCACCGATGGAAGCCAGCGCCAACCCAGGTTGGCGGCTACCGGGATCGATAGATACCCATGCGCCGCTTGGCGCTACAGGAACTCCGCCATGCGCTGCAGCTCGTCGTCCAGCGCGCCACGAAATACCTTGTCGCGGGCCAGCGACTTGCCGGCATAGCCCACGCTCGACACCAACTCACCCTCGCGCACGCTCAAGTTGGCCCAGCCCACCACCTGCTCATGCCACAACACCGGCAGTGCGTAGTAGCCGTACTGGCGTTTCGGTGCAGGCGTGTACGCCTCGAACTTGTACACCCAATCCCACAACAGCTCGAAGCGGCGGCGGTCCCACACCACCGGGTCGAACGGCGCCAGCAGGCGCACCTGTTCGTCCGGCGCATGGCGGCGCGAGCGCGGATTTTCGTCTGCCGGCCAGTACCAGGTGGTGCCCTCCAACGTGCAGCTGGCCAGCTGCTGCTTGGCCAGCGCCAATGCCTTGCGGGTCTGCTCGGCCAGGTGCGGCGCGCCATAGCCCAGCAGGCGCACCAGATAGGTCAGGCTGGCCGAAGGCAGCGGCGCGTACTTGCGCACTACCAGATCAATCAGGGCGGCGGCACGTTCGATCTGCGCCTGTTCGCTGGAATCGGGCTCGGCATGATCGGCCACCGCGTAGATGCGCGTACCGCTGTCGCGCCGCTGCACGCGCAGCAGGCCACGGTAGTGCATGCCATCCAGCAGATGCGTGCTTGCGTTGCTGGTGCCGCCCCAGTAGTTGGTCACCCGCCCATGCGCGAACGCCTGGTCGACCTCGCGCGGGTGCACGCTGCCACGCTCGCGCACAAAGGCCAGCACGTCGGCCGCACGGCGATGGGTCTCGGCATCCCACTCGCGCTTGGATACCCGTGGGTGCATCAGCGCCAGATGCTCGCGCGGCAGGAAGCCGTAGTTCACCAAGCAATCCTCTTCCACCGGCAGACGCGTGTAGCGGCGCTCAAGATCGCCCGCGCGGTAGTCCTTCACCCGGTGGCGCAAGGTCAGGTCCTGTGCGCGTGCCGGTGCGCGGATCGGGTCGGCCTGCACGAAGCCCAGCCGCCGGATCGCTGTCAGCAGCGTGGTCGGCTTGAACAGGGTGCGCGCGACCGCGTAGCGGCGAAGATCATCGAGAGTAGGCGTGGCAGGCATGGCCGCATTGTAGATCCACGCCATCCGTAGATGGGGCCGTGGCGAACCGTGCAACGGCACCCACGCAAGGCGTGGATCTACCGAAGCCGCGATACCTCCAGCGAACCGATCACCAACGCCCGCATGCCCTGCTTGAACTCGGTGATCACCTGCCCCTCCTCGTCATCCGCAATCGCGTAGATGGTGTCGGCACCGGCGATGCAGTAGAACGCGATCGTGGCCAGCAGCCAGCGCGCCTTGTCCACCGGCAGGCCGAACACCTCGGCCACGTGCGCCTGGTGCGAGGCGATCTTTTCCAGCATCGGCGCGGTCGCCACCGTGCGCCGCAGCAGGTAGGGCGGTAGCCCGGGATGCGCCTTCACCACTTCGCACAGCGACTCCACGAACCCCATCAGATAGGCCTCCAGCCCACCCGGTGCGTCGACCGACGCGCGCGGAATCTGCCAGCGCTGGAACACCGCCTCCGCCACCAGGCGCTTCAACGCCTCCAGGTTCGCCACGCGCTTGTACAGCGCTGCCTGGGTTACCGCCAGTTCGGCGGCTACGTTGGCCATGGTCAGGTTGGGCAGGCCCAGGCGGATGCCGATGTCGGCCAGGCGCTCCGGGGTGATGGTGGGTGGGCGGCCACGGGTCGGCGCCGTTGGATCGGGGTGGGTGCTCATACCCTGCTGAGGGTGCCAGCAAAGGGACCCTCTTGTCCGCTTCGATTGATTTAGTTTACTTTACTCAACTAATTCGGAATGCGTCCGCCGCGCACCCGTAACCGAGCCCATGGCTCACCTCCCGCCAGGTCCCCACCCAGCCAACAACCCTGCGCTGCGCCCTCTCCCCGTGCTTGCCGTCGGCAGCGCGCCAGGCGCGCTCGCGCCTGCGATTCACAGGACTCTGGCATGACCGTTTACAACTTCACTTCTGCGCAGCTTCGCGCTGCGGCCGCATCCTCCGGCCTGATGCATCCGCCGGGCATGCCCATGCGCTACCGGATGTCAGCCCTCGCGCTGGGGCTGCTGGCCTCGTTTGCCGCGCAGGCCGACACCGCACCGTCCACGCTGCCCTCGGTGCAGGTGCAGGAACAGCGCCGGGTCACTGCAGACTATGCGGGCGGCCAGGTGGCCGCCGGCAGCCGCGTCGGCCTGCTCGGTGACAAGGACTTCATGGACACGCCGTTCAGTACGGTCAGCTACACCGAGTCCTTCATCCGCGATCGCCAGGCCAAGGACCTGACCGACGTCATTGCCGCCACCGACCCCACGGTGTTCAGCAACGGCGTCACCGGTGCCTGGAGTGAGAACTACGCGATCCGCGGCTTTGCGTCCAACACCAGCGACACCACGTTCAATGGCCTCAGCGGCATGGCGCCCTACTACCGCACCTCGCCGGAAATGTTCGAGCGCATCGAGGTGCTGAAGGGACCGTCTGCGCTGCTCAACGGCATGCCGCCGGGCGGCTCGGTCGGTGGCAGCGTCAACCTGGTGCCCAAGCGCGCAAGCGAGCAACCGCTGCTGCGGGTCAGTGCCAACTTCGCCTCCGATGCGCAGTTCGGCACTCACGTGGATATGGGCCGTCGCCTCGGCGCCGACAGGCAGTTCGGCATCCGCTTCAACGGTGCCTACCGTGATCGTGACGGCGCCGTCGGCAAGCAGCGCAAGAAGGTACAGCTCGGTTCGCTGGCACTGGACTGGCGCGGCGAACGTATGCGGCTGTCGGCCGATCTTTACAGCGCCGACGACCGCGTTGACGGCCCGGCTCGTGGCGTCGGCCTGGCACCGGGTGTGGCCATTCCACGCCCGCCACGCGGGGATACGCTGATCAACCCGGATTGGGCCTACGTGGACAGCCAGGACAAGGGCGCGATGGTGCGCGGCGAGCTGGATGTCAACGATAGCCTGATGGCCTACCTCGCGTACGGCACCAGCAGGACCGACTACCGCTACAACGGTTCGATCAGCGCGCAGATCCTCAATCCAGCCGGCGACTTCACCACGGTGATCGGCCAGCTCGCCTTCGATATCAAGAAGCAGTCCGCAGATGCCGGCCTGCGCGGTTCGTTCCACACCGGCAGCGTCGGCCACCAGTGGGCCGCCAACGTGACCCACTACCAGCACACCCAGAACGACTACGGTCGCCGCAGCGTACCCGGCTGGGACTGGACCACCAATGTGTACAACCCAGTGTGGGGCCCGGCGGCGCCGTTCATGGCACCGCACATCTCGCATACCGAGCTGAAGCTGGACAGCCTCGGCTTCGCCGACACCCTCGCCTTCGCCGATGACCGCGTGCAGCTGACGCTGGGCGTGCGCCGCCAGCAGGTGGTCAGCGAGACCTTCAACGTGTCCACGGGTGCACGCACCTCGCGCTACGACGAGAGCGCCACCACGCCGGCAGCGGCCCTGCTGGTGAAAGCCACCGACACGATCGCCCTCTACACCAACTACATCGAAGGCCTCAGCCAGGGCGCCACCGCGCCGATGACCGCCGCCAATGCCGGCGATGTGTTCGCACCGTTCCGCACCAGGCAGAAGGAGCTGGGCCTGAAGCTGGACCTGGGCAGCTTCGCGCACACCTTCAGCGTGTACGAGATCAAGCGACCGAGCAGCTACACCGACCCGGTCACGAATATCTTCTCGTTTGGCGGCGAGCAACGTAATCGCGGCGTGGAATGGGGCTTCTTCGGCGCACCGATGGACGGCGTGCGCCTGCTCGGTGGCGTGGCCTATGTGCAGCCGAAGCTGACCCGCACGGCCGGCGGCGTGAATGAAGGACGCATCGCCACCGCCGTGGCGCAGCGGCAGGCCAAGCTGGGCGTGGAATGGGATGTGCCGACCTTGCAGGGCCTCACCTTGACCGGCAATGCCACGGCGATGTCGAAGCAGTACATCAGTGCCGACAACAACCTGTCCGTGCCGGGGCGGACGTTGTTCGACGTGGGCGCGCGCTACAGCACGACGATCGCAGGACGGCCCCTTGCACTGCGGGCCACGGTAAACAACGTGACCAACAAGGCTTACTGGGGCATGCCGTTGTTGTCGAGCCTGGCGCTGGGTGCACCGAGGACAGTGCTGGTGTCGGCAACCATGGATTTCTGAGCCGGCATGGATCTCCTGTAGAGCCGAGCCTATGCTCGGCTCCGTTTCGTCCGCTGAGCCGAGCATAGGCTCGGCTCTACAGGACGTCGGGCAATCCGCGAACGGCATCCACGCATGGCGTGGATCTACGTGTCATTCCGGATGCAGGCGATAGATGGCGTGGCTGGTCAACGCCAATGCCGCCAGCTTCAGCCCTTCCATTACGCGATCGCCCACGTACTGTTCCGGGCCGCCATTCTGGCGGGCGCGTTCGGCCGCCAGCAGGATCTCCTGCACGATACGCAGCCCGGCCAGTGCACCGTCGGCGTCGGCCAACGCCAGGCACCGGCCCGGCAGCTGATGGCGCTCGGGCCAGGGCTGGCCGTCGGCAGCCGCGCCCAACCCGATGCGATGCAGCAGGGCCGTCAGGTTGTTGGGATCGGGCGGGATGTCGTGCCCCTCATCGGCATTGGCCGGGGCGCGCTGATGGGGAAACTCCGATGCGTTCATGGCAGGTCTCCGTGCAAGGCATGCGGGACCACCACCCTTAACAATCAAGGCGGCGGACGGTGCGTGGCTGGAAATCCCGTGAGTCAGTGCTATACCCGGGCGGTGGGCTTGCGCCCACCTCCACGCACCGCCCGCCATGGAACGCGAACGGAATGCCAGCCGACGCCGCGCAAGGCGACGCCGGCTGGCAAGCGTAAACAGCACTTACTCAACGGGGTTTCCAGGCCCCGGCCACCCTTTTTCGGTGGCACCCCATCATGTGCACAACGGGGTGGCAGGCGCCAACAACCCAAGTGCAAAGACAGCAACGTTCACGCAGTGGCCGCATTGTCGCATATCGACAATCGAGCCGAAGATTCAACAACTTGCGCCACGCCAACGGCGGCGTTCCCCACCCGCATCGGCACCACGCGTTCCTTGACCGCATCCGGCTTTCAAGACGCGCGACACGCCAGTTCCGACATTACACAAGCAGATGGGCAATCAACGCCAGCACCGCCAGATGCCCCACGTAGTAGCCGTAGAACAGCCAGCGCCAGCGCGGCAGCTGCCACGGCACCCGCGCGGCCAGCAGCACCACCGGAACGGCCAGCACCGCCCAGCCGTTGTGGTTGGCCCAGCACACCGCCGCAAGCGCGACCAGCAGCGGCCACCACGCCCGATGCCGGAACGCGATCCAGGCCAGCAGCACGGCGCCAACGCCGGCCCACTGGTAGTCCACGAACATCGGCAGCACACCGGCAGCCAGCAACAGCAGCACAGGCCGATTGTTCGCAAGCGCATGCACGGCCACCGCCGCCAAAGTGAAGGTGAGCAGGATGTTGAGCGGCAGCCAGGAACCGAACGCAGAGGCGTGCAACGGCTGCGCGATCAGCCCCCATAGCGCGAGCCGGCGGATCGATTTGCGCAGGTCGGCGCCCGCCTGGGCCAGGTTGCAGGCCATCACCAGCGCGAACAGCGGGAAGGCGATACGCCCCAGTTCGCTGACCACCGGCACGTAGCCCCCGAACACCACCTTGGCCATGTGGTCGCCGGTCATGGCCAACAGCGCGATCCACTTCAGCAGCTCCCGCGCGCCGCTGCCGAGGGTGAGGTTGAACGTGGACGTCCCGGTCGTGGTCGCTTGCATCGCGGAAGCTTATGCGCATCGGCCAGCGCATTTCCAGCGCCGCGCAGGAGCCCGCTGCTGCAAGCCGCCGGTGGCGGCGCTATGCTGGCCGCCCCTGCTTGTGAGACACCCGTCATGCGCACCCTGTACCCGGCCATCGATCCCTACCGCGAATTCACCCTGCCGGTGAGCGATCTGCACACGCTGCAAATCGAAGAGTGCGGCACGCCGGAGGGCATTCCGGTGGTGTACCTGCACGGTGGCCCGGGCGCCGGTATCTCGCCGACCCATCGGCGCTTCTTCGACCCGGCGCGCTACCGCATCGTGTTGATCGACCAGCGCGGCAGCGGCCGCTCCACGCCGTTCGGCGAGCTGCGCGACAACACTACGCAGGACCTGGTGGCGGACATCGAAAAGGTGCGTGAGCACCTGGGCATCGAGCGCTGGCTGGTCTATGGCGGCTCGTGGGGCTCCACGCTGTCGCTGGCCTACGCGCAGGCACATCCCGAACGCGCCACCGGCCTGATCCTGCGTGGCGTGTTCCTCGGTCGTGAGATCGAGAACCGCTGGTTCGCCGAGGCCGATGGCGGTGCGCGCTGGATCTTCCCGGAGCGCTGGGACCGCTACGAGGCTTATATCCCGGAAGCCGAGCGTGGCGACATGATCGCGGCCTACTGGGCGCGCATGGATGGCCCGGATCAATCAACCCGCATCGAAGCCGCGCAGGCCTGGTTGGGCTGGGAAGACAATGCGGCCACCCTGCAGCACGACGTGGATGCCGAATCCACCGATGATCCGCTGGATACCCTGGCCAAGGCCCGTATTGAAGCCCACTACTTCCGCAACGGCGTCTTCCTGGAACCGGACCAGCTGCTGCGCAACATCGATCGCATCCGCCACCTGCCCGGCGTGATCGTGCAGGGGCGCTACGACATCATCTGCCCGCCGCGCAGCGCGTGGGACCTGGCGAAGGCGTGGCCGGAAGCCCGGCTGGAGATGGTGACCTCCGGCCACAGCGCCAACGAGCCGGCCACGGTCGATGCGCTGGTGCGGGCGACGGATGCCTTTGCCGACCGGTTCTGAAGGGACGGTAGTGCCGGCCGCTGGCCGGCATTCCACCGTAGGAAGGTAGAGTCGACTGTCAGTCGACTGCTCTTTGCAGGAAGCTGAAAACCCCGCGCTGCGCGCGAAAGTCGACGAACGGTCGACTCTACCGTGCCACATCCGTCGAGCCGACTCCCCAAGGCGTCCGCGCGCAATCCCCGTTGCGCAGCCCGGCAAATGGCGGCCCACTGGCAGCTGTCCATGGGCCCCATTCTTCGCAGCCCACTTACAGCCCCGCGCGGAAGATCCGGCCGTGACCATCGCACAGGTGGTCAGCCCTTTTTTCAGGAGCACGCCATGATCGGTTATCGCTACCTCCCCATTGCACTCTCGCTTTGTGCCGGCCTGCTGCTGGGCGCCTGTTCCAAGACCCAGGAGGCGAGCAAGGCCACCGCCGCCGAGGACGTCACCGAAGTGAAGCTGATACCGCCGTATGAGTCGCTGGACAAGGACAAGGACGGCATTGTCACCCTGGCGGAAGTCGATGCAGTGGCGCCGGACTGGGCCGAACGACTGCACGCCTGCGATACCGACCGTGACAAGACGTTGACCCGTGGCGAGTACGACGTGTGCAAGCAGACCAGCGCTTCGCATTGATCCATCACTGAACCCTCGATTGGCGCTACGGGTGCCCGGCTATACCAAGGTATAGCCGGGCTAACCCACGGGCCTCTAGGCCTGCCCCATTCAGGGGCGGACAATAGCGCCACTGGCCAGGGCAACCCTGGCTGGCACCCTCCCCTCATGGAGACGCAGATGGACCCCGACCCTGCCGGGCGCACCGCGCCCCGGATGACCGCTTGTTGCCTGTTCCTGGCGCCTGCCCGCCGGTCCCTGCCTGCCTGAGTGACGGGGGATCGCCAGGCGCCGCCTGCCTGGAGATCACCCCCATGTCCTACAAGATCCTCTACATCACCCTGCGCCGCCTGATTGGCGAGCGCGATGTTGCCGCCCTGCGCAGCCAGCTGCTGCAGCACGGCCCGGTCATGTTCGCCCGTTCGCTGTCGCTCGGTTCGCCGCGCGTGGTGGCTGACGCGCTGTCGCTGCTGCCGATCAGCGAGCGCATCACCGTGCTGCGCCATCTGCCCTACCCGCTGCGCGATGCGATGAAGCCGCTATGCATCGGCGGCAGCCAGCGCCTGCACATGCAGCCGTGGTCGCCGGCGGTGCTGGCCATGCGCCACGCCTGATCTGTCTCACCCATTCCGTTCGTGTTCCGGCTGCGGCCGGCTCTGACATTCGAGGAGCGTCCCATGAGCCTGCTCAACGCCTGGTTCAACGCCTTCCTGCGCAGCCGTCGCGCAGGCAACCTGTTCCGCCGCGGCGCGATGCCCGAAGCCGGCTTCGGTCCGGGCAGCGCCGAAGCGGCGCCGTTCGCGCTTACCACCGGCCTGGTCACCCTTGCCCAGCAGGAAGAAGCCGAGCTGCTGGCCACGCTGGATTCGCATGCCGATGGCCTCAGCCCGCATGAAGCCGAGGAGCGGCTGGCCACGCTCGGCCCCAACGAGGTGGATCACGAAAAGCCGCTGCCGTGGTGGCGGCACCTGTGGCAGTGCTATCGCAATCCGTTCAACCTGCTGCTGACCGTGCTGGCGGCGGTGTCCTGGCTGACCGAGGACATCAAGGCCACGATCGTGATCGGTGCGATGGTGCTGCTGTCCACGCTGATCCGCTTCGTGCAGGAAGGCCGCTCCAACCGTGCCGCCGAGCGGCTGAAGGCGCTGGTCGGCAACACCGCGCGCGTGCTGCGCCGCAATCCGGGCACCGAGGCCGCCGATGTGGCCGACCAGTACTTCGGCGCGCACCTGCACAGCCGTCGCCCGGCTCGCCTGCTGGACCTGCCGATCCGTGAGCTGGTGCCCGGTGACCACATCGTGCTGTCGGCCGGCGACATGATTCCGGCCGATTGCCGCGTACTGACCGCCAAGGACCTGTTCGTGGCACAGGCCGCAATGACCGGCGAGTCGCTGCCGGTGGAAAAGTTCGCGCACCCCGGCGACGGCCTGGCTGGCTTGCTGGAGCAGCACAACCTGCTGTTCATGGGCACCAATGTAGTGTCCGGCACGGCCACCGCCGTGGTGCTGGCCACCGGCAACCGCACCTACTTCGGCACGTTGGCCCAGCGTAGCACCGCCACCGACCGTGCGCCCACCGCGTTCCAGGCCGGCGTCAACAGTGTCAGCTGGCTGCTGATCCGCTTCGCGCTGGTGATGGTGCCGTTCGTGCTGCTGATCAACGGCTGGACCAAGGGCGACTGGACCGAGGCGTTCCTGTTCGCGCTGTCGGTGGCGGTGGGCTTGACGCCGGAAATGCTGCCGATGATCGTCACCTCCACCCTGGCCAAGGGCGCGGTGCTGCTGTCGCGGCGCAAGGTGATCGTCAAGCGCCTGGATGCGATCCAGAACTTCGGCGCCATGGAAGTGCTGTGCACCGACAAGACCGGCACGCTCACCCAGGACAGGATCGCGCTGGAGCGCCACACCGATGTGTTCGGTCACGATTCGGAAGACGTGCTGAAGTTCGCTTACCTCAACAGCCACTTCCAGACCGGGCTGATCAACCTGCTGGACCGCGCGGTGCTGGAACACGTGGAGCTGCAGAGCTCGCTGCGGCTGTCGCAGGACTACCACAAGGTGGATGAGATCCCGTTCGACTTCGAGCGCCGCCGCATGTCGGTGGTGGTGTCCGAGCGCGAGGACCACCATGAGCTGATCTGCAAGGGCGCGGTGGAAGAGATGCTGGCGGTGTGCAGCACCGTGCGCGAGAACGGCCAGGACATGCCACTGGACGAGCGCCGCCTGGCGCGGGTGCGGCAGACCACCGAGGAACTGAACGAACAGGGCCTGCGCGTGGTGGCAGTGGCGATGAAGGAGACCGCGGCCAGTCAGAGCGCCTACTCGCAAGCGGACGAGTGCGGGTTGACCCTGGTCGGCTACGTGGCCTTCCTGGACCCGCCTAAGGAGTCGGCTGCGCAGGCGCTGCAGGCGCTGGCCGCACACGGTGTCGAGGTCAAGGTCTTCACTGGCGACAACGAACTGGTGACCGCCCGTGTCTGCGCACAGGTGGGGCTGGACGCGGACACCATCCTGACCGGCCCGCAGATCGAGCGCATGGACGACGGCACGCTGTCGCGGGCGCTGCACCACCATCGCGTGTTTGCCCGGCTGACGCCGCTGCACAAGGAGCGACTGGTGCGCGAGCTGCGCGCGCAGGGCAAGGTGGTCGGCTTCCTCGGTGACGGCATCAACGATGCGCCGGCGCTGCGCGCAGCCGATATCGGCATCAGCGTGGACAGCGCGGTGGACATCGCCAAGGAGGCGGCCGACATCATCCTGCTGGAAAAGAACCTGATGGTGCTGGAGGAAGGCGTCATCCAGGGCCGGCGTACGTTCAACAACATGCTGAAGTACATCCGCATGACCGCCAGCTCCAACTTCGGCAATGTGTTCTCGGTGCTGGTGGCCTCGGCCTTCCTGCCGTTCCTGCCGATGCTGCCGCTGCAGCTGCTGGTGCAGAACCTGCTGTATGACATCTCGCAGATCGCCATTCCGTTCGACAACGTGGATGAGGAACTGGTACGCAAGCCGCTGAAGTGGAACCCGGCGGACATCGGCCGCTTCATGGTGTTCTTCGGGCCGATCAGCTCGCTCTTCGACCTGAGCTGTTTCGCGCTGATGTGGTACGTGTTCGATGCACGCACGCCGGCCGACCAGGGCCTGTTCCAGTCCGGCTGGTTCGTGGTCGGCCTGCTGACCCAGACCCTGATCGTGCACATGATCCGCACGCCGAAGGTGCCGTTCCTGCAGAGCATCGCCGCGCCGCCACTGCTGCTGATGACCGGCCTGATCATGGCCATCGGCGTGGCCCTGCCGATGAGTCCGCTGGCCGGCTACTTCAAGCTGCAGGCGCTGCCGGCCGGCTACTGGCCGTTCCTGGTGGCGATCCTGTTCGGCTATGCGGTGCTGACCACCGCGCTGAAGAAGTTCTACATCCGTCGTTACGGCTGGCAGTAAGCGCCCGCCGCTTGTCCAGGGAGAAACGCAATGGACATCAATCCGAACCTGCCGGCGTTCAACGCCGGCGCCACGCTCAGCTCGCTGATCAGCCTGTCGGTGGCATTCGTGCTGGGCACGGTCATCGGCCTGGAGCGGCAGCTGCGGCAACGCACCGCCGGCCTGCGTACCAATACGCTGGTGGCGGTGGGTGCGGCAGTGTTCGTCGATCTGGCGGTGCGCTTCCATGACCTGTACGGCGGACCACCCTCGCCGCTGCATGTGGTGGCCTATGTGATCTCCGGCGTCGGCTTCCTCGGCGCCGGCGCGATCATGAAGGACGGCGCGCAGGTGTCCGGCCTGAACACCGCCGCCACCCTGTGGGGGTCGGCGGCGGTGGGAGCATGTGCAGGTATCAAGCTGCTGCCGGAAGCGGTGCTGGCCGCCGTCTTCGTGCTGGCCGCCAATACCCTGCTGCGGCCGGTGGTGAACCGCATCCAGCGGCAACCGCTGCCGGAAGCGTTCAGCGAGGCGACCTATGCGATCAACGTGGTCTGCCAGCGCGAGCAGCAGGCCGAGGTGCTGGACCAGCTGTTGCTGCTGCTTGAGCAGGCGCAGTACCCGGTGCGCGCGGTGGACCAGCGCCCGTTCGGCGAGCGCGATGTGGAGATCGAAGCGGTGCTGTATGCCACCACGGTGGATGCCGGCGAACTGGACGCCGTACTTGCGACGCTGGCGACCACGCCCGGTGTGCTGCAGGGATTCTGGAACGCCAGCCTGGAGGAGTAGTGTCGGCCGCTGGCCGGCAACACCGTGCACCGCTTTGGTAGGTGCCGACCTTGGTCGGCAGAGAACCCTCAGAGACCGTGTCCATCCCTGCGGTAGTGCCGGCCGCTGGCCGGCAACCTCATGAGCTCCGGCAACACCGTGCAGTTGCCGGCCAGCGGCCGGCACTACCAGGCATCGTTCTGGCTTGTGCCGACCAACGGTCGGCACCCACAGCAAAAGAGCCTGCCGACCAAGATCGGCATCTGCCGATGGCGGCTTTGCTATCCTTTCACCCCACGCCAGGGAGCCGTCCCGATGCCATCGCTGTCGCCCCGCCGCCCGCTGGTGCTGCTGGCCCTGATCGTCGTGATGGCCGCGATCTTCCTGATCGACACCGTCACCGATTACGCGGTTGCTGCTGCCTGCTTCTACGCAGCGGTCATTCTCGCGGCATCGCGCGTGCTGGCCGCCCGCGGCCTGATCACGCTGGCCATCGCCTGCATCGCGCTGACCGGGCTGAGTTTCTTCCTGACCCGCTTCGGCACCTACCGCATCGGCCTGGTCAATTCGGTGATCGGCATGCTGGTGATCGGCATCACCACCTACCTCGCCCTGAACATGGAAGCGGCCAAGGCCGCCGTGCAGGAAGCGCAGGGTCGCCTGCTGCGGGTCGCCCGCGCCTCCACCGTGGGCGAACTCACCACCTCCATCGCCCATGAAGTGAACCAGCCGCTGGCGGCCATCGCCAGCAGCGCCGAAGCCTGCCAACGCTGGCTGGCCCAGGACCCGCCCAACGTGGACAAGGCCCGGCAGACCGTAGCCCGCATCCTGGCGGACGCGCACCGCGCAGGCGATGTGATCGCCCGCATCCGCGGCCTGACCCAGGGCGCGGCACCGGAACGGCGCGCCTTCGACCTGAACCAGGCGGTGGAGGAAATGCTGGCGTTGTCGCGCAGCGAACTGGACCAGCATGGCGTGGCCGTGGCCCTGCTGCTGGACGCCGACCTGCCGCCGGTGCAGGCCGATCGCGTACAGGTGCAGCAGGTGATCGGCAACCTGATCCTCAATGCGGTGGATGCAATGGAAGCCGTACCCGCAGGCGACCGGCGTCTGTCGCTGCTGACCCGGCGTGAGGGCCAACGGGTCAGCCTCAGCGTCCGTGACCGTGGCGTCGGCCTGCCCGCCGACCATCCCGAGCGCGTGTTCGACGCGTTCTGGACCACCAAGTCGCACGGGTTGGGGCTGGGCCTCAGCCTGAGCCGCTCGATGATCGAGGCCAACGACGGCCAGATCCGCGCCGAACGACCGGCAGGCGGCGGTGCCTGCTTCGTCTTCGACCTGCCCGCCGCCACGGATGTCCACCATGCGTAAGCCCACTGCACCCCTCGCCGATCCGGCGCCCATTGTCTATGTGGTCGACGACGATCCGTCGGTGCGCGCGGCGCTGGAAGACCTGCTGGCCTCGATGGGCCTGCAGGTGCGGGCCTTCGCCTCCACCCAAGCCTTCCTCGAACACGACCTGGAAGACGCGCCGGCGTGTCTGGTGCTGGACGTGCGCATGCCCGGCCAGAGCGGTCTTGAATTCCATCGCACGATGGGCAGCCATGGCCTGCAGCTCCCCGTGGTGTTCATCACCGGCCACGGCGATATTGCGATGGGCGTCAACGCGATCAAGGACGGTGCCATCGAATTCCTGACCAAGCCCTTTCGCGACCAGGAACTGCTGGATGCGATCCACAAGGGCATCGAGATCGACCGCCAGCGCCGCCGCGAGGGCGAGGCGCTCGATGCCCTGCAGCAGCGCTGGAGCACGCTCAACGCGGGTGAGCGCGAGGTGGTCGATGGCGTGGTGCGTGGCCGCCTCAACAAGCAGATTGCCGGCGACCTCGGCGTCAGCGAGATCACGGTGAAGGTGCGCCGCGCGCAGGTGATGCGCAAGATGGGCGCGCGCACCCTGGTCGATCTGGTGCGCATGTACGACCGCCTGCAGGCGGGGACGCCATGAACGTCCACGTCGCCTTGCTGCGCGCGGTCAACGTCGGCGGCACCGGCAAGCTGCCGATGCGCGAACTGGCGGCGATGTGCGAGGACGCAGGCTTCGCCGATGTCCGCACGTACATCGCCAGCGGCAACGTGGTGTTGCGCAGCTCGCTCGACGAGGCAGGCGTGCGCCAGGCCCTCGGCCAGCGGCTCCAGGAATATGCCGGCAAGCCGGTGGGCGTACTGGTGCGTTCGGCCAGCGAGATCGCAGGCGTGGTGGCACGCAATCCGTTTCCGCAGGCCGCCGGCAACCGTGTGGTCGCCCTGTTCCTCGACGGCAGCCTGCCTGCCGACCCGCTTGATGGCGTGACCGGCCGGCGCGACGAACAGCTTGCACTCGGCACGCGCGAGATCTTCATCCACTACGGCGCCGGCATGGCCGACTCGCGCCTGCGCATTCCCGGCTCGGCACAGGGCACGGCGCGCAACCTCAACACCGTCGCTAGGCTAGCGGCGATGGCAGCGGAACTCCGCTAGGGTTCTTCCGGCAGGCTGTAGACCAGCCGGTAGTCATGGCGGCCCTCGCTGATGGTGATCTCCAGCGTGCCGCTCAGGCCGAGCAGTCCTTCACTGCCCGAGTCGGGCACCACCACCACGCTCAGCTGCGGCGTGCCACGGGTCATCAACCCGTTGTGCTGCAGGGTGAACCCACCCTGGCGCCCGGCCAGCGTGGCCGTTACCCGTTCCATCGCCACGTAGCCGGCCGAGCCCTGCACCGGCGTGCGGAAGGCCAGCATCTGGCCGACGCTGCTGCCGTGCAGGTCGCCGGCGAAGGTCTTGTTGATCGACATCACCGCAATCGGGCCGTCATTGCCACCGATCGGCCGCAGATCCACTTCAAACGTACCGTGTGCTTCGCCCTGCATCCTGCTCTCTCCTCTGGTCGGTTGAACGCTGCTACTTCTTCGTGGCCAGCACGATCACCCCGGCCAGCACCAGGCCGATGCCGCTCCACTCCCGCAGGCTGGGCCGCTCGCCCAGCAGAAGATAGGCCAGCACGATCACCAGCACCACGCTGAACTTGTCCACCACGGCCACCTTGGCCAGCTCACCGCTCTGTAGTGCGCGGAAGTAGAACAGCCACGACGCACCGGTGGCCAGCGCCGACAGCACCAGGAACAGCTGGGTGCGCCCCGGCAGCAGCAACGGGTTGGACCATTTGCCGGTGACCACCACCAGCGGCAGGATCACCGCCGCCACCACCAGGGTACGGATGGCCATGGCCAGGTCCGGGTCGACACCCTTGACGCCGACCTTGGCGAACAGCGCGGTCAGCGCTGCGAACACGGCGGACAGTCCAGCCCAGAGCAACCATTGCGGTACGTTCTGCACGAAGCCCTCGCTTGCCGCAACCGATGAGCGTGCGCCAACGCTACTCCACCCTGCCATCGGTGGGGCTTCACCTGCCCATCACCGCCGCTACAATGGGGACGGAATCGCCAGGGGGGCGATCTGCAGGGAATGCGCCATGCTTGAACAGGACACCACCCTCGCCCATACCGGGCCGTTGGCCCTTGACCGGGCCCGCCTGTCGTGCGCCGCACGGCTGCCGCTCCCCTTCCCCTTCGTTTCGCAGCAACCTGCCCGTTCCGCGCGGCAGGTTCCTCATTGCCTGCCCTGACCGGAGCCGTCGAAATGTCCGAGAACACCCTCCTTGCCACGCCGGCCGCTACCGCGCCGATCAAGTACCTCGACCGCGCCATGGCCACGCTGCGCAGCCTGGGCCTGGCCGCTCCCCAGGACAACAACGCTCCGGCCATCGCGCTGGTCTCGCAGCTGTCCACCCTTGACCAGGGCCGCGTGGTGGCCATTGCCCGCGTGCTGCAGCAGTCCGGGCATTTCAATGCCGTGATGCGTGATGAAATCAGCTCGGCCAAGGTGTCCGACCGCTATACCGAGATCATCCGCGCCTTCGACAGCATCCGTGACGATGCCAGCACCATGGTCGAGCAGGTGCGCGACGGCAGGATCGACATGGGCGAGCGCCTGCAGAACCTGTGGATGAAGGTCACCCGCGGCGACATCCCGAGCCGGTTCGAGAAGATCCGCCGCACATTCCTGGAAGTCAGCCGCGATTCGGCCGAGCAGCTGCAGCGCGAGTCGCGCGTGCTGGAGATGTACGGCGACTTCCGCCTGTCGATCAAGGATGCCGAGATCCAGGCCCATGAGCTGTTGAAGCTGCAGGAGCAGGCGCTGGCCAATGCCCGCGAGGCGCTGAAGCAGGCGCAGCAGCGCGTGGAGTCGGCCGATCCGGCCGCCGATGCCGCCGACACCGGCCGCCTGGTCATGGCCCGCGATGAGGCCCTGCGCAACAACCAGGCCGAGGAGTCGCGCTACCAGCTGGCCAAGGACCTTGCCGAGAACCTGCAGGTGAACTACGCCACCTCCGAGGCGATCATGCTGCGCGTGCACCAGTCGCACGAGATCAAGCGCCGCGTCAACGAGCGCTCGGTGGTGTTCTTCTCCACCAATGAAACCAGCTTCACCGCCTTGAACCTGGCCTTCACCACGCAGATGGGCCTGCATGAGTCCACGCAGGCGCTCAATGCGATGACCGAGGGCACCTCCAAGGGCCTGGAAGCGGTGGCCAACATCGGCGATGACGTGCTGCACGAGGGCCTGAAGGCCGGCTACGGCGCCACCATCGGCGTCGATTCGGTGCGCAAGCTGGTCGATGCGGTGGTGCACTTCCAGGAAACCTCGCTGCAGGAGATCGAGCAGCTGCGCGGCCAGGCGACCCGCGACTCGGCCGAGATCGCCGAGTATGTCGAACAGGGCAAGCAGCGCTTCGCCGCCCTGCTGCAGGCGCCGCCGAGCCCGGAGTCGCGCTGAGGTGAGTGCCACGATGGCCCCTGCCGAGCTGCAGGATGCGCTGCTGACCATGGATGTGGTCGACCAGCTGCGCTACCGCAACGCCGAAATGAAGGCGCTGGCCGACAGCGGCCATGACAAGGCGACGCTGAAGCAGCGCCTGCTTGAGCTGTACCGCTCGCAGGGCATCGAGGTCTCCGACGAGATCCTCGAGGCCGGCATCCAGGCCCAGCGCGAGCAGCGCTACCTCTACACCGCGCCGCGTGGCTGGAAGGCGTGGCTGGCGCGGCGCTGGATCGATCGGGCCCGCCTGTTGAAGTGGGCGCTGCTGGCGGCCTTCCTGCTGCTGGTGCTCGGCATGCTGCTGGTCATGGCGCGCAGCTTCGGAGCGTTCGTGCACGAGAGCAACGTGCAGAAGAACGTGCAGGTGCTGAACGACAAGGTGGCCGCGCAGCAACAGGAGGCTGCTGCAGCGCGCGCCCTGCTGGCCGCACAGGAACAGGCCCTGCAGGGGCTGCTGCCACGTGCCACCGCCAGCGGTGGGCGCCTGCAGCCACTGGCCGAAGGCGCACAGGCCGCGCTGGCCGAAGCACAGCGGCGCTTCGCCGGGGTTCCCGCCGCACTGGCCGCACAGCCGACCCTTGTGCGCAAGGACAAGCTCACCCGGCTCAGCAGTGGTGGCAGTGCCACCGGCGAGCAGGCGGCCGCGCAGGTTGAGCAGCATCGGCAGGCCGCCGCGCAGCTGCTGGCGAATGCCAGGGAAACGCTGCCGCCGCTGACCGAGCGGGTGAACATTCTCGGCCAGGCGATCGAGGCCAGCGAGCTGCTGGATACCACCAACGCCGCTGCAAGGGCGGCACGCCTCGCGCCGGATGCAGAGCAGGCGCGCGCACGCGCCTACACCGGCGGCGACGTGGCACTGCGCGCGGGCGACATGGCCGCGGCGGGCCAGGCGGTAGCGACCCTGAAGGAGCTGATCGGCAGCGCCGCCACGCTGGCCGCGCTCAACGAGCGGTTGGCCCAGCTCAAGGCCGACGGCCTCGCCACCGGTGTCGCCGGCGAAGACCGCAAGCGCTTCGAGCGTGCGCTGGAGCAGGCCGCCCGCCTGATCCGGGTCGAGACGCTGGCCGAAGCCGGGCCGGCCCTGGACGAGGTCAGCCAGCTGGTGGGGCTGCTGTCGCAGACCCTGGTCTACCGCATCGTCAACCGTGACGATGAACGCACCGGCGTCTGGCGCTACAACGAAAAGGCCAATGGTGGCCGCAACTACTATCTGGTGACCGAAGCGCTGGACGAGGCCGGCAATGCTGCCGAACTGCCGATCCGCAACGAGGAAACCGGCAAGGAGGAACGGGTCTCGGTGTTTGCAGTGCGCGTGCCCGAGGCCACCTACAACCGGGTTGCCGCCGACAAGCAGGACAACGGCATCATCGAAGACGACCAGATCGGCAGCAAGCCGCGCGGCAGCCTGTCGCCGCGGTTCCGCATGCCCGCCACCGGTGGCTACATCACCCAATGGTGATGGGTAAGGAACTGACATGAGAGACCTGAACGACGCGATTGCCGATGTCGAGACCGATATCGGCCAGGTGCAGGCACAACTGGCCGCGCGTGGCGACCAGTGCCGGGAGCTGATCAAGGAACAGGAAGCGCTGCACGGGCGGGTCCGCGACGACTTCAACGCCCTGGCGCGCCTGCAGGCCGAGGCCGCCACCGATGCGCCGCCGATGCTGGCCCGGGACCTGCTGCAGCAGTCCAGCGCCGATCTGCAGCGCCGTGACCGCAAAGCGGCGGTACTGGACGACGAACTGCAGGCGCTGCTGGACATCGAGCAGTCCTTGCAGCAGCGGTCGCAGGAGGCCGTTGCCGCACGCGACGCCGCCGGCGAACGCTGGCAGGCCCTGCAGGACCAGGTGGACACCACGCTGGAAGCGGAACCCACCTACAGGGTGCTGCAGGACGACCTGCAGCTGGCCGTGGCACGCGCCGACACGGTCGAGCGCATGGCCTCCTCTGCCCAATCGGAGCATGACGCCAAGGCCGGCGCCTATCAGGCCGACCCGATCTTCATGTACCTGCACCGACGCAACTACGGCAGCACGGCCTACCGCGGCTGGCCACTGGTGCGCACCGTCGACGGCTGGCTGGCCGAACTGTGCGGCTTTGACCGTGCCCGTCGCGAGTACGCCACGCTGGTCGAGCTTCCGCCCTATCTGCAGGAACATGCCCGACGCGCCCGCGACGACGTGGAGGCGGCCCGCCAACCGGTACAGCAGGCCCGCGATGCCGCCCTCGCCCGCGCCGGTGGCGACCCGCTGCGCCAGCAGCTGCAGACGGCACAGGGCGCAGTAGCGCAGGCGCTGCTGGCCGAGCAGCTGCATCGGCAGACCGTGGATGCCAAGCAGGCACAGATCGACGGCTTCCGCAGTTGGACCGATGCCGAAGGCAGCGCCCTGCTCACCGCGCTGGCGCGCACGCTGTCGGCCAAGAGCATGGACGACCTGTACCGGCGCGTGGCCGCCACCGCCTCCGGCGAGGACGATGCCGTGCTCGAGCGCATCCATCGCAGTCGCCTGCGCCTGGGCGAGATCGATGGGATGGTAGGCGAGCACACCCGCGAAATGGCCGTGCTGAAAAAGCGCCTGGACAGCCTGCAGGCGGCGCGGAGGAGCTACCAGGCGGCAGCAGACATCGAGCGCCAGGCCTACGAGGCGCCGAGCTACCGGGCCGCCGCGCCGGCCACCGTCGCCGCATCCTTCTTCAGCACCACCAGCAGCCGAAGCACCACCCGCTCCTCTGGCGGCCTGTTCGACCTGCTTTCGGGCGGTTCCAGCAGTTCCGGCTCGGGTTCGAGCTCGAGTTCGAGTTCGAGTTCCAGCTCCAGTTCCAGCGGCAGCAGCTTCCACAGCGGCGGTGGTATCAGCGGCGGCGGTGACTTCAAGACCGGCGGCGGGTTCTAGCCCGGCAACGGCCGGGTGCGCCGCTTCAGCCGCGCATCCAGCAACCCCACGCCCAGCAGCACCAGGCTGGTCAGCCATCCGGCGGCCAGCAGGTGCATCCAGGGCAACACCAGGCCCAGCATCAGTAGTGCGGCGGCGCCCAGCAGGTGCGAGCGCGGCGCGCGCCCGTAGACCACGTGCTTGTACAGGGCACTGCCCAGCAGATAGATCAGCGGGCCCGCCACCATCACCGTGGCGTACACCGTGGTGACGGCCGCCGCCGGATGGTCCATGACCAGATCGTTGCCCACCGCGGTGGCGATGATGCCGGCGATCAGCAGGGCATGCACGTAATGGAAATTGGCGCCCATCCGGCCCGGGTCTTCGGCGTGGGTGATGGCCTCTGTGGCATCGCGGCTGGAGATGCCGAAGTACAGCCACCACATGGCAATCGTGCCAGCGAAGGTGGCCAGCACCGCCGAGATCACCTGCAGGCTCCAGTGCTCGACGTCGCTTAGCACGCCCCCGGTGGCCAGCAACGTCTCGCCCAGTGCGACGATGACGAACAGCTGGCAGCGTTCGGCCAGGTGACCGCCCTCGATGGTCCAGTCGCGGGTGTGCGACCGGCCCATGCCCGGGAACGCGAAGCCGAACATCGGCGAGATGTATTCGCAGGCCGCCGCCATCGCCCACAGTGCCAGCCGCAGGTGGCCCTCGGCCGCCGCGCCGGCCAGCCAGAAGCAGGCCGACACGCTGACCCAGGCCAGCATGCGGCGGAAGTTCGGCGCCAACGTATGGTTGCGGCCGACTTCCAGCAGCACGAACGCGGTGCGTCCGACCTGCATCGTGGCGTACGCCCCGGCGAAGATCCACGCACGATCGGCGAACGCCTCGGGAATGGACGAGGACATCAACAACGCCAGCAGCATGGTGGCGAACATCACGCCCCGGACGCGCGGCGCCTCCGGGTCGAACCAGTTGCTGACCCAGCACGCGTACTGCCAGCCGAGCCAGACCGCGAACCACAGCACCAGGGTCTGCAGCACGCCGGCCAGGTCCAGGTGGTGCAGCAGATGGTGGCTGAGCTGGGTGACCGCAAACACGTAGACCAGGTCGAAGAACAGTTCTTCATAGGTCACGCGGGCATGATGGCCATCGCGGTGGCGCAGCGCGGGCGGGCGCAGTCGGGTACTCATGGAACTCCTTCAGCGCGCCAGGCGCCAGTACAGGAAACCGGCAAGTAGCGCCGGCACGGCGAATACCAGCAACAGGATCGGCAGCTCCTCGCGTACCGCGTAGCCGGCCTTGCTGACCCCTACCCACATGTTGGCCACGGCCACCAGCAGCCAGGTGGCGATGAAGGCGATCAGTGCCGTGGGCAGCTGCGAGGTGCCCGTGCTCCAGAGATGGCCAAACAGCACGAATACCCCCAGCAGCAGTACGCCACCCAGCATCACCATGAGCACGTGCATGGTCCACCTCCTTGAGCCTGGTAGCAGGCTAGCCCCGGCCGATTCTGCGCTCCAGCCCGTGGAGGTGGATTCACAATCCATGGCCAGCGAACAATCCCTGGGCAGGCTGCGGCGCACCTTATCGCAGCCATGAATTATTCGCGAAACGGTCCGCCCCGCCCGCGTGCTAGTTTCATCCGACCCTGCCCAGACACCTCTCCGCCATGCGCCTTTGCCTGACGACCCTTGCCCTGACTGCCACACTTGCCTTTGATGTGACTGCCGCCGACGCACCGCTGCCGCAGCTGCAGGCCTACACCGTGGACGCCTCGTGGCTGCAGCCGATGGCACCGCTGCAGATTGCCGACCACACCTGGCAGATCGGCACCGAGGACCTGACCGCGCTGCTGGTGCAGACCGCCGACGGTGCGGTACTGCTCGACGGCGGCATGCCGCAGATGGCCGGTCACCTGCTGGACAACATGAAGGCACGCGGGGTGGCAGCACAGGATCTACGGCTGATCCTGCTCAGCCACGCACACGCCGACCATGCCGGGCCAGTGGCGGAGCTGAAGCGCCGTACCGGCGCCAGCGTAGCGGCCAACGCCGAATCGGCCGTGCTGCTGGCGCGCGGTGGCAGCAACGACCTGCACTTTGGCGACAGCATCACCTTTCCGCCGGCCAGCACCGACCGCATCATCATGGATGGCGAGGTGGTCAACGTGGGCGGCATCGCGTTCACCGCGCACTTCATGCCGGGGCACACCCCAGGCAGCACCGCCTGGACCTGGACCGATACCCGCGATGGCCAGCCGGTGCGCATCGCCTACGCCGACAGCCTGAGTGCGCCGGGCTACCAGCTGCAGGGCAACGCCCGTTATCCCCGCCTGGTCGAGGACTACCGGCGCAGCTTCGCTACGGTGCGCGCCCTGCCCTGCGACCTGCTGCTGACGCCGCATCCGGGCGCCAGCAACTGGAACTATGCCGCGGGTGCAGAGGCCGGAGCCAACGCCCTGACCTGCAAGGCCTACGCGGATGCGGCCGAGAAGAAGTTCGACGCACAGCTGGCCAAGGAAACAGCCACGGCACGCTGATCCTGTAGAGCCGAGCCCATGCTCGGCTTGCCGGCCAAACACAGCCGAGCATAGGCTCAGCCCTACACAGGACGCGTCGAAGGGTGCCGGTCAGGACGACCGGCACCCGCCTTCCATCAGCCACCCTGCCCGTGCTGGGCAAACGGCTCGGTGCTGCCGTCGGTCCGCACCAGCTCGACGGTGTACGACTGCACGTAACCATCCGGCATTTCCATGCCCGGCGAACCGGCCGGCATGCCGGGCAGCACCAGCCCGCGTGCGGCCGGGCGTTCGGCCAGCAGGCGCTTGATGTCCTCGGCCGGGATGTGGCCTTCGACCACATAACCGCCGATCTCGGCGGTATGGCAGGAGGCCTTGCCGACCGGCACGCCCAGGCGGACCTTGATCGGATTCATGTCATCGGTATCGCGCACGTCCACCTGGAAGCCCGCGGCCTTCAGATGGTCGACCCAGATACCGCAACAGCCACAGCTGGCGGTCTTGTGCACGATGGCCACCGGCAGGGCCGGATCAACCTTGGCCGGGCTGGCCTGGATCGGTGCCACCGGTGCCTTGCTGGCGACCGGTGCGGCGGCGGATTCTTCGGCGGCACGTGCACAGGCGGTGGTGGCCAGCACGGTGCCCAGCAGCAGGCCGAGGGAGAGAGAACGGTTCATTGAGTGATTCCTTTGCTGAAGCGGGCAACGCGGCCCGCCGCCCGCGCATCGAAGGCGCAGGCAGAGGCGAGAAAGAGTCGAACAGTCATGGCAGGCGCTTGAGCGCCTGCAGGACATCACACGATGGGGGGACGCAACGGGTCCGGCATCGGCGGCGATGCGCGTTGCTGGGAACGGGCAGCTACAGGCGCCTCGCGCCACGGCGAGGCGGGCGTTCCACTCAACGTGGCCAGCATGCCAAGGCAGGCTGGCGGGCATTCGCATTCACCACTCTGGCAGGCCGCCCGGGCCGCATCATCGCAGCAGCCGGCTGCGGCCAGCGCAGCCGCGTGCGGTGCAGCGCAGTGATCCTGGTTGGCCGACCCGCCGTACGAAGACGAGCCAAGCGCCAGCGCCGGTGCATTCAGCACCAGGGCAACGAGCAGCATCCATCGCAGCAGCAGGCCAGGCAGGTTCACCCGCCGATGATAGCCGATGCGCGTCACGCAATCGCCGCCGCCATCGCCCGCATCCGCACCGGGATCGACTTCGCTGCGGGTGTGCCGCTGATCCGGTCGTAGTAGTCCAGCGGCAGCAACGGGTTCAGTTCCGGGTAGTAACCGGCCAGCGCGCCGCGCGGCATCGGGTAGTCCAGCACCGTCAGGCCCTCGATGCGGCGCTGCACGCCATCGCCGCTGATCGTCTCCAGGCTGACCAGCGCCTCCTTCTCCAGCCCGCGCGCCAGCCGGTCCTCGATGTTCATGAACAGCACCATGCGATCGTTGTACACGCCGCGATAGCGGTCGTTGTAGCTGTAGATGGTGGTGTTGTACTGATCATGCGAGCGTACCGTGGCCAACCGCAGCATGTCCGGATCGTGCACCGGATCGTCCACGTCCAGGCCAGGCATCACCAGGATGTTGGCCTTGCCATTGGGCGTGGGCCACACGCGGCGGCGCGGCGGAATGTCCAGATGGAAACCGTGTGGCTGCTGGATGCGCTCGTTGAAGCCGGTGTAGATCTCCGGATACACCGCGGCAATCAGCTCGCGGATGGGCGCGTAGTCGTGCATGCAGCCGGCCCAGTCAACCCTGCTGTCCGGCAGCGTGGCCAGTGCCATGCGGCAGACGATCTCGACCTCGGGCAACACCTCGGCACTGACCGGCTCCAGTACCCCGCGCGACGCGGTGACATTCGACATCGCGTCTTCGATGGTGACGAACTGCTCGCCGGCCGGCGTAACGATGCGCTCCGAGCGCGCCACCACCGGCAGGATCAGTGCATCGCGGCCATGGACCAGGTGCCCGCGGTTGAGCTTGGTGGCAATGCCCACGGTGAGCTCCAGGCCACGCATTGCCTCATACGCACGCGGCGTATCGGGCACGGCATGGATGAAGTTGCCACCCAGGCCGATGAACACCTTGGCGCTGCCGTCCAGCATCGCCTCGATGGATTCGACCACATGGTGGCCATGCTCGCGCGGCGGGTCGAAGCCGAACACCTGCTGCACGCGGTCCAGATAGGCCGGCTTGGGCTTCTCGTCGATGCCGACGGTGCGGTCGCCCTGCACATTGGAATGCCCACGGATCGGTCCGATGCCGGCACCGGGCTTGCCGAAGTTGCCACGCAGCAACAGCAGGTTGGCGACCTGCTGCAGCAGGCGCGAGCCGTACTGGTGCTGGGTCAGCCCCATGCCGTAGCAGATCACGGTGGCCTTGGAACGGATGTAGATCTCCGCACAGCGGCGGATCTGCGCCTGCGAAATGCCGGACACCTGCACGATCTGGTCCCAGTCCTGCGCCATCACGTCTTCGCGCAGCGCCTCCAGGCCCACCGTGTGTTCCGACAGGAAATCATGGTCGAGCACGCGCTCGCCCTGTGCCTCACGCTCGATCATCACCTTCATCATGCCCTTGATCAGGGCCAGGTCGCCGCCGATGCGGATATGCACGAACTCGCTGGTGATCTCGGTCGAACCGAACGTGGCCATCTGCACCACGTCCTGCGGCTCGGCGAAGCGGATCAGCGCACGCTCGGGCATCGGATTGACCGCCACGATCGGGATGCCGCGTTTACGCGCCTCGACCAGGTTGCTCATCATCCGCGGTGAATTGGTACCGGTGTTCTGGCCGATCACGAAGATCGCCTCGGCATGCTCGAAATCCTGCAGCACGATGGTGCCCTTGCCCACCCCGATGGCCGGCGGCAGGCCACGGCTGGTCGGCTCGTGGCACATGTTCGAGCAGTCCGGGAAATTATTGGTGCCGAACTCGCGCACGAAGATCGAATACAGGAACGCGGCTTCATTGGGCGTGCGGCCGGAGGTGTAGAACTCGGCCTGGTGCGGGCTGTCCAGCGCCTGCAGGTGGCGGCCGATCAGCGCGAAGGCATCGTCCCAGCTGCACGGCACGTAGTGATCGGTGGCCGCGTCGTAGCGCATCGGCTCGGTCAGCCGGCCCTGCATCTCCAGCCAGTAGTCGGTCTGCGCCATCAGCTCGGTCACGGTGTACCGGGCGAACAGTTCGCGGCCGGCGCGGAACTGGGTGGCTTCCCAGGCCAGTGCCTTCGCGCCGTTCTCGCAGAACTCCAGCTTCTTGCGTTCGTCGGCATCGGGGAACGCGCAGCTGGGGCACTTGAAGCCACCGGGCTGGTTCATCGCCAGCAATGCCTTCGATCCCTTGCCGATCACACTCTGCTGCAGCAGCACCTTGGCCGTGGCGCCGGCGGCACCCCAGCCTCCGGCGGGCTGGTTGTAGGGCTTGTAACGCGGCGGTTTCTGCTCGGACATGTTCGGGAACCTGGCAGTAGGAACGCAACAACGAACGGCACAACGCGGTCCGGCGGTGCATTCAGTGGCACGACCAGCCGCACAGTCAAGCACGGCCCACGGCGCTTCGCCAGAGGGCACAGGCTGATTTCAGCACAACCTGCCATGGCAACGGTTACAGCCGCGTCTGCGCGCGACCACTGCGCTATCCTCGAAACCGCAGGCGGTGGCCCGCCCGCGTTTCTCCCTTGTCCGGACGCGCTGCATGCCTGATTCGATCCCGCCGCACACCCTGCCTGCCGGCACCGCCCAACGCCCGTTGCAGCGCTGGCGCGGCGGCACGCAACAGCAGCAGCTCGACGTGGTGGCCGAGGAAGTGCCGGTGGCGCTGCGCTACAACGATGCCGCCTTTGCCGTGATGATGGCCACACCCTGTGATCTGGAGGACTTCGCACTCGGATTTTCGCTCAGCGAAGGCCTGATCAGCGCGCCCTCGCAGCTGCTGTCGATCGATATCCACCCACAGCTGGAAGGCATCGAGCTGCAGATGACCGTGGACGAGGCTGCGCCCGGCGCAAACCTCGACCCCGACAAGGGACGCCTGCTGCCCGGCCGTGGTGGCTGTGGCCTGTGCGGCACGCGCCAGCTGGAAGAAGTGCTGCGCCCACTGCCGCAGATCCGCGAACGCCGCAGCTATTCCGCCACCGCCCTGCAGCGGGCGTTGGCCAGCCTGGCGCAGCACCAGCCGATGAATGCGGCAAGCGGCTCGATCCATGCCGCGGCCTGGGCCGACGCCAGTGGGCGCATCGGCTGGGTACGCGAGGACGTCGGCCGCCACAATGCACTGGACAAGCTGATCGGCGCCCTGCACCACAACGAACACGCCATCGAAGGCGGCCTGCTGGTGATTTCCAGCCGGGCCAGCTACGAGATGGTGAGCAAGGCAGTGCGCGCCGGCGCCAGCGTGCTGGCGGCAGTGTCCGCGCCGACCGCGCTGGCGATCGATCTGGCCCGCAGCGCCGGCCTGTGCCTGGTCGGGTTCGCGCGGGAAAGCGGGTTCAATGTGTATACGCACCCCGAGCGGCTGCAGGCGGAAAATATCACTAATCACTCATAGGTCGTCCGCCCCATTGCCTGACGCGCCATTCTCTTTACAACCTCTTAAAACTTCATATGGATGCGAATTCACTGATCGACCTCGCGATAGCGGGCAGCGGGCTCGGACGAAAGGGAATATCGAAGGCGCTAGGAATATCGACCCAGCAGCTTCGCAAGCTGGCATCCCTGCATTACCTGCCCAATGATACCGAGCGTGCACTTAGGTCGCTGGCAGGGATTGGAGACATGGATCCCGATTTCGTAAAAATGGCAGGCGGGATACGCAATGCGGAGAAGTGGGCTATCCTCATGAATCATTACGCTGACATCGCATGGGAGGAGGCGGAGACTGGGTACAACACCTACTATTTCAACAGCGATGAGTTTGAGCGCCCGCTTCTGCACCACATGACTGCATTTGCACTAATGGAAGCAGGAATTTCCCTTCCAAGACCCTTCCCTGCAGAGATAGATTTTCCCGAAACCGATGAACACCTCAGCGAAGAGGACTGGGAAACTCAAGGAGATTTACGAAGAAGAAATATGCACGCCAGCCTGATTCAGGCTCTTTACTCATCCCTCAATGACGTATACGGATTCTACGCCGCCTACATATCCGAACTAATTGATGATGAGCAGATGGGGTTAATGGAAACCCCAGCAGAGAATATCGAGCCAAACCTGATCTCACTGGCCTTAGCCAAAGTCGAAGTACCTCTTGAGCTCTCCAATGACTTCGCGATTTTCCAGAGTAAGATCAAGGGCAAGTATGAGGAATGGCTTACAATTGCAAGACAGCGTGCATTCCAAACGGGGCATCCAGTTAAAGTCGAAGTTCTCAATCTTGTTTACGACTCGCATGACAGCCTGGGACACCAAGCAGAGGCGGAGAGTTTCGGATTCAACGACTCAAGGCTGCATCCGGACATTTACATAAATGAACTCCTGGTGGGAATGCGTGTAATCCATCAGGTTCTCCCCGC
Organism: Stenotrophomonas sp. CASM114; assembly: GCF_049384325.1. Classification (NCBI taxonomy): domain Bacteria; kingdom Pseudomonadati; phylum Pseudomonadota; class Gammaproteobacteria; order Lysobacterales; family Lysobacteraceae; genus Stenotrophomonas; species Stenotrophomonas sp. CASM114. The sequence goes on along the minus strand of NZ_JBMRGJ010000001.1, from coordinate 165,470 downwards.
AATTCTCAAGCGCCTTGGAATAATGAGTGATTTTAAATTGGACGAATCTGAGCTTGGCCTGGGACGCTCACTGAAAAGCGAGCCAAATCTAGTTCGCGAGAAGAAGGACCTATCGGAATTCAAATCCGACGGGATCTATGATGTCTTCATATCCCATGCCTCAGAGGACAAAGAGCCATTTGTCAAGTCACTGGCCATTGCCCTTGCAGATAGGGGCCTTAAAGTGTGGTACGACGAGTTCACGCTCCAGATCGGAGACAGTCTGCGCAGGATGATCGACCGAGGCATTGCAAGTAGCAGGATTGGCTTGGTTGTATTATCCCCATCCTTTGTGAAGAAGGATTGGACCAATCATGAGCTCGACGGAATATTGGCCAGAACGATCGAGGGGCAACAACGCCTTCTTCCTATATGGCACGAAATAAGCAAGCAAGAAGTTCTCGACTACAGCCCATCTATCGCCGACAAAGTAGCTAGAAGTACGACCAGCTATACCGTCGACGAAATTGCAGCTGAGATTTCTACGCTGCTATTGGAATAAAGATGAAATCGGCTTCGCGAAGCTTGGCCCAGTTTTGAGCTGGGCCAGCTTCATTCAACCTCAGCGCAGCGCGACCTTCGGGAAGTCCACCGGCACGTCAAACGCTACGTTGACGTAGTTGGTGAACAGGTTGAGCGCCACGTGGGCGAGGATCTCAACGATCTGCTCATCATCGAAGCCAGCCGCACGCAGCGCCTGCACATCGCCATCGGCAATCTGCGCACGCTGCTCGACCACCTTCAGCGCGAAGTCCAATGCCGCCGAGGTGGCCGGATCGCTGGACTGGCCGATCTGCGCGGCGGCCATCTGCTCGCTGCTGGCACCGGCCTTGCGGCCCAGCGCGGTGTGCGCGGCCAGGCAGTACTCGCAGGCGTTGCGGTTGGCGATGGCCACGGCGATCTGCTCGCCCAGCAGCGGCGACAGTCGACCGCCGCCCAGCGCGCCGAACGCACCCCACATGCTCTGCAGGGCGGCCGGCGAGTTGGCTACGGCACGGAACATGGCCGGGGTGGCGCCGAAGGCGGCGTGGACCTGGCCCAGCAGGGCCTGACGGTCGGCGGTGGTGTTGGCGGCATCGATCAGTGGGACACGGGACATGGTGGATCTCCTTGGGAAAGCGCCCGGAATTGGACGACCCGCTCATCCTAGGTAGACTCCCCGGACGAATCAGGCGCAATAGACCACACATGTTGTCCATTCATCCATGAACGTGTTCGCCGACACTTCCGCACCCGACCGCCTCTCCTCCCTGCTTGAACGCTTCCGGGTGCAGGCCGCGCTGTTCCACAGTGGTCCGCTGTGCGGGCGCCACGTCTTCGAGCCGCAGCCCGGTCGTGCCTTCCTGCACATCCTGCGCCAGGGTGAAATGGAGGTCCGTCATCCCGGGGGTGATATCGCGCTGCCCCGGTTGAAGATCGACACACCCAGCCTGCTGCTGTATCCGCAGCCGCTGCACCATGTGTTCTTCAACGCACCGCTGGACGGCCCGGATTTCACCTGCGCCACGCTGGACTTCGATGGCGGCGCGCGCAATCCGATCGTGCAGTCGCTGCCACCGGTGATGGTGGTGCCGCTGGCGGCGATCGGCGAACTGGATGACACCCTGCACCTGCTGTTCGCCGAGGCCGATCGCCAGCGCTGCGGTTCCCGGCTACTGACCAACCGCCTGTTCGAGGTGGCGCTGATCCAGATCCTGCGCTGGGTGGTGGACCACCCGGATGCGGCGGGCGTCAGCCATGGGCTGATGCGCGGGCTGTCCGATGCGCGGCTGGCCCGTACGCTGGTGGCGATGCACCAGGCGCCGCAGGACGAATGGACGCTGCCGCGCATGGCTGCGACTGCCGGCATGTCGCGCAGCGCGTTCGCGGCCGTCTTCAAGGAGGTGATGCAGGCAACGCCGGCCGCTTATCTGCTGGACTGGCGGCTGAGCCTGGCCTGCGCGCAGCTGCGGGCAGGCGTGGCGGTCAAGCAAGTGGCGATCGAGGTGGGGTTTGCCGATACCGCCTCCCTGTCGAAGGCGTTCCGCAAGCGGCTGGGAGCGTCGCCGAGGGCGTGGCTGGTCGCGAGCGCCGCGCAGGCTGGGTAGACGCGCGAGGGGTAGAGTCGACTGTCAGTCGACTGTCGCGCGAAGCGCGGGGTTTTCGTTGTCTGACCGAAGAGCAGTCGACTGACAGTCGACTCTACCGAAGCGCATTTTCGCGGCCTGACCGAAGGGCAGCCGACCAGCGGTCGGCTCTACCACGGGCGATGTCTGCGCGCCGGCGGGCCGCTCAACTGGACGTTCCGTCATTCTCGCTGTCGAAGGCGTTCCGCAAGCGGTTGGGGGCCAGGCTGGGCAGACGCGCGAGGGGTAGAGTCGACCGTCAGTCGACTTTCGCGCGAAGCGCGGGTTTTCGCTGTCTGATTGAAGAGCAGTCGACTGACAGTCGACTCTACCGAAGCGCATTTTCGTGGCCTGACCGAAGGGCAGCCGACCAGCGGTCGGCTCTACCACGGGCGATGTCTGCGCGCCGGCCGGCCGCTCAACTGGACGTTCCTGTCGAAGGCGTTCCGCAAGCGGCTGGCGGCCAGACTGGGCAGACGCGCGAGGGGTAGAGTCGGCCGCTGGCCGACTATCGCGCGAAGCGCGGGGTTTTCGTTGTCTGACCGAAGGGCAGTCGACTGACAGTCGACTCTACCGAAGCGGCATTTCCGTGGCCTGACCGAAGGACAGCCGACCAGCGGTCGGCTCTACCACGGGCGAGGTCGGCGCGCCGGCTGGCCGCTCAACTGGATGTTCCATCGGGCTTCGCCAGCAGCCCGGCGATCCGTTCGGCCACCTGGGCGCGCACGCTTTCATCCAGCTGCCCCTCGTACATCGCCTCGTAGATCCACAGGCCGTCGGCGGCCAGCCGTGCCACGAAATTGTCGAGCGCGGCCGGGTCGCTCTGCCCGGTCGACGGCGGCAACGGCGCCCAACGCCGTACCGCCGGCCCCCACGGGCGCTCATCGGCGTCCGGGTCGGCCGATTCGAGCATGAACATCAGCTCGGCACGGGTAGCGCTCTGCGCCGAGACGCGCACGAAGGTCTGGTAACGCTCCAGCGCCGAGGCTTCGTCTGCACGCTTGCCCAGCAGCGTTTCCATCGACGTCTCCCAGGCCTGCACCAGGTGCTCGTCGATGCCGCGCAGCAGCGCCTCGCGTGACGGGAAGTGGTACAGCAGGCCGCCGCGGGTCAGCTTGGCCTCGGCCGCCACCGACTCGAAGGTCACTGCGCGCACGCCATCACGATTGATCACGTTGACGGCGGCGTCGAGGATGCGGTCGCGCTTGCTGGTTCTCATCGCGTCATTTTACGCGATCGGCCGCACCCTCGCGGCTGCCGACGCGCCCGCGCAGCAGGCGCGCAATGATCGACGCGCCCAGCGCCAGCACCACCGTGATCACCAGCAGCACGATCTGGTAGCCGCGGTCATACGCGGCCGTGGCCAGTGCGAACCACTCGCCCTGCCCGCTTTCACGTGCCACTTGCAGCGCCTGGGTGAAGCCTTCCCGTGCAAGCGCGGGCATGTCGGCCGAGACCGGCAGGAATGCGCCATACATCGCCGCGCTCAAGCTGCCCAGCATCGCCACCGCCAGCAGGCCGCCGAACTCATAGGACACTTCTTCCACCGACGAGGCCATGCCCACGCGGTGTGCCGGCACATTGTTGAGGATGGCGGTGGATGCCACCGAGATGGCCGAACCCATGCCGAAGCCGGTGATGGCCATACCAGCCACCACCCAGCCAAGGCCGTGCGGGAAGCCGAACGCCACCACGCCGACGCCCAGCGCACCTGCGGCCAGGCCACCACAGATCAGCGGGCGCAGGCCCACCCGGTGCAGGATGCTGCCGCCCAGCAGCGCGCTCGGAAGGCTGCCCAGTGCCGCCACCGAGACCAGCAGGCCCGCCTGCAGCGGCGTGAAGCCTGCCACCAGCTGGAAGCGCTGGGTGGTGACCAGCTGCAGGCCGGCCATCGCGAACAGGGTGAACACCGCCGACAGCGTGCCGGCCAGGAACGCCGGGTTGCGGAAGATCGCGAAGTCCAGCAGCGGGTACGGCAGCTGCTGCTGGCGGCGCGAGAACGCCGCACCACTGATGGCGGCCAGCAGCAGCGCGCCTGCACCCAGCGCATACGACGGCGGCGTAGCGATCAGTGACTTGATCGCCAGCACCAGGCCGGACAGTGCAGCCAGAGCCAGCAGCGACGAAACCAGGTCCCACGGTCGCGAGGTGTCGCGCTGGCCTTCAGGCGCCAGCAGCAGCGTGGCCACGAACGCGACCACGACCACCGGCACGTTGATCAGGAACACTGAGCCCCACCAGAAATGCTGCAGCAGCCAGCCGCCAATGATCGGGCCGAGTGCCGCGCCGACGATGGCCACCGAACCCCAGATCGCGATGGCGATGTTGCGTTCGCGCGCTTCGTGGAAGCTCAGGCCGATCAGCGCCAGCGTGGCCGGCATCATCGCGGCCGCGCCGACCGCCAGGAAGGCGCGCGCGGCAATCAGCTGCGCTGCGGTGTCGGCGAACGCCGCTGCCAACGATGCCACGCCGAACACCACCAGGCCGATCAGGAACATGCGGCGGTGCCCGATGCGGTCGCCCAGCGTACCCGCACCCAGCAGCAGGCCGGCCATCACCAGCGGATAGGCGTTGATGATCCACAGCGCCTGGCCGGCACTGGCCGAGAGTTCTTCGGTCAGCGTGGGCAGGGCGGTGTAGAGCACGGAGTTGTCGAGCGTGACCAGCAGCAGGCCGGCGGCGACGGTGAACAACAGTGCCCAGCGACGGGCACGCGACAGGGCCGGAGCACCGGCCAAGGGCTGGGACAAAGCCATGGGAGAACCTGATCGGGCGTGAAGTACGGCGATAACTATACAGGATGTCCTGTATAGTTATGAAAACAGCGACAGCGGTTCAGATTGGAGCCCGGCCAATGTTCATGTTGCCGTGCCCCTCATGCCGGGTCGTGGCTGGTGTCCGGGATCATCACCGGCAGTCTTCCGGCAGCGCAGCAATCGCCGCTACCACCGCCGCCTGCATGCCCTGCCCCACGGCCATGTCCAGCTCCCCGCCCGTTGCCCCGTGCTGGCGCCGCAGCTCGTCCTCGCACAGGCCGCGCACCCGCGCGCGGGCATTCGCGCGCAGGCTGCTGCACCGCCAGTCGGTGCCACCCAGTGGCAACACCGAATACACCACGCTGTTGCAGGCGTTGCCAGCGCGCTGCTGCAACGACCGTCCACCGAAATCCCGGGGTTCACTGCTGCGCTGCGGGTCGAAGTAGCTGTCCGGGAAGGTGCGCGCGTACTGTTCGATGTCCACCGCCATGCTGCGCCCAGCGGCCAACGGCATCTGCAACGGCTGGCCGCACTGCGTCGCATCGGCGCGGTGCTGGATGTACTGGTAGATCGGCCGGTCCAGCGATGGCTCCTGCTGGGTCACCGCGCTGACTGCCGCCAGCACCGGCAGCGATGCACGATTGGCCATGCGCGCCAGCAGCCCCGCCTGCGCGGGCTGGCAGCGGTCGCGCACGGTTGCCGCAAGCAGGAACAGCACGTCGTTGCGGAACGCGTGATCGTCGCGCAGGCGCTGTTCGATGCGCTGGCTGGCGTCGGACGCCGGCGCCGGGAACGCGACCGCCGGCGGCGCGGTGGGTGCGCGCTGCCGCTGCCACCGCACCAGCAGCACCACCGCGACCAGCAGCATCCCGGCAGCCATGAGCCATCGCCGGCGCATCAGTTGCGGATCGCCGTCAGCGTGGCCGCTGCGGCATCGTAGGACGCACTGGCAATGTCCGCATCGAAGCGCTTCACCTGCAGGCGGCCGGCAAGCCGGTACGGGTCCCACAGATCGCCCAGCGCGATCGGCGTGGCCAGGGTCACATGGATGATCTGGTTCGGTGGCGGCGGCGGCACGTGGATGCACGCACCGTAGAACGGCACGAACAGCAGCTCATCGACCAGGCCGGCATCATTGGTGCCCAGCGGTACCACGTAGCCATCCAGATCCACCGCGCGACCGTCGACAGCGTCGACCACGCGCGAGGAGCCGAACTGCTTGGCACGGTCGGGGCTGGAATGGTCGATTTCCTGCCCCGGCGGCGTGCCCGAGCCGGTGTCGTCGATCAGGCCGCCCACCCCATCCATGCCATTGCGTGACAAGCCGATCTGTGGGGGCGGGCGCTGATAGGTCACTTCGTCCGGCCGCAGCGCGTCCCAGCGGTCGATGGGCGTTTCGGGCGCGGCGGAGGGCAACGGCTTGTCGTGCGGCGTGGCCACCACGGCATCACCGCCCGATGACGTGCAGCCTGCCAACCAGACGCATCCAAGCAGCAACACAGCGCTACGGTTCATAGGGCCTCAGCTGGGCATCGCGCATGGTGTAGGCGGAACCGGCCAGATCATCATCCAGCCGCTCGGCACGCAGGGTGCCGGCCAGGAAGAAGGGCGAGTACATGTCCGGCATGGCGATCGGGCGCGGCAGCACCACGTGCACGATCTGGTTCGGTGGCGGCGGTGGTACGTGGATGCAGGCGCCGTAGTACGGCACGAACAGGAATTCGGTCAGGCGCCCGTCCTGCGCAGTGGCCAGCGGCACCACGTAGCCGGGCAGGCGCACCGGACGCTGCAGCACCGTATCCACGGTACGGAACGTGCCGAACTGCGGCATGCGCCGGTTGCCGTTGTGCTCCACCTCCGGGCCCTCTCCGCGCTCCAGCGCGGCCAGCTCGTCCTTGGGCATCATCTGCAACCAGTCCAGTTCCTGCTCCGCCGCATCCACAGCGCCAGCGTGGTCGACAACCGGCGAAGGTGGCAACGCCTGCACACCGGTATCCACCGGCCGCTCGCAGGCTGCCAGCGCCAGCACCAGCGCCAGCGCCAGCACCATCGGCAATGACAGCATCCAGCGCATGCTCAGCCTCCCGGCGACAGGCCATCGGCCAAGGTGCGCCGGTAGGCCAGCAACGCCGGCACCAGTCCGGCCACCGCGCTGATCGCCAACACACCCGCCACCCAGGCCAGCTCGCGGCCATCCGGCCAGACATGGGTGATGGACAGGCCGAACGTGGCCAGGGCCCAGCCGCGTCCGGCCATGCTGGCGGCCACCAGCAGCCCCAACGCCAGCACGCAGGCCACGGCACTGGTTGCCACCGCTTCCACTACCAGCAGGCCGGCGATGTAACCCGGCCGCGCGCCGGTCGCACGCAGGATCGCCATCTCGCGCCGCCGCTGCTGCAGCGTCGAGACCAGCAACGCCACCAGCGAGACCATGCCCAGCAACACCACCATCGCGCTGATCAGCTGCAGTGCGCGCTCGGCCGTGCCCAGCGACTGCCACAGCTGCTGCAGCGTCACCCCGGGCAGGATCGCCAGCATCGCCTCTTCGGGATACTCGTTGATCCTGCGCTGCACCGAAAAGGTGGCGATGCGGGAGTTCAGGCCGAGCATGAAAGCGGTGATGCTGGTCGGGGTCAGATCGAGGTGGCGCGCCTGCTCGGCACTGACGCTCTGGCTGCGCAGCTGCACACCCGAGCGCCAGTCGACGTGGATGGCCTCGATCGCCGGCAGCGAGACCAGCAGCGACGAATCCACTGGCGTGCCGGTGCGCTGCAGGATGCCGGAGACCCGGAACGGCTTGTCGGCATGCGTGGCCAGCGTGACCGCGCCGGTGCCGTGCGCCAGCACGATCTCGTCGCCGAGGCCGACCTTCTGCGCGCGTGCCACCTCCGCACCGATCACCGCGTCATACAGATCATCAAAGGGCTGCCCCTGTGCAAAAGCAAGCGCGTGACCGGAACCATAACGATAGTGTTCAAAGTAGCCGCCAGTGGTACCCACTACCCGGTAGCCGCGCCAGGAATCGCCCAGCGACAGCGGCACCGCCCACTTCACCTGCGGCATTGCGGACAGCGCCTGGTAGGACTGCCAGGACACGTTGTTGGTGGGGTCACCGATATGGAACACCGCGTACAGCAGCAGGTTCACCGGCCCCGAACGCGCACCGACAATCAGGTCCGTGCCCGACACCGTGCTGGCGAAGCCTTCGTGCGCCTGCGTGCGCACACGCTCGACCCCCAGCAACAGCACCACGCTGAGGGTGATGACCAGCACGGTCAGGCCCACGCTCAACGCGCGGCTGCGCAGGCTGGCCCAGGCAAGCTCAAGCATGGCCGGCACCTGCCTGGTTGATCTGAGACAGGGCAATCGTGCGGTCGAACAACGGCTGCAGGCTGTCGTCATGGCTGACCACCAGCACCGTGGTGCCGGCCGCCTCGCATTGCGCGGACATCAGCTACAGGAAGGCGGTCGCCGCGTCGCGGTCGAGCGATGAGGTCGGCTCATCGGCCAGCAGCAGCGCGGGGCGACCGATCAGGGCGCGTGCCGCCGCCACGCGTTGTTGCTGGCCAACGCTGAGCGTGCCGGCGCGGCGCTGCATCAGCCCGGGGTCCAGCTGCAGGGCCTGCACCAGGCGGGCGATCTCGGCATCCAGCGGGCCGCTGATGCGTGCGCTGCGCAGGCGCGAGAAGCGCAGGCCCAGCGCGATGTTGTCGCGCACGCTGAGAAACGGCAGCAGGTTGAACTGCTGGAAGATCACGCCCAGGTGGTCGGCGCGGAAGCGGTCCCGCGCGGCACCGCGCATCGCCTGCAGCGCGTGGCCGGCGACTTCGATGCGGCCCTTGCCAGGCAGCAGCACGCCCGCCAGCAGGCCCAGCAACGTGCTCTTGCCACCGCCACTGATCCCGCGCAGCAGCACGCTGCTGCCCTGCTCGATCCACAACCGCGGCACGTCCAGCACCAGCCGCCGGCCATAGCCGAACTGCACGCCATCCAGCGCGATCACCGGTCGCATGCTCACGGTGCCAGCACCACGCGCAGGTTGTCCGGGGTCAGCACGCTGCGGTTCTGTCCTCGGGCGGTGGCGCTGTTGACGATCACTTCGTGCAGGCCCGGGAACAGCACGGGCAAGCGCACCACGATGGCCCGCAACTCGGCCGGCTTGGCGCACTGGTACCGCAGCGTTACGCTGAACCCCGCGTGCCGGTGCTCACCTGATGGCGGTGCGGCAGCCGTCGCATCGAATCCCTCGGCCTTGGCATCGTTGCCTGAAAGGCGGCAGCCCGCGGCGGTGGGCAAGGTGACCCAGCTGCCGCCCTTCAGCACTGTCGTAGCCCGTGTCAGCGCGGCCTGCTCGGCTGCATTGGCCGGCGGTCGCTCGTAATCAAGGATGCCGATGCCGGGTGCCTGCAGGGCGAATTCCAGCGTCTGCTGGTCAAGCGCAAGATCGACGGTGGCCTGGCCGTGCACGTGCGGTGCGTGCTGGCGGATGTCATGGGCCTGCGCGGCACTGGCAGCCAGCAGCAGGAAAAGAGCAGCAGAACGCTTCATGGGGGAGGCTCCAATTGTTACTATGTAACATTATGGACCACATCCCCACGACGCCCGCAAGGGCCCTGGCCCAGCCGCCAACTTCGGCACGCTGGCACCCCCGCTTCGATCTTGCCGGGGCCTGGCTGTCCCTGGCCTGCGCCGCCCACTGCATTGCCCTGCCCCTGCTGCTGGCCTTCGTGCCGGCTGCGATGATGGCGCTGCGCTCGTTCCAGCATCCCGGCCATGGCGCGATGACACTGCTGCTGATGATGTCGCGCTGGGAATGGCTGTTCGCGCTGCTGGCCTCGTCGCTGGCCTTGGCGAGTACCTCGGCCGGGGTGCACCGGCACGGGCGCTGGCGGCCTGTGCAGCTGGCCTGCACCGGCGCGATTCTGCTGCTGTCGGCCTCGCTGTACCTGCCGCTGAAGGAATCGCTGCTCTGGCATGGCATAGCGACGACATGTGGTGGCGTGCTGCTGGCTTTCGCTCACATCGGCAACCGGCGGGCGTTGCGTAACCGCCGGTAGTGCCGGCCGCTGGCCGGCTGGTAAGCGCCATCGTAGTGCCGGCCGCTGGCCGGCAGCTGCGGTGATCCCGCAGAGGGCAAAAGCCGGCCAGCGGCCGGCTCTACCCCTCCTTATTCGTCGAACGGACGCTGCCCCAGCGTCTGCGTCACGTGGTCGACGAAACAGGTAATGCGCGCGGCCAGCGCGGTATTGCGGTAGTACACCGCGTTGATCGGCTGGCGCACCTCCTGCGTCTGCTTCGCGAACAGCTGCACCAGGCGGCCATCACGCCGGTCCTGGCGGGTCAGGAAGTCGGACAGGCAGGCGATGCCCAGCCCGGCCACCGCCATCTGCCGCAGTGTCTCGCCACTGGATGAAGCGATCGCCGGCTCGATCACGAAAGGCCCACCATCAACATCCTGCAGCGGCCATTCGTTCAATGAACTGGGCTGGGTGAAGCCCAGAAGGTCATGTTCGTGCAGCTGCTCCACGCGCGTGGGCGTGCCGTGCCGTCGCAGGTACTCGGGGCTGGCCACCACGCGGATGCGGCTGTGGCCGATCGGCCGCGCATGCAGGGTCGAGTCGCGCAGCACGCCAATGCGGAATGCTACGTCGGTGCGCTTCTCGATCAGGTCGGTGATGCCTTCATTGGAATTCAGCTCCAGCTCCACCTGCGGGTAGCGCTCGCGGAAGCCCTCCAGCAACGGCACGATGACGTGCAGCATGAACGGCGTGGCGGCGTCTACGCGCAGGCGCCCGACCGGCTGCAGCCGCCGCGCGGCCATCTGTTCCTCGGCCTCGTCCACCGTGGCCAGGATCGTGCGCGCGTACTCCAGGAATGCGGCTCCCTCCTCGGTCAGCTCCAGCCGCCGCGTGGTCCGCCGCAGCAGCGTGGTCTGCAGCTTGTCCTCCAGCCGCGCCAAGGTGCGGCTGGTGGCGGAGATGGTGAGCTCCAGCTCTTCGGCCGCGGCAGTGATCGAACCGCTGTCGACCACGGCCACGAAGGCCTTCAGCTCATCCAGGGTGGTTTTCATTTTTTACCTCGGCGCAAAAGCATTTCCCGTATACACGGCTTAATCAACAAATGTAAAGCGCCCACACTTCGCCCTGTCCCGAGCCCACCGGCTCTCAACGAAGTCCCTGGAGTCCATCATGAGCGTTCCTTCCTTTGGCGTCGGCACCTTCCGCCTGACCGGCCAGACCGTCATCGATTCGGTGCGCAACGCCCTCGACGTCGGCTACCGTGCGGTCGATACCGCGCAGATCTACGGCAACGAAGCCGAGGTCGGCCAGGCCATCGCCGAATCCGGCGTCCCGCGCGACGAGCTGTTCCTGACCACCAAGATCTGGGTGGACAACTACGCCGCCGACAAGCTGATCCCGAGCCTGCGCGACAGCCTGGCCAAGCTGCGCACCGGGTACGTCGACCTGCTGCTGATCCACTGGCCGGCGCCGGGCAATGGCGTTGAACTGCGCGAGTACATGACCGCGCTGGCCGAAGCCAAATCGCTGGGCCTGACCCGTCAGATCGGTGTGTCCAACTTCAACATCGAACTGACCCGGCAGGCCATCGAGGTGGTCGGCGCCGGCGAGATCGCCACCAACCAGATCGAACTGAGCCCCTACCTGCAGAACCCGGCACTGACTGCCTTCCTGCAGGAACAAGGCATCACCGTCACCTCCTACATGACCCTGGCCTACGGCAAGGTGCTGAAGGACCCGGTGCTGGCCGCCATCGCCGACAAGCACCAGGCCACCGTCGCCCAGGTCGCGCTGGCGTGGGCGCTGCAGCGGGGTTACTCGGTCATCCCGTCCTCGACCAAGCGCGAGAACCTGGCCAGCAACCTGCTTGCCCAGGACCTGCACCTGGATGCCGATGACATGGCCGCGATCGCCGCGCTTGACCGCAACGGCCGCGAAGTCGATCCGCCCGGCCTGGCCCCGGCCTGGGACTGAGGAGCCTCGCCATGGGCAGTGCGTTGACGCGGCTGCAGGCCGGTGGTTTCAGCATCGGCATCGAAGCACCGCTGGACAACGACTGGACGCCGCTGGGCGAACAGGCACGACACGCCGCGCGACGCCTGCCCGGCGAACCGGACCTGCAGCGCCATGCGGAGCTGGCACGGTTGGCCGACCGCCTTGGCTTCCGTGCGCTGTGGGTACGCGACGTGCCGGTGTACGACCCGGCCTTCGGCGATGCCGCACAGGTGTTCGAGGTGTTCAGTTACCTCGGCTACCTGGCCGGCATCACCGAGCACATCCTGCTGGGTACCGGCGCGGTGGTGCTGCCGATCCGCGAGCCGTTGCTGACCCTGAAGTCGGCACGCAGCGTGCAGCGGCTGAGCGGTGACCGCCTGCTGCTGGGCGTGGCCAGTGGCGACCGCCCGGTGGAGTACCCGCTGTTCGGCCGCGACTTCGACAGCCGTGGCAGCCGCTTCCGCGAGCACATCGCACTGCTGCGCGAAGGCGCTGCCGCGCACCTGCCGCAGGGCCTGGACGTGCTGCCCGCGGATGGCCCGGCCCTGCCGCTGTTCGTGGCCGGCCTGGCCCAGCAGCAACCGGCGTGGATCGGCCAGCACATGGATGGCTGCCTGGCCTACCCGGGCACGCCGCAGGACCATGTACAACGCGTGGCGGCCTGGCGCGCCGTGGCCGGCAACAAGCCCTATGCCAGCTTCATCCACCTGGACCTGGTGGCCGATGCCGATGCTCCTCTGCAGCGCTGGCGCTTCGGCCTGCGCGGCGGCCGCAACGCCCTGCTGGCCGAGCTGCACGCCATGCAGGCGGCCGGTGTCGACCACATCGGTCTGCAGTTCCGCCGCAACGAACGGCCGTTGGCCGAAACCTTCCACGAAATCGCCGAGTACGTGCTGCCGCACTTCCCGGCCCACGCCGGCGCCGCCGCGACGGCCTGACAGTTACCGGAGCTTTGCCATGAAGATGAAGACCCTGGCCGCGCTAGCGCTGGCCACCCTGCCGCTGTCCTTCCAGGCCACCGCCGAGGACTGGTATCCCTCTGCCTACGGCGCCAACGACGAGATCGGCGCGGCCAACCTGCTCACCGCTGACGTGGTCAAGCACGCGGTCTCGCTGGTCAGGACCGGCAAGACCTATCCGCTGGCGGTGCCGGTGGACAAGAACCTGCCCGCGTTCCGCCACCGCAGCTTCCGCCTGTACAACGTGCAGGTCGGCCAGCAGGCTGGCAAGTCGCTGGGCCCCAACAGGTTCACCTTCAACGATGAACTGGTGAACGCCTGGACCGGCGTTGGCACCCAGCTCAACGGCATCGGCCATATCGGCATCGACAACGTCTACTACAACGGCAACAAGGCCGCCGACTTCGTCACCGTGGACGGGGTGCGCAAGCTCGGCGTCGAGAAGGTGCCGCCGATGGTCACCCGTGGCGTCGTGCTGGACATGACCGCGTACTACGGCAAGGCGATCGTGCCCGGCGGCACCGAGTTCACCGTGGCCGACATCCAGGCCGTGCTGAAGAAGCAGGGACTGAGCCTGCGCAAGGGCGACGTGGTGCTGTTCAACACCGGTTGGCTGGAACTGATCGGCAAGGACAACACGCAGTTCCTGGAAGTGGAGCCGGGTATCGGCATGGAGGCCGCGAAGTGGCTGGCCGACCAGGGCATCGTCGCCTTCGGTGGCGACACCTGGGCCTCGGAGGTCTACCCGAACCCGAACGGTGCCGAGGAGTTCCCGATCAACCAGTACATGCTGGCCAAGCGTGGCATCTACAACCTGGAGCTGATCGACAGCCGTGCCCTGGTGCGCGACAAGGCCTGGGAATTCCTGTTCGTGCTCGGCCAGCCGCTGTACGTCGGTTCGACCCAGGTCAACATCAACCCGGTGGCAATCCGATGAACACCGCCGCTGACCTTCCCGTGTTCGCCGGCCGCCGCTTCCGCGTCAGCTATGACGGCCTGGCCGCCGACAATGTCTACAGCGCCGATGGCCGCCACGTGCAGTACGCCATCGTCTCTGGCGCCTATGCCGGTGCGCGGGGCGAAGCCGCCTGTGAGTGGCAGCGGATCAGCGACGGGGTCTATGCCATTTCGTGGCAGGAAGCCGATGGCGCTACGGTCGTGCATGTCGATGACTTCGCGGGCGGGCATTCGCTGGCCTGGTTCACCGCCACCGATGGCAGTTTCCATCGCATGCAGGGGCCGCTGCACGCGCTGTGATGCGGGCCAGCGGCCGGCGGACGAAACATTACAGATCGGTAATGCAGGGGTCAGGGCAGCGAAAGGCGCTGCCCTCCACCCTGTGGGCCATGTCTTCCACAGGTGTCCCACGCATGGCCCGTCCCCTGCTCCGCTCCACCGCCCTTGTTGTCCTCGTTTCCGGCCTCGCGGTTGCGCCGCTGGCCCTGGCCCATCCCAGCCTGGTGCGCTCGACGCCGGCCGCCGACGCGACCGTGGCGCCGGCCAGCCAGATCGAGCTGCAGTTCAGCGAGAAGGTGATGCCGCGTGCCACCCGCATCGAACTGAGCATGGACCATGGCCGCATGAAGATGGCCATGCCCACCACTGCGCAGGAGCTCTCCGAAGATGGCCACACCCTGCGGGCACGCTTCGCCAAGCCCTTGCCGGCAGGCAGCTACGCACTGCAGTGGCGCGCGGTGGGCCAGGACAGCCACCCGATCACCGGCAGCTACCGCTTCACCGTGAAGTAAGGCTGCCGTCGTGGCCGAGCTCTCGCCGTATGCGCTGCGGCTGGAACTGTACCTGGTGCTGATGCTGCTGTTCGGGCGGATGCTGTTCGTCCGTCCGGGGCTGCCGCGCGGCGTCTCGCTGGCGCTCGCCCTGATCGCGTTGGCCGTGGTGGCCACCGATGCCATCACCCGCTTGACCGGTGTGCTCGGCATCGCGCCGGCCGACATCGACCCTGCAACGGCGCACTGGTTCCTCACCGGTACGCCGGTGGGTAAAGCCGGCCTGCTGCGTACCGTGGCGGTGCTGGCGATGCTGCCCCTGCTGGCATTCGCCACGCCGCTGCAGGGCCTGCGCCGCGTGGCCCTGCTCGCTTTGTCTGCCACGGCGTTGGCCAGCCTGTCCTGGAACGGCCACGCCGCTGCGGGCGATGGGTTCGGCGGCACCTTGCGGCTGCTGGCCGGCATCGTGCACCTGCTGGCCGCCGGTGCCTGGGTCGGCGCGATCGCCGCCATCCTGCAGTTGGCGCTGCGTCCACAGGGCCTGCGCCTGCGCGAGCGCACCTACGAGTTGTGGCGGGCCGCGCACAGCTTCGCCCTGCCGGGCACGGTCATCGTCGCCCTGCTGGCAATGACCGGCACCTATACCTATGTCGATCTCGGCGGTTCCGTGCAGACCCTGACCGGTACCGCGCATGGGCGCTGGCTGCTGCTCAAGCTGGCCCTGGTGGTCGGCATGCTGGGGTTGGCGGCGCTGCATCGCTGGCGATTGGTGCCGGCCTTGGCCACCTCCATCCGCGACGGCTGGCAACCGCGGCCGCTGCGTTCCCTGCGCCACAGCCTGGCCTGCGAGTCGGTGCTGGCCGTGCTGGTGCTGGCCTGCGTGGCGGTGCTTGGTACGCTGGACCCGTTGGCGTGAGCCTGCGCAGCCAGCCCACGTGCAAGCTGCGATGATGGGCGCATCATGAAACTGCTGATCGTCGAAGACGAACCCAAGACCGGCAACTACCTGCGCCAGGGCCTGATCGAGGCCGGCTACGTGGTCGATCTCGCCTGCAACGGCGTGGACGGGCTGCACCTGGCCGGCAGCGGCGAGTACCAACTGGTCATTCTCGATGTGATGCTGCCCGGCATGGACGGATGGAACGTGCTGTCGCGGCTGCGCGCCGCCGGATGGCAGGTGCCGGTGCTGTTCCTGACTGCGCGCAGCAGCATCGCCGACCGCGTGCAGGGCCTGGAACTGGGCGCCGATGACTACCTGGCCAAGCCGTTCGCCTTCGCCGAGCTGCTGGCGCGGGTACGCACCCTGCTGCGTCGCGGCCAGGCACAGCCGCAGGCCGAGCGCATCATCATCGCCGACCTGGTGGTGGATACCCTGCGCCGCCGGGTCGAACGCGGCGGCCAGCGCATCGCCCTCAGCCAGAAGGAATACACCCTGCTGGAGCTGCTGGCGCGTCGCCAGGGCGAAGTGCTGCCACGCTCGCTGATCGCCTCGCAGGTGTGGGACATGAACTTCGACAGCGACACCAATGTGATCGACGTGGCGATCCGCCGCCTGCGCGCGAAGATCGACGATGACTTCGATGCCAAGCTGATCGTCACCGTGCGCGGCATGGGCTATGTGCTGGAGGCGCCGGACGACGGTGCCGTGCACAGCGGATGAGCCTGCGTCGTTCCATCGCGGTACGGCTGACACTGCTGTTCGCCATCGTGGCCACGCTGGTGCTGGCCGCATTGGGCGTGGCGATCTATGTCAGCGCCCGCCATGATCTTGTTGCCCAGGACTTCATCGAACTGGAAAACAAGGTCGCGTTGATCCGCGACCTCGCTGACAATGGGCCTGCCGCCGCGCGCGGACCGCGGTTGGCAGAGGCGCTCGGCCATCATCCGGATATCGCCTTCCACATTGTTGATGGGAGCGGAACCGTACTGTTCTCCACTGCGCCGGCACTGCTGCGCGAGCATGCACGCAGCCAGCCCATCGACACCGCGCCACGGCGGCACGACTGGATCCTCACCGATGGTCGCTGCATGCATGCCCTGCACCTGCGCCAGACGCTGGCCGACGGCAGCCAGCTGGTGACCCTGCTGGCCATTGATGACAACCGTCACGCCGACTTCCTGGAGCGCTTCCGCCACCTGCTGGCAATCGCCATCATCGGCGCCGCGGTGGCCAGCAGCCTGCTCGGCGGCTACGTGGTGCGGCGCACGCTGCGGCCGCTGCGCACGCTGGCCGATGAGGCCAGGCAGATCACCGCCGGTCGGCTGCAGCGCCGCCTGAGCGCGCGCAGTGCACCGACCGAACTGGAGCAGCTGGCGCAGACCCTCAACGGCATGCTGGCACGCCTGCAGCAGGACTTCGCGCGGCTGACCGAATTCTCCGGTGATCTCGCCCACGAGCTGCGCACGCCCATCACCAATATGCTCACCCAGGTGCAGGTGGTGCTGGCGCACCCGCGCAGCAACGAGGCCTACCGCGAGACGCTGGCGTCGTGTGCCGAGGAACTGCAGCAGCTGGCACAGACCGTGGGCGACCTGCTGTACCTGGCGCAGGCCGAAGCACCGGGCGCGCTGCCTTCGCGCGAGCCGGTGGCGCTGCATGGGGTGGTGGATTCACTGTTGGAGTTCTACGAGCTGTTGGCCGAGGACCGGCAGTTGACCCTGCATCGCGAAGGCGTGGCGAGCGTGGAAGGCAACCGCCTGATGCTGCACCGGGCGATCGCCAACCTGCTGTCGAACGCGTTGAAGCACGCCACTGCCAGCAGCGAGGTGCGGGTACGGCTGGCCGAGGCCGATGGCGTGTGCAGGGTCAGCGTGCACAACGTCGGCACGCCGATTTCCGCCGAAGCGCTGCCGCGCCTGTTCGATCGTTTCTACCGCGGCGAGCGTGGCCGCCACGAAGGTGCGGGGCTGGGGCTGGCGATCACCCGCGCGATTGCACAGGCGCATGGCGGCAGCGTGAGTGTTGCGTCCGATGACACCGGCACCGTGTTCGAGCTGGTGCTGCCGGGCGCCGCCGCCCGGTAGTGCCGGCCGCTGGCCGGCCCCCCCGGGGTACATCAAGCGCATTGCGGTTGCCGGCCAGCGGCCAGCACTACCCCCTGCGGTCGGACAGCTTCGCGTGCTGCTTCGGTAGTGCCGGCCGCTGGCCGGCAACCGCGGCCTGCTCGAACACCCCGGCCACCCAGTCGATGAACACCCGCAAGCGTGGCGACGGCGTGCGGTTGCGCGGGTAGACCAGGCTCAACGGGCTTGCCGTCGGCGGCGTCTCAGGCAACAGCTCGACCAGCTGCCCGCGCGCGATATACGGGTCCATCCGGTAGCGCGGTGCCTGGATGATGCCCAGGCCCGCCAACGCGGCCCCAAGGAATGCATCCGCGCCGGAAACACGCACCCGCGCCTGCAGCGGCACGTAGCGCACCTGTCCCGCCTGCTGGAACTCCAGGGGGATCAGCTGGCCGGTGGCGCTGGAGCGGTAGCCGATCATCTGATGGCCTTGCTCCAGCGATTCAATGGTATCGGGCAGGCCGTGCGCCTGCACATAACCCGGCGCGGCCACCGTGACCTCGCGCAGCATCGTCAACCGGCGCGCCGCCAGATCGCTGTCGGCCAGCGTCCCCACCCGCAGCGCCGCATCCACGCCTTCGCGCAGCAGGTCGACATAGCGGTCGCCTTCACTGACGTCCAGCTCGATCTCCGGGTAGCGCTGCAGGAATTCCGGCAGGTGCGGAAACAGCAGGTGCCGGCCCAGCGTGCCATGTACTTCAATGCGCAGCGGCCCGCGTGGCGGGGCATCACGGAACGCGGCCTCGGCGTCGTCCATGTCGGCGATCAGGCGCAGGCAACGGCCATAGAAGGCCTCGCCTTCCAGCGTCGGCACCACCAGCCGCGTGGTCCGGTGCAGCAGGCGCACGCCCAGCCGCTGTTCCAGCGCCTTGATCGCGTCGGTCACCGTGGCCCGCGGCAGGCCCAGGTCCTCGGAGGCCCGGGTGAAGCTGCGGCGCTCGACGATACGGACGAAGGCGCGCATGGCCGTGAAACGATCCATTGTTCGGCTCTCCGGATGATGTTGACGGATTATGCAGGATTATTCGAAAGGACAATCTCGCGAAGATGGCCCTGCGCCACTTCGGCGCGCCCCAGTGGAAGCCACCATGACCCTCTCCCCCGCCCGCTCTGTCGCCCTGGTCACCGGCGGCTCCCGTGGCATCGGCGCCGCCATCTCCCGCCGCCTGGCCGCTGAAGGCCACGCGGTCGCGATCAACTATGCGGGCCGCCGCGACGACGCCGATGCATTGGCGGCCGAACTCAGCGCCGCCGGCGCGCAGGCCATCGCGCTGCAGGCCGATGTGTCCGATCCGCAGGCGGTGCGCCAGCTCTTCGACGCCATCGAAGCCCGTTTCGGCGGCATCGACGTGGTGGTCAACAGCGCCGGAGTGCTGCAGCTGGCACCACTGGCCGATACCGACGACGCCCTGTTCGAGCGGGTGATCGGCATCAACCTCAGGGGCGCCTTCAACGTGCTGCGCGAAAGCGCGCGACGGGTGCGCGACGGTGGCCGCCTGATCACCCTGTCCACCAGCGTGGTCGGCATCCGGCTGGAGAACTACAGCGTGTATGCGGCCAGCAAGGCGGCGGTGGAGACGATGGGCGCAATCCTCAGCAAGGAGCTGCGCGGACGCAATATCACCGTGAACGCCGTGGCGCCGGGCCCGACCGCCACCGATCTGTTCCTGGATGGAAAATCGCCCGAGCTGATCGAGCGGTTGGCGAAGATGAACCCCCTGGAGCGGCTGGGTACGCCGGAGGACATCGCCGGCGCGGTGGGGTTCCTGGCAGGTGCCGATGGCGGATGGATCAACGGCCAGGTGCTGCGCGCCAACGGCGGAATGGTGTAGGCCGCGGCCATCGCACACCGGTAGTCGCCCACCTTGGTGGGCGCTTCGCCGTCTGCCAACCAAGGTTGGCCTCTACCGGGCGGAGAGCCGGATATCGCCGTCAGCCCGTGCGGGCCTCGCGGCGGTGATGCACCCAGTAGTACAGCGTGGGCAGTACCAGCAGGGTCAGCAGCATCGCCGACAGCAGGCCACCGATCACCACCACCGCCAGCGGCTTCTGGGTCTCGGCGCCAATGGCATGCGAGGTCGCCATCGGCAGCAGGCCGAACATCGCCAGCAGTGCGGTCATCAGCACCGTGCGCAGGCGTTGCAGCGAGCCCTGCACCACCGACTGCAGCAGGTCCATGCCCTGCTCGCGCAGCTGCGCGAAGCGACTGAGCATGACCACCCCGTTCAAGACCGCCTGCCCGAACAATGCAATGAAACCGATTGCCGCCGACACCGACAGCGGAATGCCGGTCAGCCACAGGGCCAGGATGCCGCCGATCATCGCCAGTGGCACGTTGGCCAGGATCAGCGCGGCGCTGCTGATGTCCTTGAAGGCATCGAACAGCAGCACGAAGATGATCAGCACCGACAGCGGAATCACCCAGCCCAGCCGCTTCATCGCACGCTGCTGGTTCTCGAACTCGCCGGACCACTCCAGCCGATAGCCTTCCGGCAGCTGTACGCTGGCATCCACGCGCTTGCGCATGTCAGCCACCACGCTGCCCATGTCGCGGCCGGCGATGAAGATGCTCACCGCCTTCACCCGCTGTGCGTTCTCGCGCGAGATGTTGATCGCGCCGCTGGCCATGCGGAAGTCGGCCACCTCGGACAACGTCACCGTGTGGCCATCGCCGATGCCGACCGGCACCGTGCGCAGCCGTTGCAGGTCGCGGTCGGCATCGTCCAAGCGCAGCGTGATCGGGAACCTGCGGTCACCCTCCCACAACTCGCCGACCTGGCGCCCGCCCAGTGCGGTCTCGATCACTTCGTCGACGTCGCGTACGTTCAGGCCATAGCGCGCGGCGCGGTCGCGGTCGATCTCGATCTGCAGCTGCGGCAATGACCCGTCGCGGTCGATGAAGGCGCTCTCCACGCCCTCCACGCCGCGTACCTGGCCGAGGATCGCCTGCGCCTGCTGGTTCAATACGTCCAGATCCGAGCCGCTGACCTTGATCACCACCTGGCCCTTGATCTGCGAGATGCTCTCCAGGATGTTGTCGCGCACCGGCTGCGAAATCGAGAACTCGGGGCCCGGAATGCGCTGCTCCAGCGTGCGCTGCAGATCGCTCACCAGCTGTCGCTTGTCCACGCCTTTCGGCCATTCCTTCTCCGGCTTCAACGCCACCAGCGCCTCGATCTGGTTGGCGCCCTTGGCATCGGAGCCGTCTTCCGGGCGTCCCAGCTTGGCCACCACCGTCGATACCTGCGGAAAGCTGCCGACCAGCTCACGGATGCGCCGCGACTGCTGCTGCGCTTCGCCTAGGCTGGTGCTCGGGTCGAGCGTGGCCGTCAGCCAGATCGATCCTTCGTCCAGCTCGGGCAGGAACTCCGAACCCAGCCGCGTGCCCAATGCCAGCGTGCCGACCAGCAGCGCAACCGCGGTCAGCACTACCGCACGCGGGCGGGCCAGTGCGCGCTCCAGGACCGGCCGGTACCAGCCGGTCAGGCGGTCCATCAGCGGATTGCCGTCGCGCATGCGGTCGCGCCGCAGCCACCAGTAGCAGAACAACGGCACCACGGTCAGCGCCAGGATCAGCGCGCCGATCAATGCCGAGGTCACCGAGTACGCCATCGGCGCGAACATGCGGCCTTCCTGGCGCTGCAGGGTGAAGATCGGGATGTGCGCGGCGATGATGATCAGCATCGAGAAGAACGTCGGCCGGCCCACTTCCGACGCTGCCGAAAGAATGGTCGAGAACCGTGTCTTACGATCGGCCGCAGGTGGCAGCTTCGACAATCGCGAGACGATGTGCTCGGTCACGATCACCGCGCCATCGATGATGATGCCGAAGTCCATCGCACCCAACGACAGCAGGTTGGCCGGCACGCCCCACAGATGCAGGCCAAGGAAGGTCGACAGCAGCGCAAGCGGCATCATCGCCGCCACGATCAGCGCGGCACGGGCGTTGTACAGGAACAGCCACAGCACCAGGAACACCAGCACCGCGCCTTCCAGCAGGTTGCTGAAGACGGTTTTCAGCGTGGTCGAGACCAACCACGAGCGGTCGTAGAACGGCTCGATGCTGACCCCGGCCGGCAGCTGGTTCGCTTCGATCTCGGCGATGCGCGCATGCAGGGCGTCGAGCACGTCGGACGGGTTCTCGCCCTTGCGCATCAGCACCATGCCGAACACCGCATCGTCGTTTTCATCCTGGCCGACCAGGCCCTGCCGGGGCAGGCCGGTATCGGCGATGCCGGCCAGGTCGCGCACCAGGATCGGCGTGCCACTGCGCTGCGCGACCACCACGTTGCCGATGTCGGCCGGCGAACGCATCAGTCCCACGCCGCGGATCAGAAACTGCTGCTGGCCACGTTCCACGTAGCCGCCGCCTGCGTTCGAGCTGCCCTTCTCCAGCGCCTCGGCGAACTCAGCCAGGCTGATGCCGCGGTCACGCAGCTTGTCCAGGTCCGGCTTGACCTGGAAAGTACGCGCGAAGCCACCGAAACTGATCACATCGGCTACGCCCGGCACGGTGCGCAGGCTGCGCTCCATCGTCCATTCCTGCACGGTGCGCAGCTGGGTCGGCGTCAGGTGCGGGCCTTTCAGCACGTACCGGTAGATTTCGCCCACCGCCGAGCTCATCGCCTCCAGCTCCGGCGTCACCCCTTCGGGCAGCTCCACGCCCTGCAGGCGTTCCAGCACCTGCTGCCGCGCGAAGTAATCATCGGCCTTGTCATCGAAGGTCAGGATGATCATCGACAGGCCGAACTGCGTATGCGAGAACACCCGCACCGAATGCGGGATGCCGGACAGTGCCACTTCCAGCGGCATCGTCACCTCGCGCTCCACCTCTTCGGCGGCCCGGCCCGGGTGCAGCGATACCACCGTCACCTGGGTGTCGGACACATCCGGAAAGGCTTCCACCGGCAGCACGCGGAACGCGGCAATGCCAGCGCCGATGAACAGCAGCAGCGCCAGCATCACCATCAGCGGCTGGCGCAGGCAATAGGCAATCAGGCGATCGATCATGGCGCGGCATGCCCCGTCCCGGTGCTGGCGGCAGCGGGCGCACTGTCGACCAGCTGCTGCAGCAACAGGCCCCCTTCGACCACCACCCTGGCGCCCTGGGCCAGGCCCTCGCGCACCCACAGGCGGCCATCACCTAGCTCCTCGGCACGCACGGCCCGGCGCGCGAAGCGGCCCTTGGCCTCCTCCACGAACACCACCTGCTTGCCGTCGATCAGCAGTACCGCAGCATCGGGCAGCGAGACACCGCCCTCGGCCGGCACTGCCACCTGCGCACGCACGTACTGGCCCGCCTTGAAACCGCGCGCACGGTTGTCCAGTTCGGCGCGCGCCTGCACCACGCGGCGCTCGCTGTCGACGAAGTCATCCACGTGCTGCAGGGTCGCCTGCTGCGGCTGTCCATCGGCGCCGGGCACGCTCACCTGCATGCCCGCCTTCAGGCGTCCGGCCAGGCTCTCCGGTACATCCAGCAGCAACCACAGGCGGTCCGGATCACCAATCACCGCCAACGGCTGTTCGCTGTCCGGGCTGACCGCCATGCCCGGGCTCATCCGTCGCTCCACCAGCACGCCATCGATCGGCGCGCGCAGCGGCAGGCGCTGGTCGACGCGCTGGCCATTGCCATATGCCTTGGCGAAGGCGGTTGCACGCGCATGATCGGCCTGGCTGCCGGCGAAGTTGGCCTCGGCCTCGTCCAGTTCGCGGCCCGACGCCACACCCGCCGCATGCAGCTCGCGGGTGCGCTCCAGCTCCTTGCGCGCCTGCTGCAGCTCGGCGCGGCCACGCACGCCCTCCGCCTGGGCCTGGCCGAACTCGGGCGAGGTGATCCAGGCAATCACCTGGCCGGCCTTCACCTTCTGCCCCGGTTGTGCCTCGATGCGCGCCACCTGCCCCGCCAGCGGGGTGCGCAGCGCGCTGGAGCGGGTCTCGTCCCAGACCACCCGGCCCGGCAGCTGCAGGCTGGCGCTGGCACCGGCGGTCACCAGCTCGCTGCGCAGTACATCCAGCTGGCGGCTGCCGGCCGGAAACAGGATCTGGCCGGCACTGACCTGCGGCGCATCCTCGGTATACGACGCCGGTTCGCGACCGCAGCCGCCGAGGAGGGCCAGCGCCAGCAGGGCCGGCAGCATGGCATGTCGCGCCCGCGGGCGATGGGCGACGGTGGACTTCATCGGGACTCTCCTTCAGCAACGGATGTGGCCGCTTCCCAGCGCGCCAGGGCAATGGCATGGTCGGCACGCGCATCAATCAGCGCGGCCTCGAACTCGCGCCAGCTGCGGCGCGCGTCGAGCAGATCGGTCAGGCTGGCGGCGCCACGGCGATAGGCCAGTTCGATGCCCTCTACCGCCTTGCGCGCAGCGTCGGCCTGCAGCCCCTCGTAGTCGCTGCGGCGCTGTGCGGCGGACTGCGCGCTGGCCTGCAGCTGGTCCAGTTCAGCGTGTGCTTCGCGCTGCAGCAGCTGCAGTTCCAGCGCGGCGCTGTCCCGGTCGGCCTCGGCACGCTGGATCGCGCCGCGTGCGCGCGACGGGCCGCCCAGCGGAATGGTCAACGACACGCCCCAGGTGACACCGCTGATATCGGTGGGCTCGCGCTCGGCCTCCACACCCAGCTGGATGTCGCGGTGGCGCTCGCTACGTGCCAGGGCCACGCCAGCGTCGGCGGCGGCCAGGCGCGAGCGTGCCGCGCGCAGATCGGCACGCTGCTGCGGGTCGAACGCACCCGTATCCACCCTGCCCGCGGGGTCTGGCCACGGATCATCGGCGCTGAGGTCATGGCTGTCGTCGCGGCCGAGCAGCAGCCCCAGCGCATGCCGTGCATCGCGCAGATCCAGGGCCGCCTCGCGCGCCGCGTCGGCTACGGCGAGATCGTCCACCGCCAGCCGCGCGCGATCCACCGGTGCCATCGCCCCTGTCGCGACCTGCTTGTCCGCCGCCGCCATCTGCTCGGCCGAAGTCTGCCGGTTGGCGTCGGCAATCTGCGCCCGCTCCTGCGCGCCCTTCAGGCCGAAATAGGCTTCATGCAGCGCCACGTGCTGGCGGCGCCGCGCATCGAACATCTCCAGCCCGGCCACTTCCAGCAGCGCGTCGGCCTGGCGGATGCGCAGTGCGCGCTTGCCACCACGTTCCCAGGTCCAGCCCAGGCCCAGCGTGCTGTCCACCCGCTTGTCCTGCCAGCGCCCAGGGCCGATACCATGCTTGGGGCTGATCTTGCTGGTGCCGATCGACAGCTCGGTGGCCGGGCGCAATGCCGCCGTCTGCGCATCGCCCTGCACACCGCGCAGCTCCAGTGCCGCCGCGCGCAGGTCCGGGTTGTGTGCTTCCATTGCGCGCTGCGCTTCCTGCAGGGACAGCGCCGAAGCCGCAGGCGCGCACAGAAGCGTGGCCAGCACGGCCGCAAGACGAGAGGAGAAATTCATGCACGTCACGGTAAGGTGATGCACTTGCGCCAAACTTGCCCCAACCTTGCACGAAGCTTGCAATGCGAATCCTGCTGATCGAAGACGACGCCGCTCTGGCCGATGGACTGATCCGCGCCCTGCAGGGTGCCGGTCATCTGTGCGACCACCTCTCGCGTGGACTGCACGCGCCGGCGGCATTGGCCAGCGCACCGTATGACGTGATGGTGCTGGACCTTTCATTGCCCGACGTCGATGGCCTGGACCTGCTCTCGCGCCTGCGCAACGACGGCGTCACCCTGCCGGTGCTGATCCTGACCGCACGCGATGGTGTGGAGGACCGCATCCTCGGCCTCGACCGCGGTGGCGACGATTACCTGGCCAAGCCGTTCGCACTCGGTGAGCTGGAAGCCCGCCTGCGTGCACTGTCGCGCCGCCGCAGCGATGCACCGGCGCAGAAGCGATTGGGCCGGTTGTGCTTCGACAGCATCCGCAATGAAGTGCAGGTTGAAGGCCAGCGCATCGAGTTGACCGCGCGCGAGCTGTCGCTGGTCGAGGCACTGATGCAGCATCCCGGTCGCACCGTCACCAAGCAGCGCTTGTTCGATGCGCTGTACAGCTGGGACCACGAGGCCAACCTGTCGGTGATCGAGGTGCATGTCAGCCGCCTGCGCCGCAAACTGGAACAGGCGCGCGCCGGCGTCGGCATCCGCATGCTGCGTGGGCTTGGATACCGGCTGGAGGCCGTGGGTGACTGAGCGCGTTCACAGCCTGCGTGGCCTGCTGCTCAGGCGCCTTTGGCTACCGCTGCTGGTACTGCTGCTGTGCAGCGCAGTGGGTTCATTTGCGCTGGCCCGGTTCTATGCCGGCCAGGTCTACGACCGCTGGCTGCTGGATTCGGCGATGTCGTTGTCCGAGCTGGTGACGGTGCAGGATGGTCGTGCTTCGATCGAGATCACCCCAGCCGTCTCGCGCATGTTCAGCTGGGACACCGCCGACGAAGTGCATGGCGAGGTAGTCGATGCCGAGGGTGGGCGTCTGTATGGCGACCTGCCCGAAGCCCTGCCACGCCCGGCGACGTCCGCCAACAGTGACGACGCGGTCTACTATGATGCGCGGCTGCGTGGTCAGGCCGTGCGCATGGTCGAGGTGGTGGTCAGCGCCGGACCGGGCCATGACATCCGGCTGCGCGTGGCTGAGACGCTTCGCAAACGCCACCGGCTGGAGCGCAAGCTGCTGCTGACCAGCGTTCCCTTCCAGGCCGCGATCCTGGCACTGGCGGCGTGGCTGGCCTGGTCCGGTACAGGCGCTGCCGCTCGCCATGCCAACCTGGTTGCGCGGAAGCTGGCCAGCCCGCGGCCGGATCCGTTGGCACCGTTGGACCCCGCGCAGGAGGCACCGCGCGAACTGTGGCCGGCGGTGGAGGCCTACAACGCGCTGCTGCAGCGTCTGGACGCGATGCAGGATGCGCAGCGGCGCTTTGTCAGCAATGCCGCGCACCAGCTGCGCACGCCCTTGGCGGCGATGCAGGTGGAACTGGAGAGTTCATTGCGCCAGCACGACCCGCAGGCCCAGCAGCTGGCGCTGTCCGGCACGCTGGCCGGGCTGGCCCGCTTGCAGCATCTGGTCAACCAGCTGCTGATGCTCAGCCGCTCGGAAGATCCGCATGGCAGTGCACTGCCACTGCAACCGGTGGACCTGGCTGCGTTGGCACGCGGGGTGGTGGAGCGCTACGCCGACCGTGCGTTGGCGGCGGGCGTTGACCTGGGCTACGAGGGGCCAGACGACGGCGTGCAGGTGCAGGGCGATCCGCAGCTGCTGCGCGAAGCGTTGGGCAACCTGCTGGACAACGCGCTGCGCTACGGTGCCGTGCCCGGTGTGATCACCCTGGGACTACAGCGGGATGCCGAGGGCGTGCAGGTGTGGGTGGACGATGACGGTACAGGTATCGCCGAAGCCGAGCGCGCGCGCGTCACGGAACGGTTCTACCGGGCCAGCAGCGAGGGAGATGGCTGCGGGCTGGGGCTGGCGATCGTGGCCGAGATCGCGCAGCGGCATGGCGCGATATTGATGATCGAAACGGCGCCGCTCGGTGGCGCGCGCGTGGGGTTGCGTTTCCGTTCGCGAAAGCACCCCGACCCACGGATTCCGGTAGACGCCCACCTTGGTGGGCGCCGTTGATGTCCCGCGTGCCAACCAAGGTTGGCACCTACCAAAAGCACCGCGACCCACGCATTCCGGTAGACGCCCACCTTGGTGGGCGCCGTTGATGTCCCGCGTGCCAACCAAGGTTGGCACCTACCAAAAGCGCCGCGACCCACGCGTTCCGGTAGACGCCCACCTTGGTGGGCGCCGTTGACGTCCTGCGTGCCAACCAAGGTTGGCACCTACCAAAAGCACCGCGACCCACGCGTTCCGGTAGAGGCCCACCTTGGTGGGCGCCGTTGACGTCCTGCGTGCCAACCAAGGTTGGCACCTACCAAAAGCACCGCGACCCACGGATTCCGGTAGACGCCCACCTTGGTGGGCGCCGTTGATCTTCCGCGTGCCAACCACGGTTAGCGCCTACCAGGTGCGGGGCAATGACGGCGGCAATGCGGTGCCGCCCGGCATCACCGGCTCATCGAGTACGGCGCCTGCGCGCCCTGCCCCGGCCAGTCCTTGTTCGGCTCGGCCTGCATGCTGAAGCGCAGTTCGCCGCCAGCCAGGATCTCGTCATGGCGCAGGAAGGTGCGCTGCAGCGGCTTGCCGTTGAGGCTCACGCTGCCCACATAGGTGTGCCTGTCATCCAGGCCATCGGCCACGATGGTGAACGTCTTGCCGTTGGGCAGGCGCATCGCGGTCTTCGGCAGGAACGGGCGGCCGAGGATGTACTCGCCCGAGCCCGGTGCCACCGGGTAGAAGCCCAGCGCGGTGAACACATACCACGCCGACATCTGGCCGACGTCATCGTTGCCGGCCAGGCCATCCGGACGGTCGGCGTACTGGGTGTCCATGATCTGCTTCAGGCGCGCCTGGGTGCGCCACGGCTGGCCAGCGTACGAGTACAGGTAGGCCACATGGTGGCTGGGTTCGTTGCCATGTGCATACCAGCCGATCAGCCCGGTGATGTCTTCCATGTGCTCGAAGATGGACGGATCCACCTTGGCGTTGAACACCTCGTCCAGGCGCGCGAGCAGCTTGTCGCTGCCACCGTGGGCTGCCGCCAGGCCGGCAACGTCCTGCGGCACGTACCACGAGTACTGCCAGGCGTTGCCCTCGGTGTAGTCGGTGCCGTAGCCGCTGGCGCTGGGGTCGAACGGCGTACGGAAGCTGCCATCGCGCTTGCGCGCGCGCATGAAGCCGGTGTCCTTGTCGAACGCGTTGCGCCAGTTACCCGCGCGTTTGTCGAAGGTGGCCGCGATATCGGCCTTGCCCATCGCCTGCGCCATGCGTGCGATGGTCCAGTCATCAAAGGCGTACTCCAGCGTCTTGCTGGCCGCTTCGCCTTCCTCGTCGATCGGCACATAGCCCAGCTCACGGTACTGCGCGATACCGTCATACGGGCCGTAGTTGGCGGTCTCGACCATCGCCTTCAATGCCTTGTCGGCGTCGAAGCCACGAATGCCCTTCACGTAGGCATCGGCGATCACCGGCACGGCGTGGTAGCCGATCATGCACCAGTCTTCCAGGCCATGGAACGACCACACCGGCAGCATGCCGTACGGACTGTGCTCATGGTGGGCCAGCATCGAATTGACGAAGTCGCTGTTGCGCTTCTCAGGCTGCACCAGCGTCAGCAACGGGTGCAGCGCGCGGTAGGTGTCCCACAGCGAGAACGTCGAATAGTGCGTGAAGCCGTCGGCCTTGTGCACCGCGTTGTCCGAACCGCGGTACTGGCCATCGGCGTCCATGAACAGCGTCGGCCCCAGCATCGTGTGGTACAGCGCGGTATAGGCACTGCGCCGCGCATGCTCGGGGGCATCGATATCGAGTACCGACAGCGCCTGCGTCCAGTCCTGCTTCGCCTGTGCACGCACGCGATCGAAATCGAAGTTGGCCACTTCCGCGTCGAGGTTGGCAATGGCGCCGGCCTCGCTGACCGGCGAGATGGCTACCTTCACCACCAGCGGTGCGTCCAGCTTGCCGAAGTTGAAGGTGCCGACCAGCTGCCGGCCTTCGATCTGTGCGCGCTGCGCCGGATCCTTCTCGCCCGGCGGCGGGAAGCCCTTGTAGACGATGTCCTGCTCGGTGTTGTGCAGCTCATGGCCGGCCAGCGGGCGCGAGAAGCGCATCGCGAAATACAGCTGGCGGCCCGGCGCCCAGCCGCGCGTCTCGCGGAAGCCGGTCACCGTGCCGTCGGCGCGCACCCGCACCCGCGACCACAACACCTTGCCCGGGTAGTCGTACATGCTGGTGCGCATGTCCAGCAGCACCTTGGCGTCGGTGCCCTTGGGGAACGCATAGCGATGCACGCCCACGCGGCTACTGGTGGTCAGCTCGGCACGCACCTTGTAATCGTCCAACGTGACCGCGTAGTAGCCCGGCTCCGCTTTCTCGTCATCATGGCGGAAGCGGGAGGCATAGCCGCTGCGCGGCTTCTCGGGATCGCCACGCTCCAGGCCGGGACTGCCGGTGAACGGCATCAGCAGGATGTCGCCCAGGTCCGAATGCCCGGTGCCGGAAAAATGCGTGTGCGAGAAACCGACGATGCTGCTGTCGTCGTAACGGTAGCCCGCTGCCCAGCCATAGGCCTTTTCCCGCGGCTGGATACGCGTATCCGGGCTGAGCTGGACCATGCCGAACGGCACCGTCGCCCCCGGGTAGGTATGGCCTTCCCCGCCGGTACCGATGAACGGGTCGACCGAGCCATAGGCGCGTTCGGCGGCGGATGTCGACGGAGCCGCCAGCACCGCCCCGGAGGCAAGCATGGCGGTCGCGGCGAAAGCGATCAGGAGACGACGGTCCAGCGTGGGCATCGGCATTTGGATCGATTCAGGTGGTGGTCAGATCCTAGCACCCGCGTTCTGGCACCGCATGTTGCGGTGCGGCTGAACGGTTCCAATCACACAGCCTATGGCGAATGAAGACTGCAATTAATTGCATGGATCGATCCATCCCCCTTCACCACACTGTCCCCGTGCCCAAAACGGCGCGGCAAAGCGAGTGACGACATTTCCTGCCGTTGTGTGATCTCTCGCGCAGTTTGCGTCGGGCGGGCCGGAAAAGGGCACGGGTATCACCTGGGCTTCACAACATCTCGGCGTCTCATTAACGCTGACGAGTGAACGCGGTCCCCTTTCCTGAGGTTCTGATTCCAACAGGAGTACGTCATGAAGATCGCTGTTCGCCGTTCCCTTGCGCTGGCCATTGCCGCCGGCCTTGCCGTTGCCGGTCCCAGCCAGGCCGGCACCCTCAACCCGGGTGAAAGCGCAACAGTCAATGCCGGAGACCCCATTGAAGGCTGGTCTGCCCACGGCGCCACACTGACGTTCAACACCGGCAGCGCCGCCACATCCGTAGGCATCAGCGACGGATCCACGCTTGCCATGACGGGGGCAGCAGCCACCGCCACCGATCCGTTTGCCGCCGTCCAGATTGCCTCCTCCAGCGCAACGATCGCCAGCACCCGGATACAGAACAGCCGCGCCGCGGGATTGGCGGTAACCAATGGCATCTCTGGTGGCGCTGCAGGCACTGCAACTGTCACTGACTCGAGCATCATCGGCCAAGGAATCGGAGGCTATGTTCAAGGTGGCGTACTGACCCTGAGCAACACGACGATTGATGGAACCGGCATCGGAGCCGGCCTCCTACCGTCCGAAATCTCGTCCGGTCTGGCAGTCTTCTCGAACTCAAGCGTCAACATCACCAACGGATCTTCCGTCATGGGGGATGAGAACGGCATCGTTGTGAAGGACATCGGAGGAACTCCCACCAGTCCAATCAGTGACAACGTACTCACCATCGACAAGTCGCGCGTCTCCGGCCGAAACGGCTCAGGCATTGTTGTCAGTGGTGCAGGGATCATCGCCCCAACCACTGTCAACGTTCTAAACGGCAGCACTGTAAGCGGCGGCAATGGCGTGATTGCTGAAGCCGTCGATGGCGGTACGCTGAATCTGAACGTCGGCGCGTCACAACTGCAGGGTACGCTTCGTGCCGATGCAACCTCGCAGCTGCACGCCAAGCTTTCCAATGGCGCGGTACTGACCGGCGTCATGACCAACGTCACCAGCGCCACGCTGGACTCGGCCAGCTGGAACATGACCGGCAATTCCACGATCGGTGCGCTAAGCCTCGGTAACGGCACCATCTCCCTCGGCGACGGCTCCGCCTTCCACACTCTCAACGTGGCCGGCAACTTCAGCGGCGCCGATGGCACGATCATCTTCAACACCGTACTGGCCGGCGACGACGCCGCCACCGACAAGCTGATCATCGGCGGTGACACCAGCGGCAGCGCCAACGTGCGCGTCAACAATGTCGGCGGCGCGGGGGCGCAGACCGACAAGGGCATCGAGCTGATCTCCGTCGGCGGCGCTTCCAACGGGCAGTTCAACCTGGCCGGGCGTGCGGTGGGTGGCCAGTACGAGTACTTCCTGCACAAAGGCACCGGCGCCGACGGCAACTGGTACCTGCGCTCGCAGCTGCCGACCCAGCCGGACCCGTGCGTGGTCAATCCGAGCCTGCCCGAGTGCAATCCGGTCGATCCGGAGCCGGTGCTGCGCCCCGAGCCCGGCGCCTACCTGGCCAACCTGCAGGCCGCGCAGACGATGTTCCGGCTGGGTTACCACGATCGCCATGCCGGCCAGAATGCCGGCCGCGCCTGGGCGCGCGTGGATGGCTCGCGCAACGGCTTCGATGCCATCAGCCGCCAGCTCGACATCCGTGGCAACAGCCAGGCACTGACCGTCGGTGCCGATCTGTGGCGTCACGATTCGGGCAGCAGCGTGGGCGTGATGCTGTCCAGCGGCAACGCCAGCAGCACCTCCACCAACGCGCTGACCGGCTACTACGCCCGCGGCAAGGTGAAGGGCGAAGCGCTGGGCATCTACGCCACCTGGCGCGGCGGCAACGGTGCCGACCCGTATGCAGGCTTCTATGTGGACGGCTCGGTGCAGCGCGCGCAGTTCCGCAACCGCGTGCAAGGCATCGGCCTGGACGCGGAACGCTACGACAGCCGTGCCTGGCAGGGTGCGGTGGAAACCGGCTACGCGTTCCGTGTGGGCGGTGCCAGCAACGGCGGCATCTACCTGGAGCCGCAGCTGCAGGTGGGCTACAGCCGCTGGGACAGCAACCGCCACACCGAGGCCAACGGCACGGTGGTGAGCACCGAGAATGCCAATGGCGTGTTCGGGCGTGCAGGCCTGCGCCTGTCCGGCGTGACCCGCTGGGGCAATGGCGCGGCGGAGGTGCAGCCGTACCTGGCCGCCAACTGGCTGCACACCCGCGCCGAATCGCAGATCCGCATGGATGACGAGATCGCCGATGCGCGCGTGCCGCGCAGCCGTGGCGAGTTCAGTGGCGGCGCGTCGGTGAAGTTCAGCAACGGCATCGGCGCCTGGGGCGGGCTGTCGCTGCAGAAGGCCAGTGGCTATCACCAGACCAGTGCGCAGGTGGGTGTCAGTTACAGCTGGTAATCGGTCGCCTTCAGCCCGCGATCGATTCGATTGCGGGTTGATATCAAGGCGGGAGGTGTGGCTGCCGGACTGGGGTTCGCGGCCACGGCGTGAAGGGCGCGACAGGGGTTGTCGCGTCAGACACTTGTTTGCCGGGATCTGCAGCGGTGAGTGACGTGACCTTTCGATTCTGCCCGTTTGGCAGAAAGCATCAATGAGCATTCCACGTCGTGACCCGTACAAGATGGCGCCGCAGCGGACATCCCGCTGCCGGGATTGGAACCCCGTTTTGAGCTACGAGATTTGCTTGCCGTAACTACGGCGGGCGGTGTGCGGCGGCCGCATGGCCCTCCGGCTTTTCTCGTAGCTCAGCCGAAGTTCCAACCTCGCACCGCCCGCCACCCTTGCGGTGGCCCTCGCTTCCCAAGGAGTTCCCGCATGACCCAACGTCCACTCAGTCCGGCCATGGAGTCGCTCTTCCAGCGCATCGAACACGCCCTCAACAGCGCCGAAGGCATGGCCATCCTCATCGGCGAACAGTACGGCCCCGAGCCGAAGCCGCCCGCACCGATGGGCTACAACGCCAAAGAGATCGCCAACGCGATGGTCATGCTGAGCCAGCATGGGCGGTGCCTGTTGCAGAAGCTGCGTGCGGAAGCGGAGAAGGTGACCTATCACTAGACCGCGATGCAGCCGAGCCTGCTCGACGCCGTGCGCACCGCACGCAGCGATCGCTGCCCTCAATCTGGCAATGCGCCCTGCAAGGTGGCGAGGTCGGCGCTGTCGACCGGCCTCACCACGCGCGCCACTTCCTGGCCGTCATGCAGCAGCACCACGGTGGGCCACAGTTTTACCTTGAACGCACGCCCCAGCGGCTTTCCCTTGCCATCCACGATCTTCCAATGCACAAGATCGTGGGCGTCCACAAACGCCTGGAGTGCGGGCTGCGCAGCCTGGCAATGGCCACACCAGGGTGCACCGAACTCCAGCAGCTGCCAGCCCGCCTGAGCTTCCACGTCCGCGCCCGCAGGCTCCGCCGCCGGGTAGTCACGCATGAACGGCATGCCGGTTACGCCGCCAGCGCTTTCTGGATATCCGCCAGCGGGGCGTTGGTCAGGTCCTTGGCGATATCGCCCAGCAGGCGCGCCTGGACCTCCTTGTGCAGCAGCGGGCGGATACGGCCCAGCGTGGTCGGGTCTGCCACCAGCACCAGGTGTGCATAGCGGTTGTTGAGCGCATCTTCGTTCAACTGCTCCGCTACCTGCTTGGCAAACGTCGCCTCGTTGAGCTGCGAAATGGACATGTCCTTCGGCACCGCGCCAGCCGGGCCCTGACCGGAGACGCCCTGCTCGCTGATGTCCTGCAGGCGCAGCTCACCTTCCTGCTTCAACGCCAGCTGATGTTCGCTGCCGACGTTGGTGAACACGCGGGCCGAACCGCCATCGGCGACGATGATCAACGTGCCTTCGGGAATGCGACGGGTCATGCAATGCTCCTTCTCGATTGCGTTCAGCGCTACCGTAGACAGCGTCGCGTGAGCGCCGCGGCCAGAGTTCGTTCAACACTTGTCATTGCATGGCGCGCGGATGAACAGGCGCGATGGAACACAGCGTGCAGATCAGTCCGCTTCGCTGCATGCTCACGCCGATGCCGCTATGATGAACGGATGATCGACACGACCCACTACGTGACGGGCGCACCTGTTACGTGGGAAGCACTGCCGACCGGCGCTTCGCTTGCCACGATGGCTCCCGCCCTGCCGTTCCACCGCCTCGCGCTGGATCCTGGCGGATGACGCCCGCAGGCCCTCGGCCTGCACTCCCCACGCTGCTGTGACCGCCGGCCGCTGATTGCGCGAGCGCTGTGATCCCGTTGCTGCGTTTCCGCCGTTGCGGCGGTGCTTTGCCGTGCGCATGGCGCCGTGCCTGCACACATTCCCCGGCCCCCACCCCACTCACCGATGCCCCTGCGCCACCTGCGCCTGCATCGCCGTTTCCGATTTCCGGGACCTACCTCACCGCTCATTTCCCCTCTTCTGCCTACAAGGGAGCCCCCATGCAGGACACCCCCGATGCACATGCCCATTTCGGCTGGTTCAAACGCCGCCGCCACCTGAAGGTCGATGAGATCACCGTCGTCGACAAGCCCATGCTCAAGCGCGCCGTCGGCGCGGCCGCACTCGGCAATGCCATGGAGTGGTTCGACTTCGGTGTCTACGGCTATCTGGCCGTCACCATCGGCCAGGTGTTCTTCCCCTCCAGCAACCCCACCGCGCAGGTGATCGCTGCGTTCGCCACCTTCACCGTGGCGTTCCTGGTGCGGCCACTGGGCGGCCTGGTATTCGGCCCCCTGGGTGATCGCTACGGCCGCCAGAAAGTGCTGGCGTTCACCATGATCCTGATGGCGCTGGGCACGTTTGCCATCGGCCTGATTCCCGCCTACGAGCGCATCGGCATCTGGGCACCGGTGCTGTTGCTGCTGGCGCGCGTGGTGCAGGGCTTCTCCACCGGCGGCGAATACGGGGGCGCGGCCACCTTCATCGCCGAGTATTCCACCGACCGCAACCGCGGCCTGATGGGCAGCTGGCTGGAGTTCGGCACGCTGGGCGGCTACATCGCCGGCGCCGGCACCGTCACCGCGCTGCACATGCTGCTGAGCAGCGAGCAGATGCTGGACTGGGGCTGGCGCATTCCGTTCCTGGTGGCCGGCCCGCTGGGCCTGCTCGGCCTGTACATGCGCATGAAGCTGGAGGAAACCCCGGCGTTCCGCGCCTTCGCCGAGGAAGCCGAGAAGCGTGAGCACGAGCGGCCGGGGCTGGGCGCGCTGTTCCAGGTGCATGGCCGCCAGCTGCTGGTGTGCATGGGTCTGGTGCTGGTGTTCAACGTGACCGATTACATGCTGCTGACCTACATGCCCAGCTACCTCAGCGTCACGATGGGCTATGCCGAGAGCAAGGGCCTGCTGCTGATCATCATCGTGATGCTGGTGATGATGCCGCTGAACATCGTCGGCGGGTTGTTCAGTGACCGGCTGGGCCGGCGCCCGATGATCATCGGTGCGTGCATCGCGCTGCTGGTGCTGGCCATTCCGTGCCTGCTGCTGGTCGGTAGCGGCAACGACGGGCTGATCTTCCTCGGCCTGATGCTGCTGGGGCTGGCGCTGGTGTGCTTCACCAGCTCGATGCCGTCCACGCTGCCGGCGCTGTTCTACACCCCGGTGCGCTACAGCGCGCTGTCGATCGCCTTCAATGTGTCGGTGTCGCTGTTCGGTGGCACCACGCCGCTGGTGACCGCGTGGCTGGTGGAGCGTACCGACGACCCGCTGGTGCCGGCCTATTACCTGATGGGCGCGGCGGTGATCGGCCTGGTAACCATGCTGTTCGTGAAGGAAACCGCCGGCCTGCCGCTGCGCGGTTCACCGCCAGCGGTTGGCAGCGACAAGGAAGCAGCCGCGCTGTTGAAGAGCGATGTGCCGGTGACGGTGGACCCGACCTTGCCGCCGCTGCCGGACGTTGCCGAGCCCGAGCAGGCGAAGCCGGCGTTGTAGAGCCGAGCCCGCGCTCGGCTGACTTCCAGGGGATCAGCCGAGCATGGGTTCGACTCCGCACCCCGTGCGGCATCAATCACCCGGGGTGTCCAATTCCATCGCGCGCATCACGATGGGCTTGGCCCAGCCCGGCGTGTGCAACAGGTCGGCCACTGCGACCGGGTAATGCAGCTGGCCTGCAGCCATGGCCAATACCGGCAGCGGCACCACGCAGCCGTCGGCATCGGCCGGCGCGCTGTTGTCGTAGACATGCAGCTCGGCCAGGTGCGGCAGCAGCTCCAGCAGGTTCGCGCGCGCCGAATCGAAACGCGCGTGGATCTTCTCCACCGGAATATCGTGGCCACCGGCGGCCACCCGCGCGGCCACACGGGCGACGTGCAGCCCGACATCGGCCAGCCCACAGAACCAGATCGCCACCTGGTGCCGCTCGCAGGCCTCACGCAGCAGACGCGGAATGGTGTTGCCACCGAGCGTGGTCTCGAAGGCGAAGTCGGTGCCATCGGCCATGGCCTGGCGCAGGCGGCGGGTGCCTTCCTGCCAGGCCTCGGCATTGGCGTCCGGCAGCGGCCAGCCGGCGTCGACCAGGCGGCGGGTGAACGAGTCCGGGTTGAACCAGCTCAGCCCTTCGGCGTCCAGCCAGGTGCCCAGCAGCGAACTCTTGCCGGCGCCATTGACACCGGCCAACGCCAGGATGCGTCCCATCGATCAGAGCGGACGGCCAAGGGTGACCTTGCGGCCGCGCCGGATCGGCTGGCCCAGCACCTTGCCCAGCCCTTCCCCGCGCTGCAGCCCGGCCAGGGTCTGGTCGAACTCGCTGCGCAGGCGCTGCAGCTCCTCGCTGCGCTCACCGGCATCACCGCCAGCGGCCTTGGCCAGCAGTTCCTGGTAGGTGCGGATGTCCACGATCACCGCTTCCGGGTGGTTGTGGTTGGTGATGACCAGCGCCTGCTTTTCGCGCACGGTGCGCATCAGGCTCGGCCAGCCCCGGGTCTTCACCGACGAGGCCGGGGCCTTTTCAAGGCCAGGCAGATCCAGCGGCAGGGTCATGGCACGGCTCCAGGCGGGGGGGATGAGCGACACTATACCCAATTTGGCCAAATTGGGGATAAATCCCCTTTTACCGCAGGGGCGCGGTGTCCGGAGCGTCGGTCTGCAGCAGGCTGTCGCGTTCGCGCAGCGGGAAGCGGATCCACGCATCCAGCCCCTGTGGGCCAAAGTGCAGCTCGCCGCTGCCAGCCAGCTCGTAGGGCACGCGCTGCTCGATCAGCGCCCGGCCCAGGCCGCGCTGGCGTGGCATTTCCCAGCCCTCCACGTCGGCATGGCGCTCGCACCAGTGCAGGCCCAGCCACGGTTCGGCGTCCTGCACCTGCAGATGCCAGGACACCTCGATCCGCCCCGCCTCGCGCGCGGCCGCGCCGTAGCGCAGCGCATTGCTCGCCAGCTCATGGATGGCCAACGACAGCACCTCGGCCGCTTTCGGTGGCAGCAGCACGTCCTCACCGTGCAGTTCGCACAGGCCCGTGCCCGGCATCTGCGCCGACACTTCCTCTTCGATCATCCCGCGCAGGCAGACCCCGGCATTGCCGCCGCGGGTCAGCAGGCTCTGCGTGCGCGCCAGCGACATCAAACGCCCGCACAGCCGCTCGGCGTACTCGTCCACGCTGGCCACGGTGCTGCGCGTCCGCCAGGCAAGGGCATGGATGGTGGACATGATGTTGCGGACCCGGTGCTGCAGTTCGGCCAGCAGCACCGCCTGGCGCTCGGTGGCGCGCTTGAGGTCGTCGATATCCACCGCGATGGCGAACACCCCGGTCACCTCGCCGTCTGCATCGCGCAGCGGCGCAGCGGCGACGCGTGTCCAGCGGGCGCGCCCGTCGTCATGGATGAACTGGAACTCCAGGCCGGGGACCACCGTCTCCCCCCGCAGGGCGCGGGCGATGGCGAAATCATGGGGCTCGATGCGCGAGCCGTCGGGGTGCCATCCCTGCCAGCGGTAGTGGTTGGGACGATCAGTGGACGGCACCTTGCCGGTGGGCAGATAGGTCCGCATCCGGTCGTTGGACAGTTGCAGTCGGCCTTCGGCATCGACAATGCAGACGCCCACCGGCAGCACCTTGAATGCCAGCGCCAGGCGCCGGTCGCTCTCACGGCGCTTCTGCTCCTCGCGCTCGCGGGCCGCCTGCGCGACATGCGCGGCCGTCGTTTCGAACATGGTGACAAGCACACCGTTGATGCGCCCTTCCTCACCGCGGATGGGGCTGTAGGTGATGGTGAACCAGACATCCTCCAGCCGCCCCCGCCGCGCCAGCGGATAGAGCTTGTCCTCGTAGGTGATGGTCTCGCCCTGCCACACCCGCTGGTAGATCGGGCCGTTGATGTGCCAGACCTCAGGCCAGCACTCGCGGGTGGGCTGGCCAAGCCCGCCCGGATGCTTGTCGGCGAGGATCTCGGCATAGCCATCGTTGTAGAGCTGCACCAGCTGCTCGCCCCACAGCACGATCATCGGGAAGCCGTGGGCCAGCATCAGGTCGACAGTGGCGCGCAGGTGCGGCGGCCATCGCTCGATCGCACCCAGTGGCGTGCGTGACCAGTCGTGGCGGGCAATACGGGCGGCCATGCCGTCATGGCGCGCATGCGCCTGCAGCGACGGCGGCATGCCCGCCGGGCGCTCAACGGCCGGGAGACCTTCGATGCGGTGTGACATGCCGCGCAATCAGGCGATGTCCGCAGCAGCCTGCGGGCCTGCCACCAGCCGTGCCAGCTGCTGCACCAGTGCCTCGATGTGATAGGGCTTGGTACAGCGGGGCGCGCCAGCGAAGCGGCTGGGCAGATTGTCATCGTAGCCGGAGGTCAACATGAACGGCGTGCCGGCGTCCGCCAAGCGGTCGGCCAAGGGGTAGACCAGTTCACCCCCCAGGTTGATGTCCAGCAGGGCGACATCGATGGGGTTCTCATCGACCAGACGCCCCAGCGCCTGCAGGTCACCGGCCGGTCCCACCACCTGCGCCCCCTTCAGTTCCAGATAGTCCACCAGGAACATCGCGATGGCGAATTCATCTTCCGCCACCAGCACCCGCAGCCCTTTCAGGCCCTCTGGCTTGTTGCCCGCTTCCAGCACGACCCGCGCTCCTCGATACACGCGGCGCACCTCTGCCGCAACGCCTGCAGGATGCGCGAAACGGGCTACAAGGGCGCGTGATGATCGATGAAGATCGCCGCCACGGACCGTTCACCCAGGCATTGCAGCGGCGCGTTCAGAACGCACGCTCCCATTTCAGGCTGAGCAGGCTGCGGTCGTGGCTGTACAGCCAGCCGACGTTGCTGTCGATGCGGGCGTAGCGCAGGCCCAGGCTGGGCACCAGCCCGGCCACCGCCAGCCGCTCGCTGCGCACGATGGCGATCAGGTTCTGTTCGTCGTCCTGCCTGCGCGCCTCCAGCAATGGACTCCAGGCGTCGTAGTCGCGGCGGCGCAGCGACACGAACACCGTGGCCGTGGTGCCGCTCCACTGCCGCGCCGCGCCCAGCCGCAAGCCGCGCTGGCGGTAGCCGTTGGCCGGGTCGGCAGCGCTGCTGACGGTGACATCCAGCCCGGCGAAGACCGTCCAGCGCGGACTGAGCGCACGGAACCAGGTGGCATACACCGATGCCAGCTCGCCGTCATAGTTGCTGGCCAGGCCCTGCTGGCGATACCGCTGGCGCTTCCAGTCGGCCTCCAGCTTGAGCAGGCTGCGTGCATCCAGGGCGTACTGCCATTCGCCGTGCACGCCACTGCCGCCCTGCAGCGCATGGTTGCCCAGGCCCTGGACGTCATAGCTGGGGGCAAGCAGCACGGTCTGCCGCGCACTGCGCCAGCTGTAACCTGCCTGCACATTGGCATTGAGCTCGTTGTAGGCACGGTGCCCGCGCCATGCCTGACCGAAGGCGAGACCGCGCAGGTACAGCCCATGATGCCCGTCGAGGACCCAGCGCCGTTCCAGGCTGGCGTCGTAGTCGAGGCCCCCTGCGCGCTGGGCGTCGGGCAGTTTCCGTTCGATGATGCAGGCGTCGCCTACGCCGAACAGGCAGGTGCGGCTGGCCGAGCTGCGGTTGATGTTGTCACTCCATGCGGGGCCGGCGGACAGCGCGCCTTTCCAGCGCTGGCGCGCCTGCAGGGCACCCAGGTAACCGTCCACGCGCGCGCGGACGCCGGCCGTGGCCGGATCATCAGCATTGATGCCTGCAGCGATGGCCGTGAACAGCGCGACCGCATCGCGATCACGCTGGTCTTCCGCATAGACACGTGCCAGCTCGAGTCGGGCCGGCAGGAAATCCGGCTGCGCCGCCAGCAGCGCTTCGTACTCCTTCGCCGCGCGACGATGGTCGCCGGCCACGCGGGCCAACGCCCCCTGCGCGTAATGGCGCAGCAGCGGGTCATGCCCCGGCAGTTCGATGTACTCCTCGAGGAACGCCGCGGCGGCCCGCCATTGCTGATGCTGCAGTGACAGGTAGAGGGCCTGGCCGAGATCGTCGACGCTGCGCTCCACGCGCAGCGTCCTGCCGTCGATGGTGATGGTCGGCCGCTCCGACTCGACCTGTTGCAGGCGCTGCCGGTCCTGCTGCTGGTGGCGCAGTTCGCTGCCCTGTTCAAGCACGCGGCGCAGATCGTCCTGCTGGGCGCGCACATCAGCGGCAGCCAACAGCAGTACGACAAGGAAGGTGGAATGGCGCATGGTCGATCCGTGGTGGTGCATGCAGCGGCCGAAGCAGGGACTGGCGGATCGCGGCTTGTCCCTGCCCTGCCCCGTCAGGGGCGTGGCGATCAGTTCTTGCTGCCGCCGAAGGCGGTGTCGTACTGGCTGTTGCCGGCGAACGTGGCGATACCGGCGAGCGTGGCCGCGTTGGCGCCGAAGAACTGGCCCTGGCTGTTGCCGGTGACCGAGCCGTTGGCCACGGCGGTGCCGGCGAAGGATGCATCGGCGCTGTTGATGTTGGCGCTGATCGCCAGGGTCTGGCCACCACCGGTCAGGCCGCCGGTCAGCTTGCCAGTGCCGAAGTTCGCCGCGAAGGTACCGCTGAGCAGGTTGCTGCCATTGAACCTGTTCAGGCCGGCCACCGCGTAGGTGGCGGTACCGCTGGGCAGGGTGGTGCCGGCGCGGTCACCAGCGAAGTACACCTGGCGGTTGTTGAAGCCACCCGCAGCGCCGTCCTTGGACCATTCGCCGAACAACACATCGCCACTGCCCACCTTGACGAAGTTGAAGTGGCCCATGCCGGAATGGCTGCCCGGCGTACCGGTGATCGGCATGGCCAGGGTACGGACGGTAACGCCGTTGACGGTGGTCGGGGCCGAGTAGGCCGCCAGCCCCTGGAAGTCGACCGGCTTGCCGTTGGAGACGGTGCCGACGCCGATGCCGGCCTTGCCTGCGCTGTGCGGGCCGCCGTTGACTTCGGAGGCACCGACCTTGACGTACAGCTGCGAATCGGTGGCCGGGCTGGCCGCACCGATGATGTCGGCGGCCTGGGCGGCACCGGCCAGGGCGAAGGTGGCGGCCATGGCCAGTACGGAACGGGAGATCATCTTCATGGAACTACTCCTTGGGTTGAGGGAACAACGGGTACAACAACGAGGCAGGTCATCAGAAGCGTGCAGTGACACCGAGCTTCAGCGTGCGCCCCGGCGCCGGCAGCGTGGAGCGCGTGGCCGGGTCGACGTAGTAGCGGTTGCCGAGGTTGGTGCCGACCAGCTCGACGCTGGCGTGGTCATTGAAGCGCCAGCGCGCGTAGGCATCGACGGTGGTGATGTTTCCCCAGGTGAACGGCACGTTCTGCCAGATCAGGCCACCGCTGCCGGCGTACAGTCGGTCACGGTAGGCCTGCAGGTCCGGGTTCTGGTGGCGCTGGTAATGCACGATGCGGCTGCCCAGCTCCAGGCGCTCATCGAACAGCCGGGTGCCCAGCGACACGTTCACCGACAACCGGGGAATGGCCTGGGTCAGCAGGTAGCCACTGACGAAGCCGTCCTGCACGCAGTTGGGCACCTTGCCGGCCAGCGCATCGAGCTGCACCGCCATGCTTTCGTCGCAGACCTTGTTTTCCAGCGTACGGGTGATGCCCAGGTCGGTGAAGAAGCGCCGGTTGTCGAACCGCGCCTGCAACTCCACGCCGCGGATGCGCTGCTTGTCCAGGTTGTCGAACAGGAAATTGCCGTCGCGCTCGATCACGTTGCGGGTCTTGTGCACGTAGTAGGCCAGCTTCACGTCGGCATCGGCGGTGTTGCCGAACAGTGCGGACAGGTTGTACACATAGCCCACTTCGTAGTTATAGGCGTGCTCGGGCTTGAGCGGGTACAGCGGGTTCAGGCTGCTGGAGAACGCGATGGTGCTCTCGAACATGCTGGGGAAACGCACCGCCTCGCTGTAACGCACATAGGCGCGCGCATTGGGCGAGAAATGCGCGGTGGCCGAGAAGGTCGGCAGCCAGGCATGGTCGCGCCTGCGCTCGTTGCGGCCGGCCACCGTCTGCGACCGCCCGCTCTGGATGCTGCACAGGATCTGCGCGCCCTGCACCGGCAACAGCCCGGGAATGGCCGCCACCTGACCATTCAGGCACGGGTTGCTGGCACGGCTGTAGTTGCCGTCCGCATCCGGCAGCCACGGAATGCTGTGCTCCACCGCCACCGGCGTCTCGTACCTGCTCAGCAGGCCCTTCAGCAGATCATCGACGATGAAGCCCATGCCGATGCTGTCCCAGAACGCGCGCTGCGACTCGATGGCGTCGATCTCGCCCTGCAGGCTGGCCGGGCGTTCGGGCAGTTCGTTGACCCGGTAGCGGGCCTCTTTGGGGAATACAGAGGTGGTCATCAGCTCCGGGTGTTCCTGCAGGAAATCATCGATGGCCCAATAGCGCGCGTAGCGCACCCCGGCGCTCAGGGAGAGGAAATCCACCGGCCGCCAGTCCAGCACCAGATAGCCCTCGCCTTCCTGGCGGCGCCCGGCGCGCGGGTACATGCGCCAGCCATCGCTGACGCCAAAGTACGGGTCCGCCGAGCGCAGTTTCTCGAACTGCCAGTTGCCGCCCACCGTCAGGTCCAGGGTGGAATGCAACGCGAAGCGGTTGCTCAGGGTCAGGCCGGTGCGGTCGTTGCGGGCATTGGCCAGCGCGGTATTGCGCAGGATCGGGCTGCTGCCGGGTTTCCAGTCGGGGTTGCTGGCAAAATTGGGGAAGCCGCCAGCGGTGTAGGTATCGCTGGTGGTTTCGGTGCGCCACAGGTTGGCACGCAGGTCCAGCCAGCGGCTGCCGGCAGGCTGCCAGTGGTATTCCAGGTTCCAGGCATCGGCATCGACGCGGCTGAGCGGCCACTGGATGCGACCGTAGTCGGGCGCGGACAGGATGCGCGAGGGCATGATCTCGCCGTAGTGGGAGAGCGTACGCCGCCAGGTGGCGCGCAGCTGCTGGTCATCGTTGATCTGCCAGCTCGCCTTCAGCAGCCACGATTCCTGCTCGCTGGAGGTGTTGGGCACCTCGTCGCCGGGCTTGAAGTAGCGCGCCAGCGTGGTGATGTAGTCCAGGCCCTTGTACTCGAACTGCTCGCGCGGGTCCTGGTCGTAGTACGCCGTGCCCTGGGTGCCGGAGAAGTAGTTGCCGCGCTTGCGCCAGGCATACGCGGCCATCAGGTCCACGTGCTCGCCGCGCAGGCCCAGCGCCAGCCGCCAGGCCTGGTCCTCGCCGGCGAACACATTGGCTTCCGAACCGCGCGACTTCACCGGCACCAGCAGCGTGCTGTCGGCATACGGTGCCGAGGGCGAGCCCTGCGGGAACCCGGGCACCGTGCGGTAGTCCTCGCCGGTATGCAGCCGCGGCAGGCGTGGC
Source organism: Stenotrophomonas sp. CASM114 (assembly GCF_049384325.1). Lineage (NCBI taxonomy): Bacteria > Pseudomonadati > Pseudomonadota > Gammaproteobacteria > Lysobacterales > Lysobacteraceae > Stenotrophomonas > Stenotrophomonas sp. CASM114. Next base: position 121,411 of record NZ_JBMRGJ010000001.1, on the reverse strand, counting down.
GCCACCGCATTGCTGCTGCCTTCGATCTTCAGCTCCCCGCCGAAGCGCTCACCCGCTTCCACGATGTCATCGACGTCGATGGTCTTGATCACCAGCGCGCCACCGATCCCGCTGTGCACATCGCGCACCAGCCCCGGCCCCTTGATGACCTGGATGCCACCTATCAGGTTGGGATCGATGTAGTTGCGGTTGCTGACGCCGTTGTAGCCGCGCCAGACCGTAAGTGCCTGCTCGCCGCCGTCGATGCTGACCGGCACCCGCCCCGGCCCCTGGATGCCGCGGATGTTGATGTCCAGCGCGCCACTGTTGCGCGCATCGCCGCTGAACACACCGACCAGATCCTTGACCACGTCGGCCGGATTGGAGCCGCGGTAGCGCTCCACCCGGTCGCGCCCCGAATACGCCGTGGCCATGTCCAGCGCGAACACATCATCGTAGCCGCGCCGATCGCGGGCCTCGCCCCCTTCCGACTGCAGGCGACCGGCCACGTCCAGTGTCTCGGTCACCCGCACCCCTTCCCCTTCACCCGCCTCCGCTACGGCACGCAGGCTCCAGGTGCCGTCCATGCCACGCTGCGCGCGCACGCCGCTGCCACGCAGCAGCAGCTGCAGGGCCTGCATCTGGCTGTACTCGCCGCTCACCGCGCTGGAGCGACGGCCTTCCACCAGGTCACTGCGGAACACCACCTGCACATCGGCCTGGCGGCCAAAGGCACGCACGGCGTCGGCCAGGGGCTGTTCCGGAATGGCGTACTGGCGCAGCGGCGCGACGACCGCCGGTTGCGCCTGCCCGGCCGGCACCCAGGCCAACTGCAGCAATGCGGTGGAAACAGCCAGGGCCAGAGCGGTGGCGCGACGATGACAGGCGGATGCCGTGGACGGCATGGACAGGAACTCCTCAAGCGGGGCGGGACAACGGACACGTCCGGTGCCCGGTGGTGTGTCTGGCTTGAGAAGAAACGCTGTTTCGCTCTGGCTATACCTCTATAGACAGCGGGCTGCGACGACTGCCCACGGTTTTTTCATGTTTTTTTTCATGCGACCGGTTCGTCCATGTTCCGAGGGTGCTTCACCACAGCAGCAACGCACCACCGGGCAAGCGCTGCACGCGCAGTCCCGCCTGCGCGGCCACGGCGACGATGGCCGTGTCCGGTTGCTGCAGGTGGAACAGGCCACTAACCCGTACGCGTGCGCCCTGCCCGCCCAGTACCCAGACCGGGCCACGACGGTAGCGCGCCAGGTCGGCGATGGCCTGCGCGGCCGGCCGATCATCGATCACTACCTCGCCACGCCGCCACGGCGCCATGCTCTCCGGATCTTCCAGCTGCACCGGCTGCAGCCAGTGCCCGTCACGGAACGCGCGTGCCTGTCCGGCATGCAGACGCTGCACGCTGCCATCGCCCGGGCGTACATCGACCACACCCGCGCTGACCTGGGTGGTGACCGTGGTATCCAGCATCGACACGCTGAAGGCAGTGCCGATGTCACGGACCAGGCCGCCCGCTGCCTCGACCTGGAACGGGCGAGCCTCGTGCGCTACTTGGAACCAGGCCTGGCCGCGCAGCAGGCGCAGGTGGCGCTGCCGGTCATCGAACGAAAGTGCCAGCGCGGTGCCGGCATCGAGTACCGCCGTGCTGCCATCGGCCAGCTGCACCACTCGTGGCGCATCGCTGCTGCGCACATCACTGCGCGCCAGCAGCAACGCATGCGGAGCGGCCGCGACCATCAGCACCACGGCCGCAGCCGATGCCAGCAGCCACGGCAGGCGACGGCGCGGTGCGATCGGACGCAGCCCCTGGCGGTCGGCGGTCAGCTCGGGCAGCGCGGCCAGCACCTCGGGCCCAGCAGCGTCCAACCGCTGCCAGAAGGCCTGCTGCTGGCGCCAGGCCAGCGCATGGCGCGGATCGGACTGCAGCCAGCGCTGCAGGGTGCGTTGCTGGCGTTCCGGCAACGGGCCTGCACTGCACCGTATCACCCAGCGCAACGCCTGCCTGGCCTGACGCGGCGAGGGTTCGGACGTAGTCATGGTTGTGGCCTGCCGCACCGCGAATGGGTGCGCTTTCCTGTTGTGACAACGGCGGGCACGATCTGCCCACGGCAATCGCCGCTCATCGGCCCATTCCCCGCTGCTGTTGCTGGATCAGCAACGCTGCGCGCAGCACATGCTTGCCGACCAGGCTCTTGGAGATCCCCAGGCGCGCGGCAATCTCGCGTTCGCTCAGGCCCAGGTAGCGGTTGAGCACGAAGCACTCGCGTACCTGGGCCGGCAGGGCCAGGATGGTCTGGGTGATCTCGCGCAGCTGCGCCTGGTCCAGCGCCTGCGCCTCGCCGTCGTGGCCTGCCTCGGCCATGCCGGTGGCGTACTCGGCCATCGCGCGCCGCTCGCGGGCGTCGGCCTGGCTGCGGTTGAGCGCGTGGTGGTAGGCCATCCGGTACAGATAACCGCGCGGCTCCAGGATCGGTGGATCACCGGGCACGCTGCTGGCCTTCAGGTAGAGGTTCTGCAGGGTGTCCTCGGTGCTGGCCGGGTCGAGGTAGCGCGCGACGAAGCGGGACAACGCACGGCGCTCGCGGATCAGCAGCTCGACCAGCGCCAGGGCATTGGGAGACATAGGTGCCAAGGCCGGACCGGGGAATGATGGGCGTGATGGCGACGGTCCGGACGTGGATTGTGGGCTGCGGGGCCGCAGGCGGCAAGCCGCGCCACGAAAGCATCATCGACGCATGGCGTGGATGGAGGATCTACGGTTCCTCCAGCGCCTCGAAGCGTTCGGCGAGGTAGTCGATCAGCGCACGCACCGCAGGCAACAGGCCGCGTCGCGACGGGAACACCGCGTGCACGATGCCGTGCTTGGGCACCCACTCCGGCAGCACCGGCACCAGCGCGCCACGGGCCAGCTCGTCGCTGATCATCATCCGCGGCAGCATCAGCAGGCCCACCCCGGCCACCGCGGCGGTACGCAGCGCGATCATGTCATCGCTGACCAGCCGTGGGCGGTGGTGCACGCTGGCCAGCACATCGTCCGGCCCGGTGTATTCCCAGGCATGCTGCTGGCTGGGCGATGCCAGATCCACGGTCGGCATCATCGCCAGGTCGGCCGGCACCTGCGGCGTGCCCAGCCGCTGCAGCAGCGCCGGGCTGGCACTGGTGCACCAGACCCGGCGCGCCAGCACGCGTACCACCAGGTCACTGTCCTCCAGCGGCGGCGGCCGCACGCGGATCGCCACGTCCATACCCTCGCCCACCACATCGACGCGCCGGTTGGTGGCGTCCAGCTGTACCGTCACCTGCGGGTGCAGGGCCAGGAAATCGGCCAGCATCGTGCCAATGCGCGCGTGCAGGATCGCGATCGGGCACGCCAGGCGGATGGTGCCGCGCGGCTCGGCACGTGACATCGCAATGGCTTCCTCGGCCGCTTCGGCTTCGACCAGCATGGCCTTGCAGTGGCGGTAGTAGTCCTGGCCGACCTCGGTGACCGAGAAACGCCGGGTCGAACGCTGGATCAGGCGCACGCCCAACCGTTCCTCCAGCAGCGCGATGCGCCGGCTCAGTTTCGACTTCGGCATCGCCAGCGCCCGGCCGGCCTGCGAGAAGCCGCCATGCTCGACCACCATGGCGAAGTAGAACAGGTCGTTGAGGTCACAACGGCGGATATCTGCGATGAACACGGGGCGATCTCCTGCGGCCACGGCCTGCAGACATTGTTCACCAGATAGGACTATGACGGCAAATATTGGCGTCTACCGGCCTTATTGTCACGGCGATATCGTCTTCGCAACGAAGAACAGCGGCCGGCAGCCCCGGCCAGGAGATCGCCATGAAGCGTGTCACCGGTACCTACAGCGCCCCCCGCCCGCACTGGGTGGGCGACGGATTCCCCGCCCGCTCTATGTTTTCCTACAACACCCACGGCCAGCACCTCAGCCCGTTCCTGCTGCTGGATTACGCCGGCCCGTACACCTTCGCCCCCAGCAATACGCCGCGTGGCGTCGGCCAGCATCCGCATCGCGGATTCGAGACCGTCACCATCGTCTATGAGGGTGAGGTCGCCCACCGCGATTCGACCGGGGCCGGCGGCACCATCGGCCCGGGTGACGTGCAGTGGATGACGGCTGCCTCCGGCATCCTCCACGAGGAATTCCACACGCCGGAATTCAGCAGGCGCGGCGGCACGCTGGACATGGTCCAGCTGTGGGTGAACCTGCCGGCGCGCGACAAGATGGGCGCACCGGGCTACCAGACCCTGCTCGACGCAGAGATTCCCTCGGTGGATCTGCCCGATGGCGCCGGCCGCGTGCGGGTCATTGCCGGCCGCTTCCACGGTCATGCCGGCCCGGCGCGCACCCACACGCCGATGGATGTCTGGGACATCCGCCTGCAGCAGGGCCACCACACCGACCTGCCGGTCGCCGAGGGCCGCACGCTGGCGCTGGTGGTGCTGAGGGGTACGGTGCGGATCAACGGCGGTCCGCCGGTCGGCGAGGCGCAACTGGTCACCTTCGACCGCAGTGGCGAAGACGTGTTCGTCGATGCCGACAGTGACGCCACTGTGCTGCTGCTCAGCGGCGAACCGATCGACGAACCGGTGGTCGGCTACGGCCCGTTCGTGATGAACAGCCAGGCCGAGATCGCGCAGGCGGTCAACGACTTCAACAGCGGTCGCTTCGGCCGGATCGCGCACTGAACACTTCAACGCGGCGGGCTGCGGCCCGCCACAGCCATCGCGCCATCGCCCAACCTCCCCAGGAGACTGACCATGAGTACCCCCGCCAACTTCAACGGTGCCCGTCCGGTGATCGATCCAGACAACGCCGCGATGCTGCTGATCGATCACCAGAGCGGCCTGTTCCAGACCATTGGTGACATGCCGTTCACTTCGGTGCGCGCGCATGCGATCGCGCTGGCGAAGATCGCCACGCTGGCAAAGATGCCGGTGATCACCACCGCCTCGGTGCCGCAGGGCCCGAACGGCCCGCTGATCCCGGAGATCCACGACGCGGCCCCGCATGCCCAGTACGTGGCACGCAAGGGCGAGATCAACGCCTGGGACAACCCGGACTTCGTTGCTGCGGTGAAAGCCACCGGCCGCAGGCAGCTGATCATTGCCGGCACCATCACCAGCGTGTGCATGGCCTTCCCGTCGATTGCCGCCGTTGCCGATGGCTACCAGGTGTTCGCGGTCATCGACGCGTCGGGTACCTACTCGAAGATGGCCGAGGAGATCACCCTGGCCCGCGTGGTGCAGGCCGGCGTGGTGCCGATGGACACCGCTGCGGTCGCCTCGGAGATCCAGCGCAGCTGGAACCGCGACGATGCCGAGCAGTGGGCCGAGGTCTACACCAAGATCTTCCCGAACTACCAGCTGCTGATCGAAAGCTACCTGAAGGCCCGGGACGTGCAGAAGAACCATGAACCGCTGGATTCGCAGCGCAGTTGAGTGGCCCTCGTGCCGGCCAGCCGCCGGCTCCCCCCCTGAACAGGAGATCCATCATGTCCAGTGAACCGATCCGCGACCCGGCCAGCGATCATCTGCTGACCCCGCAGAACTCCGCCTTCATCATCATCGACTACCAGCCGGTGCAGGTGAACTCCATCGCCTCGATGGACCGCCAGTTGCTGGTCAACAACATTGTCGGCACCGCCAGGGCCGCAGTGGCTTACGGTCTGTCGATCGTGCATTCGACGGTCAACGTCAAGACCGGCCTGAACAAGCCGCCGATTCCACAGCTGCGCAAGGTGCTGGGCGACTACCCCACCTACGACCGCACCACCATCAATTCCTGGGAGGACGTCGAGTTCCGCAGGGCGGTGGAAGCCACCGGCCGCCGCAAGCTGATCATGACCGCGCTGTGGACCGAGGCGTGCCTGACTTTCCCGGCCCTGGATGCGTTGAAGGAAGGCTATGAGGTGTATGTGGTGGTCGACGCCGTTGGCGGCACCTCGCTGGCCGCGCACGATGCCGCACTGCGCCGCATCGAACAGGCCGGTGGCCAGCTGATCAGCGTGCCGCAGCTGTTCTGCGAACTGCAGCGCGACTGGGCCCGCTCGGCAACGGTGCCGGCCTTCATGAATCTCTTCATTGAAACCGGTGGTACCGCGGGCATCCAGTTCTCGTACGATCGTACCGAGTGATTGGGTGGCGGCGCCGGTCCTGGCCGGCGCCGCCTTTTGGCGCAGTCGAGCATGGCTGACGCCGCAGACAGATGGAGAACGTGATGGCCTACGCACGCATTGTTTCGACCGCTGACAACTATCTGCACCACATCAGCAACGGCAGCTTCGATGTGGATGCGGACGAGCCCGCCTCGCTGGGCGGCCAGGGCAAGGGCTTCGCACCGTTCGATCTGTACCTGGCCTCGCTGGCGGCGTGTACCGCCATCACCCTGCGCATGTATGCGCAGCGCAAGGGCTGGGAGCTGGGCGAGTTCCATGCCGAGCTGCGCTCGGAACGTGACGAGGATGGACGTTTCCACGTGCACCGCGTGCTGCATGCCAGCGCCGAGCTGAGTGATGCGCAGTGGCAGCGGTTGCTGGAGGTGGTGGAGAAGACCCCGGTGACCCTGGTGATGCGCGAAGGTGCACGCATCACCAGTGAGCGCGGGGCCGCGGCGTAACCCCATCCATGCATGGCGTGGATCTACAGACGACGCTCGCCGGTCAGCGCCGTGAATGCAGCACGGTGCGCTGGCGCATCGCGTTGAATTCCTGCTCCACCTGCTGGATATCCTCGGCCTGGAACCCGGCCGCGTCCAGCAGCTGGTCGGCGGCGGCCGCCGCCAGCGGATCGTCGTCACGCTGGCGCCAGCAGCGCGCCGGCAGGAAGTAACCCACTTCGCTGCGCCCGCGCATGATCACCACCGGCCGGCCTGCATACAGCAGGAACTCCGCCAGGTGCTGGCGCAGCCCCTCCACCGAGACATAGGCCGGCCCGATGCCCAGCGATCGACTGGACGGTTCGGAACTTTCGAACAGCTTGCGACGGCTCATCCACTCCTCCTTATGTGCAACGCGTGGTCTCCTTTCCCTAGACGGGCGCATCACTGCGCCCCCGCCACGCACTACGTGATCCAGATCACGCCGTCACTCAGAACCCGGTATTGAACTCCAGCTGGAACACGTCGATCGACAGTGGAGCACCGGACACTTCCTTGGCCGCCATCCACTTGCCGCTGATCCAGCTGCGCGCGTCCAGCGCGTAGGCGCCGCCCACGTAGTAGCCGCGGGCGTTGGTGCCACCGAGGTGGAAGTTCGGGTCGTTGTAGGCGTCCGGCAGCGCATCGGCCTCGATGCGCTTGTAGCCCAGCAGCGCCTGCCACTGGCCCTTCTCCTTCAGGTCGGTGGCCCCGAAGGTGGCCTGCACCATCCAGGCGGTGTCGCCGCTGCGGAACGTATCGATGCCGGCGGTGCCACCGGCACCGTAGTTGTTGACGATGCCGTTGTTGGCGCGGATGAACATCTTCTGCTTGTCGTAGGCCAGGTTACGGATGTAGTCGCCATCCAGGCGCAGGCCGATGCCCTGGGCCAGCTGCGTATCCCAGCGCAGGTTCAGCGTGGCCAGGCGGAATGCCGAGGCCAGGCCGACATACTGCGGGGTGGGCGTGTTGGCTGGATCCAGCGGGTTGCGTGCGATGTCGCGGATCAGCATCAGGGTGTTGCCCTTCTGCATGAAGGCCGGGCGCGACCAGTCCGTGTCGCAGCCGACCGCGCCTGCGTACAGCGCGCACGGCGAGGACAGGCGGCCGCTGATGTTCTTGAAGTCGTAGTAGCCCAGCGCCGCGCGCAGCGCGTTGTCTTCGTTGAAGCGCCAGTCCACGCCCACCTGCGCACCGGACAGCCACTTGTTCTCGTTCGGCGTCTTGACCCGGCTCTGGCTGGGCGCGCTGTCGGAGGTGTACTCCAGCGGTACCACCGCCAGATTACCGAACAGGCCAAGGTCACCGTCGTCGAAGTCGTACTGCAGGTTGGCGGCCAGGCCATCGAAGTTCAGGTCGTTGGAGAACAGCGTATCGCTGGTCCAGAACGGATTGCCGAAGCGGCCGCCGCGCACCGTCACCCAATCGGCCGGGCTGTAGGCCAGCCAGGCCTGGTCCAGCCACACGTCCTTCTTGCTCAGCCCCCCCCCCAGCTGCTCGGTCGTTGACACCGGGCCATTGCTGCTGCCGCTGGCCAGGCGCACGCCGGCCGTGGTGTGCTGGCCGATGGTCGCCTCGATGCCCAGGCGGGCGCGGATGCGCCACAGGTTGCGGCGGTCCTGGCGGGTGTTCAGCAGCGGCGGCAGCTGCAGGTTGGTGTTGGTGTTGGTGTCGAAGCCGTTGCCGGAATTGATCGACGACCAGTTGCTGACGATGTCGCTGTTGCGTTCGGAGAAGAAGCGCGACTCGCTGCGTACCCGCATGTCACCGGTGACCTTGATGCGCTTGGTCCACTCAGCCACTTCGTTCGGCGCCGCCCAGCCCTCGGACCTGGCCTGCGTCATCACCTCCTGGCGCACCTCGTCACGGATGCCGTCGCGCACGCTCTGCGGTACGTACGGCACGCGCACGTCACCGGCCTCCAGGGCCACGCCACCACTGGAGGCCGGGGTCCCGGCGGCCGCGGTGTGCTGCAACGCCGCTGCTTCGGCCTGCGCCTGCACCAGCAATGCCTGGCCGTCTTCGGGTTTCAGTGCACCGCTGGCGATCAGCCCCTTGATCAGCTTGACCATGGTGGTTTCGGCGGCCATCGCGCCGGCCGGGGCGGCCAGACTGAGCAGCACGGCGCAGCACAGCAGCGCCCGTCGGGCCGGCCGCGGGCGGCGGGAATCGGTTCGTGCGCGGACGTGGTCGTTCATCACGGTTCTCATCGAAAGAAGGGAAATCACGGAGGTCGGGGAATCAGGCCCCGGGCCGGCGGCCCTGGATCAGGACGCGGGCGGGGAAATCAAGCGACGGCGGCGGTGCCTGGTCGACCTTGCCGATGCGACGCAGTGCATCGAGCACGGCCGCGTCGGCCTCCTCGTTGCCACTGCCACGCACCAGCTCGACCTTTTCCAGGCGACCATCGCTGGCCAGCCACACATTTACCTGCAGCTGGAACGCCAGGCGCTTGACCTTGTCGTCGCGCGAGATCGCCTGCTGCATCAGGTAGCCGAGGTAGCGCCCATAGGTGGCATTGCCGGCACCGCCACGACCGACGCCGGACGAACCGCCGCCGCTGCCGGACTGGATGCCGAAGTTGTCGCCACCGGCCTGCGCGTCGGCATTCATCGTCACCGGGTCGGTGTTGTCCGCGGTCGGCGTCGGCTCTTCGGCCGGCGTCGGCTGATCCAGCGGCTCCGGCTCGGGCATCGTCTCTTCCGGCGGCGTTTCCGGCTCCGGCGGTTTTTCCGGCGGCGGCGGGGGGGGCGGTGGCGGTGGCGGCAACGCCAGCATCGGCGGCTGCACCACCGGCCGACGGGTGCTGGCGGTGTCCCTGAACAGCAGCCACCACAGTGCGACACCGAGCACCAGCAACGCGACCAGCACCAGCGCGACGGTCACCAGCAACGAGCGACCACGCATGCCGGGCTCCGGCCGAGGGGGTTGATGGGCGGTCATGCCTCAGCCCTGCGCCTTGCCGGTGACCAGGCCCACCTGGGCCAGCTCCAGGCGCCGCAGCAGGTCCAGCACCTCGACCACCCGGGCATACTGCACCTGCGCGTCGCCGCGCACGATCACCGGGAAATCCGGCGTGGTCGCGCGTTCGGTACGCAGGCGGTCTTCCAGCTCGGCCATCGTCACCGGGTACGCATCCAGGAACACCTGGCCACTGGGGTCGATGGTGATCGCCTTGGTCTTGGGCTTCTCCAGCGCGACGCTGTTGCTGGCCTTCGGCAGGTTGACCTCGATGCCGGGGATGGAAGCGTTGCTGGTCAGGATGAAGATCACCAGCACCACCAGCAGCACATCGACGAAGGGCGTCACGTTGATGCCCTTCTCGCGCTTCTTGATGCCGAACTTCGCCTTCTGGCCCATGGCGCGCCCCTCAGCCCTGGACCGCGGCCGGGCCGCGCCCGTCCTGCTCTTCGGCCAGGCGCGCGGCGAACTCGTCGATGAACACCGCCATGTCCGCGCCGATCGCTTCGGCACGCGCGCCCAGGTAGTTGTAGCCGAACAGCGCCGGGATCGCGACGCCGAGGCCCGCGGCGGTACACAGCAGCGCCGCGGCCATGCCCGGTGCCACCGAGTTGATGTCCACCGCGCCGGCCATCGCCGCAACCACGAACACCAGCATGATGCCGATCACGGTGCCGAACAGGCCCACGTAGGGCGCGCCTTCGATGGTGGTCGACAGCCAGTTCATGCGCCGCGCCATCGCTTCCTGCTCGCGCACCATCACTGCATCCATCGAGGCGCGGATCGCCGCGATGGTGGCACCACTGAGGTAACCGCTGTTGCCATCGCGCTGGTGGCGTTGCTGCATTTCATCGATGGCCACCTGGTAGATGCGCCACAACGAGCCATCGTGCATGGCGGTCGGCGCCCTGCCCTGGCGGTCCATATCGGACAGGGTGCGAAGCGGTACGCCGGACAGCTTGCCGAAGCTCTCGGTGAACACCGCATTGGCCTTGCTGGTACGACCGAAGTGGCGGCTCTTGGCGATCATGATCGCCCACGACAGCAGCATCATCAGGCCAAGGATGGCGACCACCACCCAGGCATCGAACGGCATCGCCTTGAGGATGAAGGCGAAGTGGCTCTGCCCGGCGGACTGCTCGTCGGCGCCGTAGCTGACCAGGCGCGAGTCGGCGCCCTGAGCGGTGGCGTCGGCCAGCAGCAGCGCGGCCGGACGTGCCACCCGCGAAATGCGCAACTCGTCCAGGGCACCTTCGAAGTTGGCCAGCGGCTGCGCCGCGCCCGGCGCATCGGCGCCGACCACCGGCGCGGTGGCCAGCGCCGGCAGCTCGCCGCTCAGCTGGGCGACCACGCGGCCATTGAGGTACAACTGCAGTGCGCCCTTCTCTGCGGTCAGCGCCACATGCGCCCACTGCCCTTCCGGAACCGGCTGCGCCGGCGTGCTGCGCTGGCCATTGAGCTGCACGAACGGCACGCGGTTCTCGATGCCCAGCACCAGTTCGGAAGCACCATCGCGGCGGGCGTAGATGGCTTGAGCCGCATTGTTGCTGCCCGGCTTGATCCAGGCCGAAACGGTGAGCGGCGCGCCCGCTTCCTGCGCCAGCGACGCGCTGGCCGGCAGCGGCAGCGAGCCGGCGCCCAGCTGCACGCCGCGGCCGATCACCGCGCCTTCCGACGGCGGCACCACCGCACCGGCATTGTTGCCATAGGCGGTGGTGTCGCGTGCCGGCGCATTGGCCTCGGCAAAGTGATAGACCAGCGTGTAGTCCGGATCGAACACCTGCTGGCCGTTGCCGCTGGCCGGGGCTTTTTCATTGCCGTAGTACATCCAGATGGTCTGCGGCGCGGCGGCACTGACCGCCGGCAGGTCCACCCAGACCAGGGCCAGGCCCAGCGTGGGATCGAACTGCTCGATCTGGTGGGCCAGCACGGTACGGCCATCACCCGAGACGAAGCGAAGGTCGTTGCCCGCATCCTGGGTGCCGTCGAAGCCGAAGTTGCCGGTATGCAGCCGCAGCAGCAGTGGCGTGCGGCCCGGGTCACCGGCCAGGCCCGCGCCCTGCGGGCCCGCGTCTACGGTGATCGGCTTGCGGTATTTCCATTCGGCCTGCCACCAATTGGCATCGGCCGCAGCCGCAGGCAACGCAACCAGCGCGGCCAGCAGCAGCAATACTCGGGAAAGCAAACGGTCCATGCGAAGGGTCTCCGGAGAACGCATGTTCAAGGGAAGGGTCAGTAGCTGGTGCTGATGTTGAAATGCAGGCGCGGGTCATCCTTGCGCGTGACCGGGCCATCGGCATAAGGCCAGGCGTAGTCCAGGCGCAGTTGCAGGTGTTCACCCAGGCGCAGCTGCGCGCCCAGGCCGACCGAGGCCAGGTTGTACTTGTCACGCTGCTCGGGCAGCGGCCGGCGCAGGCGCAGGTAGGCCGCGTCGGCGAAGCTGTGGACACGCAGATCGGTGCCGCTCCACAGCGACCACGCCGGGGTGCGCCATTCCAGGCTGGCCAGGCCGCCGTAGTCGCCGATCGCCTCGGCCGACAGGTAGCCACGCACGGTGTACATGCCGCCAGCAGCGAACTGCTCGGCCGACACCAATGGCGCATCGGTTACCTGCAGCGAGCCACGCGCATACCACTGCCAGTCGCTGCTGAAGGTGTGGGTGTTGGCCACGTCGGCCTTGAAGGCCACGAAGCTCGGGTCAGCCCAGTAGCGCTTCTGCCCGAACGCGGTGGCGTCGCTGCCGTAACCGAACAGGCGGCGGGTACCGGCCACCAGCTGGGTGTTGATGCTCAGCTGATCCTGCTCGCCCTGGCGCACGCCGACGAAGGCCAGGGTGATCGGCGCATACTTCAACGGTGTCTTCAGGCTGTCCTTGCCCATCTGCGTGTCTTCCTCGGTGTCCTTGAAATCCACACCGAGACTGAGCTGGCGCCACCACTGGCTGCTGCCGGCAAGGCGGTAGATGAGCTTGAGGCCGATCGAATGGCCGTTGCCGATCACGTTGGTGCCGGTGCCGGTACCGACCTGCCCGCCTGCATTCAGCACGCGGCTGTCGGATCTGTAGCCGGAGGCTTCCAGGCTCCACGGCGTGCCTTCGAACGGCATCGTGTACGAGGCCGAGAACACCTTGGCCTGCTTTGTATCTTCCGGCGCCAGGTACACGCCGATGTTGGCGCTGTGCCCGCGCTTCCACAGGTTGTCGTAGGCCAGCGACGCACTCAGGCGCAGCTTCTCGGTGTCGGCACTGTGGTCGTTGTTGAGTGACGCGCTGGCACGCCACGGCGACTTCTCCTCGACCTGCAGGTCCACATCCATCGTGCCCGGCACCTGGCCTTCGCGCACCAGCGGCATCACCTGGCGACGCCCGCCTTCGTTCAGTGCGGTCAGTTCCTTCTGGGCCTGGTCGAAGTCCGGCACCTTGCCCTCGGCCAGTGCCGGTACGCGATCGCGTATGCGGTCGGGCGATTCGTGGCGGGTGCCGACCACGCGCAGCTGGCCGATCGGCGTCTGCTGCACCTTCAGCAGCACCACGCCGCCACTGACCTGCTGCTCGGGGAGTTCGACGTAGACCGACTGGTAGCCCGCCTGCTGGTACAGCGCGTGGACCGCATCGCGCGCCTTCTCGACATCGGCCAGGGTCCTGCCCGGGCCGAGGAACGGCTCTACCGCCCGTTCGATCTGACGCGGATCGAGCACGGTGTTGCCGCGCACGATGTATTCATTGATGTTCACGCTGGGCGCAGGCGCTGCCTCCTGCGCGAACAATGGCAGCGGCATCGCGGCCAGCGCCAGCACCAGCGGATGCAGGCGCAACGGAAAGCGGACGGCTCGGCACGGAACAGGAGTCATCGAAGGCATCGCGTCGTATCGGAGGGAGGGGCCAGGGAGCGGCGCGTGGGTCTACCAACAGGACGTGCACGTCGCGTCAAAACCGCCACCAGTTTTGTGACAGCACTGTCATCTTGTGACAGCGCCAGAGCACTCGCCGGCGTAGACTGCCCTCGCCACACGTCTTCATTGCAGAGCGTCGGTTGTTGCAGGAGATTCGCGATGAGTGAGCCATTGAAGGCGGGCCTTCGCCCTGCCCTCGCCCTTGCCTTGTTGCTGGCGTTGCCATCGGCCTGGGCCGGAGAGGCGAAGAAGCAGGACGGTGCTGCGCCGTGCATCGAAGTACAGGTCAACGGCGAGCGCATCCCCGCGTGGGAATGCCTGCAACGCAGGCTGGCGCCGGCGCCGAAATCGGCGAAGTCAGCGGCGCTGCCGGATGCCGAACGCCTGATGCGGCAGCCCGGCAACCAGCTGATGCAGTACAACCTGGAAGGCACGCGGCAACGCATGGGCGATGCCTTCGGGCGGTCCGTGGTACCGCAGCGTCCGGCGCGATGAACCCATGCATCTGCAGAGCCGAGCCCACGCCCGGCTGCGCCTGCACACCTTTCAACGGCCATGCAGAGGCAGCCGAGCGCGGGCTCGGCTCTACCGAGCGCCGCCCTGCGGAGCGGCCGGCACGATGCCATCGTTCGGCACCGGTGGCAGCGCGGGCACCGGCAGGCTGCGCGATTGCCCAGCCTGGTTCAGTTCCACCGCGTTGGCGCTGATGCTGGCCAGCACCGTACAGGGCCCCAGCCGCTGGCCGGGCGCGTAAGCCTCCGGCGGGCGTCCATCCACCGACAACAGGGCCAGGGGCGCGTGGTCACCCGCCATCACACCCAGCACGACCACCTCGGTCTGCACCGCACCGGGCGACAGCAGCCGCACCAGCGGCAGACTGGCCACCGCATCGAACAGCGGCCGCGCCGGCGCATCGGCATGCGCTTCGCTGGCCGCCGCCGCAGGCGCCACCGCAGACAGGGTGACGCTCCAATAGGCCACCACCGCCAGCAGCAGGGTGGCCGCCAGCAGGGTCAACATCCGATTGCGATCCCAGCGCCTGCCATCCATGTTCCGCACCATCGCCACGTTCGTGTCCGCCCACGCTAGCAGCCGCCGCTGACGCTTTTGTTTCATCATGCGGGCCTACGCTGGCAGGCATCGACCTGGACAGGAGGCAACGTCGATGCAGCACGTGCCGCGTGGTTTCACCCTGCTGGAACTGATGGTGGTGCTGGTGATCATCGGCATCTGCACGGCGGGCATCGGCCTGGGCCTGGGCAGCCTGCTCGACCCCGCGCGCCAGCTGCGGCAGGAGGCCGAACGACTGGCGCAGCGCCTGCAGGTGGCGCGCGACGAGGCCCGCATCGATGGCCGCCCCCTGCGCTGGCAGGCCGACGCCGCCGGCTACCGGTTCAGCAGGCGCGAAGGCACCCGCTGGGTGGACGTGCAACGCGACGACCTGCTGCGCCCACAGCCATGGCAACCGGCCGGCATCGTGGTGCAGCCGGCCACCCCGGTTGAACTGAGCCCGGAGTGGATCGGCGTGGCATGGGAACTGACGTTGTCGTTGCAGGGCCGCCAGCTGCGTCTTCGTGACGATGGCAGCGGACAGTTGCAGGTCGTGCAGTGAAGCGGAACATGCGCGGATTCACCTTGATCGAAGTGCTGATCGCACTGGCGATCGTTTCGATTGCGCTGGCTGCGGTCATGCGCTCGGTCGCGGTGGCCACCGACGATCAGTCACGCCTGCGCGACCGTCGCTTGGCGCTGTTGTGCGCGCAGGACCGCTGGCAGGAGCTGCGCCTGGCCGGGCAGCCGCCGCAGGATGCACGGCTGCGCTGCGTGCAGGGGCGAAGCAGTTTCCTGGTGCTGCAGCATATCGGCACGGGGAGTGACGGACAGCCGCAACTGGAACTCAGCGTGGCTGCCGAAGATGCACCGCGGCAGTCGCTGGCGCGGATGCAGCTGCCGTGGACCGCGGCGCAATGAAGCGTACCGCAGCAGGCTTCACCCTTATCGAGGTGATGATCGCGATCACCATCATGGGCGTGCTGGCGCTGATCTGCTGGCGAGCGCTCGACAGCGTGGCCAGCAGCGACCAGCGCCTGCGCCGGGCCGATGCCGAGACCACGACGGCACTACGCGTGCTGCAGCAGTTCCAGCGCGATATCGAGATGCGTGCCGACGATGCGCTGATGAACGGCGCGGTGCGCCCGGCGGATCGTCCGCAGCGACTGCTGCCGCCTTCGCTGGTGAGCGAACGGTACCCGGATGGCAGCTTTGCGCTGGAAATCACCCGCAGCGTCGACAGTGATGGGCTGCGCTGGCAGCGGGTGCGCTGGTGGCGGCAAGGCAACACGCTATGGCGCGCCAGCGGTACGGCGACGGACCGCTATCCCCTGCCCGCACCGGTTCCTTCGGAAGGCATTGCAGTGGCAAAGGATGTGCAGCGGTTCGAGGTGCGCGCCTGGCAACCCGGGGCCGGCTGGGCGATGCTGCCGAGCGAGGGCGAGGTGCTGCCGGCCACCGGGCTGGAACTGCGGCTGGGCCTGCGTGACGGGCGTGGACCGCTGGGCTACCGGCGCGTGCTGGAGCTTTAGGATTCCTCCCAGGCAAAGCATCCACGCATGGCGTGGATCTACTGCCGAGCGGCTTCTACTGCCCGGCCTGCCCTGGTGGGTGCCGACCGTTGGTCGGCACTGAGGCTGGCCCAGCCATCCACGCATGGCGCGGATCTACTGCCGAGCCCGCCGCCGGGCGCGCTCCTGCACCCGGCGGCGCCGTGTCGGTGGTCCTCACCGCTGATGGCCGCTCCCTGCCCTCCGTGCCATCCTGGCTGGGGCCGCTTCCGTTCCGTGGCGGCTGGCCCGGTCGCATCCACGCATGGCGTGGATCTACTGCCGACCTTGGTGGGCAGCAACATGTGCCGACCAAGGTCCGCACCTACCGGCGCTGCGTGCCCTCGTCGCGACTTGCCTGCGGGAACTGGAAGGCACTGTTGGCGTCATAGCCGCTGTTGGCAGTGTTGCCACGCGCCGGCGGATTGATGGCGCTGGTGCCACTGCCGAAGCCGAGGATCTGCACGCTGATCACCGACGGCTGGTTGCGCCGTGCCTCGTCCTGGCTCTTGCGCATCACATCCTGTGCCGCCTGGCTGGCGCTGTTGGCTGCCGCACTGGCCGAGGCCAGCGCATTGACGTTCACCGATGCCAGCACCGGCAGGCCCTTGCTCTCGCCCTGCACCTGGATGTTGGCCGCGTTGAGCACCTGCAGTGCGGCCAGGTTGATGTTGCCCGAGACGCGGATACCGGCCTCGCCCGCATCGATGGTGCCAAGCGGTGCGATCAGGTCGACGTCCCCCGGCGGTACTTCGGCAATGGGGTTCAAGGTCGCGATGCCGGCACCGCTGGCCGGGGCCTGCGGCGACAGGATCACATTGCCCCAGCCGTCATAGACGCGGCGCGGTGGCGTGTACAGCAACGTCGTCTGCGAACCGCGACCGGCATTGATGTCACCCTGCTCCGACCACGCCAGGATGTCGCCGCCGAACGTGGTCATCACCCGCGACAGGCCCAGCAGCACGCTGTCCTGGCTGAACAGGCGGATATCGCCCTGCCCCTGGGTGACAAGGCCGGCGCTGGCAGGTGGCACCACGCCCTGCACACCGATCACGATCTGCCCACCCGGTGCCATCAGCTCGATGTTGCCGCCCGCCTCGGTACGCACGCCGGAGCCACCGTACATCACGATGTCGCCGGTACGGTCGATCGTCGCACCGGCCGCATTCCTGTCCGGCATCAGCGTGGCGATGGCTTCGCGCCCACGCAGGTAGGAGCCGAAGCGGGGCCCTTCTGCATCGGTATATTCCCTTCCACCTTCGCGCAGCTCGGCGTAATAGACCTGGCGCAGGAAGATGCGCTGCTGTTCCTGCGGCAACGCATCGAACGCAGCCAGCGCCGCGTCGCCATCGGCGGCCATGCCGAAGCGTTGCTGCAGCCACTGCTTCAGCTCCTGGTTGTAGACCTTGACTGCCTTGCCCGGCTGCGATGAAAGCGATTGCGCGGGATCGGCAAGGTTGACTGGGTCCAGATAACGGGCACGCAGGGCCGCGAAGTCGATCTGCTGGTTGCCGGCCGTCAGCGCGATGCTGGCGCCGGGACGGGTGTCGCCCTGCACGATGCCACCGAGGCTGACGATGCTGCCCGCATCCTCCTGGCGCAGCTGGCGGCCGGCACTGATCTCGGTGTTGCCGGGGCCAGCGATGGTCGCGTTCAGATGCACGATGTCGCGGCCTGCCGCCGCCACCGTGATGTCGGTGGGCGCGGTGTTCAACGCGGTCATCGACACCCCGAGGATGTCCCGGCCTGCCCGCAGTTGCACGGCGCCGGCGGCCTCGAACCAGTTCAGCTGCGTGCGCTGCCCCGCGTTGACATTCAGCGTGCGCTGGGCGCCGGTGGCCAGACCCATGATGTCGCCCTGCACCGCGTAGAAGCGGCTCGGCGCCAGTGCCGCAGACACAGTGGACAGCGGCGTATTCGGACCGAATGCGAACAGTGGAAGCGACCCCGCCGGCGATGCCGTGTTGCCGTCGACGGACAGGTTGTGCCGCGTGCGGGTCACATTGCCTGCGGAATCCCCCTGCTCGGCCATGAATGCCGGGTCGAAGGGTCCCGGCAGGCGCGCGTCACTGGCCGAGCGCGCGATCTGGGTCGCGCCAGGCTGGGCGAAGATGCCTCCACCGGCCAGAACGTCCAGCCGTCCTGTCGCCGAGGGTGCCAGCAGGATCACATCCTGCGTCCCCGGCGTGGTGCTGATCCGGTCCAGCTTGATGTCACCCTGCGCAGCAATCGCGCTGAGGCGCGAAGGATAGAGCCAGTAATTCAGCAGATCATCACCGCCACGCACAACAAGCTGGACCTGCTCGCGCCACAGATTGCTGCCCGTCACGTTTTCCGGCCCGGCGAGGCCTGGCGCGAGGTCACCACCGGCACTGAACAGATCCACGGCCGTGTTGGCGGTCCACAGGGAGAACCACGTACTGCCTGCAGCGTGCGCGCCATCATCCTGCAGCACCGCGCTGTAGTTGGCCAGCGGAACCCGGCCGGCATCGGCGACGCCGCCGAGCACCACATCGCCCCGCGCCTGCAGCTGCGCGGCGGCATCGCCCAGCACCAGCACCGGCCCGCCCATCGCGCGGGCGGCGTCAGGCGCAAACAGGTCTGCCGCCCGCTGCTTACCCAGCGTCGCGTAGCTTTCCAGGGTGACGCCCATTGCACCGATGCGCCCCGCATCGAGCTGCAGGCTCCCACGCAGGTTGCTGAAGGTACCGTTGAGGTCGAGATTCTGTCCCGCCCTGGAGGGGTTGAGGCTGGAGATCGTCGCCTGCAGGTTCGGATTCAGCGCGCCACCGATACGCAGCTGCAGGTCGCCGCCGCCGGTCAGGTGCAGCTGGCCATCGCTGACCCGGCCGGTCGATCCCACCGCAGCAATGATCGCACCCGAGCGCGGTGCGATCGTCGACACCAACGCGTCACCTATCGCATCGCGCACGCCGGCGTCACGCCCGGCCTCCAGCGTCAGGTTGCCCCCGCCCAATGTGCCGAAGCCGGTGAAACCAACCATCCGTGGAGAAGCGCCGGCGGCAGCGGACACGTTGGTGTAGGCGCCAAAGTTCACCCACCAGCTGGTCGGCACCGGCTCGACCCCAGTGGTGCCGCCGGTACCCTGCCGCCACAGCCAGTTGCCGACCGCGGCACTGGAGTACAGCGCCCAGTCGCGATCGCTGCTGCCCGACTCTGCGCGCGCGGTCCAGGCATCGCCGACGATATCGCGTCCGGCTTCGACGCGCAGGTTGCCACCATGATCCGGATACCAGGCCTGGTAGCCTGCCATCGCGGCGTCATAGCTGCCCGGCACCAGGTTCGGCCCCAGCACTGCGGTGTTCCAAGGGGCCGCTGCACGGGGCGAATTGAAGGCAGCGTCGCGGCCCCTACCCAGCGCGGCGGGAGTGCCGGCGGTGTAGACGCCAAAGCCTGACTTCATCACGACGTCACCGGCCGCGAGCAGTTCCATGTCGCCCCTGCCGGTGCGCAGTACGCTCCACGCCGGCGTGCCTGCGCGCTTGCCGTAAGTGGTCACTTCGGTCTGCGTGCCGCCGCCGGCGCAGTAGGTGGGCGCGGTGCTGCAGAACTCGTCTTCGGTCATGCCAAACATCGCGGCGAAGTCCTTCGCAGGAGTGCCTGCGTAGGACTCGTCGCCCCAGTAATCCAGCGAGCCCTGCGCGGCCACCTGGCGGGGTGCCGGCCCGCAGTAGTCGGCCGACATCGCGCAGAACTCGTCTTCGGTGAAGCCGAACATGTCGGCCAGGTCCGCGATCGGACGGCCTGCATAGGAGGTGTCGCCGATCCAGTCCAACGATGCCTGCTCGGTCAACGCGCGATCCCCCACCCAGATGATTTCCGTCTTGACCGTGCCGATCGAGCCCTGGTGGGTATCGGCCAGCACCACGCTGCCTTCGCTGCCCCAGCGCCGGCTGCGTGGGTCGGCTGCCCCGGCATCGGCACCGGCAACAACGGTCAGGTCCCAGGAGGTGGTGCCCTCGGCCAGCATCGGCGCCAGCGCCCAGTTGCGCCCCTGGTTGCCGCCGGCATCGGCCGGCCTCAGATTCAGCGGCGCGTCGCCGGGCAGCTCCACCTTGGTCAACGACGGGATGTACGCGCCCACCTTGAGCGCGACTTCGCGTGCCAGGCGCAGCGCAACCGGCAGCACCGCGCCGGCGGGCCACTCCTGTGCCGCCATCTGTACCGCACTGCGCAGGCGGAAGCCGGCCCCCAGCCGCGCACCGGCCGCCAGCATCAGCGGCTCCTGCAGCACGGTGCCCGCGGCCAGCGTCTGCCCGGAGTCGGTGGTCACCGCCGCACCCAGCACCGTGCCTGCAGGCAGCCGCAGGTTCTGCGAGATCACCATCGGCGCGGGCAGCACGGTACCGACCGGAAGCGTTACCGATTCGACCGGCACGTCATAGTTCAGGCGGGTGCCGGCCTGAAACTCGGTGCCGGGCTGCAGCTTCACTCCGTCCACCGGCACCACCAGCCCACCGCCAAAGGGGGTGTGCCCCGCGCTGCCATTGCGACCCTCGTACAGCTGCCAGCCGCCCTCATCCGGCGTGGACGGCGGCGGTGCGAACCCATCGTTGATGCTGCCGTAGACGTTGATGTTGCCTTCGGCGCGCAGCACCAGCGAGGCCGATTCGCCGAAGCCACGCCGCGATGGATCGGCGCGGTTGGCATCGGGGCCATAACGGTAGCCGGACAGATCGATGTCGCCGGCGATGGTCAGGTCGCCGTCCGGGTTGGCGTCGCTGCGCCGCGCCAGCACCTGCACGCCGGGACGAAGGCGCACATCGCCCAGCGCCCGCGTGCGCTGCTGCAGATCCGCGTTGCCCAGCGCACCATCGATCCAGGCCACGCTGTGCGGATCGACCACCTGGTCCAGCCACTGCTGGGTGACCAGCTGCGCGCGGTTGCCGCGCACGTCAGCGGTGGTTGCCAGGGGCGCATCGTCGTAGCGGCGAACACCATTGAGCTGGATGTCGGCCGCGCCATCGATGCGCAGGCCGGTGGCCGCGGCAATCGCCGCGTCGTTGCTGCCCAGCCGCGGCACATCGATCTTCAGCGTGCCGCGCGGGGTGCCATCGTTCTGGCCAGGACGTCCACCAACGGCAACGTCGCTGCCCGCACGCAGGTCCAGCTGCGCCGCGCTGCCCAGGCCGACGGCACCTTCGGCGCTGCCCAGCGTGATGATGGCCCGGTTGGGACTGTCGATGATCTTGCCATGGCTGTCCACGCGCAGGCCGGTACCGTGCGCGTCCAGCGTGCCGTCCACCTGCAACTGATCGCGGGCGTACAGGCGGATGCTGCCGACCTGCTCGCCGCTGGCATCGATGCGGCCGGCCACGGTCAGGCTGCCCGCATCGACGCTGATGTCGACCCGGCGCGCCTTCACTTCGTCGCCGATCCGCAGATCGCCCTCACCGATCTGGAAGCTGCGACCGCCGACGACGCCGCCGGCAGTCAATCGCTGGTTGAGGCCGGCGAAGTCCTGCAGCTGGCGTGCCCGCACCACCAGTTCGCCACCGTCGTAGGGCACCAGCGTGCCACCGGCATCGTAGCGACCAGTGGCGGCACCCTGCAGAACACCGGCCAGATCGGCTCGGCCGGCCATTGCGGTGACCGTCAGGCGTCCGCCGCGGTTGTTGCGTGCGGAAACATCGATGCGGGAGGCAGCATCGGCGCGGATGTCACCCGTGTCGCTGGACAGCAGGACATCGCCGCCCCAGCTGAACTTGTCCACGTCGTACAGCGAGACCTTGCGTCCGGCCAGATCCAACTCGGCCCGGCTGCCAAGCGTGATGCCCTGGCGTGCGTTCGCCGACAGCCGTCCGGACGCCAGCGCGACCGTGCTGTCCAGCGCGATCCGGTTGGCGTCGATGCTCAACTCACTGCCCAGTGCATCGCCACCCGTCTTGCCGGCGCCCCCCTGCAGGCGGAAGTCGCCGCCGGTGCGTACGCGCAGCTGCGCGGCGGGATCGGCGGCCAACAGCGGTGTATCGATACCCAGGTTGCCTCCGCTGTGCTGCCACCCCTTGTCGGCCAGATAGTCGCCACGCTGCTGGAATACGTCCAGCGTGCCCTGCGCGGAGAACGACAGCTGCTCCGAAGCCCTCAGGTTCAGCGCACTGAAGCCGAGCACCTGCCGGTTCGCAGGTACTTCAGAGCTGGGACGGCTGAATGGCGCCCGCCCCAGCTGCAGCTGCCGGGTGACGATGTCCAGTTGCCCGGCCCCGAGCCGGTCCACCATCGGCTCGGCCGGCGGCACCGTCGCGTCGCTGCCCGGCGCCTGGCCCGCCGCCAATGAGCCGTCCCAGACCAGCGTGTCCACCAGGATGCGCGCGCGGTCGGTCGCCGCACCGTAGCCGCGGATGGCCTGCGCACCGAGCACAAGCGTCTGCAGGCCACTGCGGCCGGTGGCACTGTCGCGCGCATCCAGGTCGACGCTGCCGAACACGTTGACAGACTCCCGCGCGACCAGACTCAACGTGTCCAGCGCCGGCGCGCCGGTCGCATCATTGCCGCGCAGCAGTTGTTGCAGCACGGACTGGTTCATGGTCATGCCACTGGGCAGCGCCCCGGCCGCAGCGGCCTGGGCGATCGCTTCGGCACTGCCGAGGTTCAGCGCCGCCATGCTCAGGCCGAGCTGGCGGGTGCCATAGCTGGCCGAGTCGCGCATCTGCAGCGCGCCATCGGTCGCTACCGCGATGCTGCCATCGGAAACCAGCCGCGTCTGGCCGTCGCACGCCGCCTGGCATCCGCCGATGTCGATCGCCACCGGACCGGCCTCCACCCCGGTGGTGCCGGTGATCAGGTTCAGGCGCTGGTTGGACACCGCCAGCAGGCCGCCGGAGACCTGGTAAGGCAGGGTCGCGCTGGCATTCGCGTTGGCGGATGCGAACGGCAGTGTATCGAGGGTCGCACCGGCCTCGACCAGCACGCCGCTGCCACCGGAGGCCGCTGCCACCAGCACTTCCGGTGCGTTCAAGGTGACGCCGGAACGGATCGCCACGCTGCGCGCCTGGCCGGTCACCGCAACCTGCGAGGCCTCCTGGTTGAACTGCCCGCCGATCATCATCCGCGCCGGCAGGAAGGCATTGAGCGCGTCGTCGCTGAAGGTGGCGCCGCGATCACGCGCCTGCGATGGCGCGCTGCCATCGACGATCTCCAGCGAACCGACCGCCGGGCTCGCCAACGTGGCTGCCAGCGTGCCACCACGCCCCTTGTCGGTGGCAGCCGCGAACCGCGCGGTGCCGGCGAAGTGGATGGCAGGCGTGTCTGCACGACCTGCACCTTCGCCCAGCGCAAGGGTCAACCCGAGCGCATCGATGGTCTGCCAGCCACGCGACTCGCCGCGGCGGTCAGCTACCGATTGCGCGAAGCTGTTGTAGGAGGTTTCGTTGTAGCCCGAGTGCCGGCGTACCACTGCCGCGGGAGTCAGCAGGATGTCGGTGAGCAACGGCGAGATTGCCGCGCCCAGCGCCGTGCGCTGCTGCCCGGACACACGCCAGGTGCCGGTGCCGGTCGCAATCGGTTGCACGATGCCGGAGGTGCCGGTGGCGCCCAGCTCCACCCGGAATGCGCCGGGCTGCAGCGCATAGCTTGCCGGCATCAGCGTGTAGGTGCCGGCCGCCAGGCCGGGCACGCCAGCCGGCACGGTGATCTGCTGGCCCACCGCCGGAGCTGCGAACCCTTCTTCGCCACTGGGGGCGAACGCCCCGGCGCGTCCCGGTACGATCGCGTACACCGGGTTGCCCGACGCACTGAACCCGTAGCGCGGGTTGGCGTCGGCCAACGCCGTTCGCCGGACGTCGACAGAGCCACCGCGTCCTGACACGAAGGCGGCGCCGGTCAGCTCACCACCGCCGGACATGTCCAGCAGGGCCCCCGGCGCCACCTCGATCTCGTTGGCCTTCAGTGCCACCCCCATCGAGGAGATACCGGCCGGCGTCAGCGAACCCAGGCTGCGCGTACCGACCCGCCAGTCAACACCATCGACGGTGCCACCATAGGGCAGCGACAAGCCGGCGCCACTGGTCGAGGTTACGCTGCCTGGCAGCAGTTCCACCCGGCTGCCGACGGTTCCGTTCTGGATCAGGCCACCCAGCTGCAGCGTGCCCATCGGCGCCTGTACGTTGCCGCCCTGCTGCACCGTGGCGGCCACCAGGCGAAGCGTACCCAGCGCCGATTCCGGCGCCGGCTTCGTGGCCGCACCGGTGCCGTGGATGCGCAGCACGGCATCCGGATCGGACCAGTAATCAGCGGTCTGCACGGTCTGCGCCGACGCGCCGGCCACCAGCGTGCCGACCGCGCCTGTGGTGGGATACAGGCGCGCAGCGGTCACGTCCATCGAACCAGCCGTCATCAACGCGCTGGTGTTGCCACTGCTGGCAATGCCGTTGGTCAGGCGCACGTCACTGCGGCTTTCCAGCGCCACATGCTTGAAACCCGGCAGCCAGGTGACGTCGCGGATGTCGATCAGCCCGGCCTGCACCGCCAGCGCGTGATCTTCCGGCCCGTACGAAGCGACCGCGGCGGTGCCCTGCAGGTTCTCGCCCGGCATCTGGCGCCAGCGTGCCTGCGCCAGGCGAACGTAGGGCGCACTCAGTCGCAGCCCCGACGATGGCCCGGCATCCACGGCCATGCCCAGGCTCGAAGTACCCTGGCCGTGGATGCGCAGGCTCTGGGCCAGGCGCAGGTCGACGTCGCCGACCGCGCGGATGTCACCGAACACGGACAGATTGTCGAAACCGCCAGCCTGCAGCTGCTCGACCGACAACGCGGCGTGGCCATACTCCAATGTGGTCGGCAGTGGCTGCCCCGGCGCGCTGTGCTGGCTGAGGGTGATCGCACGTGACCGCAGTACCTCCTCGCTGGCGCCACGTGCATGGATGCTGCCGCCAAAGGCCAGCCCCAGGGTGCCGCCGCGTGCGCCGGCACCGCCGGCGGCCGCATCCATCCCGCCGTCCAGGTACAGCGCATTGGCCGAGCGCAGCACGATCTGCCCGCCATCGCTGTCCACGCGCACGCGGCCCTGGCCGTCGACGTCCAGCTCGGCCGACGCACCCCGCGCCTGCAGGCGCGCACCGCGTTCGACCACCACGAAGGCTTCCGGTGGTCGGTTGTCGACGAACGCTGTGGTCTCCCAGTCCAGCGCCCCGCCAATCTCGATGCGTCCACCCGCGCGCACCTGCCCGCGCAGACGGCCGCTGGAATCGGGCAGCGAAATCGCGTCTGCATCGGCATCCAGCAGCGCGCCTTCGGCGAAACGCCAGGTGCGTTCGGTGCGCTGCCCGGCGTACAGCGCGTTCTCCGGGCGCACATCGTCGATCAGGATGCGTCCGCCCTTCGCGCGCAGCGTGCCTTCAACATCGATGTTGCCCGCACCAAGCAGCGAGATCGTCTGCCCTGGATCGACCGCCACCAGTGCATCCTTGCCGACCCGCAGGTCACCGCCCACGCTGTTGCGCTCCGAACGCAGGCTGATGCTCGCACCCGCGCGCTGGCTGACGCGCCCGCTCGACGGATCGGCGCTGTACAGCGGCGCGTCCCACGCCGCCAGTGCGGACGCCCGGTCGGTCGCCATCGGCGCGTCCTGGGTCAGGCGCAGGCCTGGCAGGGCAGCGACCAGCCGCGCGCCATCGGCCACCTCCACGCCGTGGTGGCCATTGATGTCGTACTGCGCGAAGCCACTGCCGAACAGGCCGGGGTCCAGTCGCAGCGACGCGCCCGCCAGGTCCGCATCGCCCACCCGCACCTGGCCACCGGTACCCAGCGAGAAAGAACCACCGCCCTGTCCTCGACCACTGAACCGGCTTCCCTCACCCAGTTGCACCCGGCCACTGCCGTCGGTCGTCACCGTACTGCTGTTCGCCTGCAGGCTGACGCTGCCGCCTTTGCCGATATGGGCCTTGCCGCGCAGGTCCAGCGCAGCACCGGCCTCGACGTCAACCGTTGCCTTGGCGCCCACGGCCACGTCATGACTGTTGCCCAGGCTCAGGCGGCCGCCATCCGTCCAGGCACCGCTCGCGTCGCGCGGCATCGCCAGTGAGGCGTTGCTCCATTCGCCGGAGAGATCGATCCGCGTGCCGTCGGCAATGACGGTGCGGGCGCGGCCATCGTGCAGCAGCGCCGTCGGCCGGCCCTGGACATCCAGCAGGTTGCCCGCCGACAACTGGCCGCCGGCAATGCCGATGTCGCCTGCCAGCTCCACCTCGCTGCCGGTCAGGTTGAGCTGCCCGCCGGCCTGAAGCCGAAGGCTGCTGTCGATGCGGATGCGATCGGCGGTCGCCAGGTCGATCCGCCCCCACTGCTGGGCACTCAGCTCTGCGATATCCAGCCACACCGTGTCACGCAGCTCCTCGTTGACCGGAGCCGCCAGCGACCACGCCGTCTTCGTCGGAGCCTTGTCACCCAGGCGCACATCCGAGCCGAACACACCACTGCGGCCCTGGCCGTCGTAGCGCCCCAGGTACAACTGCGCATTGCGCGCGACCGCCGTCTGCGCCTGTGCATAGCCATCCAGCGCGGCATCCGGCCTGCGGTTCTGCTGCGCGCTCTGGAAGGTGGCAGTCTCAACCTTTCCATCCAGCACCGCGGTCGGTGCGGAGACGATCAGCCGTCCTGCATCGCGTCCGACCGTGTACCCGTTATCGACCCGCTGCGCCGCGAATACGATCGGATCACGGAAGGTCTCGGTGATGCCCCAGCGTTCCTGCTTCACTTCATGGCCGCTGTACAGGCCATCGAACAGCATCTCCGCTGGCGCCTCATCAAGACGGTAGACCTGGCCATCAACGCCGCGCACCCAGCTCTGCCGGACCACGCCGCTCTGCACATCCAGGCTGCCGCCGGCAAGGTTGATGCGTGAGCCACCCTGCGTGATCACTTCCCTGCCGCCCAGCAGGACGGTGCCTCCCTGCGCAGCCCATTCGCCGATCGAGTGCCCCTGGTTGTCGAGGTAGCCCCCCACTTCCAGCAGGCCGCCTGCGGCGTACCAGCGCTCACCCTCGTAGCCCCCGGTACCGGCCGGAACGTGGACCAGCCTGCGGCGGTCGACCCAGACTTCGCTGCTGGTCAGCTTGCCGCTGTCGCGGTTGTCCAGGGCATCGCGCAGTTCGTTGCCCTGCACCTTGACCTGGACATTGTTGCTCTCCATCGACACCCGCACGCCCACTGCGCCGGACACGTCCACGCGCGCGGCATCGTCCACGTAGCTACGGGCCGCCGCATCGGCGATGATCTGGCCGCCCGTGGCAACCGTCAGCGAATCCGCGCTGAAATGGATGTTGCCACCCGAGACGATCTCCACCCGCGACTGGTCCCGGCGATCATTGTGCTGGGACAGATTGTCGAAGGTTGCCGAACGCGCGCCAGCGCGGATCGCGTCCTGCTCGGCCGATTCCTTGATTAGGGCGTCGCGCTGCGTATCCAGCACCGTGGTCTTGCCATCGTCCTCGATCAGCACCGCCGTGGTGGCTCCGTCAGCAAGCGTGACGCTGCTGCCTGCATCACTGGCCGAGGCCAGAAGATGCACGGTGCCGCGCTGTGCAAGCGTGGTGCTGGCCACGGCCACACCGGCCTGCTCGACGCTGCGTCCGGCCAGGGTCACGTCACCCTCGAGTGCGCGCAGCAGGCCGGTATTGCGCACGCTGCCAGCCGTGCTGCCAGCGATGAAGCGCGGCGCGATTTCATTGCCGCGGGTGGTGGAACTGGTGTTGGTGGCCGTACCCACGCCGCGCCGGATCACGAAACTGTCACCTGCTGCGAGCTGCACCTGGCCCTTGCGCGCTTCGATCTGGCCAGCATTGTCCACGCTGTGCCCGGCCAGCAGCACGTAGCCACCGCCGCGCGTCGCACTGGTCGGCTCATGGGTCGCGATGCGGGCGCCCCGCTCCACCATCACCTTGCCGAATGCATCGCTGAGCGCGCTGCTGCTGGCGTCGGGGCTGTACAGGCCGTTGTCGCGGAACTGCGCATCGCTGATCCGTGCTGCAGCCGCCAGCAGATTGCGTACATTGACCTGGCTGTTGTTGCCGAACACCACGCCGTTGCGGTTGGCCACGAACACCGTGCCACTGGCCTTCAGCTGGCCCAGGATGTGGCTGGGCCGCGCCTGCGGATCGTTGACGCGGTTCAGTACGGCCCAGTCAGGGTTCTGCAGGAAATTCAGCGTGGTGTTGCCGCCGATGTTGAAGGTCTCCCAGTTCAGGATCGCCTTGTCCGCGGTCTGCTCGACCGTGACCTGCACCCTCCCGTCGCTGCCCTGCGACTGGATCGCGTCGCGCGCATTGAGCCAGCCACGGGTCAGCGGGTTCTGGTCGACGCTCAGGCCGTCCTTGCCGAGGCCATCGGCAACGATGAAGCCAGCCTCGCGGCGCGCCTGCCGGGCCTGTTCCTGCAGGCGCTGCTGCAGGGCAATCGCCTGCGCCGCAGTGCCAAGATTGTCGATCGACTGCTGCAGCTTCTGCCGTGCCGCATCCTGCTGCTGGGCCGGCAACTGGAACTGGATCGGCACGCCGTTGGGCATCCGGCCACTCTGTGCCGCGCTGCCCTGGGCCGCGCCCCGTTCGGCGAACCAGCCCGGACTGAACGCCTGCTGCGCCTGGCTGGCCGGGGCCACCATGCTCCCCAGTGCGACCGCGATGGCCCACGCCATCGGATGATTGCGGCGCATCGACGCGGCCGGATGAACAGCGGACGGGAGCGGGTGCGACATCGGAACCTCATCAACCTGGTGGGCCGCAGCTGCGGCGACGATCGGGGAGGCACACGCAACGCATGCCCTGCCACTGATAGACGGTTCACGCGAGACGAAGCCGACAGCCAAACGCTGCAACGGCGGCACCGTCGCGGAAATGGCGACGCCGGCCCAGAGGCCGGCGTCGGGTCAAGCAGGATTCAACCCGTGCTGCGGATTACAGCGGACGGCCGATGCCGGCGCAGGTGCTGGGGTTGTTCAGGCCGGCAGTGCTGCTGGCCAGCACGAAACGGTTGCGGATCGCATCGCGCCAGGCCTTGGTCAGCGGGATGAAGCCGTGGTCGGTGATCGACTTCTCATACGCGACGGTGTAGGTCGCCGGATAGTGGCGCGCCAGGAAGCCGCGCAGGCTGGTGGCGACGCTCGAATCCTTGTAGCACTGGCCAATCACCAGGTTGGTGTAGCCGGCGATCGGATAGCCGGCCGACGGGTTGCCGAACACCGGCACCCAGTTGGCGGGGTTCTCTGCATCGGTGCCGGTCGGCGGAGCGACGGTGTCCAGGGTGGCCTGCACGCTCACCTGGTCCGGCGAGAAGCCCTTGACCTTGGCGACCTTGGTCGCATCGGTCAGGTTCGGGATCACGTCCGGGCCAACGTAGCCGATGCGGCCTTCAGCCGCGTAGACAGTGTTGTACAGCGAGGTGCCGCCGGTGGCCGGGGCGGCCACCAGGAACGCCGGCAGGTTGCCGTTGGCATCGCGCTTGTACAGGTCGGCGAAGGTCGACTTGATGGCGAACTTGCCGCCCACCAGCTTCGAGGTGTCAGCATTCTCAGCGGCACAGGCCGCGGTCAGGAAGCGGCTGAACATTTCGCTGGTGCCGCTGCTTTCCGCGCGATACACCACCTGGATCGGGCCGCTGCGGTTGGCATCGATGGTCGACCAGTCGCTGATCGCGCCCGAGAACACGCCGCAGATCTGCGCCACGCTCAGGTTCACCGCCGAACCGGCCTTGTTGAACGGGATGGTGACCGAGGTGGCCACCGACGGCACCTGGATCAGCGCGCCGTAGCGGTTGGCATTGGTCGGCTGGTTGAAGTTGGTGGTGTAGGTGTTCAGCTCGGTGCCGCTCAGTACCGAATCGCTGCCGGCGAAGTGCACGGTGCCGGTGGTCGAGAACAGCAGCGAGTTGTTTTCCAGGAAGGCCTTCTTGCCGGTGCCCGAACCGGTCACGGCGTAGCTGAAGTTCGCCGGCAGGATGCTGTCGGACGAACCCTTGTAGAGGTCGGCCGGCAACGAGGCACCGCCGCCGGTCACGGTCTGCGCCGAGGCGGCGCCCACGGTGGCGAGCAGCGCGGTGGCAACCAGCGCGGCCAGGGTCTTGCACTTGTTCATGATCTTCTCCTGAAGGGTTTACTGCGAAGGGAAACACCAAGGGAGGAACGGTCACTACACGCCTGCTGCCGCCGAGGGCCTCCCAGCCCACTCTGCGGCGACGTGTCCATGCTGGTCCGCGCCGATGACAGGCCGCTTAAGAAACCTGTGGAAGATCGGAAAAAGGTGTGGAGGATTGTGTGGAGAATCGAAGACGGCGACCGGGTAGAGTCGACTGTGCGTCGACTGGTGCACGGAGCGCTGGTCCTGTCGAAGTGTGCTTGGGAAGCAGTCGACTGACAGTCGACTCCACCCGTGATGCGCGTTGCGCATCACTGCACCAGCTGGTTCATTTCCATGATCGGCATCAGCACCGCCAGCACGATCGTCAACACCACGCCGCCCATCACCAGGATCATGGTCGGTTCCAGCAGTGCGGTCAGCGCCATCGCGCGACGCTCGATCTCGCGCGAGATCGTCTGCGCGGCGCGTTCGAGCAGTGGCGCCAGCGAACCGGTCTTCTCGCCGCTGGCCACCAGATGCACCAGGATCGGCGGATAGACCTTCTGTACCTTCAACGCAGCACCCAGTGCCGCACCTTCGCGTACGCGAGCAGCCACATCATCGGCACAGCGCGCCAGCAACGCATTGCCAAGCGTCTGCCGCGCCGCTTCAAGCGCACGCAGCAGCGGGACACCGGCGTCCAGCAGGATCGCCAGCGTCGAGGCAAAGCGCGCACTGTTCACACCCAGCACGAAGCGCCCGACCATCGGGACCCGCAGCAGCATCGCGTCCCAGCGCAGGCGCAGTTCCGGCCGGCGCAACGCCAGCCGCCAGGCCACCACCAGCGCAGCGATGCCCAGCCCTGCCCACACGCCCCAGCTGCGCACGAACGCGCTGGCGGCCAGCATCACCTGGGTCAGCATCGGCAGCGTCTGCCGTGCCTGAACGAACGCGGTCACCACCTGCGGCACCACGTAGCTGAGCAGGAAGATCACGATCGCCACCGACACCAGACTGATCGCCGCCGGATAGATGAAGGCGGTCAGTACCTTGGCCTGCAGCGCGTTGCGTTCTTCAATGTAGTCGGCCAGGCGCTCCATCACCCGTGCCAGGTCACCAGAGTCTTCACCAGCGCCCACCAGCGCCCGATAGATCGGCGGAAAATCGCGTGGCCGCGCGGCCAGGGCCACGGTCAGGCGCTGGCCGGCCCGCACGTCGGCGCGCACGGCGGCAAGTGCCTGGGCCAGATGCGCGCGCTCGGCCTGGTCGATGACCGCACTCAATGCAGCTTCCAACGGCAGGCTGGCGGCCAGCAGGCTGGCCAGCTGGCGCGTGGCCCAGGCCAGCTCGCTGGCAGACAGTCGCCGGGCAGCCCAGCCACTGCCGGCACTGCGCGCCACGCTGACCTGCACGGGTGTCAGCCCACGACCGCGCAGCACCTGTCGCGCGCCGCGCGGGCTGTCAGCGTCCAGCTGGCCCTTCTCGATGCGGCCCTGCGCGTTGGCGGCCTGGTAGTCGAACAGC
The DNA here is from genome assembly GCF_049384325.1 of Stenotrophomonas sp. CASM114. Classification (NCBI taxonomy): domain Bacteria; kingdom Pseudomonadati; phylum Pseudomonadota; class Gammaproteobacteria; order Lysobacterales; family Lysobacteraceae; genus Stenotrophomonas; species Stenotrophomonas sp. CASM114. The sequence continues at coordinate 89,737 of NZ_JBMRGJ010000001.1, read as the reverse complement.
GCCATGCAAGCCTCAGTCGTCGCCGGTGACGCGCAGGATCTCTTCCAGCGTGGTCACCCCGCTGTCGACCCAACGCTGGCCGTCCTGACGCAAGGTCCGCATGCCGGCACGCCGCGCCGCCTCGCGCAGTGCAGGTTCACCCTGCCCTTCATGGATCAGCGTACGCACGCGATCGTCCACCACGAACAACTCGTGGATGCCGGTACGCCCCCGGTAGCCGCTGTTGGCACAGGCCGCGCAACCCACCGCGCGCCATACGGTACGGCCGTCCCCATCCACCTCGGCACGCCGGCATTGGGTACACAGCCGCCGCACCAGCCGCTGCGCCAGCACACCGCGCAGCGACGAGGCCAGCAGGAACGGTTCCACGCCCATATCGGCCAGGCGCGTCACTGCCGAGATCGCGTCGTTGGTATGCAGGGACGCCAGCACGCCATGGCCGGTCAGCGACGACTGCACCGCAATCTGTGCGGTCTCCAGGTCGCGGATCTCGCCGATCATGATGGTGTCCGGGTCCTGGCGCAGGATCGCGCGCAGCGCGGTGCCGAAGCTCATGCCGATGCGCGCGTTCACCTGGATCTGGCCGATGCCGGCGAAGTCGTACTCCACCGGGTCCTCCACGGTGAGGATGTTGCTGGTGCTGCTGTCGAGCTGGCCCAACGCGGCGTACAGCGAGGTGGTCTTGCCACTACCGGTCGGGCCGGTGACCAGCACGATGCCATGCGGCTGCCGGATCAATCCGGTGAACGTGGCCAGAGTGTCATCGGCCATACCCAGGCGCTGCAGCTGCAGACGGCCGGCATCCTTTTCCAGCAGTCGCAGCACGGCGCGCTCGCCATGCCCGGTCGGCACCGTGGAGACTCGGATATCCAGCGGACGCCCACCCACGCGGATCGCGATGCGCCCATCCTGCGGAAGGCGCTTCTCGGCGATGTCCAGGTGGGCCATGATCTTGATGCGCGATACCAGCGCTGCGTGCAGTGCGCGCCGTGGCTGCACCATGTCGCGCAGCGTGCCGTCCACCCGGTAGCGCACCACCGAATGGGTCTCGAACGGCTCGATGTGCAGATCGCTGGCGCCATCGCGTGCGGCCTGCGCCAGCAGCGCGTTGATCATGCGGATCACCGGCGCATCATCCTGCGCGTCCAGCAGATCGGTGACTTCCGGCATGTCCTGCATCAGCCGGTCCAGATCGACTTCGCTCTCGGCGGCACCGACCACGGCAGCGGCGTCGCCGCCGTCACGGTACTGCTCAGCCAACCGCTGCTGCCACGTCGCGGCATCCAGTACCTGGAAGGGCAACGGTCCATGCCGGCGGCGCAGTTCGGCCACGGCCCACGCTGCGGTATCGACGGTACCCAGCAGCACAGGCTCACCGCCAACCTCGGACAGCATCACCCCATGGCTGCGCACCCAGGCGTACGGCAGTGGCGCGGCGGCGCTCACGGTCCGATCACCAGTTCCGGCGTGTAGCCCAGCCCGCGCAGTTGCTGCAGTGCCGGGTCCAGCGTCGCCGGGTCGCGCGGCAGCCGCACCCGCAGGCGCTGGCCACTCTCGCCCGGCGTCGCCTCGGCATAGGCCTGCAGGCCCAGCGCCCGCACCTGCGCCACGCCCTGGCGGGCACGGGTCGGGTCCAGCCCCTGTGCGAACTGCACCAGCTGCGCATCGCCGTCACCGGCCGGATACAACGCTGCCAGGCTGGTGTTCTGCAGCGGCTGGCCCTGGCCATCGCGCGCATTGCCCTGGCCGAGTACAGACAGGTCCTGCGGCGGCAGCTGCGGTGCCGACAGCGCCGGCAATGCCCAGCTCTGCACCGGTTGCGCGCCAGCCTGCGCGTTGCGCATGTAGTCATAGCGGTCGCGGGTCAGGCGCTGGCCGGCGGCCGGGTCACGCACTACGTGCGGACGCAGGAACACCATCAGGTTGGTCTTGGCGCGCTTGCGTGTGTCGCTGCGGAACAAGGCACCCAGCACCGGAATCTTCCCCAACCCCGGCACCGCGTCACGGCCATGGCTGACGCTGTCTTCCAGCAGGCCACCCAGCACCATGATCTGGCCATCGTCCAGCAGCACGCTGGTATCCAGTGCGCGCTTGTTGGTGATGATGCCGGCCGTGCTGTTCGCGCTCTGCGCATCGATGCTGCTGACTTCCTGGTAGATGTCCAGCTTCACCGTGCCGCCCTCGGAAATCTGCGGGCGTACCCGCAGCTTCAGGCCCACGTCCTCGCGCACGATGGTCTGGAATGGATTGTTGCTGCCGCCGCCACCGTCGGTCACGTAGCGGCCGCTCACAAACGGCACGGTCTGCCCGACCATGATGCTGGCCGCCTCGTTGTCCAGCGTCATCAGGTTCGGCGTGGACAGGATGTTGGCACCGCCCTTGCTCTGCAGCGCGTTGGCCAGCGCCTTCATGTTGAGGATCTGGCCGACGCCGGGCAGGTTGATCGTGCCGTCGATCACCCCGATCTTCAGGCCATCCTTGGGCAGCACGTCCAGGGTCGTGCGCGCGGTGGTGTTCAGCCCGCTGCCACCGCTGGTGCCGCCGAAGTGGGTGCCGGCGAAGGTGCGGCCATTGCCCAGCATCCACTGCACGCCCAGTTCGGCCGCGTCGGTCTGGTTGACCTCCACGATCAGGCTTTCCACCAGCACCTGTGCACGGCGCTGGTCAAGCTGGTCGATCACCCGTCGCAGGTTGCGGTACACCGGTTCCGGCGCCGAGATCAACAGCGTGTTGGTGGCCACGTCCGCCTGTACCGAAATGCCGTTCTGGCTGAAGCCGGTGCTCCCGGCGTCGATCGGGTCGCGGCGGTTCGGATCCAGCCGCTGCGATTCCAGCGCATTGCTGCCGGCCCTGGCCTGTTGTGGCTGCGACGGCTGCGCCGGTGCGGAACGGCCTGCATCGCCAGGCAGTGGCGTGATGCCTTCATTGCTGCCCACTGCCGGCGCATCGCTCTGCCCCGCAACCACGCCGCGCAGCACGCCGGCGAGCTGATTGGCCTGGGCATTGCGCAGGTAGACCACATGCAGGTTGCCGGACTCGTCCTGCGCGCGGTCCAGCTTCTCCACCAGCTGCCGGGCCAGACGGGTGCGCCCGGGACTGCTGGAACGCAGCAGCACGCTGTTGCTGCGGGGGTCGGCCATCACCACCACCTTCTGGCTGGGCTCTGCGCCCTGCGCATCCAGCAGCGGCGCGACCATCGCCGCGACGTCTACGGCGATGCCCTGCTGCAGCTTCACCACATCGGTGTCCATGCCGGCCGGCGTGTCGACGCTGGCGATCACCCGCGCGATGCGCTCCAGGTTGTCGGCATAGTCGGTGATCACCAGGGTGTTGTTGCCCGGGTTCGCCGTGATCGGATTGTCCGGGCTGATCATCGGCCGCAGCACCGCCACCAGCGCGGCGGCGTTCTCGTAGCGCAGCGGGAAGGTGCGCGTGGCGACCTCGCCTCCTGCACCGCCACTGCCCACCCGGCCACCGAGCAGCTTGGCGTCGGCCTGCGGCACCACCCGGCTGACGCCGCCATTCTCGACCACGGCGAAGCCGCGCATGCGCAGCGCACCCAGCAGCAGCTGGTAGGCCTGGGTACGGCTGACCGGGCCATCGGAGACCACCGTCATCTTGCCGGTCACCCGCGGGTCGACCAGGAACTGGCGGCCGGTGAACCGTGCCGCCATCCGCAGCACGCCACCGATATCGGTATCCACCAGGTTCAGCTGCACCGGCTCATCGCGTGTGTCCTGCGCTGCCACCGGCGCCGGCACGTGGGCCATGCCCACGATCAGGGCCAATGCAGTACTGCAGGCAAGGCTGCGCATCGCCCTCATGGAGGGGCACCCGCAGTGGCCACCATCACGATGTTTCCGGAAATCCGTGCCGCCGGCATGTTCGCGTCCCCTGTGCGTGTCAGTTGCAGCTGCTGCAGCTCGATGGCCGGGTCGGCCAGCAGCGGCAGCAGCCAGTTCCATAGCGCATCGGCGGGCACCGCCTGCACCTGCAGGTGCCAGCGCCCGTCGCGCGCTTCGATATGCAGGCCGTCGGCAAGGCCGGCGGTCTTGATTCCATCGCGCAGCCCGGCCAGTGTCGGATGCTGGCCCTGCGCCAGCTGCTGGCGCTCACGGACGCGCAGCAGCGGTGCCAGTGCGCGCCACTGCGCCTGCAGCCGCGGTAGCTCGGCCTGCCAGTGCGTGCGCTGCTTCAGCAGTGGCTCCAGCCACAACGACCACAGGCCCGCCACCAGCAGCGCCACCACCATCACCCACAGCATCCGCCGGTCGCGCGGTGGCAGGCGTTGCCAGCGCTGCTGCAGGCCGGCCAGCCCCCCGCCCAGCCGCAGGGTGCGGGCCGTCACTGTCCCGCTCCGCTCACCCGCAGGCGCCCACCGGCGTCGCGCGCCAGCAGCAGGCCCTGCACCTGCAGCGCGTGCTGCCAGTGCTCAAGCCGCTGCGGATCGTCGGCCAATGCCTGGGCATCGGCATCCAGCTCCATGTCGAGCTGGCCGGGCTGGTAATGCAGGCTGCGCACCTGCCCGGCCAGTTCCGGAACCGCCAGCAGCGTGCTGGCTACCTGCCGTTGCAACGGCGGCAACGGTGGCGCCGGTGGCGGCACCGCCAGAGCACGCCTTGCCTGCAGCACCGGATCCACCACATCGGTGATCTCCGGGAAGCGTGCGCTGAACTGCCGCGCCATGTCCTGTTGCAGCGCCTCGCCCTCGATCCGCCAACGCCAGACCTGCAGCTGCAGGCCGAGCGCGGCCAGCAGCACTGCCGCCAACGCGAGGCCGATTGCCAGGCGTGGCGCTTGCCGACCCGCACCGGGCAGCGGCAGTGACCACCCCGGCAGAGGGCCACATGCCTGCCGTTCCTTCATGACGGCGGTGGCCGGCAGGCTGTCCGGCCACGCCGGCGGTACGCTGCCGATCCATTGCACGGCCTGCACGCCGGCCTGTCGCAGGCGCACGGCCAGCGCCTGCATGACTGCACACGCATCACGTCCGCCATACCACTGGACGAACCCCCGATCGCGCCCGCTTCGCACCAGCAGGTGCTCGCCGCTGACCTGCAGCGTGGCCTGTCCGTCCTGCCAGGGCAGCAGCAGCGGCGTCGGATGGAGTGCCTGCAGCTGCAGTCCGCACGAGGCCAGCAACTGCTGCGCCTGCAGGACCGCCTGCTGGCCGAGCCAGGCCACCGGAACCGTGCCGTCAGCCGCCTGCGCACCGTGGGCCAGCGCGACGTCCTGCAGGTCGTCCAGCAACATCGCCTCCACCTCACCCTGCAACGCCAACTGCAGGCGTCGCCCGGACAACGGTGGCAGCTGCAGTTCCAGCAGGATCAGGTCGCTCGGATCGAGGCAGGCATGCACCGCAGCCCGCGGATGCCGCAGGCCCAGCGCCGCCAGCGTGGCGCAACCGTGAGCCAGCACCTCGCCCTTGTGCAGCTGCGCCCAGTCCACCGCGCTGTTGGAGTGCAGACCCTCAAGCGTCGGCAGGCGTACCCGAAGCTGCGCGTTCATGCGCCGATCCTCGTCCACACGCGTTGCACACGTACGCCATCGTCGCGGTACTCGCGCCAGAGCAGCGCGCGGAAATCAACCGCGCTGCCGTCAGCCTGCACCTGGCCGACGGCCAGGAACCACTCGCTATGGATACCCAAGGGAAGTACCGCCATCTGTTCGTTGCTCAGTTGGAGTCGGTTGGCGATGTCGCCGCGATTGAGCAGCCAATGGCCAGCGTCGCGCTCACCGAGCAGCGCCTGCAGCCGTGCCGGCTCGACCGCAGGCGTCACCGCCTGCAGAACGCGCAGGTCGCTGGTGTTGGCGTTGACCAGGGTCTGTGCCGGCAACACCACGGTGCGTCGCGCCAGCGCCTGCAACGCCACCGGATCGGCACCCGGCAGCACCTGTTCGATCAGTGATTCGCGCGGCAGCGGCGCCTGCGCCTGCATGTCGCCATCGCGCAGGCGCGCCTGGATGTGGTCCGCGGCGGATGTGCAGGCGCCTTGGCCAAGCCCTTGCCCGGCACACAACGTGATGAACGCGCGCCGCGCCTCGGGGTCCGGCCTGCCATGCGCAAGCAGATTGCGCAGGTTGAACATCGACTGCGCATCGACCAGCTGCAGCCGCACCGGCAACGGCGCCTGCAGCTCCAATGGGCGCGCCCAGCGCCCGCTGCGCACCGTGGTCAGCTGTTCCTTTGCATCCGCACGCAGCTGCTGCGCCGCACGTTCCAGCGTTGCGTCCACGGCCATGCGTACCTGTGCGCGCAGCTGGTCACCACGCAGCGCGCGCAGCTGGGCCGACTGCCGGGTGAGCAGTGCAGTGGCAATCACTGCCACCAGTGCCACCACCAGCAGGGCGACGATCACCGCCATGCCACGTTGACGGACACTCGAAACAGACCGCATCCGGGCTGACATCGGCCTGCCTCACAGCTGCCAGGAGCCGATGTCCGCGTTCCCGGCGTCGCCACCGGGCTTGCTGTCCGCACCCAGCGAGAACACATCGATGTCGCCATGTGTGCCAGGCACCTGATACTGGTACGGATGGCCCCACGGGTCATTCGGCAGGCGATCCAGATAGGGCGTGACCGGCATCGCGCCACTGCCCTGCGGCGGCTTCACCAGCGCCTGCAGGCCCTGCTCGGCGCTGGGATAGCGACCATTGTCCAGCTTGAACAACTTCAGCGCCTGCATCAGCGCCGCGATGTCCTGGCGCGCTGCCACCACGCGCGCCTGGTCGGGACGGTCCATCAAGCGCGGCACGATCAATGCCGCGAGAATGCCGATGATCACCACCACCACCATGATCTCGATCAGGCTGAAACCCTGCTGCCGAGCCCTGCGACCACCCACCTGCCTTGCCATTGTTCCGCCCTCGTCATCCTGGAAGAGACCGCTGCGCCATGGTCAGCGGTGCATGTGTCAGTACGATAAACATCCGCCGGCAATTCGCTGCGCATGTGCCTGCGCAGGCGCCGGCGCAGCCGGTACGCGTGCCGCCTCGAGCAGGTGTGGCGGCACACTGGACAGCGTTTCGTCGATGCAGCCGCGCAGCAGCGGAAGCGCGCACGCCTGCAACAGGCGCACGCACTGCATCGGCGACCACGCGGTGCCATGGTCGAGGCCGATGAACGTGCGGTAGGCCTGGTGATAGCGCAGATCGTCGTACACGCGCTGCGCACTGTTGAGATCACGCACGACCACCAGCAGGGCCGCACGTTGCAGCAGCCGCGCATCGCCTGCGTCAAGCGGCAGCGCGTTCATGGCTGCTTCGGACCACGGCCGCAGCTGCAGATCAAGGGCGCGCCGCAGCGCCGCCAATGGATGCGCGCTGCTGTCCAGTACCGCCCAGCGCGCCGCATCGGCCCAGGCATCACTGGACAGCACCCAGACCCACGAGTGCCCGTAGCGTTGCACATTCAAGGGCGTGTGCCGCGCCTGCTCCAGTGACCGGCTCAGGTGGCGATCCAGCTCCAGCATGCTGATCCTGCGACTGTCTGCCATCTGCGTCGCCCGTGCTCCGCGACGCGCGGTGCGTCGTACTCTGGAGAAGACGTCAGCAAGGCAGGTGAAGCGACAGCGCGAATGCCGCTCTGTGCGCTGGGTGGTGCTTCATCGGCAACGTCATCGCAGCGTCATCCGCCTGCAGGCTTCGCGCTGCAGGCGCGGTGCGTCACCCCCGCAGCGGCGGGCCAGTACCGCCACGTCGCTGCGCGCGGCGAACGCGACCAGCGCGTCTGTCATGTCCACGTCATCGCACCACGACGCCATCGCAATGCGCACCGCGGGCAGCTGCCAGCCGTCCATCACCCCGCGGGTGCCCGCCACGAACCAGTGCCACAGCCGGTGGTGCAGCACCTGCTCGTGCAGCTGCGCGAGATCCCTGATGCCATGCATGTCCATCAGCAGCAGTGCGCGTGCCAGCGCCGCAGGCGGCAACACACCGGTTTCAGCCAGCGGCAGCACCTGCTGCTGCAGGCGCAACAGCATCGCCAGCGGGTGCGACTGCGGATCGAAGTCCAGCAGCACGGCCTGTTGCTGCCACTGTGCGTCCGATACCACGCATACCCATGGCGAGCCGTAGCGGTGCACCATCAACGGCCGTCGCTGGGTGGTTTCCAGCAACGCCGACAGATTGCGGCGCAGATCCAGCACACCGATGGTCTCGTTGCGCATCCTTGGCGTCTCCTTGCTTGCAACAGCCCTGCGCGGCGCGCACGGCCAGCGTCTTCACCTAACCAAGGACGGCAATGCCACCTGGAAAGCGACGCAGATCCAGCGACATCGTCAGTCGCAGCTGCTCCAGCGCCGCATCCGGATCATCGATGCGGAAGCGGCCGCTGACCGGGGCGCGCGCCAATGCCGATTCACCCAGCAGCACCTTGCCGCGGCGGTAGCGGTTGATCTCCTCCACCACCTCGCGCAGCGGCGCCCGGCGGAACACCAGCATGCCTTCGGTCCAGGCACTCACTTCCGAGGCCACGGCTTCGGCCACCACGCCACTGAGGCGCTCGTCGTACCGGGTCTGCTGGCCCGCCTGCAGCTGCAGGCGGCCCTGCGGGTGCTCGATCCGGGCGCTGCCCTGCAGGCAGGTCACCCGTACCTGGCCGTGGGTGTTGCGCACGTCCAGGCGCACCGCCCCTTCATCGGCAATCACGCAGCCCGCCCCTGCGAACAGGGCCAGGCGCAGGCCGGCCCGGGTCTCGATCGCAGCCTGGCCCTGCACCAGCTCGAAGCCTTCGCCCTCCGTGTCCGCACGGCGGCGCAGGCTGCTCTGCGTATCCAGCTCGATCTTCAGCTGTGGCGAAGGTGCGATCTGCAGCCGTTCACCGGTACCGGTGTGGAAATCGGCCGTCATCGCCGTCACCGAGGGCCACAGCCCCAGCGGCGGACGGATCGCCGCCACCACTGCCAGGCTGGCCGGGGCGGCAATCGCGGCGCCCAGGAAGGCACGCCGGCTCCAGCGCTGGGTCGGCGTCGGCGCGACCGGTTGGCGTGCGGCGGCAGGCAGCTGCTCGCCGGCCAGGCGTACCTGCTCCCATTGCCGGCGCGCACGGCCGAATGCTTCGCGATGACGGGGATCAGCCTCGCACCACGCGCGGAAGCTGCGCCCGTCGGCCGCAGTAGCCTCGCCCGAGGTCAGGCGCACCACCCACGCGTGCGCCTGGCGCTCGACGGCATCCAGCGGGCGTTGCGGGTGATCGTCAGGATCCATGGGGGCTCATGCCGGACCCGCACGCTGCGGGGTTCTGCTCGGCGTCAAAGTGTAGACGGATGCCGCCGCTCAGAACCGCACCTGGCGCCCCTGCCCGCTGCGCTCGGCCAGGTAGTCCTGGGCCGCCTTCAGCTCACGCTGCACCAGCCGCAGCGACACGCCGAGGTGATCGGCGACGTCACGCTGCTGCAGGCCATCGACGCGGATTGCCAGCAGGATGCGGCGACGCCGCTCGGGCATGCGCTGCAGCAGGCCCACCATGTCCTCCAGCGCGAAGTCCAGTTCGGCCGCCTGCGCCGGCCCCGGTGCCGGGTCGGCCATGTCCATCAGCGTCTCCACCTCTTCCAGGCTCAGCAGGCGATGGTCGGCACGTTGGCGGTCGATCACGGTATTCATCGCCATGCGCAGCAGGTAGGCCGCAGGGTTCTGCACGGCGTCCAGGCGGTCACGGCGCGCACTCAGGCGCATCCAGGTGTCCTGCAGCGCGTCACCGGCCAGCTCCTCCGATCCCAGCTTGCGCACCAACCGGCGTTTCAGCTCGTCGTAGGCCCCCAGAAGGTGGTCCATCAGGTCAACTGCGCCAGCCGCAACGTTGCTCATGTTCGAATCCTTGAAGTCATGGAAGGGGCGCGCGCCCGCCACAGTCGTGGTCGGTGCCGGAAGGACGTATCTGCAGGGTCACCGGCTGCGCCAGCGCGGCGGCCTCGGTCGCCAGCACCAGGCCCTGCAGCGCCTGCAGCAGGCGTGCATCGCGGCGGGCACTACCACTGCCGGACAGCAGCTCGGGCTCGCTCACCCGGCCCGCACTGTCGATGCGGAAGCGCAGCGTCGCGGCGTAGCGGCCGGGCGCGATCTCCGGGTCGTCACAGAACGCCGCACGCAGCCGCTGCTGCAGCCCGCCATAGCGACGCCGACGTTCGGCCTCGGGAAGTTCGGCGCCAACACCGGGTTCGGCGGCCGAGGACGTGCCCCGGCGCAGCACCACGCGCTGCGCGCCGATCACCTCGACCTCGATGCCGGAGTCCTGCAACAGCACCTGCAAGGCAGGCAGCGGCTCCAGGCTGGCGCGCAGCGCATGGCTGCTGCGGCCCGCGGCCAGGTCGCCCGGGTACATCACCGACCACCCACTGATGACGCTGAAGCGCTCGACCGCCTGTTCCAGCGGTTGCGCAGGGATGTCGTAGGCATGAACTCCGTCCTGCCCGGCAGCGGCAAAGGACAGCAGCAGCCACGCGACGATGGCCACCTTCCAAGTTCTGACCGCATGGTGTCCATTCAGCCCCCTGACGTAGAACACATGACCCTCGGCAGCGACAGCAGCTGCAGTGGACGCGCACCAGGACCAGCACCCCGGCCCGCGCGCGACCCGCAAGCGGGCTCAAACCGTAGCGGGGCCACATGTCATTGCGATGACCGCCGCCTACAGCCGACGTGAAGCCAGTCACCCATCAGGAATCAATAAATCGAACAGACCACCTCATCCACGCCTGGGGTCAGAGCCCGTTGCGAAGCAACGGGATCCGACCCCGTGCCGGCCCAAACGTGTCGACCAAGGTCGACACCCACCAGGAGCAGTTCATGCCGTTCCGGCAGATCGCGGGAAACTGTCGAAGGCGGGGTGGGTCTGGTTGCAGGGGTGTCCGCGGCATGGATGCCGCGGCCAAGCCCCCATGGAAGGGTCTACGGCGTCCCCTGCAACCGGACCCACCCCGCCATCCAACGGAATGCACGCTGTTGCTTCGGCTGTTGCTTCTGGGGTTGCCGGCCAGCGGCCGGCACTACCTGCGGGCGCCGGGTGCAACCCGGCCGCAAACCCCCGCCCTTCACAGCGGCAGCTGGGTCGTCTGCTTGATCCGCTGCATCGGAATCTCGGTCTTGGTGTTCTGCACCCCGGCGATCCGGTTCAGGTGCTGCATCTGGAACTGCCGGTAGGCATCAAGGTCGGCCACCGCCACCCGCAGCAGGAAATCGCAGTCACCGGCCATCAGATGGCATTCAAGCACTTCCGGGAAAGACTTGATGCTGTTGATGAAGTGATTGGTGGTGTCCTCGTCCTGCCCGCGCAGCCACACGCGGACGAATACCGTGAAGCCACGGCCCACCTTGGCCTCGTTCAACAAGGCCACGTAGCGGTCGATGTAGCCGCCTTCCTCCAGCAGCCGCACCCGACGCAGGCAGGCCGACGGCGACAGCCCGACCAGCCGGGCAAGCTCCAGGTTCTGCAGGCGGCCGTCGCGCTGCAGGGCGTCGAGGATACGCCGATCGAGGTTGTCGAGCTGATACTGCATGGGATTTCGTCCTTGTCACTTTTAGCCGCATGAAATATCAATCATCCAGAATCCAGTGGCATCAACGCAACCCGATTTCGCGATCGGACCGCTAGCATGGGCCACCCCCACCTCGTTGTGCCGTTCCATGGACGCCCGTACCACCCTCCCCCTGCCCGACACCTGCGATACCGCGCCGCGTGCCGAATTCCTGCGCGGCCTGCGCGCCGCCGTGCCGGTGATGATCGGTTTCATTCCCTTCGCCCTGGTGCTCGGCGCGCAGGCCGCCCAGAAAGGCCTGAGCGCACTGGAAGTGCCACTGATGACGGGCCTCAACTTCGCTGGCGGCTCGGAGTTCGCCGCCGTCGAACTGTGGACCTCGCCACCGCACATCGCACTGATCGTGGCGATCACCGCACTGGTCAACAGCCGCCATCTGCTGATGGGCGCCAGCCTGGCCCCACTGCTGCAGCACCTGCCGCGCCGCCGGGTGCTGCCGGCGTTGTTCTTCATGTGTGACGAAAGCTGGGCGATGGGCGTGGCCGATGCGCGCCGCCGTGCGCTCGGCTTCAGCCTGGCCTACTACCTGGGCGTCTCCGCGGGCCTCTACACCGTCTGGGTGGCCTGCACCGCGCTGGGTGCGATCGTCGGGCCGCTGCTGGGCGACATCCACGCCTACGGCTTCGACATGGCCTTCCCCGCCGTGTTCCTGGTGCTGCTGCGCGGCATGTGGCAGGGCATGAAGGCCGCGCGCCCGTGGCTGGTCAGCCTGGTCGTGGCCGCCGCCACCTATCTGCTGATCCCGGGTGCGTGGTACGTGGCCAGCGGCGCATTGGCCGGCCTGGCCGCCGCCTGGCTGCTGGCGGAGGACGCAGCATGATCTTCAACGGCCTGATCCACTGGTCCTCGGTGCTGACCATCGTGCTGATGGCCGCCGCCACCTACCTGACCCGCATCGTCGGCTTCCTCGCGCTGCGCAACCGCACGCTGGGCAAGCGCGCGGTGACGGTGATGGAAGCCGCCCCGGGCTGCGTGCTGATCTCGGTGATCGCTCCGGATTTCGTCGCCGACAAGCCCGCCGACCTGGCCGCGCTGGCGATCACCCTGCTGGCCGCCACGCGGCTGTCGATGCTGCCGACGGTGCTGATCGGCGTGGTCTCTGCGGGTGTGTTGCGCTATCTGATGGGGTAGCTACCGGACCGCCGGGCAATGCCCGGCGGTCCGTAGTGGCGCAGCAGTGCAATCACGCGCTGCTGCTTGCCGCCAGCAGGCACAGGCTGCGCGGCGGCAGGGTCCAGGCACCTGCCTCATCCGGCTCCAACGGCGTTTCGTCGGTCTGCAGGAGTACGCGCCGGAACGACAAGGCTTCATCCGACACACTGAACCGCTGCGGCTGGTCCCCGGCGTTCAACAGCAAGGCCAGGCTGACATGCCGCCCGGGCTCGCGCAGGCCGCTGTCCGGGCTGCGGCCGTCCAGCACGATCAGCAGCGCACGCAGCCCTGCGTCATGCCAGTCCGCTTCCTCCATGCTGCGGCCGTCAGGATGCCGCCAGTCGATATCGCGCAGGCCCAGCGCTTCATCGTATTCGCCGCGCAGGAACCGGTTCCTGCGCAGCAGGCCATAGCGTCGGCGCAGCGACAGCGCCCGGCGTACGAACGCCACCTGCGCCTGTGCAGCCGGCGATGCCGCACGCTCCCAGTCGATCCAGCTCAGCGGGTTGTCCTGGCAGTAGGCGTTGTTGTTGCCCTGCTGCGAATGGCCGAACTCATCGCCGGCCAGCAGCATCGGCGTGCCCTGCGCGAGCAGCAGCGTGGCCAGCAGGTTGCGCATCTGCCGCGCACGCAACGAGAGGATCGCCGCATCATCGGTGTCGCCCTCCACACCGTGGTTGCTGGAGAGGTTGTGCGAGTGGCCATCGCGGTTGTCTTCGCCGTTGGCCTCGTTGTGGCGATCGTTGTAGCTCACCAGATCGTGCAGGGTGAACCCATCGTGCGCCGTCACCAGGTTGATGCTGGCCGAGGGCCGCCTGCCATGATGTTCGAACAGGTCGGCCGAGCCGGTGAAGCGCGTGGCGAATTCCGGCAACTGGCCGCCATCGCCGCGCCAGAGCGCGCGCACCGTATCGCGGAAGCGGTCGTTCCATTCCGCCCAGCCCGGCGGGAACTGGCCCAGTTGATAGCCGCCCGGGCCGATGTCCCATGGCTCGGCAATCAGCTTCACCTGGCTCAGGACCGGGTCCTGGCGTACCGCATCAAGGAAACTGCCCGAGGCATCGAAGCCATGCCGCTCGCGGCCAAGGATGGTGGCCAGGTCGAAACGGAACCCATCCACCCGCATCTCGGTCACCCAGTAGCGCAGCGAGTCCATCACCATGCGCAGCGCGCCGGCATTGGTCAGGTCGAACGTGTTGCCGGTGCCGGTATCGTTGATGTAATAGCGGCGATCATCGGCCAGGCGGTAGTAGCTGGCATTGTCGATGCCCTTGAAGGACAGCGTAGGGCCCAGCTCATTGCCTTCGGCGGTGTGGTTGTAGACCACGTCCAGGATCACTTCGATGCCGGCACTGTGCAGCCGCGCGACCATCTGCTTGAACTCGGCCACGGTGCCCAGCGACAGGTAGCGTGGCTGCGGCGCGAAGAAGCCGATGGTGTTGTACCCCCAGTAGTTGCGCAGCCCGCGCTCGAGCAGCTGCTGGTCATCCACGTAGGCATGCACCGGCAGCAGCTCGATGGCGGTCACCCCCAGATGGCTGAGGTGGTCGACCACCGCGTCGTGGCGCAGGGCAGAGAAGGTGCCGCGCTCGGCCTGCGGGACATCGGGGTGCTGCATGGTCAGTCCGCGCACGTGCGCTTCGTAGATCACGGTCCGGTCCCAGGGCGTTGCGGGTGCACGTTCGACACCCCAGCTGAAGGCCGGATCGATCACCGCGCAGCGTGGCATGTAGCTGGCGCTGTCGCGGCGGTCGAAACTGAGATCGCCATCGCGGTGGCCCAGGGTGTAGCCGAACAGGTGCGGCGCCCACTTCAGCTCGCCGACGATCTGCTTGGCGTAGGGGTCCAGCAACAGTTTGTTGGGATTGAAGCGATGCCCCTCCTCCGGCGCATACGGGCCGTGCACCCGATAGCCATAGCGTTGCCCGGGCCGCACGTCCGGCAGGTAGCCGTGCCAGATCTCGTTGGTGTACTCAGGCAGGACGATGCGCTCGACTTCACGGTTGCGCGCGTCGAACAGGCACAGCTCCACCCGGGTGGCATGCCGCGAGTACAGCGCAAAGTTCACGCCCAGCCCGTCCCACGTCGCGCCCAGCGGGAACGGCCGGCCTTCGCGCACGCGCGAGGTCTGCGTCCACTTACGGCTGGCCATCGGTGCCCTCCTCGCCGCGCGCCGCGGCAATCTCGGCCTCCACCAGGCGCTCGGCCATGTGCCAGTGCCGCTGCTGCTGATCGTCCGGGCGCCCCTCCGCTTCCCAGATCTGGTGGGCCAATGCCTCAATCCGCTGCCGTCGTTCCCTGCTGTCCATCCCTACCTGTCTCCTCGTTGATCCATATCGCCAGCGGGCTGCCAGCCAGAAGCCTGCCCACGTCCGCGGTTGCGTTGAAATGTTCGATGCGCCCGTCCAGGAGGTTGCGCATGGGGCCTGTCGGCACACCGTGCAGTGCTGCGCCGGTGCCGACGTCGTGCGCGGCGTGCAGGCTGGGCCCGGGCACGGCGGCGGGCGAACCCCGGCGCACGATCACCAGCAGCACCTGCGCCTGATGCCTGCGCGTGAACGCCAGCCACGGCGAGCGCGCAGGCGCGGACAGCGGCTGCAACTGGCCATGCAGGAACAGGTGCGGGTGCCTGCGGCGGCACTCCAGCAATTGCCGCAGCAGGAATGCCTTGATGCCACCGTCCCGCCAGTCTTCCAGCAGCGCGGGCCACCCGCGCGTATCGCGCAGCCACGCCTGCCGCGTTGGATAGTCCACGGCACGCCGGTTGTCCGGGTCCACCAGGCTCAGGTCCCAGCCTTCGCCGCCCTGGTAGAGGTCGGGCACGCCGGGCAGGCAGTGCTGCAGGCACAGCTGCGCCAGGCCGTTGCAGGCGCCGGCCGGCGCGATGCGCGCCACGAACGTCGCCAGCGCCTCGCGCACCGGCTGCAAGGGCGCTGCGTCCAGCAGCGCGTGCAGCCACTGCGCGGCGGCCTCCTCCACGGCCACATCCGGGTCTGACCAGCTGCTGACCCGCTTGCCCTCGCGCAATGCCTTGGTCAGCCATTGCACCATCCTCAAGGCGAAGTCGGCGCCAGGGGCACCGTGCATCGGCCATGCGGCCACGAGCGCCTGCCACAGTGCGTAGGCCTCGGCACCCGGCAACGGCATCGGCGCGCCGGCGCGGGTCGACATCCGGTTCCAGCGCCGCACAGCGTCCCGCCATTCGAACGTGCAGGTACTGAGAACCGCCAGCCGTGCCCGGCTGTCGGCGCCGCGCTTGTGATCGTGGGTCGCAAGCGCAAGCAACGCCCTGGGATGGCGACGCAGGCGCGCAGTGGCGTGTTCCAGCAGCGCGCGCCCCTCCATGCCCAGCCGCTGCGGATCACTGCCGACGTCGTTGCGCGAGAGCAGCCTGAAATAGCGATAGAACCCGGTGTCTTCCACCGACTTGGCATTCAACGGCGCGGCCAGTTGACCGAAACGCGCACGCAGCACGCGCTCGGCCTGCGCCTCGCCGGCAAGCGCTGCCAGCAACAGGTCCAGCGCCGCGCGTGCGGCACCGTCCAGTGCCTGGCGCGCTGCGGCGGAAGCGTCCGCCAGCGCCTTTCGTTCACCCGCCCCCTGCAGCGAATAGGGCCGGTAGGTGCGGTAATGCCCCAGCACGGAAGCCAATGCGCGGGCCAGCGCAGCCACTCCGATATCGGCTTCGGCCAGCCGCGGCTGCAGGACCTGCTGCGCGCTGCGCAGCAGCCGCTGGAAGTCGGCATGAAGGCCCTGGCGCAGCAACATGGCGCGGGCGTCCTGCTGGATCCGGTCGAAGCTGCGCGGGTCACCGCCCAGCGCCTGCCACGTGCGCGAGAGCGCGGGCGCAGCCGCCGGATCGTGCAACCAGGCACCGGCCTGGTCCATGAAGTCATAGCCGGTGGTGCCGTCGCAGGCCCAGCCGTCGGGCAGCTGCTCGCCCTCGGCCAGTATCTTCTCCACATGCAGGCTGACGGTCTGCGGGTCACGACCGCCGGCCGCGCAGGCGGCGTCGAGCGATTCACGCAGGCGCTGCAGGTACGCGCCCGGGCAGGACAGGCCATCCACGTGGTCGATGCGCAGGCCGTCCACCCATCCCTCGCGTACCAGCCGCAGCGGCAGCGCATGCACTGCCTCGAACACATCCTCGCGCTCCACCCGCAGCGCGGCCAGTTCGTTGATATCGAAAAAGCGCCGGTAGTTCACCTGATCGCCGGCCGTGCGCCACCAGGCCAGACGGTAGTGCTGCCGCTGCAGCAGCGTGTGCAACCGTTCAACGCTGCGGTTGCAGCGTTCGGCCCACGCCGGCCACTGCGCGGGTTCCAGCGGATGGCTGCGCGGCGACAACGGCAATGCCAGGCCATGGTGGCGCAGCACGGGCCGCGCGTTGTCCACCACCACGCGCACCACGCCGTCGCGTACCGCGTCGTGCAACGGCCGGTCCAGTACCGGCAGCCAGAGCCGGCCCTCGCAGCCCGGCGCCTCCCACTCGATGTCAAACCAAGCTGCGTGGGGGCTTCGAGGCCCGTGCATCAGCACATCGCTCCACCACTGGCTGTGCGGGGACGCCGCCAGATGGTTGGGCACGATGTCCAGGATCAGGCCCATGCCGTGCGCGCGCGTCACTTCCGCCAGCTGCCGGAAGCCCGCTTCACCGCCCAGTTCCGGATTGATGCGAGCCGGGTCGATGCCATCGTAGCCATGCGTCGACCCGGGCACCGCCGCAGCGATCGGTGACAGGTAAAGGTGGCTGACGCCCAGCGCGGCGTAGTACGGCACCTGCGCGGCAGCCGCCCCGAGGTCGAAGCCTGCGTGCAGCTGCAGGCGCGCGGTGGCACGCAACCCCGTCATTGCCCGGTCCTGCGGCGCGTGGCACTCAGGCGCGCCACGCGCGCATCGGCCGCGTCAGCATCCCACGTCGGCGGCAGGCGGCGGCGCCAGTTGGGATGGCCGTCGACGGTGCCTGGCAGGTTCACCTGTGCGCGACCGCCCAGCGCGTCTTCCAGCGGCAGCAACGCCAGCCGGGACGCCGAGTGGGCGACCAGAGACAGCGCCCTGGCGTCCAGCGGCGCGCCCTCGCCGCCAACCACCGCAGACAGTGCCTGCGCGTCGCTGGCGCGCGCGCGCAGTGCCGCTGGCAGATCCGCCAGCTCACCCAGGCGTGCACGCCAGCGCAGGTCACGCCCGCGCAGCCAGCCGGCCAGCGGTGGCAGGTCATGGGTGGAGGGCATGGCCACTGCATCGCGGCGCCACTGCGGCGCCGGCAGGAAGCGCGCGCCGTTTCGGGCAAACGGCAGCACCTCGATGCCCAGAATGCCCCGGGCTGCCAGCCGCTGGCGCATGCCCGGCGGAACCACGCCCAGGTCTTCGCCGATCAGCACGCAGCGATGCCGCCAGGACTCCAGCACCAGCAGGTTGATCAGATCATCGAACGGATAGCGCAGGTACACGCCCTGCCCGGCGCCCGCGCCACGGGGCAACACCCACAGCCGCAGCAGGCCCAGGATGTGATCGATGCGCAGGCCTCCGCGGCCGGCCATCACGGCGCGCAGCACGCGAAGGTAGGGTGCGAAGCCCTCGCGCTGCAACGCCATCGGTGACCAGCTGGTGATGCCCCAGGCCTGGCCGAGCGGATTGAACGCGTCCGGCGGCGCCCCCAGCTCAAGTCCCTGCAGCAGATCAGCACCCCCGGTGCGTGCCTCCACGCCCTGCGGCGCGCAGCCCACGGCCAGGTCGGCAATCAACCCGATCGAAGCGCCCTCGTCGCGCAGCGTGGCGTGTACCTGCGCCCAGCCCTGCTGTGCCAACCACTGCGCAAACGCATGGTCGTCCGCGCTGCCGGTGAACCGGTCGGCGGCATGCTGGCAATAGTGCCGCAGCGGATCGCCCTGCATGGCACGCCAGGTTTCGATCTGCGCGTGCTGCGACGGTGCCTGCGCTGCAATCCATTGGCGAACCTGCCGTATCCAGCGCCACTTCACTGCCGCCGAGTGCGGCCAGTCGATGCGACGTGCGGCAGTCCCCGCTTCCACCGCCGCCGCCAGCGCCTCGTCCCCGCCCAGCACGCTGTTGGCGGCATCGGGCAATACCTGCGGCAGGGAGACCTGCAGCGGGTCGAGCCAGCGCCGGTCGCTGGGCGAATAGGGGCTGTAGCCTGGGCCCGGTGGCATGCCCGCGTGCAGCGGGCTCAACGCCAGTGCGTCGCCGCTGTGCCGGTGCAGCAGCTCGCTCCATCGTGCACAGCCGGCACTGTCACCGATGCCGGCATCACCGGGCGCGCGCAGGCTGTAGACCTGCGCCGACAGGCCCCAGCCGCGCAGCGTGCCCCGCGGCCACCAGGCACGCTGTGGCGCCACCGCAACCGCCTGTTGCTGGTCGCCCCGGCGCCACTGCCAGTAGCCGGGCTGGTCCGGCACGCGCCAGCGGCCCTGCGCATCGGCACGGGCGGGCAACGCTGCGCCCTGCTCATCCACCCAGCACGCTGCACCGGCTGCCTCCGGCATCACCAGCAGCTGTCCGCAGCAGGCCGTGCGCAGGCCAGCGTGCTCGGGCACCGCCTCGCACTGCAGCCCCTCCAGCACGGCGCGCAGCACGTCCGGTGCGACCTCGCGCGCGGCACCGGCCACGTCGGTCCAGCGGACCAGCAGGCCCGCACGGCGGGCCGTCTCCCGCACCGCTGCATCCGTATTCATGCGGCGACCCAGCAGGCCAGCACGCCGCCGCCTGCCGGCAGCATCCCGGCAGCGTCCGGCCCCACGACGCACTCGCCGGCCGGCACCGCATGCGCCACCGGCACAGGGCCCACGTTGATCGCGATCCACCATTGGCCCGATGGCAACTGCCAGCCCGCCTGCACCGCGCCTTGGCCCAGCACGCGCGCGCCCAGCGACCGCGCCTGCAGCAGGCCCGGCTGCAGATAGCGCCTGCGCAGGCCGAGGAACTCACCCGTGCAGCGCAGCCAGTGCTGCGACCAGGGATCATCGCCGGGCGGCGGCGTGTACGACGCCTGCAGGGTCGCCGCATCGTTCGGGTCCGGAATACGCGCGCGTGCGGCGGCCTCGGCAAAGGCGCTGAAACCAGCGAACTCACGTCGACGCCCTTCGCGCACCGCCTCGTCCAGCGGCGGCGCGTAGTCGGTGAAGAACAGGAACGGCGATTGCGCCTGCCACGGCTCGCCCATGAACAGCAGCGGGATCATCGGCGTCAGCAGGGTCAGCGCCAGCGCCGCGCGCAGCGGCGCAGGATCGGTCAGCATCGACAGGCGCTCGCCGAAAGCGCGGTTGCCCACCTGGTCATGGTTCTGCGCGAATACCACAAAACGCGCGGGCGACAGGTCGGCGCTGGGTTCGCCGCGGGGATCGCCGCGCAGGTCCGGTTCACCCTGCCAGGCGAATCCTTCGGCCAGGCAGCGCGCCAGCAGTGCTTCGGCGCGACCGGCATAGCCCGCGTAATAGCCCTCCTGCTCGCCGGTCAGCATCACGTGCAGCGCATTGTGGAAGTCATCGTTCCACTGTCCCTGGTAGGCGCCGCGCAGCCACCGCGCCTGGTTGCGTTCGTTCTCCAGCACCAGGTGCGCGTGCGGGGCCACCGCACGTACCTCATCGGCCAGCTGCTGCAGGAAATGGTCATCGTCAATGGCGTGCACCGCGTCCAGGCGCAGGCCATCGAAGCCGTAGTCGCGCAACCACATCAGCGCGTTGTCGATGAAAAAGCGCCGCACCCAGGGCTGGCGGAAGTCGATGGCCTCGCCCCACGGCGTGCTGCGGTCGTCACGGAAGAACCCGCGCGCGTAGTCGCGCAGGTGGTTGCCCTGTGGTCCGAAGTGGTTGTAGACCACATCCAGCAGCACCGACAGCCCTGCATCGTGCGCCGCCTCGATGAAGGCCCTCAGCGCTGCCGGCCCGCCGTAGGCATGGGCCGGCGCATACGGGAACACGCCGTCGTAGCCCCAGTTGCGCTGCCCGGGAAACTGCGCGACCGGCATCAGTTCAATGGCGGTGATGCCCAGCGCGGCCAGCATCGGCAGTTGCGCGGTCAACGCCGCGAAGCCGCCCCCGGCCTCGATATGCACCTCATAGATCACCAGGTCCTGCCAGGCATGCCCCTGCCAGGCAGGCCCCGTCGCGTCGGTATCCAGCACCACCGCGCTGTCGCCGTCGATGCCGTCCGGCTGCCAGCGCGAGGCCGGGTCGGGCACGTCCTGGCCAGAAGGCAGGCGGAACCGGTAGCGGTCGCCATGCGATGCCGGCGTTCGCAGCCAGTGGCAGCCGTCCGGCTCGCGTTGCATCGGCCGCTGGGTGCCGTGCAGGCACAGCGCCATCGCGACTGCGTCCGGCGCCCACACCCGGAACTCCACCTCGTCACCGGCCACCGGCCATGCGCCCAGGCGCGGCGCCATTGTCGTCATGCATCAACCTGCAGGTAGAGCGTGGACAGCGGCGGCAGCGTGAGCCGCAGCGACTGCGCGTGGCCGTGCATCGGCCTCGGCTCGGTATGCACTGCGCCGAGGTTTCCCGCATTGCCGCCACCGTAATACGCGCTGTCGGTGTTGAGCCGTTCGCTCCAGCGCCCCGGTTGCGGCACCCCGACCCGGTAGCCGTCGCGACGCAGCGGGGTGAAGTTGCTCACCACCAGCAGGGTGCGGCCGCTGCCGGCAGGATCCCGGCGGATGAAGGCGTAGACGCTGTTGCGACTGTCGTCCGCCACGCTCCAGTCGAAGCCGCGTTCGTCGCGTTCGTCGCGATGCAACGCAGGTTCGGCGCGGAGCACGTTATTGAGGTCGCCCACCAGGCGCGACAGGCCCTGGCCCTCGTTGCTGGCCGCCCGTGCCCAGTCCAGTGCCGCATCGTGCGACCACTCATGGCCCTGACCGAACTCGCCGCCCATGAACAGCAGTTTGCTGCCCGGGTGCGCCCACATGAAGCCGTAATACGCGCGCAGCTGGGCCAGCCGCTGTGCCGGCTCGCCCGCCATCTTGGCCAGCAGCGCGCCCTTGCCATGCACCACCTCGTCGTGGGACAGCGGCAGCACGAACCGTTCGGAGAAGGCGTAGACCAGGCCGAAGCTGATCTGGCTGTGGTGATGCGAACGATGGACCGGATCGCGCCCCAGGTACTGCAGGGTGTCGTGCATCCAGCCCATGTTCCACTTGTGGGTGAAGCCAAGCCCGCCCTCCTCCACCGGCGCTGTCACCCCCGGCCACGCGGTGGATTCCTCGGCGATCACCAGCACGTCCGGGAAGCGCTCCCGCAGCGTCTGGTTCATCCGCCGCAGGAAAGCGACCGCCTGCAGGTTCTCGCGCCCGCCCTGCTCGTTGGGTACCCACTCCCCCTCGGCACGGCTGTAATCCCGGTACAGCATCGACGCCACGGCATCCACGCGCAGACCATCGATGTGGAACCGCTCCACCCACTCCAATGCACTGCCGATCAGGTAGGCGGCCACTTCGTTGCGGCCATAGTTGTAGATCAGCGTGTCCCAGTCGGCGTGCACCCCTTCGCGCGGGTCGGCATGCTCGTACAGCGCGGTGCCATCGAACCCGGCCAGGCCATGCGCATCGTTGGGGAAGTGCGCGCTCACCCAGTCCACGATCACTCCCACGCCGGCCTGGTGACAGCGGTCCACGAAGCGTGCGAAGGCCTGTGGCGTGCCATGGCGTGCCGTCGGCGCGTAGATCCCCAGCGGCTGATAGCCCCAGGAACCGCCGAAGGGATGCTCGCTCACCGGCAACAGCTCGATATGGGTGAAGCCAAGACCGGCCACGTACGGAATCAACCGGTCGGCCAGGGCATCCCAGTCCAGCGGCGCACCGTCGTCGCTGCGCTGCCAGGAACCCGCATGCACTTCGTAGATCGACAGCGGTGCGCAGGTTCCGGCCAGGCGGCGGGCCGCCAACCAAGCATCATCGTGCCACTCCATTGGCCCAGCCGAAGGCACCCGCGATGCGGTCGCCGGTGGCAGCTCGGCCCAGCGCGCCATCGGATCGAACTTGTCGGGCATCACCCGGCCGTCGGCGCCGACGATGCGGAATTTGTAGCGGGCACCGGCCTGCACGCCCGGCAGGAACAGCTCCCACACGCCGGCGGTGTGACGCAGCCGCATCGGATGGCGTCGGCCGTCCCACCCGTTGAAATCGCCAACCACGGCGACCCGCTGGGCATTGGGCGCCCACACCGCGAAGCGCACGCCCGCAATGCCCTGCACCTGCATCGGCACCGCACCCAGCTGCCGCGCCGCATCGGCATCGCCGGCATGGAACCGCTGCAGCAGGGCTTCGTCCAACAGTGGACCGAACGCATAGGCATCGTGCACCTGCTCCACGCCCTGTTCGAAATGCAGGGCAAGCAGCGGTATCGCCGCGTCACCGGCCGCGCCCTCGAACAGGCCGGGCAACGGGCCAGGGGACAGGTTCCAGCGCCGCCCATCGTCTGCAATCACCTCGACGCGCTGCGCATGCGGCACCAGCACGCGCAGCTGGCGTCCGCCTTCTGGCTGGCGATGCGGGCCCAGCCAGGCGAATGCATCGGCCGGGCGCGCGTGGACGAGGTCCTGCAGCGCCGGGGCGATACGCTGATCCAATCCCGTCTCCGTGATCGCTTCATCCTCCAGGGCGGCCAGATGCAGGCTGTCGTGGCTCATGCGGCCACCTGGCAGGTCTGCTGGTACAGGGCCAGGTACGCGCGTCCGGCCGCATCCCAGCCACCCGGCCGCAGCATGGCGGCGCGGCGCATGGCCTGCAGCAGGCCGGGCAGGCGGAAGGTGCGCATCGCCCGTTCCACGCAGCGGCGCAGGCCATCGGCATTGGCGCCGTGGAACAGGAATCCGGTCACGCCATCCTCGACGGTATCCACCAGCCCGCCGGTCGCGTGTGCGATGGGCAGGCAGCCGAAGCGCTGCGCGTACATCTGGCTCAGCCCGCAGGGTTCGAAGCGTGAAGGCATCAGCAGGAAGTCGGCGCCGGCAAACATCTGGCGGGCCAGCGCCTCTTCGAAGCCGATGAATGCGCCCACCCGTCCGGGGTAGCGCCGGGCCAGCGCCTGCACCTGCGCTTCCACCTGCGGCTCGCCGCCGCCGATGATGACCAGCTGGCCGCCGGCCGCCACGATCTGCGGTGCCACGTCGCAGGTGATGTCCAGGCCTTTCTGGTGCACCAGGCGGGAGACCACCGCGAACAGCGGGCCGGTCGACGGCGCCAGCCCGAACGCCTTGCGCACCGCATGCGCGTTGGTGGCGCGCCCGGTCCATTCGCCGATGCCGAAATGGGCCTTGAGGTGGATGTCGCGGCGTGGATCCCAGCTGGCGTCGATGCCGTTGACGATGCCACTCAGGTGTCCGCCGGCCGCCCGGCGCGCCAACAGGTCATGCAGCCCGCAGCCGTCATCCGGGGCGGTGATCTGCTGCGCGTAGCGCAGGCTGACCGTGTTCAGCCGCGTGGCATTGGTGATGCCGCCCTGCAGGAACGACATCTGCCCGTGGAAGTGCAGTTCATCCAGGTGTTCGGCCGGCACGCCCAGCACCGGCGCAAGCGCGTAGGGGAACAGCCCCTGGTAGGCCAGGTTGTGGATGGTCAGCAGGGTCGGCACGGCTGTCCGGTCCCAACGTACGTAGGCGGCAGCCATGGCCACCGGCCAGTCATTCAGGTGCAGCAGCTGCGGCGCCCAGTCCAGCCCGGCGCGCCCGGCCGCAATCTCCGCAGCCGCATGCGAAAGCGTGGCGAAGCGGACCGCGTTGTCTTTCCACTCCTGTCCCTGCCCATCCACGTAGGGCGAGCCCTCGCGCTCGTACAGCCCAGGCGACAGCAGCACGTAGATAGGAAGGCCGTCGGCCTGCACCGCCATGCCGATCGTGCACGCGGGCAACCCGGCTCGGGCGCTGACCCGCCCCACCGGTCGCAGCTGTGGCAGGCGCTGCAGAACCTCCGGGTAGCCGGGCAGCAGCACGCGCGAATCACATGCACCGCGCACCGCACGCGGCAACGCCGCGGCCACATCGCCCAGTCCGCCGGCCTTGATGAAGTCGGCCATCTCGGTGGCGACGAACAGCACGCGCTGCACCAGTTCTGGGAGATCCAACGGTTGCGAGTGGCCGCGGCGAGTGCCGATCGGCACGGGCGTGAGCGGAGAGATCGCAACGGGTGAAGCGGACTGGGCGGCGCGGGCCATGGGGATGATCTCGGATGCTTCAGGCAGACAGACGCCAGCGGCGCCCGGACGGGCGCTTGTGCTGGGAAGGAAGTCGACGCAGGACGTGGGGGACGTCAGCGAGAGGCTCAGTACGACAATAGCCCGCCATGCGATCAATCAACCGTGAAGCCATGGCGATTTCTTTGTGACAAGGCGTCATGAGCTCAGTACACATGACAGGCGCCCGCCTCCTGCCCGTGTCTCTCCTGTAGAGCCGAGCCCGCGCCCGGCTGCCGGCAATCCCGTTTGCCGCGTGAGCCGAGCATGGGCTCGGCTCTACAGGGATTCTTCCTGCGACACCCGGTCGCAGGCCATCGAGCGACGCGCTTGACCAATGTCAAACCGCCCGCCGCCGCGCGGGCGTATTTCTATGCAGGACCCGAACACGCCGGCACTGCCGGCATCCACAAGGACCCTGCGATGAGCTACACCCCCGAAAACGCCCAGCTGCTGAACGCCATGCAGAACGTCATGGTGATCTCCACCACCGACCTGCAGGGCAACATCACCTACGCCAATGACCTGTTCTGCACGCTCACCGGCTTCGCCCGCGAGGAACTGATCGGCCAGCCGCACAGCATCGTGCGCCACCCGGACGTGCCCAAGGCCGTCTACAAGGACATGTGGGACACCATCAAGGCCGGCAAGACCTGGACCGGCATCGTGCCCAACCTTGGCAAAGGCGGCGTGCTCTACGTGGTCGACACCACCGTGCAGCCGCTGTTCGACGCCGACGGCAACATCACCTCGTACATCAGCATCCGCCGCGTGGTGAACGACCTGATGCAGAACTACGACCTGGTCGAGTTCAGCAAGGAAAAGTTCGACGACTTCTACGAGGCCGCGTGAACGCTCTCCCGACCAGTACACCCTTCAGCCGCCTGCTGGTGGGTTTTGCGTCCGAGTCGGGCAACGCCCGCGCCCTGGCCCAGCGCCTGGGCGCGGGCCTGCAGCTGCACGGGCCGCAGGTACTCCCGTTCAACGACATCGACGTGGCCAGTCTCGGCCAAGGCGATGTGCTGCTGGCAATCTCCAGCTCGTTCGGCGATGGCGAACCGCCGGCCAATGGCGAGCAGTTCTTCGAAACACTGCGCCAGACCCCGACGCTGCGCGGCCTGCGCTATGCGGTGTTCGGCCTTGGTGACACCGGCTACCCCAGCTTCTGCGGCTTCACCAAGGCGCTGGATGCTGCATTGAGCGAGCGCCAGGCCCGGCCGCTGCTGCATCGGGTGGACGCCGACCTGGGCTACGAGCAGTTCTTCCAGCAATGGCAGCCGGTGCTGGGCCAGGTGCTGGAGGGTGACCTCAGCGCTGGCCAGCACCTGCACCTGCAGGTCACCGCCTATGGCGAAGACAATGCCTTTGCCGCGCGCATCCTCGAACGCCGCCGCTTGAACAGCAGCGACCCGGCCGCGTGGCACCTGCAACTGGACATTGCCGGCAGTGGCATGGCCTATCGCGCGGGCGACACCCTGCACGTAGTACCCGAGAACGACCCTGCCCTGCTGCAGGCATTGGCCACCTGGTACGGCGACACCACCGCCGTGGCCGCCCTGCATGACCGCGAGCTGCGCCTGCTGAGCAAGGGCGTGCTGCGCGAACTGGCCCGGCTGGGCGGTAGTGAGGCACTGAAGGGCCTGCTGAAGGTCAGTCAGAAGCGCGAGCTGGACGCCTACCTGCACGGCCTGGACCTGCTGGACGTGCTGCAGGACCACGCCACCCCGGACAGCGTGCCGCTTGCCCGGCTGCGCGAACTGCTGTCACCGCGGCTGCCGCGCGCCTATTCGATCGCCTCGCACCCGTGCGACGACCAGCTGAGCCTGTGCCTGCGCGAAGTGCGCTACACCCTGCGCGGCCGCGAACGCTTCGGCACTGCCACCGGCAGCCTGCTGCATGGAGGCGACCATGCCCGTGTGTACTGCCGCTCCAACCCCGGCTTCCACCTGTCCGATACCGGCGAGGCACCGCTGCTGCTGGTCGGTACCGGCACCGGCATCGCACCGCTGATGGGCCTGATGCAGGAGCTGCAGGCCAACGGCTGCGAACGCGAGGTGCACCTGGTGTTCGGCGAGAAGCACCGCCAGCACGACTACCTGTACCGTGACCAGCTGCTGGACTGGCGCACGCGTGGCGTGCTGGCCGGCCTGCATACCGCGTTCTCGCGCGATGGCGCCGAAAAGATCTATGTGCAGCATGTGCTGCAGCAGCGCGGCGATGAAGTGCGCGATGTGCTGGCCCGCGGTGGGCATCTGTACCTGTGCGGCAACAAGCGCCACCTGGAAAGCGCGGTGCGCGAGGCCATCGATGCCATCGGCGGCGAAGGGCACTGGGACGCGCTGCGCGATGAAGGCCGCACGCACTGCGAGCTGTACTGATCCATGACCACCGGACCGCACGGACCTTGAACCGGTAGAGCCGGCCGCTGGCCGGCTGCTCAGGATTCCGTGGTTGCCGGCCAGCGGCCGGCACTACCATCAGATGTGCCCAACCATCGCCGGCGCGTCCATCACGGGTCAATTGCCGACCATGCGGCCATCCACCACGCGCGCCACCTGCTGGCCGAACATGGCCACATCCTGCGGGTCATGGCTGATCAACAGCAGCGGAATGCCGGTCCTGTCCAGCACGGTCTCCAGCTCCTGGCGCAGATGATGGCGAAGATCATGATCCAGCGCGGAAAACGGTTCATCCAGCAGCAGCGCCTGAGGCTGTGTCACCAGCGCGCGCGCCAGCGCGGTACGCTGGCGCTGTCCGCCGGAAATCTGTGATGGCAGCAGATCGCCCACCGTGTCGATGCGGAAGGCGTGCAACCACTGCTCCACTGCATCGAATCGCTGACCCACGCGCGGATTCAACCAGCCCTTCTGCAGCCCGAACGCCACGTTCTGGCGCACGCTCAGGTGCGGGAACAGCGCGTAATCCTGGAACACGTAGCCCAACCGGCGGCGCTGCGGCGGCAGATCCACACCGGTGGCCGCATCGAACAGGGTCTGTCCCTGCACGCGCACATGGCCCTGGCCCGGCCGCAGCAGGCCGGCCACCGCCTTCAAGGTCAGGCTCTTGCCCGCGCCCGAGGGCCCGAACAGCACCACCTGGCGTTGCGTGCACTGCAGCGATACGTCCAACACGAAATCCTGGCCGGCCGCCTGCAGGCGGCGCTGCACCTGCAGGTCAAGCCACATCGCGCAGCTCCCGGCGACGCCCGCCTACCAGCCGCGCGGCCAGCAACAGGATCACGATGCATACCACCGAGGTCAGGATCACCAGCGCATTGGCCTTGCCGTCCTGTCCGGCCTGCACCGCCTCGTAGATGGCGATCGACAACGTCTGCGTGCGGCCGGGAATGCTGCCCGCCACCATCAGCGTCGCGCCGAACTCGCCCATCGCGCGCGCAAACGCCAGCAGCAGGCCGGCGAGGATGCCGCGCCAGGCCAGCGGCAACGTGATGCGGAAGAACACCGCCGCTTCGGACACACCCAGCGTGCGTGCGGCCTGCTCCAGCTGCCCGTCCACTTCCTCAAACGCCGCGCGCGCCGGCTTGAACACCAGCGGCAACGAAGCCACCGCCGCCGCGATCACCGCCGCCTGCCAGGTGAACACCAGGTTGATGCCGAACCACGACTGCAGCCACGCGCCGATCGGGCCGTTGCGACCGATCAGCACCAGCAGGTAATAGCCCAGCACCGTCGGTGGCAGCACCATCGGCAGGGTCAGCAGCGAATCCAGCAGCTCACGGCCGGGAAAGCGCCGACGCGCCAGCAGCGCGCCCAGTGCCACGCCCAGCACCAGATTGATCGCGGTGGCCCAGCCGGCCACCTTCAGCGACAACCACAGTGCGCTCCAGTCGAGATCCATGCCTCAGGGCTTGCCGAACCCGTGCTTGGCCAGGATCGCCTGGCCCTGTGCCGAACGCACGAAGGTGGTGAAGCGCTTTGCTTCGGCGGGCTGCGCGCTGGCCTTGGTCACCGCCAGCGGATAGGCAATGCGCCCCGCCACCGGCACCGCGAAGGCGCGGCGCACCCGATCAGGCATTGCCTGCGCATCGGTGGCATAGACGAAGCCGGCGTCCACTTCGCCGCGCGCCACGTAATCCAGCGACTGGCGCACGTTCTGCGTGGTGATGGTCTTGCCCTGCACCGACGGCCACAGGCCTGCCGCTTCCAGCGCGCCCTTGGCATAGCGTCCGACCGGCACGCTGTCCGGGTTGCCCAGTGCGATGCGCTGCACGCCGGCACCGGCCAGATCCTTCAAGGTACGCGGCGCGGCCTTGGCCTGCGGCGGCACCACCACCCACAGCGCATTCACCGCGAACACCTCGCGGGTACCGGCCGCCAGCAGGTCCTGCTGCTGGGCCTGGTCCATCGTGGTTTCGTCGGCCGACGCGAACACATCCACCGGTGCGCCACGGCTGATCTGCTGCAGCAGCACGCCGGACGCGGCGAAGTTGAAATCCACCTTGGTCCCCGGGTGCGCCTTCTCATAGGCGGCGCCCAGTTCGCGGAAGCTCTCGGTCAGGCTCGATGCCGCCGACACCGTCAGGTCGGCCGCCCAGGCCGGCACCGTGGCCAGCAGGCCCAGCAACAACAGTCCAGCTCGCTTCATCGTCGGCTCCCGGCCAGGTTCAGTTCGGATCGGATTCGTCGGCCACCGCCAGCGCCACCAGGCGCTCGGGCTGCAGCAGCAGGATCTCGCGCTGCTTCACCGCGATGATCCCATCATCGCTCAGGCGGCGCAGCACGCGGCTGGCGGTTTCCGGCGCCATCCGCAGGTAATTGGCGATCTCGGTACGCGCCATCGTCAGGTTGAAGCGCGTGGCGGAAAAACCACGCCGCGCGTAACGCTCGGACATGTCCAGCAGGAACGCGGCCATGCGCTCTTCGGTACGGTGGTTGGCGGCCAGCGTGGCGACCTTGCCGATCTCCGCACTGAGCAGGCTGAACAGCTTGGCCTGCAGCCCCGGCATGCGCGTGGCCAGCGAGCTCAGCTTGGGGAACGAGATGCGGCACAGGTGCACCGTATCCAGCGCCACCGCATTGCAGGGGAAGCGCGAACCGTGGATCGCGTTGAGGCCGATCACTTCACCCGGCAGGCTGAAGCCCAGCACCTGCTCGTTACCCTGGCTGTCATCGACGAAGGTCTTGACCATGCCCGCGCGCACCGCAGCAATCGAATCGAACGATTCGCCGGCGCGGAAGATGTAGTCACCTGCATGGAACGGACCGACATGGTCGACCAGCACGTGCAGGTCGACCAGTGCGGTCTTGTCGTAACCCTGCGACATGCATGCGTCGGAGAACGCGCAGGTGCTGCAGAAGTGCAGTGCGTCGCCATCATCGGCGGCGGCGGGGTTGGGTGTGGCCCGGCCGAGACGGCCCTGCGAAGGCGGAATTGAAGACATCGGGGCAAGACTCAAGCGATGGCGGCCGCCGGCCGGAAGCATGCGGCCATCATACGCCACAGCAGGCGCCCTTCTTCGGCCAGGCGCAGCACGCGCGCATCCCACTGCGCCCAGCCGCGTGCCAGCAGCGGCGACAACGCGGGCAGCTGTTCGGCGAAACATTCCTCGAACGGTTCATCGTTGCGCCACTCGAAGGCAGCCGCATCGAGGGCGTGGTCACAGGCGATGCTCTGCGCCACTTCGGCCACCAACCGCTCGTCCTCGGACAGGATCAGCCCGGCGGAGACTCCCATGTGACCCGCCTGCAGCCGCGCACGCCATTCGCCCAGTTCGTCCTCCAGCCGGTAGAACACCTCGCCGATCTGGCTGCAGGCAGACAGGCCAAGCCCGATGAAATCACTGCGGTCGCGGCGTGGCAC
Source organism: Stenotrophomonas sp. CASM114 (assembly GCF_049384325.1). Lineage (NCBI taxonomy): Bacteria > Pseudomonadati > Pseudomonadota > Gammaproteobacteria > Lysobacterales > Lysobacteraceae > Stenotrophomonas > Stenotrophomonas sp. CASM114. The sequence continues at coordinate 59,052 of NZ_JBMRGJ010000001.1, read as the reverse complement.
GCTGGCAAGATCGCAATGGCGCTGGCCATCGCCCGGACCGTGCGGGTTCGGCAGATCGCCGCGCTGATAGTGATCGCCACCAATCGGTTCGTAACCCGCAGCGCGCAGCAGGCGCCAGGCCTGCAGCCAATGGACGGCCGAGGGGTATTCTGGCAGCGCACACGGCGCCGGCAGCAGGATGCGCTCCGGTGCCTCGGCCAGCACCTCGTGCAGCCGTTCAATGAAGCCAGCGTCCTCGCTGCCGGGTACCCGCAACTGGTAGTAGCGCGCGGTGAAGCCCACCTGTCGCGCCTGTGCCAGCAGGGTCGGCCCCGGTGCATCGGCGCGATCGATCACGTTCAAACGGGTGCAGCCCACCGCACGCAGCTGCGCCGGCGCCAGCGCGCTGCCTGCGTCCAGCCGCACCTCCACCTGGGGCCGCGCCACGGTGCGCAGGTGCTGCGGCACCGCATCCAGCAGCTGGCCGAGCTGCGGCGGCGGCAACGTCTCGGCCAGCCCCAGCTGCAGTACCATCGCCACCACTTCACGGTCCTCGGCCAGCACGTCGGCCTGCAGCCGCAGCGCCAGCAGCAAGGTGTCCAGATAGGCCTGCGGCGGCACATCGCGCCCGCCACGACCGGCCTGGAAGCCGAGCGTCAAGCCGCGCGGGATCAGGTGCTCGTTGCTGGCGCGCACGGCGGTACGCCAACCGCTTTCGCCAAAGCCGGTGCTGAACTGGTCAGCCGGCGGGAACAGCACGTGCCGGGGCTGCCGCAGCAATGCCGCCTGCAGCGCAGTGTCCTCGCTCTCGTCAACGTGGAAGCTCATGGCAGACATCGTCGGGCGTTCCTCTTCGCATGGCCCTGATTGAAATCAAGCGTGGTGCATCGGCTGTTTCATGCCGGCCAGCGGCCGGCACTACCCCTTCACCCACCACCCGGTAGTGCCGGCCGCTGGCCGGCACGCACCTTCACCCGCCGCGCACCCGCTCGGCGGCGGCCGCATCGATGGCTTCGGGCAGATCGGTTTCGCGGTCGATCTGCGGGAAGTGGCGGCGTTCCATGCGACGGATCGCGAAGTGCATCCATGCCAGCGCAGCGGCCACCAGCACGAACAGCAGCATGAAGCAGCTGCTCCAGATGCCCACCGCATCGTTCAATGCACCGAACACGATCGGCAGGATGAAGCCACCCAGGCCACCGATCATGCCGACCACGCCGCCCACGGCACCCACGTGCTTGGGGTAGTACACCGGGATGTGCTTGTAGACCGCGGCCTTGCCCAGCGACATGAAGAAGCCCAGCACGAACACCAGCACGGTGAACATCACCACGCCGATGGCCAGATGGAAGTGGATCGGGCCATGGATGCCCTTCACCACATACTCGGTATCCGGGTAGGCCAGCAGGAAGGTGCAGATGGCCGACACGCCGAAGGTCCAGTACATCACCCGGCGCGCGCCCATCCGGTCCGACATCCAGCCACCAACCACGCGGAACAGGCTGGCCGGGATCGAATAGCACGCCGCCAGCATGCCGGCATGGCCCACGTCCATGCCATAGGCGCCCACCAGGTAGTGCGGCAGCCACAGCGCCAGCGCCACGAAGCCGCCGAACACGAAGAAGTAGTACAGCGAGAACCGCCAGACCTGCAGGTTCTTCAGCGGTGCCATCTGCTCGGCGAACGGCACCGGCTTCACGCCCTCGCGGCGGCGCTGCTCCAGCGACGGGTCTTCCTTGCTGAAGAGGAAGAACAGCACCGCAGTGACAGCCAGCGCGACGGCCCAGACCTTGGCGACCATGGTCCAGCCGGCTGCCACCATCACCAGCGGCGCCAGCAGCTTGGTCACCGCCGAGCCGATGTTGCCGGCACCGAAGATGCCCAGCGCGGTGCCCTGCTTGCTGGCCGGGAACCACTTGGAGACGTAGGCCACGCCCACCGAGAAGTTGCCGCCGGCGATGCCCACGCACAGCGCGGCAATCAGGAACTGGGTGTAGGTCTGCGCGTAGGTCAGCATCCAGGTGGCCACTGCGCCACACAGCATCACCAGCACCATCACCTTGCGGCCACCGAACTGGTCGGACCAGATGCCGAGGAAGACCCGGCTGACCGAACCGGTCAGCACCGGCGTGGCGATCAACAGGCCGAACTGGGTGTCATTCAAGCCGAGCTGTTGACTGATCTGGATGCCGATGATCGAAAAGATCATCCACACCGCAAAGCACACGGTGAAGGCGAACGTAGTCAGCCACAGCGCACGTTGCTGCTGACCGGCACTGGCGGGGGCAAGGGCCTGGTTCATGAATTCTCCTCGTTCATGGGGATTCAGCCGATATCCGCTTCAGCCGATATCCGCTTCGGCTTCGATCGCGTCCAGCCCGCGCACCGGGTAGCGTTCCTGCAGCTGCAGCAGGTAGGCCTGCACCTCGCGCTGGCGCACCTGCAGTTCCAGGTAGTCGCGCAGCTGCGGCAACACGGCATCGAACGGCTGCGGCTGGCCTTCCTCGCGTGCATCGACGCAGACCACGTGGTAGCCCCAGCGCGATTCCACCGGGAAACCGGCCAGGCCCTCGCGCAGGCGGAACACCTGGCGGTCGAACTCCGGCGTGGTCTGCCCACGCTGCAGCCAGCCCAGGTCGCCGCCCTCGCTGCTGGATGGGCAACGCGAATGGCGCAGGGCGAAATCGGCGAACAGGTGCGGCGACTCTTTCAGCAGCCCGACCAGCCGCTCGCCCTCGGTACGTGCGGCGAAGCGCCCAGCCACGTCGTCGGCCGGCGCGGCCAGCAGGATATGGCGCAGGCGCACACGGTCGGGAGAGCGGAAGCGCTCCGGGTTCTGCACGAAGTAGCGCCGGCAGTCTTCATCGGTCGGCACGCGGTCTTCGATCGCGTCTTCCAGCAGTTGCTGGATCAGCACTTCCTCATCGCTTACCCGGTTGCCCTCCGGTGCCTGCAGGCCCAGCCGCTGCGCTTCCAGGCGCAGCAGCTCGCGCACCACCAGTGCACGTGCCGCTGCGGCACGTGACTGTTCCGGGCGCATCGCCCGATGGTGCTGCATCTCGCGGGCGATGTCGGCCTCGCTGATCGCGGTCTCGTCCACGAACAGCCGGCACGGCGCCGGCTGCCCGAGCGAGCGCGCCCCCTGCGCTGCCGCGTCATGGTGATGCGAATGCGCCTCGGCAGGAACCGGCGCGGCGGAGTCGATCACGGTGATCGGCAGGAACTTCGGCAGGCTGCCCATGGCTTACTCCCGCGGCCCGTAGCGCAGCGTGGCCTGGCGGCGGCGCACCACCTGGTACGGCCTCCACAGGTAGCTGATCGGAATGCTCCACACGTGCACCAGGCGGGTGAACGGCGCGATCAGGAACAGGGTCAGGCCCAGGAAGATATGCATCTTGTAGACCCAGCTGACGCCCTCGATGTAGTCGGCGGCACCGGCACGGAAGGTCACGATGTGCTGCGCCCACTCGGCCAGCTGCACCATCACCCCGCCGTCCAGGTGGCCGGACGAGATGCGGATGCTGTACAGGCCCAGGCACAGCTGGGCGAACAGCAACACCAGCAGCAGGGTGTCACCGAAGCTGCCGGTGGCCCGCACGCGCGCGTTGAACAGGCGGCGTACCAGCAGGATGCTGATGCCGATGAAGCACAGTGCGCCGAACACACCACCGACCACCATCGCCAGCATCTGCTTCTGCGAGGAGGTGATGAAGTGCTCGTACACTGCGTGCGGGGTCAGCAGACCGACCAGGTGGCCACCGAGGATGGCCAGGATGCCGATGTGGAAGCAGTTGCTGCCGATCCGCATGCCCTTGTCCGACAGCATCTGGCTGGAGCCGGTGCGCCAGGTGTACATGGCCTTGTCATAGCGGGCCCAGCTGCCGATCAGCAGCACCGCCACGGCGATGTACGGGTAGTACTGGAAGGCGAATTGATGCAGGGAGTAACTCATGGCTGGACCTCTCGATGCGAAGGACGGGCCGGCGAACGCACGGGCGGCTTGCAGTCTTCGGCGGGGGCTTCGGCACCGAAGCGCACCGCCTCCTCCTCCCACAAGCGGTCCATGGCCTCGGCGGTATCGTCGCGGACTTCTTCGCTGGCACGCTGGCGCAGCGCCTGCAGATCGGCCTTGCCGTCCCCGGCTTCGACCAGGATCTCGAACAGCACCCGGTGCGGCAGCTCACGCTCGGCGGCACGCGCGGCCAGCATCCCGGCGATATGGCCGATGTGGTGCAGCCACTCGCGGGCCTCGCTGCCGGGGCGATGGGCCAGGAACTCCAACAGCAATGGCAGGTAATCCGGCAGCTCCCGCGCATCCAGTTCGAAGCCGTTGCGGCGGTAGGTTTCGACCAGGTCGACCATGGCCTGGCCACGGTCGCGCGACTCGCCATGGATGTGCTCGAACAGCAGCAGGCTCATCGAGCGGCCGCGGTCGAAACTGGCCAGCCAGGCGGCCTGTGCGTCCAGCGCATCGGTGGCCAGCAGCTGCTGCACGAAGCTGCGCAGCTGCTGGCGGCGGGCGGCGTTCAGCGCCGGGTCGTCACAGGCGGCGAGCAGCTCCTCGCCGTGCTGCCACAGTTCTTCACGCGGGTAGTCCAGCAGCACCCCGACCAGCTTGAGCACGCTCATCACACCACCTCCTTGCGACGGTGGTTCGGCCCCTTGTCCACCACGAAGGTGGTGGTCTTGCGCTGGCCGAACAGGTCGGCCGGGCTGTCACCATTGCAGCCGCTGCCGAAGGTGAAGCCGCAGCCGCCGCGCTCGCCGAAGGCGTCGTTGGCGTATTCGCGGTGGCCGGTCGGAATCACGAAACGGTCCTCGTAGTTGGCGATGGCCAGGTAGCGGTACATCTCTTCCACCTGGGCGATGCTCAGCCCGGTCTGTTCCAGCACTGCCGTGTCTTCCACGCCGTCCACGTTCTTGGCCCGGCGCCAGGCACGCATGGCCATCAGCCGTTCCAGCGCGCGTACCACCGGCGCCTCGTCACCGGCCGTCAGCAGGTTGGCCAGGTAGCGCATCGGGATGCGCAGCGACGCCACGTCCGGCAGTTCGCCGCTCATGCCCACGCGGCCACGCTCGGCGGCGGACTGGATCGGCGAAAGCGGCGGCACGTACCAGACCATCGGCAGCGTGCGGTATTCCGGGTGCAGCGGCAGCGCCAGCTTCCAGTCGATCGCCAGCTTGTACACCGGCGACTGCTTGGCCGCCTCCAACCAGCTGTCCGGGATGCCCTCCTTGCGCGCGGCGGCGATCACCGCCGGGTCGTTCGGGTCCAGGAAGATGTTCAGGTGGGCCTGGTACAGGTCCTTCTCGGCGGCCACCGAAGCGGCCTCGGCGATGCGGTCGGCGTCGTACAGCATCACGCCCAGGTAGCGGATGCGGCCCACGCAGGTTTCCGAGCACACGGTCGGCTCACCCATCTCGATGCGCGGGTAGCAGAAGATGCACTTCTCCGACTTGCCGCTCTTCCAGTTGTAGTAGATCTTCTTGTACGGGCAGGCCGACACGCACATGCGCCAGCCGCGGCACTTGTCCTGGTCGATCAGCACGATGCCGTCTTCCTCGCGCTTGTAGATCGCGCCCGAGGGGCACGCCGACACGCACGCCGGGTTCAGGCAATGCTCGCACAGGCGCGGCAGGTACATCATGAAGGTCTTCTCGAAGGCGCCGTAGATCTCCTTCTGCACCTGGTCGAAGTTGTAGTCGCGCGAGCGCTTGCTGAACTCCGAACCGAGGATCTCCTCCCAGTTGGGGCCCCACTCGATCTTCTGCATGCGCTCGCCACTGATCAGCGAACGCGGCCGCGCGGTGGGCTGGTGCTGGCTGTCCTTGGCGGTGTGCAGGTTCTGGTAGTCGAAATCGAACGGCTCGTAGTAGTCGTCGATCTGCGGCAGGTCCGGGTTGGCGAAGATCTTGGCCAGCATGCGCCAGCGGCCACCCGCGCGTGGCACCAGCTTGCCGGCGCGGGTGCGCACCCAGCCGCCGTTCCACTTGTCCTGGTTCTCCCATTCCTTCGGGTAGCCGATGCCCGGCTTGGTTTCCACATTGTTGAACCAGGCGTACTCGACGCCCTCGCGCGAGGTCCAGACGTTCTTGCAGGTGATCGAGCAGGTGTGGCAGCCGATGCACTTGTCCAGGTTCAGCACCATCGCGATCTGTGCACGGACCTTCATCACACCACCTCCTTGCTGGCCGATGCCGAAGCACCAGCGGGCTGCTCATCGTCCAACCAATCGATCTTGTCCATCTTGCGTACGATCACGAACTCGTCGCGGTTGGTACCGCAGGTGCCGTAGTAGTTGAAGCCATAGGCCAGCTGCGCGTAGCCACCGATCATGTGGGTGGGCTTGAGCACGATGCGGGTCACCGAGTTGTGGATGCCGCCGCGGGTGCCGGAAATCTCCGAGCCCGGCACGTTGATGATGCGTTCCTGGGCGTGGTACATCATCGCCATGCCCGGCATCACGCGCTGGCTGACCACCGCACGCGCGGCGATCGCACCGTTGACGTTGAACAGCTCGATCCAGTCGTTGTCGACGATGCCGGCGCTGCGCGCGTCGTCCTCGCTGATCCACACGATCGGGCCACCGCGCGACAGTGTCTGCATGATCAGGTTGTCGCTGTAGGTGCTGTGGATGCCCCACTTCTGGTGCGGGGTGATCCAGTTCAGCACGATCTCCTTGTTGCCGTTCGGGCGCTGGTTCAGCAGCGGCTCCACCGTGCGCGTGTTGACCGGCGGCCGGTAGCTCATGAAGGCCTCGCCGAAGTCGATCATCCACTCATGGTCCTGGTAGAACTGCTGGCGACCGGTCACCGTGCGCCACGGAATCAGCTCATGCACGTTGGTATAGCCGGCGTTGTAGCTGACGTTGTCGTCTTCCAGGCCCGACCAGATAGGCGAAGAGATGATCTTGCGCGGCTGCGCCTGGATGTCACGGAAGCGGATCGCCTCGTGTTCCTTGCCCACCGCCAGATGCGTATGCTCGCGACCGGTGAAGGTGCCCAGCGATTCCCACGCCTTCACTGCCACGTGGCCGTTGGTTTCCGGCGCCAGGTGCAGGATCACTTCGGCCGCGTCGATTGCGGTCGAGATGGCCGGACGGCCCTGGCTTACACCCTCTTCGTGCACGGTGTGGTTCAACTTGCCGAGGAACTCCACCTCGTGCTTGGTGTCCCAGCTCATTCCCTTGCCGCCGTTGCCCTGCTTGTCCAGCAGCGGGCCGAGCGAGGTGAACTTGCGGTACAGGTTCGGGTAGTCACGCTCCACCACCGTCATCGACGGCATGGTCTGGCCCGGAATGGCCTCGCACTCACCCTTCTTCCAGTCGGCCACGCCGAACGGCATGCCCAGCTCGTTGGGGGTGTCGTGCAGGGTCGGCACCAGCACCAGGTCCTTCTCCACACCCAGCACGCCCGGCGCCATCTCGCTCACGGTGCGGGCCACCTCCTTGAAGATGTCCCAGTCGCTGCGCGATTCCCAGGCCGGGTCCACCGCCTTCGACAGCGGGTGGATGAAGGGGTGCATGTCCGAAGTGTTGAGGTCGTCCTTCTCGTACCAGGTTGCCGTCGGCAGCACGATGTCCGAGTACAGCGCGGTGGTGCACATGCGGAAGTCGAGCGTGACCAGCAGGTCCAGCTTGCCTTCCGGCGCCTCGTCGCGCCACTTCACCTCCTGCGGTTTCACTGCGCCCATTTCGCCCAGATCCTTGCCCTGCAGCCCGTGGCGCGTACCCAGCAGGTGTCGCAGCATGTACTCATGGCCCTTGCCCGAGGAACCGAGCAGGTTCGAGCGCCAGATGAACATCATGCGCGGGTGGTTCTGGCTGGCGTCGGGGTCGGCGAAGGCGAAGTCCAGCGAGCCATCCTTGAACTTGCCCAGCGCGTAGTCCGCCGGGGCCACGCCGGCCGCTTCGGCCTCGCGTACCAGCTGCAGCGGGTTACGGTCCAGCTGCGGGGTGCTCGGCAGCCAGCCCATGCGCACCGCGCGCAGGTTCAGGTCGGCCAGGCTGCCGCCGTACTTGCTAGCATCGGCCAGCGGCGACAGCAGCTCGTCCACCTGCAGCTTCTCGTAGCGCCACTGCCCGGTGTTGAAGTAGAAGAACGAAGTGCCGTTCATGTGGCGCGGCGGCTTGCTCCAGTCCAGCCCGAACGCGAGCGGCTGCCAGCCGGTCTGCGGGCGCAGCTTTTCCTGGCCCACGTAATGCGCCCAGCCGCCACCGGTCTGGCCCACGCAACCGCACATGATCAGCATGTTGATCAGGCCGCGGTAGTTCATGTCGTTGTGGAACCAGTGGTTCATGCCCGCGCCGACGATGATCATCGATCGGCCGTGGGTCTTGTCGGCGGTACGCGCGAACTCACGGGCGATCTCGATCACCTCGGCGCGTGACACGCCGGTGATGCGCTCCTGCCACGCCGGCGTGCCCGGCACCATGTCATCGAAGCTCGATGCCACGTTACCGCCGCCAAAGCCACGGTCCACGCCGTACTGGGCCAGCAGCAGGTCGTAGACCGTGGCCACCAGCGTCTGGCCGCCATCGGCCATGGCCAGCCGGCGCACCGGAATGTTGCGGTCCAGCACTTCTTCGGCCGGCGCAGCGGTCCAGCCATCGCTTTCAATGCCACCGAAGTACGGGAAGCTCACTGCCTCGATGCCGTCGTTGGCATCGGACAAGCTCAGGCGCAGGCGTGTGTCGGCGCCATTGCTTGCCTTCTCTTCGATGTTCCAGCGGCCCTTCTCACCCCAGCGGAAACCGATCGAGCCATTGGGCACCACGATCTGGCCGCTGTTCTCGTCGTAGGCCAGGGTTTTCCAATCCGGGTTGTTGGCTTCACCCAGCCCGCCCAGCTCACTGGCACGCAGGAAGCGGCCCGCCACCAGGCGGCCATCGTCGCGACGTTCCAGGCGCACCAGCATCGGCATGTCCGAGTATTGGCGGCAGTAGTCCTGGAAATACTGCGAGGGCGAATCGACATGGAACTCGCGCAGGATCACATGGCCGAACGCAAAGGCCAGCGCCGCGTCGGTGCCCTGCTTGGGGTGCAGCCAATGATCGGTCAGCTTGGCAAGCTCGGAATAGTCCGGGCAGATCGCCACTGTCTTGGTGCCGTTGTAGCGCGCCTCGGTGAAGAAGTGCGCATCGGGCGTGCGCGTCTGCGGCACGTTCGAGCCCCAGGCGATGATGTAGCGGCTGTTGTACCAGTCGGCCGATTCGGGCACGTCGGTCTGCTCGCCCCAAATCTGCGGCGAGGCCGGCGGCAGATCGCAGTACCAGTCGTAGAAGGACAGGCAGGCGCCACCCAGCAGCGACAGGTAGCGCGCACCGGCGGCGTAGGACACCATCGACATCGCCGGAATCGGCGAGAACCCGACCACGCGGTCCGGGCCGTACTGCTTCACCGTATATAGGTTGGAGGCGGCGATGATCTCGTTGGCCTCTTCCCACTGCAGGCGCACGAAGCCGCCCATGCCGCGGCGGGTCTTGTACGAACGCGCCTTCTCCTTGTCCTCCACGATGCTGGCCCAGGCATCGACCGGGGCCTTGCTCTTGCGTGCTTCGCGCCACAGGCGCAGCAGCGTGCCGCGGATCAGCGGGTACTTCAGCCGGTTGGCGCTGTACAGGTACCAGGAATAGCTGGCGCCACGCGGGCAGCCACGCGGTTCATGGTTGGGCAGGTCCGGGCGCGTGCGCGGGTAGTCGGTCTGCTGGGTTTCCCAGGTGACCAGGCCGTTCTTGACGTAGATCTTCCAGCTGCAGGAGCCGGTGCAGTTCACGCCATGGGTGGACCGCACGATCTTGTCGTACTGCCAGCGGGCGCGGTAGCTGTTTTCCCAGTCGCGGCCCTCGCTCTTGGCAAATCCATGGCCATCGGCAAAGGTCTGGGGGTCACGCTTGAAGAACTGCAAGCGATCGAGGAAATAACTCATCGGGGATCTCCCTTTGCGGACATCGGCATCGTGGCTGTGTGTGTCATCTGGCTGCGGTGCGTTTTCATGTCGTCAGCAGGGTGTCTCGGCACCGCGCCGGTAGTACCACCACCAGGTCACGGCCAGGCAGGTGACATAGAAAACAACGAACCCGTACAGCGCCATGTCGGGGCTGCCGGTCAACGTAATGGACGAGCCGTAGCTCTTGGGAATGAAGAAACCGCCGTAGGCACCGATCGCACCGGAGAAACCGACCACCGCGGCCGATTCGATGCTGGCCTGGTGTGCGGCCGTGGCCTTGCCCTCGGCGTTGTCGTTGGCCGACCAGCGCTCATGCAGGGTGCGGAAGATCACCGGGATCATGCGGAAGGTGGTGCCGTTGCCGATGCCACTGAGCACGAACAGCGCCATGAAGCTGAGCAGGAAGCCATGGAAGTTGCCGCCCTGGCCATCGCTGGGCAGGAAGTGCAGCACGCCGAACACCGCTGCGATCATCAGCGCGAACACCCAGAAGGTCAGGCGTGCGCCACCCCAGCGGTCGGCCATGCTGCCACCCACCGAGCGCATCAGTGCGCCCAGCAGCGGGCCGATGAAGGCGTAGGCCAGCGGGTTCACGTCCGGGAACTGGCTCTTCACCAGCATCGGGAAGCCGGCCGAGAAACCGATGTAGGAACCGAAGGTGCCGATGTACAGCCAGCACATCAGCCAGTTGTGCTTGCGGCGGAAGATCACCGCCTGCTCGGAGAACGACGAGCGGGCGCTGGTCAGGTCGTTCATGCCAAACCAGGCCGCGATGGCGCACAGCCCGATGGCCGGCACCCAGATGAATCCGGCGTTCTGCAGGAACAGCGGTGCCCCACCCTCCACCGCGGGCTGCGGTGCACCACCCAGCGCACCGAACACGCCCACAGTGATGACCAACGGAATCACCGCCTGCGCCACCGACACGCCCACGTTGCCCAGGCCGGCGTTCAGGCCCAGCGCCAGGCCCTGCTTCTGCTTGGGGTAGAAGAAGGAGATGTTGGACATCGACGACGAGAAGTTCGCGCCACCAAAGCCACACAGGATCGCGATGGCCACAAACACCCAGTACGGCGTGGCCGGGTCCTGCACCGCAATGCCGAGCCACAGCGTCGGCGCCAGCAGCGAGGCAGTCGACAGCGCGGTCCAGCGGCGGCCGCCGAAGATCGGGATCACGAACGAATAGAAGATGCGCAGGGTCGCGCCGGACAGGCTGGGCAGCGCCACCAGCCAGAACAACTGGTCGGTACTGAAGTTGAAGCCGATCTTCGGCAGGCTGATCGACACCGCCGAGAACAGCACCCAGACCGAGAAGGCCAGCAGCAGCGAGGGGATCGAGATCACCAGGTTGCGGGTGGCGACCCGCTTGCCGGTGCGCTCCCAATAGCCCGGGTCCTCCGGCGTCCAGTCGCTGATGACGCGACCGGGACTGGCAGTGCTGCGGACAACAGGATCGCTACCGACGGTCATACATGGCTCCAAGGCTGTGGAATGACGTGGGTACTGCGTTTCAAGTTGTGACCCGTCGTCATGCAGCCATTAGGCCGTGCAGCAACAACGACGGGGTTGATCTGGATCAATCAGGGGCCGGTTTCCACCCTGCCCCTGACAAATGTCAAACCGATGAAGCGGTGCTGCGGCGGGTCACCCCGCGCTGGCGCACGCTGTCGCGCACGTCCACATCGAACTGCAGCTGAAGCTGGCTGCCATCTTCCAGGGCAATGTCGAATGGCAGGCCATCCCGGCACGGCAGCCGCGCCGCCAATGCCTCGACTGCCGGGCGCGGCAGTACCAGGCGGCAGAAGGTGCCGCCGTCCAGCAGCACGGGCTGTTCACCGGCATGCAGCGATACCGCCATGCCCCAGCCTTCGATACCGCCGAAGCGGGTCATGTTCTCGACCGTTTCACCGGCCAGCAGGCGCGCCAGCTCGGCCTCGTCCAGGCGAAGCCGTACCGATTGGTCCTGCAACTGCACTTTCATGACGCAACATCCTCCCATTGTTCGGGGGTATTGCAGTTGACCAGCCCGGCCTCGTCAACCGGCGCCAGCGCCACGGTGTTCACGCCAAGACGACGCTGCAGGGCCTGCAGCGAGCGCGGACCGTCCGGGTCATCCAGCATCGATTCAAGTACGTTGCGACAAGCATCGTCTATATCCACCAGCATGGGCAGGGGGTGGCCGGCAAAGATCGTGCATGGACCGCGATGGCCGTCACGCAATTGCTGCAGCAATCGCGGCGGCAGCAGCGGCGTATCCACCGGCACCACCCAGGCCGGGCCATCGGGCATGCGCATCGCCACGCTGTAGAGCCCGCCCAGCGGCCCGCAACGTGCCACGCAGTCCGGTACGCCGCCGAACGCCGGGTAATTTCCGCTGACCCAGACCTCGCCTGCGCCGGCCTGCATCAACAGGCCCCGCATGTGTTCCAGCAGCGTGCGGCCCTGCCACGGCAGCAGCGCCTTGTCGCGACCCATCCGGCTGGACAGGCCACCGGCAAGCACGATGCCGTTGATGCTCATCGCAGTAGAGCCACGCCATGCGTGGCTGCGCCGGCCGGATGCACGGGAAAGGCCTCATCCACGCATGGCGTGGATCTACTGAATCCCGCGCCGCCCTGAAAGGCGCGGTCAATGCCCGTGGTCATGCGTATGGTCATGGGAGTGCGAAGCTTCGGTGTCCGCATGGCACAGGCTGCACCCCTCGCTCCACTCGCTGTCGCCGTCCTCGTAATGTTCCTGCTTCCAGATCGGGCACTGGTGTTTCACCACCTCGATCAACTGCCGGCAGGCGCGGAACGCCTCGTCTCGATGCGGGCTGCCCGCCGCCACCACCACCGCCACATCACCAATGCCCAACCGCCCCTTGGCGTGGACCACATACAGCTTCAACTTCGGACCGAACGTCGCCTCGACCTCGGCGGCCAGGCGCTTGAACTCGTTCAGCACCAGCGGTTCGAACAGATCGTAGGTAATCCCGGTCACCCGCCGGCCCACATTGACGTCGCGCACCTTGCCGATGAACACGTCGATGCCGCCGAAGCCCGGATCGGAAACCGCCGCGATGCCCTCGGCCGGATCGATTGCCGCCTGCGCGCGGTCCACGACCTTGGCGATGATCGTCCCGCTCATCGCTCAGCCCCCGCTCACCGGCGGCAGGATCGCCACCCGGCCATCGTCGGGCAGCGCCTCGTGGTCGCGCAGCACGCGTTGCTGGTCGGCGAATGCCGAGTAATCCAGCAAGCCGGCACGGAAACCCGGCCAACGCAGCGGCATCAGCTCGCGCAGCGCCTGGCGCAGATCGGCCACGGTGCCACCGGCTACATCCACGGCGATCTCGCGGCTGGCATCCAGATCGGAAAACGCACCGAACAATTGCAGATTCACCTGTCTCATCACGGCTCCTGGCTTGCCAGCTGCACCGGGTCCTGATGACCCCAGCCCTGCACGCGCACTGGCGTGCCGGCAGGGGCGAGACCGCCCTCGCCGTCCAGCACCACCCAGGCGTTGGCCTGCAGCATGGACATCAAACGGAACGACTCCTGCCCTGCCAGCACGCGCGCACTCAGGCGGCCCTGCGCGTCCACTTCCACCCGGGCCCGCGCATGGAAGCGCAGGCCCGGCGGCGTGCGCACGTCGGCCTGCAGCGGCAACATCAGCACCTGCTCCGGTGCCAGCCCCAGCAGGCGGCGCAGCACCGGCTCGACAAAGAAGCGCTGGCCCACCGCAGCCGACACCGGGTTGCCCGGCAGGCCGAAATACAGCGCGCCATTGGGCAGCACTGCGAACAGCAGCGGCTTGCCCGGGCGGATCGCCACCTTGTGGAACACGATGCGCGCACCACGGCCGCGCAGCGCATCGGGAACGAAATCGTAGCGCCCGGCCGACACCGCGCCGGTGCTGATCAGCACCTGCGCGCCAGCGGCCAGCGCTTCATCCAGCACCTCATTGAACGCGGCCACGTCGTCGCTCACCGTGCCCTGCCAGACCACCTCGGCACCGGCGGCCTGCAGGCGACCGACCAGATACGGCCGGTTGCTGTCTCGGATCTGCCCGGATTCCAGCGTCTGCGCAGCTTCAGTCACCAGCTCCTTGCCGGTGGCGATCACCGCAGCCTTCGGCCGTGCCACCACCGCCACCTGGCCCACGCCGATGGCATGCAGCAGGGTGCGCGCATTGATATCCAGCACCTGCCCGGCCTGCAGCACGCGCTCGCCTTCGCTCACGTCCTGGCCGCGCAGGCGCACGTGCTGGCCCGGCTTCACCGATGCCTTCAGGGCGATGCGGGTCGGGCGTCCCTCCTCGCTGGCGAGGATCTCCACATTCTCGACCGGTACCACCGTATCCAGCCCCGACGGCATGCGCGCACCGGTCATGATTTCCCAGGCACCCTCGCCGCCCTCGGCGCCGGCATCGCCGGCTGCCTGCCAGCCCTGCACCGCGAATTCGGTACCGGCCTCGAATGTCGCGCCGTTGGCGCGCAGCGCGAAGCCGTCCATTGCCGAATTGTCGAACGGCGGCAACGACTGCCCGCTGTGGATGTCACTGGCAAGGGTACGGCCGCCGGCCTCATGCAGCGGCAGGCGCTCGGCCGGCAGCGGCGTGGCCGCGTCCAGCAGGTGCTGCAAGGCATCGCTGTAGGCAATCATCAGTGGCCACCACCCTCGACCATCGCCAGGGCGTGGCCCAGTACCGGCGCCAGGATATCCAGGCACTGCGCCGCCGCCTTCGGGCTGCCAGGCAATGCAAACACCAGCATGTTGCCCAGCTGCACCACCTCGGCGCGGCTCAGCCAGGCCATCGGCGTGTGCTGTGCACTCAGTGCCCGCACCATCTGCGCCAGGCCATGCACCGGCCGCGCGTTCAAGGAACGCAGCGCCTCCGGCGTCAGGTCACGCGGGCCCAGCCCGGTACCACCGGTACACAGGCACAGGCGCACGCCCTCGGCGGCCAAGGCCTGCAGGCGGCCCGCCAATGGCTCGATGCCATCAGGCAACACCTCGGCGGCCACGACCTCACCGCCCAGCTTTTTCAGGCCGGTCACCAGGGTCGGGCCAGAGATATCGTCATAGGTGCCCTCGCTGGCGCGATCGCTCAGCGTGATCACTGCGCAGGCCGCGCCCTCCAGGCCTTTCGGCGCACGCGGCTTGAAACGCGCGCGCTCGGCATCGTCCATGCCGTCGGGGTGCAGCCAGACACCGCGCTTGCCGCCTTCCTTGAACAGCAGGCGGATGCCTTCGATGCGCAGGGCCGGTTCCACCGGCTTGCTCAGGTCGTACAGGGTCAGCAGCGCCGCGTTGACGCCGGCCAGTGCCTCCATCTCCACGCCGGTGCGCGCCTCGCTGGCGCACTCGCACCACACGCGGATCGCCTGCCGTTCCGGCACCGGCGCGCAGAACACCTGCACCAGTTCCAGTGGCAGCGGGTGGCACAGCGGCATCAGCATCGAGGCCATCTTGGCGCCCTGCAGGCCGGCAATCTCGGCCATCACCAGCGCATCGCCCTTGGGCAGGCGGCGCTCGACGATCAGCGGATAGGCCACCGGACCGGCATGCAGCTCGCCCACCGCCACCGCACGGCGGCGGGTGATGCGCTTGTCGCGGACATCGGCCATATGGAAGGCCGCATTCAATTCCCCACTCATCGTGTTGCTCATCCTCCGATGGAGGCCAGGTGCGGGGTCAGCCCGGTCTGGCCCTGGTGCAGTCCATGCCCGGCCGCTTTCAGGCCAAGCTGTGTGGTGATGCGTGCCAGCAGTGCGTCATGGTCATCGTCGCTCTGCAGTAGCGGGCGCAGCGGCACGCCGAACTCGCCGAACAGGCACAGCCGCAGGTCGCCCTTGGCGGTCACCCGCAGGCGGTTGCAGCCCTTGCAGAAGTCACGCGAATACGGGGCGATGATGCCGATGCTGCCGCGATGGTCGGGGTGGCCGAACTCGCGCGCGGGCCCGGCATCGGCGGCGCGCGGACGCTCGTGCCAGCCAGCGGCCAGCAGCTGCTCGATCACCACGTCGGCACGCAGGTGGTGGCGCTGGAAATAGGCTTCGTTGTCGCCGGTGCGCATCAGTTCGATGAAGCGCACGCTGAAGGGGCGATCGCGCAGGTACTCCATCCACTGCGGCAGCTCGTCGTCGTTCAGGCCCCGCAGCAGCACCGCGTTGAGCTTGATCGCCGGCAGGCCCAGCGCCTGCGCCAGGGCCAGGCCCTGTTCGATCTCCGGCAGGCGGTCGTGCCCGGTGATGGTCTTGAAGCGTTCGCGCTGCAGGCTGTCCATGCTCACGTTCAGCGCGGTCAGGCCAGCCCGGTGCCACCCCGGCAGGCGCCGCGGCAGCAGCGTGCCGTTGGTGGTGATGGCCACCTTGCGGATGCCCGGCACCGCCGCAACCGTGGCGATGATCTCGTCCAGGTCCTTGCGCAGGCTGGGCTCACCGCCGGTCAGGCGGATCTTGCTCATGCCCAGCGCGGCAAACGCACGCACCAGGCGCGAGATTTCATCCACCTGCAGGAAGCGCGGGCGGCCATCGGCCTGGTAACCGTCGGGCAGGCAGTAGCTGCAACGGAAGTTGCAGGCTTCGGTCAACGACAGGCGCAGGTACGGAAAGCTGCGTCCGAAACCGTCGGTGAGTTGGCTCATGGCTGGTCCACCTTGTTGCTCCACCGTCTTGCCTGTGCCCGGAACGGCCCGGATACCCTCGCCTGCTGGAACGATTGCCAGAGTACGCGGCCTTCAGTTCCATGGGCATGACTTAAATCAATCGCGTTCGGCCCCGCGCGGCAGGCGTTGTGGCAGCATGCGGCTTTCCGTGCAGCGGGCGTGTGACAACCCTCATGATGATGAACGATTTCCAGCAACTGCTGCATGCCGCCGGCGAGCAGGCTGAACCGCAACGCCTGCTGTTCGTGTTCGTGCGCACCGAGTTGCCCGATTCGCCCACCAGCGACCAGCGCGACCGGCATGACCGCCGCGAGGGCGGCACCCTGTCGCCGGTGCTGTGCGTGGACAAGCTGCCGGCCGAGGTGCCCAGCTTCCAGGCGCTGGCGGCCGAGTCGACCACCACCGGCATCGACTGGGACCTGGTGTTCGTGGCGGCGCTGGATGGCAGAGGCGGTTTCGCACCCAACAGCGACGAAGCCGCGCGCCCGCTGAAGCTGATGGTCAACGCCATCCATGTCGGTCAGATCGGCCGCTTCGCCGCCTTCGACCGTGGCGGCGAGCCCGTTCAGTTCTATTGAGCCACCAGCTGCAGGGTCAGGAAGAAGATCACCAGCACGGTGTTCAGCCCCCAGGCCACGGTCAACCCGCGCGCAGCCACGCCCAGGTTGGGGTTGTGCGCGGTGGGCGCCGCCCGCCAGACCGCCGGGATGATCCAGCCGGTATAAAGCAGCAGCACGGCAAATACCCCCAGCAGCAGCGTGGTGCGCTGGTTGGCCAGGGCCCAGAGGGCTACCGCCCACAGAATGTTGCTGGGAATGACGCCCTGCAGCCAGAACACACTCCACAGGCGGGAACGGCCCTGGGTGTCGGGGGTTGGGTGCAGCGAAGCGGTCGCGGTCATAAGTCTCCTTCTGTTTAGGAAACGTGCTGAACAAGCCTGCGCTTGGTGGCTGGGAACGTCAACCCGAGTCGCACATCACGCTTTGACGCCTGTAGAGGCGAGCCATGCTCGGCTCCGGCCACCCTCTCTGCGGAGCCTGTCGTCATCGCCCCTCCCCACCGGTTCCCTATGGCCCCCCCAACCTCGACGCCTGTCGCAGATTGCACGGTGCGGGCGGATCACCGCGCCAGCCAGCACTGGCGGTGCTTAGCGGCATGGGAGAATGCCGAAAGCGTCTCCAATCGAGTGATGTTTGCAACTCTTCTGATTGGCATTGCACAGCGCCAGGGGCTCAGATGGCGTGCCACCGCAAAAGGGTGGCCGGGCTTCGAATCCCGTGTTGGCCTTGAGTAAGTGCGCTTGCCAGCCGGCGTCACCATGCGTGGCGCCGGCTGGCAATCCGTCTGCCGGCTATGGCGGGCGGTGCGTTGGGGGCGTTCGCGCCCGCCGGCTTGAGGCCAACCCGGATTCGAACCACGTACCGCCCGCCACCTTTCGGGTGGCGGCTACCGATTGCCCTGCACGGAGCCTTGCCATGAACGAATCGGACTTCCCGCATCTGCACGCCTACCGCAGCACCGCCGGCGACGACGGTTCGCCACAGGCTGCGCCAACAGTGGACAGGAACACCTTCATTGCCAATCTCCACCGCATCGGCTCCGGTGCGGCAGCCGACGGACAACCCTGGCCGGAGCGGCATCAACTACCCGGCCGCTGCCTGGCCCTCGCCGATGCCGATTGCGCTCTGAACGGGTTGCGGGTGGTGCTGGAAATGCTGCTGGCGGCGGAACGCACCCGGCAGAACGGCGAACCGGAAGAGTACGTGGGCGACCGGGTGATGGAGGGGTTGGTCATGGCTTGCCAGTCGCTGTGCGCGCAGGCGGTGGGGCGGTTGCAGCCCGAAGGGTGAATGCCATGCGCAACGCCCTTCAGCTTGGATCGCTTTCAGCAGGCGTCAGTGCTCGCTGAAAGCGCTCCTCAGATCGACGCCGATGATCGGCGAGAAGTCCACCTTCCACAGTTCCAGTTCGAAGAGCTGATCGTGATTGTCCAGGCACAGGGTGACTCTCACCGGCACACCGTCGGCATCGGCGAGCATGGCCGTGGCAATGTCACTTCCGAAGAGTTGGTCGTGCTGGACAGGAACACCACGCCCCCGAATCCGACGACCTCCACGTCCTCCACCTGGGCGAGCGCCAGATCCTTCAACAACCGTTCGGACCGCTCGGTCGTCTCCGGCAGCAGCCTATGGATGAGGGAGACCTCGTCGGGGGTGAGCAATCTGGGCACGGAATGTCCTTCAGGGCACTGCATCCGCCATCGGTAGATGCTCGATCCGCCATGTCCTGACGTAGATGAGAATGACGCTTCCGGTCGAGGTGGTCTCGATACGGAAACACTTCAGGCCGGACAACGGCTAGCCGACCGCCTTCCAACGGTCAAGAAGATCAGCAAGTCCCGGCTCGTTATCGTCAACCTTGGCGAACTCAATTCGCTCTCCACCCAGTAAAACTGGCAGAGCGTTCTGCGCGAGCAGACATCCTGTGCAGCATGAGCAGGATAGGAAACAGCCATGACAACGCATCGATGGAGAACTTCTTCCAGCGACAGTAGCGGGAAACATACAAAGCCGAGGATCTAAAGCAATCACGACGAGACACGCGCAAACGTCGCCCTGCACATCGAGATGTTCTAGAACCCAAGACAGCGCCACCGCGCCAGCGACGAGCCGCCCCAATAAAGTTCGACACGCGGCATGCACTTGGCGGCTGATGGCTACCCAGGAAACACTGGACGATTAACCTTTGAATCAGACCCCGCCCAGCTTCTTAACATTCTTCTCCTTCACCACGTCCAGCATCGATTTGACCGCCTCAACCCCAGAGGGACCGGGCGTGCTCACTTAATCAATTAAAAAGAGTCGATCGCGGATATCCGGTTGAGGATGCAAAGCCAGCATCCTCAGCCGGACGTTTCGTTGTAGCGACTAACCGCCTGCCTCCAGCCCTAATGCGCTGACTGCGCCCCAAGGCATTGCGGAGACTCCCTTGCAACTTCCGTCTTTCAGGCTTGCCTTAGCGACAATGCCGTATCCATTGTCTCCGAAGAAGATAGCGGCACCGCTATCTCCAAATCCGCACGCCAACGACGATCCTTCGATGCGTATCCACGCGTCCGCGCAGGGAAGGTTTCCGGTTGGACCGCATGCGAGCTCGGGCCTGTGCTTGATGCTCACGACTGTTCCGCAGGTGTATTGGCTGGTGACGCCTCTGAAGCACATGCTCTGGCCTTGAGTAGCGTTGGTCCACATGTACATGATGCGGCGCCTACTGTAATCCGAAGTGGAGGTGGCATACACCTCCCGTAGCGGTGTGTGTGACCCCACCGTATGCCACTGAACGTCGTGGCTCGCATCATTGATCTGGTCCACGAACGTCAGCGGCACGGTGTACTTCCCTGCGCCGGTTGCGTAGTTGCCATAGATTAGATTGTCGGGGCAATGCGCCGCAGTGGTGATACCCCTTCGTCCAGTGGCCTTATGAATAACCGGAAATCCTGAGGTGCAGTAGCTATTGTTGGATTGGAGGGGGGCGCCGCCAACAACATACTCCGCGTTGACTGACTTCGGCATGTTGGGGCGGACTTCAATCTTGAGACCGGTGACTCTTTCAAGCTTCTTGATTGTATCCTTCAACTCTTCTGCTTGGCGGCTGTCGCCGTTTATGTCAATCAGCACCCGTTCTTCGCCTGGGAACCCAGTCGTCCCCGTGATGCCTGGTATGGCGCTGTGAAGAAGAGGTCTGTGCTGAGCAAGGAGCGCGTAAAATTCGTCCTGGGTGTAGTTGTGACCGACCTCGAACACCACACGGGTCGTCCCGCTCTCGGTGGTAATCGTTCGATCCGCGACTGGATCTGGCCCCTTGAGTTGAACCAGGATGTGTTGATCTGGCGCGTCTTTTATCGACAGTTCCGTTAGACGATCTGCGAACTCGATACGCAACGCTTCAATATCCGACATCACCTCACCTTGTACCGCTAGGCGCGTGATTGCTTCGTCTATCGAGACCGTGGGGTGTTCACTCATATAGCTGTGAATCTGAATCTGCATCTCCTTGCCTTCTTGCGTGTCAGCGTCAGGCACCTGCGCCAAAGCACAGGTGGATACAAGAAGTGCTGCGGAGCATCCTAGAACCTTCCATTTCATGCGACATCTCCAGAGCTTGCAACAAATCATCGAGGCTTTCACATGCCTCGATGCGCGAGCCTAGCACTGTCTACCCTCCGACACCGCGACCTAGCTCACAAGTCTCAGTGGAATGATTGTGCACCCTGATGTCTGTATTGTGGTGGTGTTCGTTCGCGCATATTTAGATGAGTTTAAGCACTTCATGGATCAGGCGATTGGTTCCTTGCCTGAGAATTTCGTACACACCCAGCTGCTCCTGCTGCGTGCAAAACAGCTCAATCATCCGTTCCACTTCGTTCCGGTTGTATGAGCTGTACTTCCTGGTCTAGGCCACTGTCCGCATAGTATTGGTCATAGAAGCCAGTTGGCGACAGCGCCTCTCTTTCTCTCATTTTGTCTTTCATTTCCATTCGCCTCCATCCGCCGCCTGCGCTGCAGCCACAATAGGCCATGGAGCCGATATCACAGAACCCCTCCCATACAGTCGTCACCACGGCCACGCGCCCCAGGACCTGCCGGAACCTGCGATGCTCTGACAGCGCCTTCCCATTCGTGAACATGGCCAGTGGCGAGGTCAATGTGACCCATGCCCGACCTCGACGCTCGGCCGGAAAGTAGCGAACCAGGCACCGGGAAAGGAGATCGCCACGTGCCACTCACGCATTTCGCTTACTAGGTGAGACCGCCCAGCCACCTATAACTTTATTCCGCTGTAAACAAGGCCCAGCTCTTCATCGCGCATGACCCAGCGGCCAGCATTTCCCTCCGGACACAGATAGAACTTGCCGCCATAGCTTGACGCTCGCGACCACGCGTTGCGGGCAAACGGAGGAAATCTCCGCATGACTCGCACGTCGGACATCTCCGGCTTGCTCACCAGCCTACATTCTTCGGGCAAAGCAAGAACCCCGCTGGTCAGGCGGAAAACCAGCCACGATTCATTTGTGTCCATGTCGTGCGACTCGCGTATGTTGACTGCGTCCTCAGGCAACCATGAAGGCAACCATTTCGATTCACCGATTGCTTGTCTTGAGACGGCTTGATTGCGGTCTGCATACTCGGTGCTGGCAACTTCCATGCAACCAGAAAGTGCGATTGACAGCATCACGACTGGGAGCAGCTTGGGAGCGTACATTTGAGGCGTCCAAATCATCAGTAGGGGAAGTTTCCACCGGGACGATAGCTCCCGCACATCTGCGAGCAACTCCCCGTACGACTCATTTGTCCAGATGATCGTCCGAGGCGATTTGCCAACTGATCCGCAGCGGAGTCAGCGGCAGAGTCGCCCTTGACGCTTTGATCGAACCACTCGCGCCCGTTGCTTATGCACTGAGCAGCAGCTGATCCGCCCATACCCTTCTGTGCAGCCTCGCAGTTCGCCATGCAGTGGAAGTACTTATCCTGGCCAACCCATCCGTTATGAGACCCACCAACCACGTGTGTGGCTGACCATTGATTGGCATACTGCCCGCCGAAGTCGCTGGCTCCCGCGACAAATGCCCCCGGAAAGCCAAGAGCTTCCAATGTCCTATTCACGTAATAGCGCCAATCGACCGTATATGCGCCAGTTTCTGTCACAGTCACTCCAGGCTGGGAGTCTTTCAAACCCAGTGGATCAACGTGCGAAATTGTATTGCCGATTGCATAGGTATAGGTGCTAACACCTCCACCAAGCCCAATTGGATCACTCTGCGAATACCGCCCCACCACCGGGTCGTATTCCCGCTGATAGTTGTAGAACAACGCACTCGCATCCGTGGCCTGCTGCCCCGGGAAGCGCAGCGCCAGCTCGAACGCCACACCATCGCCATCCGGATCGGCACTTGGAATCTGGTTGCCGAATACCTCGCTCTTGTTGCTCCACTCCCAGATCGCGACATTCCGGACCGGATCGATCACCACGCGCGGTGTGCCCAGATGATCTGGTTGGACATAAGCGAGTTCCGGCACGCCGGTACCAGGCACATTGATCAGCGCCACCGGATAGTTGTCCAACCAGATGGCCTGCTGCTGCGCCTGGCCCGTGGCCGAATAGTTGCCCAGCCATTGCCCTGCTTCGTCATACAGGGTGATCTGTGCAGCGCCACCAGTCGGGGTGCGCAGCACGCGTTCGCCGCGGTGGTTGTAACCGTAGCTCTCCAGTGTGGCGTTACCCTGCTTCACCGCGTTCATGCGGTTGGCATCGTTGTAGGTGAACGTCTTGCTGCCGATGCGGGTGGTGTTGCCCACCGCGTCCTGGGTGCGCGCTTCGCCATCCACGGCGGTCAGCCGGTGGCTGGTTGCGGGATAGGTGTAGCTGACGGTGCCTGCCGAGGTGGTCAGCGCGGTGCGATTGCCGGTGGCGTCATAGGCATAGGTTTCAATCGGCGTGCCGGTCGCGCCGTCCTGAGTCTGGGTCAGGCGGCCCAGCGTGTCGTAGGCGTACTTGGCCAGCACCGTCGAGCCCGTGCCGTTCTTCAGCTCGGTGACCGAGCCGACCGGGTCATACCCGTAGCCCAGCGACAGGCCGCCTGCAGCCGGGTCGTGCACCGCCTGCGGGCGATAGTCGAGGTCCAGCGGGCGCTGCAACTGGCGGCCGTTGCCATAAGTCCAACCGGTCGCCGGTCCGAAGGCCGCGTAGGTCACGTTGTTCACCACGATCTGGCGTGCCTGGCCGGGCCGAGTCAGGCCGATCTGGCTGATGCGCCCCTGGGGATCGCGCACGTAGTCGGCCACGCTGCCGTCGGGGTAGGTCAACGCAGTCAGGCGACCCGACTTGCTGTAGGCATAGCGCAGTGTGCTGGCCACACCATTGACGGTCTGCACCTTGCGGGTGACTTGGCCGAAGCGGTCATGGCAGTACTGGGTGCTGCCATTGGCATGCAGCACCTGCCCCAGGCGTCCCTTGGCAAAGCGCTCGTCGGTGGCACAGGCAGTCGGTGCCACGTCATAGCTGTAGCCCACGTCCAGATTGGGGTCTGGATAGGCAATGCCGATCAGGCGGTTGAGCGCATCGTAGTGATAGGTGGCGGTGACGCCGCGTGCATCGGTAGCCGTCTTGCGGTTGCCGGCGGCGTCCACGGTGAAGCTGCTGGCGCCGCTGTCCGGGCTGACCTGACCGGTCAGATCGCCGAACCCGTTGTAGGCGTACGTGGTGTGCAGGCCCTTCGGGTCGGTGACCTGGGTGACCTGATCCAGCGCGTTGTACTGGCTGCGGATCTCCGCCGCGACGCCGCCGACGTCCTGCAGCGTCTGCGCCAGGCGGTTCAGCGGGTCATACTGCTGGCTGGTCACGCGCTGCAGTGCGTCGGTGATCGTCTGCGGGTTTCCGTTGGCATCGTAGGCGAAGCCTGTGGCGTGATTGCTCGCGTCCTTCAGTGCGGTCAGCTGACCGAGCGTGTTGAACGTCCGTGCCAGGGTACGGCGCAGGGTGCCGCCGGTATCCAGCGTGTCCTCCTTGAGGCGGTTGCCGGCGTTGTCCAGCGTGTAGTGAATCGTGTTGCCCGCGTTGTCCTCGATGTCGGTCAAGCGCAGCGCAGCATCGTAGACGTAGGACACGCTGCTGCCATCCGACTCGGTGATTTTCTGCACCTGGCCGGTTGGCCAGTAGCTCAGCTGGGTGACCCGATCCTCGGCAGTGGTCGCGCCGCGCACGGTGATTGAGGTCGTCCAGCCGCGGGGATGGTAGGTGTAATCAGTCACCACGCCGTTGGCATCCTTGACCGACAACGGCCGCCCGAACGCGTCGTAAGCCAGAGTCTCGGCCGTCTGGCCCAGCGCATTGGTCACGCTGCGCAGGTCGCCCTTGCGATAGCTGCAGGCACCTCCGGTCGCGCACCCTGCATCATCCGCCGAGTAATAGGCATAGGTAACGGCATCGGCCACATCCGTGCGCGGGCCATCCACACTCTTCAGCAGCCCCTCCACCGGGCAGCTGCCTGCCGCTGCCACATCAGCGGCTTCGCAGTAGGTGTAGCTGGTGATGCGCGTCTGAGCGGACGCGGTGTCGGTCACCGTGTTGGTTGTCGGCTGACGCCGGGTATTGAAGGACGTTCGGGTTTCACGATTGCCGATGCGGGTGGTCAGTACCGCGTTGATTTCGACGTCGCGCGCCGTGGTCACCACCCGCTGCTCGGGCAGGCCGAACGCTTCGGTCACGGTATGGATGCTGACGGCACGACCACTCACCGGATCGGTGCCCTGCGCATAGGTGTGCTTGGTCTGGATGCCGCGGCGATCGGTGTAGGTATCCAGACGCCGGCGGAAGTCGACACTCTGGTCGTAGTAGGTCCGGCTGACGGTTCCCTGCGAATCCGTCAGGCCGGTCACCTTGCGCGACGGAGCGCTATCGCCGCCGGGTGTCAGGGTGTAGTCGGTCTGCCGCCCCAGCGCGTCGGTCACCACCGCACCACCATTGGGGCTGTAGGCCAGTGTCACGCCATCGGCACCGCCGGCATGCTGACTGGAAATCACACGGCCGATGGAATCGTAGGTGAAGGTGCTGTAGCGGCGACCGTCCTCGGCGGTGATACCCGTCAGGTGCTGGGGAAAAGCCTGGTTCTCGTAGTGATACGTGCGCACACCGCCACCCGCATAGGTCACCGTGGCGACCTGGTTCTGCGGTGTGTAGGTGTAGGTGGCGAGCGAAATGCCTTCGACCAGCACCGAACTGATCAGCGCCTCATAGTCGTTGGACTGGTAGACGAACTCCAGTGTGCGGCCACTGCTGTGGGTAACGGCCGCAAGGCGGTCGCTGTCGTCGTAGATATAGGTCAGCGACGTGCCATCCGCGAAGCGCTTGGCGGCCAGACGCCCGTCCGCGTCGAAGGTCGAGATGGAGCCCTTCGAGTACAGTGTCCAGTTGCCGTTCTGGACCAGACGATCGCCACTGTCGTCGTCTGCCTCATAGGCTTGGCTGACCTTCTTGAATGCACGCTGGAAACCAGTACTTTCAATGATGCCCACACTGTCAACGCCATCCAGTGCCAAGTGGGCGCCCAGCGAATGGGTCCAGCCATAACCGAAGCCACCGGATGAGGTCGAGATGCCGGAGTGATAGAAGCGCGTCAGCGCGATCCAGCCCAGATCGAAGTCCGGCGCGATTTCGTATTTCTCGCCCGTTTTGACGTCGCACGGATTGCCTACGGTGCCGTCGCAAGGCGCGTTGTTTGCCTCCTCACCTTTTTCTGTCGAGGGACAACTCGGACCCGCGCTGTCCTTGTCGCACTTCTGCGACTTCGAGGTAATGGTTGCAACGAATTCTTCGCTGACGCAGGCGTTGTGTGTGTTGGACCACTGCGTGAAGGGGATCGGGCAGTTCAAGCGTCGCATGCGAGCAAGCCCTGTCGTTCCTGCGTCGAAGGGCACGCACGGAGACTCCGCCGAATTGCTGCCCAGCATGCCGGTGACCCGGTACTCTCTGACCTCCGAAATTCCGTCCATCCCTGGAGCAGTTGGGCCCCATTCTCCTTCCGGCACAGCAGTTTCCCCAGGACACTGGGGATTGATGTCCTGCAAGTCTGCAATGAGCGCTTCCAGCACTTCCTCTTCGGACAGGAAGCCACCATCACCCGCGCCGTAGTAAGTCCAGTCAGGGTCGGAGGGCTGCGTCCTTCCCATCCAGTAGGTGATCGACGTGTTTCCGTTCAAGTCCACGACTTTCGACTTGATCTTGTCGACGTACTGCCAGCCGAACTGGAACTCCGGCGGGAAGGGGCTGGGCGCCGGCAGGTTCTTGATGCCGGCCACCGCCGCCTGCTGGGTCTTGTACTGGGTCGCATCGCCGCCGGGCTGTGAAATGCGCCAGGTGATCTTGCTTTCCTGCGCATGCGCCACAGCAGGGGCGAAGCAGGCAACGGCGATGATCGCCAGCACGGCACACGAAATGGTCTTCAGTCGTTCCAACATCCCTGTTCTCCTTCCTGGACGAACACAGCGCCGGCGGGAACGAGAACGCGGAGCTGTGCCCACGCGTCATGCATCGGATCGTCCTTGGTCCGGAATGCGGCAGTTGCCACATGCCGCCTTTATCGTTGAGGACGCTTACACATTCAAGTGTGGAGTCGCGTAACCGATCACAGATTCAAGCATCCAACGCCATTCAGCGGTCTACGCTCCGTCCCCATGACTTCCTGCACAGGGAGTTGGTGTTATACCTCACTACATTACCAGCACGACCTGTCGCGAGGTCGGCAGGCTACGGCACTCCGCTGCAGACCTGACCCATCGGAAGGGCCGGCACGCGTCACGGCCTAGGGGAAATGGCAATGAAGAGCAGCCGAGTGACGTTGTGGGCGCTGGCCGCGATGATGGCCGCAGTGGGCGCCGCGCACGCAGGGGAAATCCAGGTGGATCGCGGCGCCTACGCGCTGCAGGCCGAAGAGACCGGGGCCGGCCCGATCACCGTGGTCTTTGAATCCGGCTTCGGGCAGGGTGCGGGTGCCTGGAAGGAGGTGGTTGCGGGTCTGGGGCGCGATTACCACAGCATCACCTACGCCCGCGCAGGGCTCGGCAAGTCCGGCAGCGACGGTCACCCCAAGCGCATCGATGCGCATCTGGCCGACCTCACGGCCGTGATCGATACGCTCGCTCCCGGTCGCCGCGTTGTGCTGGTGGGTCACTCCTATGGCGGCCTGCTGGCCACGGAGTTTGCACGCCGCCATCCGGAGCGCCTGCAGGGCCTGGTGCTGGTGGACCCGGCCACGATGGGTCAGCGCCATGCGTTCAAGCAGGCCGACAGTGCCCGCGTGCAGGCAGATGATGCCCAGCTGCGGGCGATGCTGCCGCCAGCCATGGCCGCCGACTACGCCGTGTTGACCGAACAGCTGGATGCACCCGGTGCGGAGACCCCGCGCACGATGCCGGACGTACCGGTTGAGCTGCTGACTGCAACCCAGCTGGCTGCCGAACCGCTGTTCTTCGAAGAAACCGCAGCGGGCAAGGCCCTCTGGAAGGCGCAGCACGCCCTGCTCTTCTCGGGCTTCACGCGTGGCTCGCACCGCTACCTGGCGACCGGCCACACCCTCCAGCGCGAGGACCCTGCTGCGGTGGTGGCCGCGATTCAATCGGTCTCCGGCACCTCGAAGTAGCCGTTCCAGGCAACGGCTTCGCCCGTTGTTCCCCGCTACTGCCCGCGCAGGCGCACCGCGAAGTACCGCGCTGGGGAAAGGCCAAGCGCCTTCTTGAACATCGTGATGAAGGCCGTCACCGACTCATAGCCCAGCGTCTCGGAAACGCGTTGTACCGGTGCGCCCGCGGCGAGTTCACGAATGGCGATGAGCAGGTGCAGCTGCTGCCGCCAGCGCCCGAAGGACAAGCCCGTTTCCCGTTCGATGAGGCGGGTCAACGTACGCTCGCCCAGGGCCAGGCGCAAGGCCCACTGGCCGATGGTGCTGCGGTCTGCCGGATCCGCCGACAGCGCCGCCGCCAACGCCCGCACCTTCGGGTGATGGCTGACCGGCAGCGACAGATGCTCGGCCGGCATCTGCACCAGTTCGTCCAGCAGCACCCGCGCCAACCGGTCGGTGTGGCTGCCATGCGGGTAGTCCAGCGGCGCGTCGGCCAGGTGCAGGATCATCTCGCGCAGCATCGGCGAGATCGCCAGCGTCACGCACTGCGCCGGCAGGTCGACGACGCCGGGCTCGACGAACAGGTAGCACAGGCGCGCGTTGGCGGTGGCGCGATTGCTGTGCGGCATGCCACCCGGAATCCAGACGCCACACTGGGGCGGCACGATCCACAACGCATTGGCCACTTCGCAGGTCACCGCGCCATGCAGCGCAAGAATGAGCTGGCCCTTGCGGTGCTCATGCACGGGAATCTCTGCGTCGTGCTCGGCCACCTGCAGGCGGCTGGCAACCGCCGGGCGATCGGTCTCGTCCGGGTCCAGGTCAAAGCCGGGGAGCGAAATGCGAGCCATTCTCACATTGACCGGTTTTAGCGATTGGTTGTCATTGTAGCGAAATTCGCCAGTGCGGCCGATCACTAGCATGAGCCGCATGCACCTCCCCACACCTTTCCTTCCCCAACTGCTCCAAGCATTCGCCCGATTGAAAAGCCCTGCCCTCCGGACCGACCAGGAGGCCGTGCTGTTCTCGCTCAAATGCCTGCTCGCCGCGTCGCTGGGGCTGTATGTCTCCCTGCGGATCGGCCTGAATCGCCCATTCTGGGTGATCGGGACGGTCTATCTGGTGTCGCAGCCCCTTTCCGGGGCAACACTGAGCCGCGGCCTGTTCCGCCTGCTCGGTACCGTGGGCGGGGCCATCGCCACCGTCGCGTTGGTGCCACGTTTCGCCAATGCACCCCTGGTGCTGAGCGCCGCGCTTGCGACCTGGATGGCGCTGTGCCTGTACCTGGCGATGCTCGACCGCACGCCGCGTGCGTATGCGTTCCTTCTGGCCGGCTATACCACCAGCCTGATCGGCTTTCCTGCGGTGATGGTGCCGGGAGAGGTGTTCACCATTGCCATCACGCGGGTGCAGGAAATCGCCATCGGCATCCTGGCCGCCACGCTGGTACATGGGTTGGTGCTGCCGCGCCGGGTTTCGATGCGCGTGCACGCACGGGTTGCTGCCGTGCTGGAAGATGCGGAACGATGGACACGCGACATGCGCGCCAGTGCATCGGACACGGTGCTGGCGACGGACCGCTCGAAAGTGGCCGCCGACCTGCTCGAGCTGCATGTGCTGTCGATCCACCTGCCCTTCGACAGCGCCCACGGCGTGGCCCAGGTGCAGATCCTGCGTGCCCTGCATGACCGGATGCTGGACGTGCTGATGCTGTCCAGCGCGGTGGAAGATTCCATCGCCCGGCTGCGATCACCACAGGCCAGCGCGATGGATGCAACAGACTGGCGCGATCTGCTGCGGGCCAGCCTGGTCGCGCAACAGGCCGAGATCGACCTTGCCCACGCCGATTGCCGCGTACTGCAGGCGGAGCTGCACACTGCCCGGCCCGACTGGCGCCGGCATGTACCTGCCCGCCTTGCGCGACATGCGCAGGGTGCGGTACTTCACCGGGATCATCGGCTTGCCCTGCGCAGCGCGCTGGGCGCGTTCGTCGGCATCCTGCTGAGCTGCGTGTTGTGGATCGTTACCGGCTGGTCGGACGGCGCCACGGCGGTGTCCATCATCGGCACGGCGTGCGTGCTGTTCGGCACGATCGAAGCGCCTGCGCCGCATGTCATGCGCTATCTGGTGGGGTCGTTGATCGGCGTTGGCGTCGGCCTGCTTTACGGTCTGCTGATATTCCCCGCGCTGTCCGATTTCGTCGGCCTGATGGCCGCGCTGGCGCCTGCGCTGCTGCTGTGCGGATCGTTCCTGGCCCGGCCACCCTTCATCATGGCTGCGCTGGGCGTGGTGCTGACGTTTCCGCTCATCGCGGGACTGGGCGCGACCAATACGGTCAACATCGTCGGCGCACTCAACAACAGCGTTGCGTTGTTCGTGGGTACGACGGTGGCACTGTGCAGCATGCAGCTGTTCCAGACCGCCGATGCGGGCCGCAACCGCACACGGCTGGAGCGTTCGATCCGTCGGGATATCGCACGACACGCCGCCGGACAAGGTGGCGTGGCCCGGGCCTGGCTCAGCCGCATGCTGGATCGAATCGGACTGCTCGCTCCCCGGTTGCGGGGCGGTTCCAGTGCCGCAGACGACCTGCGGGCATTGTTTGCGGACGTGCGTGCGGTACGTGCATCCAACCAACTCCGCGCACTGGACAAGTGCCAGGAAAACCCGCAGGTCCGGGTGCTTCATGCGGCGCTGATCGAACGCGTCGCCGCACATTTCAGGGTTCGTGCCCACGCGCCACGCAGCGTCGACGCCCATCTTCTGGAACTGCTCGACCGCATGCGCGAGGCAGCAGTGGCCAGCAGCGGGGATGATCGTGAGCATCTGTCGCACCTGCTCTGCGGATTGCGCCGCGACCTGCTGGCGCCCGCGCTCACCCATCGGCACTGACCTCATGTTTTCTGATCTTTCCATTGATGGCGTGCTCATTCCCGGCCTGCTCGCCGTGGCCGCCGCCGCGCTGGTGCTTTCGATGCTGACCTCGCGCCTGCTCGCCAGTCTCGGTCTGTACCGCTTGTTCGCCGCGCGACCACTGGTGGGCCTGTCCCTGTTCGTGATCCTGGCGGAGCTGATGATCCGGCTCTCGCCCCTGCTCGAGAAATGAAATGAAACACCTGCTTGCTGTCATCGGGCGCTGGAGCGCTACGCTGGTTGTATTCGCGATTGCTGTTGTTGCCGCACTGTCCATCTGGAAGCGTTACGAAACACGCCCGTGGACGCGGGATGGGCGGGTGCGCGCCGATGTGGTGCGCGTTGCATCGGACATGGGGGGGCTGGTCACCCAGGTGCTGGTGCACGACAACCAGCGGGTCAGCGCCGGACAACTGCTGCTGGTGCTGGATCAGCCACGCCTGGCTGCCGCGCTTGAGAAGGCCGACGCAGCGGTCAGCAGCGCACGCGCGACGCTGGCGCTGGCCCGCCGCGAATCGACGCGGGACAACGCTCTTGGCAACCTGGTCGCCTCGGAAACACGCGAACGCAATGCCGCCAAGGTCGATACCGAGCTGGCCGCCCTGGCGCAGGCGCGGGCCGAACAGCGCGTTGCCCGGCTCAATGTGCAACGCACCGAGGTGCGCGCGACCACCGATGGCATCGTCACCAACCTGGACCTGCACGCGGGCGACTACCTGCAGCCAGGGGCGCAGGCGCTGGCGCTGATCGACACCCGCAGCCTGCGCATTGAAGGCTACTTCGAGGAAACCAAACTGGGCTGCATCACCGAAGGCGATGCCGCCGTGGCCCGGCTGATGGGCGACACCCACGATGTCCGCGGACACGTTGACAGCATCGCCGCCGGCATCGCCGACGATCAGCGCTCAAGCACGCACAACCTGCTGCCGGCCGTGGCGCCGACCTATACCTGGGTGAGGCTGGCACAGCGGATCCCGGTACGCATCCGCATCGATGATGCGCCGCCGGATACCCGCCTGATCGTCGGTCGCACTGCGAGTGTGACCATCACGCCCCCGGCACAGGGAACCTGCAAGTGAGCCTGCGAACACTACGCGGTGGGCTGCTTGCCCTGCTGCTGCCGATGACGGCCTGCGTCTCCGGCCCCGACTATCACCTGCCTGCGAATGCCGTCGCTGCCTCCACACGCGCGGCGCAGCCGTTCGTCTCGGGCAAGGAGGCATCGTTCAGCCACGACGCGCCACCGGATCGATGGTGGCAACTGTATGGCGACCCCCAGCTTGACGGCTACGTGCGCGAAGCACTGGCGGCCAACGCCGACCTGCGCGCCGCCGATGCCAACCTTCGGCGCGCCAGCGCTACCGTGCTGGAGTATCGCGCGCGCGGTGCCGTACAGGCCGACGTGGATGCATCGGGCACGCTCACCCATGCCGGTGGCTACACCCAGGCGTCGGCCGCCCCGCAGTCGTACGCGCTGGGCCTTCACCTCTCCTATCCACTGGATCTCGCAGGTGGCATCCGCCGCGGCATCGAAGCCGCCAACGCCGACGCGGAGGCGGTTGCTGCGGCACGCGACCAGGTCCGCGTGGTCGTCGCTGCGGCCGTCACCCGTGCCTATCTCCAGGTGTGCACCCGCAATCACACGCTCGCTGCAACCCGGCAGGTGCTGGCGGTCCAGCGCGCCACCCTGGACGCAACCCGACGCCTGGCTGCAGGCGGACGCGGAACGGACTTCGATGTCAGCCGTGCCGGTGCAGCCGTCAATCGCAGCGCGGCGGCGATACCGCACCTGCTGGCGGAACGGCAGGCCGCACTGTTCGAACTGGCCGCATTGATGGGCAGGCTCCCGGCGGACTATCCCAGGGAGGCCGAAGCCTGCCCACGCCCCCCGGAGCTGGAGCAGGCGCTGCCGGTCGGTGATGGTTGGCAGCTGCTCCAGCGGCGCCCCGACATACGTGCCGCCGAGCGCAGCCTTGCGGCGGCCACGGCGATGATCGGCGTAGAGACGGCGGGTCTCTATCCGCAGATCACCTTGGGCGCCTCTTCGGGCGTGGCTGGCACACCGGCGCATCTGCTGTCGGCCGACGGCTTCGGTGCGAGCATCGGTCCCGTGCTGTCATGGCACTGGCCCAACCGCCGCGTAGCCAAGGCCCGCATCGCGGCGGCCGGCGCCAATGCAGATGCCGCTCTCGCGTCCTTTGACGGCGTCGTGCTGCAGGCTCTGCGGCAGACCGAGACCGCGCTTTCTGCCTGCACGCAGGAGCTTGAACGCGAGCGCAGCCTGGCGCAGGCGCGTGGGGATGCAGCGCGGGCCGCCGGGCAGGCGCAGCAGCTGTACCGTTACGGCAGGATCGATTTCCTCGATGTGCTTTCGGCCCAGGCCGCGCTGGCAGATGCGGAGTCCGCATTGGCTGCATCGCGCGCGGACCGGGTCGACCGCCAGCTGGATCTTTTCCTGTCGTTGGGCGGAGGCTGGGCCGCAACGGATTCGGCCGCGCGCGGTGCCCGGTGACCCGTTCAGGGCAGCGACTGCACGCCGCGCCGTCTGTTCAGGAACGTACCGCCTACACCCGTATTCATTCACTCTGACTGCCCTATATTCCTGCCACAGCGCCGCATGCTGCGGCCATGACGGAGGCATATCCATGAAGACAACACGTTTGCTGGCCATCGCCTTGACCACCGCCACCGCTTTCGCTGCGGCCCCCGCGTTCGCCGATCCGCCGCACCACGCCCGTGGCAACGGCCCGCCGCCGCACGCAGGCGGCCCGCACAACCGCGAAGCGCCGCCGCCGGGCTGGCAGAAGAAGGCCTGGCGACGTGGCGAGCGCCTGCCGTGGGCCGAAGTGGACCGCCGCTACTGGGTAGACGATTACGCGCGCTATGACCTGCGCGAACCGGGCCGCGACCGGCGTTGGGTGCGCCAGTCCGATAACGAGTACCTGCTGGTGGAGATCGCCACCGGGCTGATCATCGACGCCCTGCATCGCTGAAGCGACCTGCAGCGTCCGCACACGCAGCGATTTACA
Source organism: Stenotrophomonas sp. CASM114 (assembly GCF_049384325.1). NCBI lineage: Bacteria > Pseudomonadati > Pseudomonadota > Gammaproteobacteria > Lysobacterales > Lysobacteraceae > Stenotrophomonas > Stenotrophomonas sp. CASM114. The sequence continues at coordinate 25,358 of NZ_JBMRGJ010000001.1, read as the reverse complement.
TCGGTGCAGACACCTTACGACCGGGGCCGCCCCGGTCGGCGGTGTCTGCGCCCACGGTGCCCCGCCCGCCTCCGCGGCCCGCCATGCAGGCCCTCCCGCAGCGCGATATACCCGCACATCAGCGCTGTGGCAAATAGCCCCATCGCCACCAGTATTTCGAATCCCCGATCACCAAAGAGCAGGCGGATGGAGGTCTGCAGTGAGCACAGCCTGCCGCAGCGCAGGCCGTGCTCGTTGAAGCCATGGATGAGCACCAGTACGCCCATCAGCCCGCACCACGCCATCAGGGCCAGGCTTGCGATGAAGATGAAAGGTCGATGGATACGCATGCGCTCGTTGCGGTCTTCTACGGTGATGTCCAGCGCGACGTTGCGAGCACGCGATCGGAAGCATCCAGCTCTACCGACCAGGCTTGGGTATCCAGGCGCAGCCGGTTCTCATACCACCATCGCTGCGCACAGCGACCACTGCATCCACGGCTGGCATAGCGGGTAAAGGGAGCACCGGCGTGCTCCACCACGTCAGGGTGCCCCAGCGCCCGCAGTACCTCGGCCCTGCTCGCCCCGACCGGGACCGAGGCAAGCGCGTGGGAATGCCACGCCGAGATCGCCGAGCAACCGGCCACGTACGCCACGAACAGCCCGACCAGCCCCCACATCAGTGTCCTCATTGACAGATCCCCTCCTGCGCCGCGCGCCCGCGCATCATCCGCGCAGACGCTCTTCGACGTCAAACTTCAACGACAAGCGGACCTGTTGCAGCGCCCGGCAACCGTGCTAGCGTGCGCCGACCGATGATTCAGGATGAACGCAGGGACACCCGTCGATGGCAGGCAAGCGCCGGAAGGACAGGATCACGCAGGAGCACGGTCTGTTCGTGAAGCGGTACGGGCCCAAGGGCGGCGCCATGCCAAATCCAGCGACCGGCCCTGCGACTGGAACTGCGAGAGCGGCTCAAGCGTCTGGCGCCAGAAGAGCGGGTCAGGATGCTCCCCGGTGAGGACGACAACGATGATCAGCCCTGGAGGAGTGATCCGGCGCGCCATCTTCGTGACGCTCTGCAGTGTACTGTGCGCCTGCGGCCTGGTGATGGATAGTTCGTTCGACACGCTGCGCGAGGCGCTCGATTCCGACATGGTGAACAAGGGATGGATTCCCGGCTGGGTGCCGCAAGCGGCGACCGACCTGCGGGAGGTACATGACCTCGACTCGAGCACCAGCGCGCTGGCCTTCACCAAACCCCCTGCGGTATCACTGCAGCTGCCTGTGGATTGCCAGGCAACGACATTCAGTAGCAGCGATCCTGTTGCGTTCGATCGATACTGGTGGCCGGGCGACGGGACGCTCAAGTCGTCGTACCGCGTCTTTCGCTGCGCGCCCGAATCCGGAAAATCAGTCTTCGTCGCCATCAACAGGACCGAAGACCACGTGCTCTTCTGGCGAACCTACGCGCGGTGATGCGCCCGCGCCACCCTATTCCTCCCCAGGACCCCATGATGCCCAACGCACGTGCACGCTTCGTCGCCCTCGCCCTGTTGCTCCCGGCGTGGCTGCCGGCCTACGCCACGCAGAATGCCCCCGCCGACGTCAAGGCGATCGAACAGGTGGTCGAAGCGTTCCGCACCTCGCTGATCAACAAGGACAAGCCGACCTACATGGGCCTGTTCTTCTCTGACAAACCGGAAGACATCGGCTGGCAGTTCGTTTCCGAGGATGTGCGCCTGCAGGACATCCGCAAGGCCAAGCCCGATGCGATCAAGGCACGGCAGATTCCCGCCAACAACTTCATCGCGCTGATCGACGGGGCGATGGCCTCGCCGAAGCCGAAGGAGGAGAAGTTCTCCAACACGAGGATCGAAACGGACGGCGATGTGGCCTCGGTCTCGTTTGACTACAGCTTCCACGACGATGGGGTGAAGACCAACTGGGGCAAGGAAATGTGGCAGCTGGTCCGCACCGAGCAGGGCTGGAAGATCTTCTCGGTGATCTACTCGATCCGCGATTCACGCAGCCCGGGTGATTGAACGTCGCTTGACCGGGCCGAACCCAGGCCGCGATCCATTCAGCAAGGGCATTGGCATTCGGCCATCGATCGGGCAGAGTTCGGCCACGCGCAAGGACGCATGCCATGACCCGCCTGCTGATCATCGAAGACAACCCCGAGCTGGTTGCCAACCTGTATGCCTTCTTTGAACCGCTCGGCTACGTGCTGGACGACGCGCGCGACGGCGCCAGTGGCCTGCGCCGGGCCACGCAGCACGACTACGACGCCATCCTGCTGGACCTGATGCTGCCGCGCCTGGACGGCATGACGCTGTGCCAGAAGCTGCGCCAGGAGTTCCAGAACCCGGTGCCGATCCTGATGCTGACCGCACGCGATCCGGTCGAAGACCGCGTGCAGGGCCTGGCCCTGGGCGCGGATGACTACCTGGTCAAACCGTTCTCGCTGACGGAACTGGATGCACGGATCAAGGCCCTCGTACGAAGGGCACAGGGGCGCCAGGTCCAGAGCGTGCTGGCGTGGAAGGACCTGCAGGTGGACACGCGCTCGCCGCAGGCCTGGCGGCAAGGCCGCTGCATTGCGCTGACGCCCACGTCGCACAAGCTGCTGATGTGCCTGGTGCGTGCAGCTCCCGCCGTGGTGCGCAAGCAGGAGATGGAATACCTGGTCTGGGGCGACGAGCCACCGGACAGCGGCGCGCTGCGAACCCACATCCATGAGCTGCGCCTGCAGGTGGACCGCAGCTTCGACACCGCGCTGATCACCACGGTGCACAGCGTCGGCTGGCGCATGCAGGCGTGAGCCCTGCCTCCCTCTACCGCCGCCTGAGCCTGCGCACCCGCATCACGATCTCGTTCGTGCTGTTGATGGCCGGTGCCATGGGCTTCATCGTACTGGCCGAACAGGTCGACTACGACCAGGTCCGGGCTGCTGTCGTCGCACGGACCCAGCACGGCGAAGTGCAAAGGCTGCAGGCCGCGCTGGATCGTGGCCAACGCCCCGCCCTGCCACCAGGGACCCAGCTGTTCGATGCCCAGGACGTGCCATTCGTACTGCGCCAGTACGGCCCGGGCTACCACGGCGAAGAGGCGCCCAACGAGTGGCACCTGCGTGTGTTCGACAGTCGTGGCCAACGTTACTACCTGCTGCAGGACGCTGCACCCTATGGCTATCTGGAACACCTGATCAATGCCTTTGCGGCACTGGTCATTTCGGTCTGCGTACTCGGCGCCTTCCTGATCGGCCGCAGCGTCGCTACCCACGTCATCGCGCCCATCACACGATTGGCCGATGCGGTACAGGACGGCCACAAGCCCTTTCCGTACCAGGACGCACGCGACGAGATCGGCGTGCTCGCGCGCGCCTTTGCCCGTCATAGTGACGAGCTCGAACGGTTCCTGCATCGCGAGCAGTGCTTCAGCGGCGATGCCAGCCACGAGCTGCGCACGCCCTTGGCCATCATCGGTGGTGCTGCCGAAACGTTGGCCTGCCAGCTTCCGGCCGACAGCCACCTGGTTCCCAGCGCGGCACGCATCCTGCGCACCACCCAGGAGATGCAGCGCCAGCTGACCTGCCTGCTGCTGCTCTCGCGTGCCCCCGGCGCCGTGCCGCGCAACGCGGTGGCCCTGCGTCCGCTGCTCGAATCCTGCATGGAGCGCTGCCAGCCCTGGCTTTCCGGCAAGCCGGTGACCGTTGCGTTTGATGCCCGGCGTGACGCCGTGCTGGTCACCAACGCGGATCTGGCGCACAGCATCATCTGGAATCTGCTGCGCAATGCCTGCCAGTACACCGAAAGCGGCGAAGTGCGGATCACCCTCCACGACACCGCACTCATCGTCGCTGACACCGGACCCGGCCTGCCGTCCAGCATCGACCCACGGCAGTTCCAGCGCTTCGTGCCCGGTGGCGCGCACAGCGGCGAGGGGCTGGGGTTGTCGATCGTGCAGCGCATCGTCGAGCACCTGGGCTGGACGATGACCGTGGAATCCTCCGGGCAGGGGTGCCGGTTCACCCTGCGCTGGCCCCGCCTCCCGCATCTGACGGATTCCTGACATCGGGCTGCACATGCTCCGGGCTGCTCCCCCGCTCTGGAGACGGCATGCAACACCCCAAGGACAGCGGCAAGTACCCGCACGGCAAGACCGGATTGAGCCGCATCTTCCACACCCTCATCCATTCGCGCGATGGCTTCATCGCCACCTTTCGCGGCGAGGCGGCGTTCCGCCAGTTGTTGCTGCTGCACGCGCTGCTGATGGCGGCCGCGTTCGTGCTGGACATCAGCACGGTCGAGCGGGCGCTGGTGCTGGCGGTCTGTTTCATCAGCCTGCTGGTGGAACTGCTCAACTCGGCGATTGAAGCCGTGGTTGATCGCATCTCGCTGGAGCAGCACCCGCTGTCCAAGAACGCCAAGGACATGGGCAGCGCCGCGCAGACCACCGCGTTGTTGATGGTGGGTGCGGTGTGGGGCGTGATCCTGCTGGGCTAGCCCGGCAATCCTGACAACTTCCTGATAAGGCCGTTTCGATACTGCGCGCACTCCTGTTCCGCGGAACCTGCTCGTGCGTCAATGCCTCCGTTTCCCGCGGTCCCATCCAATCGTTCTGGTCTGGGCCGCCGCACTGTTCTTCGCCACGATTGGAAACCTTGCCCTCTGGAAGACGCTGTGGGGGCTGATCGATCTCAACAGCCTGCGCAGCACGCTGTTCCTGGCCAGCCTGCCGCCGCTGCTGTTCTGCCTGTTCAACCTGCTGCTGACGCCACTGCTGGCACTCCCCTTCGTGCGCAAGCCGCTGCTGGTGCTGCTCCTCGTCGTCGGCGCCGCGTGCAGCTACTTCATGCTGCACTACAACGTGCTGATCGACCGCAGCATGGTGCAGAACGTGTTCGAGACCAATCAGGCCGAACTGAACGCCTATCTGTCGCTGCCGCTGCTGCTCACGCTGCTGGCGCTGGGCGTGCTGCCCGCTGCCGGGCTCGCCCTGGTGCGCACCACCCGCAGGGCCGGTTCGATACGTTCCCTGCTGGTGTGGCCGGCCAACGTCCTGGCGTCGCTTGTGGTGCTGCTGGCGATCGGCTTTGCGTTCTACAAGGACTACTCCTCGCTGCTGCGCAACAACCGCTACATCCGCGACCAGGTACTGCCGTTGAACGTGGTGCGCCATACCCACGGCTACCTGAAAAGCCTCTACAGCACCCGCCAGCAACCGTTGCGCCCGATCGGCACGGACGCGCGGCGCGTTCCGGGCCCGCGCCCGAAGCTGGTGGTCATGGTCGTCGGCGAGACCGCGCGTTCACAGAACGTCCAGCTCAACGGCTACCCACGCGCGACCAATCCCCGGCTCTCGCGCAAGGATGGCGTCATCAGCTTCAGTGATGTTTCCTCATGCGGAACCGCAACGGCGATTTCGGTACCGTGCATGTTCTCGCAGATGACCCGCCAGCAATACGACGACGTCCGCGCGGCGACCGAGGAGAACGTGCTCGACATCCTGCAGCGTACCGGCGTCGGCGTGCTCTGGCGCAACAACAACAATGGCGGCTGCAAGGGCGTGTGCGAGCGCGTGCCGACCGAGGACATGCCCGCACTCAAGGTGGCCGACCAGTGCGTCAACGCCGACGGCACCTGCTACGACGACGTGCTGCTGCATCAGCTCGGCGCACGCATCGACGCCATCCACGGCGATGCCCTGGTCGTGCTGCATCAACTCGGCAGCCATGGGCCGACCTACTTTGAACGGTATCCCGCAGCGTCGCGGGCCTTCAGCCCGACCTGCGACAGCAACCAGATCCAGCACTGCAGCAACGAGGCACTGGTCAACACCTATGACAACACCCTGGTGCATACCGACCAGGTGCTGGCGGAGACCATCGACCTGCTGCAGGGCTATTCGGACCACCGCGACGTTGCGCTGTTCTATGTCTCCGACCATGGTGAGTCGCTCGGCGAACGCGGCATGTACCTTCACGGCACGCCCTACTTCATCGCCCCGCGCGAACAGACCCAGGTGCCGATGGTGATGTGGTTCTCAACGGAGTTCAGCCGCAACGCGGGCCTGGACATGGCCTGCCTGCGTGGGAATGCGCTGCGCCGCGCCTACAGCCACGACAATGTCTTCCATTCCCTGCTGGGCCTGTTCGGTGTCAGCAGCAGCGTGTACCAGCGCGATCTGGATGTCTTCGCCGGCTGCCGGGCGACGACCGGCGCGCCGCTCGCCACCGCGCCGGCCAAGCGGCACCGGCTGATGCCGGTCACCGCCCGGAACGTGGCGCGTTACTGTGCGGCCAGGGCGAAATCCAGGCCGGCGCATACCGCCGCCACCTGGGCGTCGTTGCATTCCTGCGGGTTGGTGCGCGGGCTGTCCGGGTAGACCTCGGTGGTGGTGGCAAAGCGTGCATCGGTGAAGCCGGCGCAGGCACCAATCGAACGCGATTCGCCCCAGACCACGCCCGGCGACTGCAACGGCAGGCCGACCAGGTTGCCCTCGGCGTCGGCCGGGGCGATATGGGTGACCGGGGCGACGGCGGCGATCAGGGCCTTCTGGAACTCGGCCTGCGGATCCTCGCTGTTGCCGATCACGTAGAAGCCGTCCGGAATCGTGTCGCGCTCGAACGGCTTGCCGTCGCGGGCGCAGCGGGCCGGATCGAACTCGTGCAGGTCGCTGTCGGTGGTCTCGTGCAGGTCCAGGTGCACCAGCAGGTTCGGCTTGCGCTCGGCCACCCAGCGCATCAGCGCGGCGGCTTCCTCGATCTGGCCGCCGTCACGGAAGCTGCGGTTCGGGTCGATGGCATCCGGGTTCCAGCGCTGGATGCGCTCGTAGCCCCATGGGCTGACGCACGGCGCCACGATCAGGTTCAGCCGGCCCAGGTAGCGCTCGGCCTGCTGTTCCAGAAACTGCAGGGCGCCATGCACGCCACTGGTCTCATAGCCGTGCACGCCGCCGGTGATCAGCGCGGTCGGCAGCGCCGGGTTCCAGTCGTGGTTGACCACGGCGAACAGCGGGTAATGGTCCGGCGCATAGTCCAACTGGCCGTACTGGATCACGTCGAAGCTGTCGTCCAGGCGTTCAAGGGCGGCCACCACATCGTCGTGGTAGCTGCGCTGGCGCTGCTGGCGGGCCCGCCACTGTGCGCGTTCCGCGTCGCCCCAGGGCTGTCCGGGGGTGCCGATCGGGTAGAACTGCGCAACAGTCATTGGGGAACTCCAGGGGTCGAACGGATGGGTGCAGCCGGACATTCTAAGCCTTGTCGCGCCCGCGGGCCCCTCCCCCCGGCCCCGCCTTCATCCAGGCCGGGTCATCTGGTTGTAAAATCAACGGTTTTTGGCCCCTCACCCCTTGATGGCGAACGCAGCGCAGCCGGTCCTGGGTGGACCGGAGTTCCTCCGCATGCTCGCCCGTCTCAGCGACGGCGCGATGCCGGCCACCAGTCCCGCCCTGACCGATCGCCTCGGCCAGTGGGTGGACTGGAGCCGCGCCGTGGCCCTGTCCGGGGCGCTCGGCGGACGCCTGCCCGAGCCCGGTGAAGCCGCCGAAGCGCTCGAGGATGTGCTGGCCGACTGCGCGCAGGCGCACGCCAGCCTGCTGGCCTCGATCAGTGAGGATGCCGAAGCCGAGCGCCTGCTGGACCTGGCCGAAGCCGCCGCTGTACCCAACTTCGCCTCGCTGCGCCAGCGCTATCGGGTGCTGCAGCAGGCCATCCAGACCGCCACCGGGCGCCTGCGCGGCCGCCTGCGCGACCAGCTGGTGCAGGTTTCGCCCGAGCTGGCGCGGCTGGCCGAGGTCGATGCGGTGATGGAACAGACCCTTACCCCGCGCGAGCACAGCCTGCTGGCCACGGCGCCGGCGGTGCTCGGCGCCCGTTTTGAACGCGTGCACGGCCAGCCCGGCTGGCGCGCGGCCTTCCGCCATGACATGCGCACCCTGCTGCTCGCCGAGCTGCAGCTGCGCTTCCACCCGATCGAAGGGCTGCAAGACGCCCTGCGCTCCCACTGACCGGAACACCATGTCCAGAACTGCTTTCCATGTCGTTGTTTTCCTTGTCGGCCTGCTGGCCGTGTGCTGGATCGGCATTGGCTACGTTTCGGTGCATCCGCTGGGTGCAGCGGTGGCGGCGATCATCGCGGCCTGCTACATCGCCGGTGGCGTGGAGCTGTATCGCTACCGCCAGGCCAGCAACGGCCTGCGCAGCGCGCTGAACGACCTGTCCAGCGCGAAGGAAAGCCTCGCCGCCTGGCTGGAACGCGTGCCGCTGGGCCTGCGCAACGCCGTGCGCCTGCGCGTGGAAGGCGAGCGCACCGCCCTGCCCGCACCGGTGCTGACCCCATACCTGGTTGGCCTGCTGGTGCTGCTGGGCATGCTCGGCACCCTGCTGGGCATGATGGACACGCTGCGTGGCACCGGCCTGGCGCTGCAGAGTGCGACCGACATGGCCGCGATCCGCGGCTCGCTGGCCTCGCCGGTGCAGGGCCTGGCGGTGGCATTCGGTACCTCGATCGCCGGTGTGGCCAGCTCGGCCATGCTCGGCCTGCTGGCGGCACTGCTGCGTCGTGACCGCCTGCAGGCCGTGCAGCAGCTGGACCGCGCCATTGCCGGCGACCTGCATCCGTACTCGCAGGCCTGGCAGCGCGCCGAATCGCTGCGCCTGCTGCAGGCACAGTCTGCGGCGCTGCCGGCGCTGGTCGACCGCCTGCAGGCGATGACCAGCACTTTTGAACAGCACAGTGCGGCCGCCAATGAGCGCCTGCTGGCCGGCCAGGCCGAGTTCCTGACCCAGAGCCAGGCCCTGCAGGAACGCCTGGCCGTCTCGCTGCAGCAGTCGCTGCGCGAAGGGGCCGAAGCCAGCGCCGCCGCCATCGGTGGTGCGCTGCAGCCGATGGCCGAAACCACCCTGGCTGGCCTGGCCCATCACGGCGAAGCACTGCATGCCCGCGTCGAGCAGGCCGTGCAGCAGCAGCTGGCCGGCCTGAGCGAGGGTTTCGAGCGCAGCTGCGTCGCCACCGAGGCCAGCTGGGCCAGGGTGGTGAGCGAGCAGACCCAGGCACAACAGGCGCTGGTCAGTGATCTGCGCCAGCACCTGCAGGCCTTCAGCGATGGCCAGGCCACGCATGCCGAAGCGCTGGTCACACGTATCGGCGAGCGCCTGCAGGCCGATGCACAGGACAATGCGGAGGCCTTGCGTGCTGCCGCCGAACAGCAGCAGGCACTGAACAGCGCGCTGGTCGAACGCCAGCAGCAGGCGTTGCTGGCCTCCAGCGAGCATCTGGACGCGCGCGCGCAGGCGCTGCTACAGGCGCTGGAGCAGCACCACAGCACCAGCCAGGCGCTGCTGCAGGACCACGAACTGCAGCGTTCGCAGCAGTGGCAGGCTGCGCAGGCCGCCGCCGCGGCCGCGCACGCCGAACTGCAAGCCAGCCTGGACAGCCGCGAGCAGCAGCGCCAGGCGCGCTGGGACGCGGTCAGCGCCGAGCTGCAGCAGGCCCACGCCGCGCTGCAGGCGCAGCTGCAGGCCGGCGACGAACAGCGCCTGCAGCGCTGGAGCGAAGCCTTGCAGCACGTTTCCAGCGACCTGGCCGAGCGCCTGCAGGCCAACGGCGAACACCTGGCTGCGCAGCAGCAGCAGGTCTGCGACACCCTGGCGGCCACCGCACAGCAGATCGGCGAGAACGGTCGCGCGCAGGCCAGCGTCACGCTGGCTGAAGTGTCTACCCTGCTGCAGACCGCCGCGGCCGCGCCCAAGGCTGCTGCCGACGTCATCAACGAGCTGCGCAGCACGCTGTCCGAGAGCCTGGTGCGTGACAACGCGATGCTGGAAGAGCGCGGCCGCCTGCTGGCCACCGTGCAGACCCTGCTGGATGCGATCAATCACGCTTCGCACGAGCAGCGCACCGCTGTGGACGCACTGGTCGGTGGCTCGGCCGAGCTGCTGGAGCGGGTTGGCAATCGCTTCACCGACCATATCGCCGCAGAGACCGGCAAGCTGGATGGCATTGCCGCAGCGCTCAACGGCAGCGCTGCCGAAGTGGGCCAGCTGGCCGGCACGTTCGGCGAAGCGGTCGCGCAGTTCGGCAGTGCCGCCACCGAGCTGTCCGGCCGCCTGGAACAGATCGGCGGCGCACTGGATGCCTCGCTGGCCCGCAGCGACGAGCAGCTGGCCTACTACGTAGCCCAGGCGCGCGAGGTGGTCGACCTCAGCCTGCTGTCGCAGAAGCAGGTGATGGAAGAACTGCAGCAGCTGGCCGCGCGCCGCGGCAAGGCCGGCAGCGCATGAGCGACGAGCTGGAGGTCGACGGCGGTTCGCATGCCCCGATCTGGGCAGCCTTCGGCGACCTGATGTCGGTGCTGCTGGGCGCGTTCGTGCTGATACTGGTCGGTGTGGTCGCCGTGCAGCTGGAGCTGTCGCAGCGACTGGACCAGGAAGTGAAACAGCGCCAGGCCGAAGCCAAGCGTCTGCAGACCCTGGAACAGGCGCTGGCGGGCCCGCTGGCGGCCGGTCGCGTGACGCTGGTGGATGGCCGCATCGGCATCAGCGGCAGCGTGCTGTTCGCGCTGAACTCCGACCAGCTGCAGCCGGAAGGCCAGGAGCTGCTGCGCAGCCTGGCCGCACCGCTGGCCGCCTACCTGGGCAGCCGCGAAGAGATCCTGATGGTCAGCGGCTTCACCGATGACGCGCCGGTGCGCGAAGGCAACCGGCGTTTCGCCGACAACTGGGAGCTGTCGGCGCAGCGCTCGCTGACCGTCACCCGCACCCTGATCGCCGATGGCGTACCGGCGGACGCCGTGTTCGCCGCCGCGTTCGGCAGCGAGCAGCCGGTCAGTTCCAATGCCAATGAGGAAGGCCGCGCACGCAACCGTCGCGTAGAGATCGCGCCGATTCCCAAGCCCAAGGCCCCGGATGCCAAGTAAGCCGCCAGCGCTCGAAGGCCTGCGCGCACTGGTGCGCGACCTTGATGCAGGGTCGCGCTCGCTGCCGCATTACCCGCAGGTGCCGATGCTGCAGCAGGTGCAGCGCGAGTGGTCGGAGCTGCGCAGCGAACTGCAGGTGCGCCGCTCCCTGCGCACAGAGGCCCCGGCTGACGGCGGCCCGCTGAACTCGGCGGTGCTGGTGCAGCGCATGCTGGACACGATGCAGGCCACCAGCCCCGGCTACCTGCGCCACTTCATCGACTACGTGGACACCTTGTCCTGGCTGCAGGCACTGCAGGATGGCGCCGCCAGCGGTGCGGATAGCGCAAAGCCGAAGCGCACGCGCAAGCCGCGCCAGGCGCCGAAGGAGTAGCGCCGGCCGCTGGCCGGCGGCTACGCGTCTCCGCGCGGGTCATGGGGTTGCCGGCCAGCGGCCGGCACTACCATCGCGGGTGCTCTGTGCGCCGCAGCGCGATCTGCGCTGCGCTTCGGTTCTGCCGTGGTAGTGCCGGCCGCTGGCCGGCATCACACCCAGACCGACCACGCATGCGGATACTCGCCAATCTGCCCAGCAAGACCGGCGCGTACCGGATTCCCCAGGATGTACAGCGCTTGCCGCGCCATCGACTCCTCGGCCCTCACGGCATGATCGAAGTAGCCGGGCTGCCACACCGTACTTCGACGGCCCGCCAAGCGATTCAGGGCAAGCGCGCTCGACGATTTCATCCGGCGTGCGATGTCTGGAAGGTGGGCTGCGCGCAGCTCGAACATCCAGTGGACGTGATCCGGCATGACGACCCATGCGTGTGACCGTACGAGCCCGCGCTGCTCGATGTAATCGAACTGGTCGATCACACATGCTGCTGCAGCTTCGCTTTCAAAGAGCCGGCGGCGCTGATGCGTGGTAGTTGTCAGAACGTAGACCTGGCCGATGATCGAGTGACGGCCCAGGCGGAGGCGATGGCTGCTCATGCGCCATGGTGGGTCGATCATTGCGCGTTGGCTGTCGGGCCATGGCTCGACGGGGGTTGGGAGATGTCTGAAGGTGAGTGAGGTTGCCGGCCAGCGGCCGGCACTACCAGCCGTCGGGGCTCAGCCGCGCAGGGTGGCGCCGCCGTCGACGTACAGGTCGCTCATCGCCACGTGCCCGGCCTGTTCCGAGAGCAGGAACATCACCGAGTGCGCGATGTCCTCGGGGGTGGCCAGCTTGCGCAGTGGAATGCCGGCCTTGTAGGTCTCCAGGCTGCCGGCGATCACCCGCTCGGCACCGTGCTCGTCCTGCCACATGCCGGTCTGCATCGGGGTCAACGTCGATCCCGGGGCGACGATGTTGCAGCGGATTCCCAGCGGCGCCAGCTCCAGCCCGAGGCAGCGGGTGAACATGGTGGCGGCGGCCTTGGATGCCGCATAGGCGGCCATCCCGTGTCGCGGCACACCGGCCGCATTCGAGCTGACGGTAACCATCGCGCCCTGCCCGCGCGGCGACATCACCCGCGCCAGAGCACGCCCGACATGGAACACGCCGTCGGTGTTCACCGCGAACACCCGGCGCCAGTCGTCATCGCCGGTCTCGGTCACGCCGCCCACATGCAGCACACCGGCCACGCTGGCGGCCAGCATGATCGGCCCGATGCTGGACTCGACCCGATCCACCAAGGCGTCGACGGCCGCACTGTCGGTCACGTCAAGAGCAAACGCCTGCACACGTGCATCCGCGAACATGGGTGCCTCGCGATCGGTCGCCACCACGGTGCAACCGGCCGCGGCCAGCAACCGTACCAGTGCCTCGCCGATGCCGCCGGCAGCGCCGGTCACCAGCGCCACACGACCATCAAAACCGGTCAATTGCATGTTGCGGTCTCCTGTTGCTCGTCCCAGTGGCGCAGCCGCGCCGACAACCACGGTGCCAGCTGCGCCACCGCATCGCGGCCGGTCAGTTCGGCGTGCAGGAACGGCAGTTCCAGTGCCTGCACCTTGCGCGCGTGGGTCCGCCACAACGCCGACTGCAGCTGTGGCCGCGCCTGGTGATCCCGGCCCGCGCGGACGTGCACCAGCGTGCCGTCGAATGGTTGGTGGATGTGCTCGCGGATCAGCCGGTTGGTACCGGTCACCGCGCGCACCACGCCGTCAAGCACCACATCCGGCAGGCTGCCCAGTGCACTCCCGCCGCGACGCAGGAACGCGAGTATGCGTTCACGACTGTCCAGTTCCGGATGCGCATCCGGGTCATGGCCGGCAATCGCCAGTAGTGCCCGCAGTGCGGCGACGGCGTCCGGTTCAGGCTCGGCCCGCCAGCACTCGCTGGGATAGGCGTCCAGCAGCACCAGTTCGCCGACGTCGCGGCCGATCTCATGCAGCCGCACCGCCATCGCCTGGGCGAGGATGCCGCCCACCGACCAGCCCAGCAGATGCACCGGCCCCTTCGGCTGCAGTGCGACCACGCGCCGTACGTATTCGTTGGCCATCGCCTCGATGCTGCTCGGCAGTGGCAGCCGCGCGTCCAGTGCCGGCGACTGCAGGCCATACACCGGGCGGGCTGGTTGCAGTGCCCGGGCCAGGGTGCGGTAGTTCCAGGCGATGCCACCGGCCGGGTGCAGCACGAACAGCGGCGTGGGCCCGGCAGCGTCGGTTGCGGCCAGCGCGATCACCGGCCCCAGCCCGTGATCGGCCAGCGCGGGTGGCGCGGCAATACGAACCGCCTGCGCGGCCACGGTGGGCTGGGCAAACAAGGCGCCCAAACCCAGATCGCAGCGCCAGCGCTGCTCGATCGCCAGCAGCAGGTGCACCGCCGACAGCGAGTCACCGCCGAGACTGAAGAAGTCCGCATCCACCGCCACCGGCGCCTCACGCCCAAGCGCCTGTGCGAACAGCAACGCCAGCTCCTGTTCCAACGGCGTGCGCGGCGCCAAGCCGGCAACTTCACGTTGCGGTGGCTTCGGCAACGCGTTGCGGTCGAGCTTGCCGTTGGCGGTCACCGGCCAGTGGTCCACACCAACGATGGCCGAGGGCACCATGTAGTCAGGCACACGCGTGGCGAGGTGGCTGCGCAGCATTACGGCATCGGCAAGCGCGGTCGGCACATAGGCCACCAGACGCGCTTCGCCGGGAGCATCCTGGCGTAGCAGCACTTCCACCCGTTCCATGCCCGGCAGTTCGCGCAAAGCCGCCTCGATCTCGCCCAGTTCGATGCGCAGGCCGCGCAGTTTCACCTGATGGTCGCTGCGGCCCAGGTACTCCACCGCACCATCGCGGCGCCAGCGCGCCACGTCGCCGGTGCGGTAGATGCGCTCGCCCGCCAGGAAAGGATCGGCAAGGAAGCGTTCGGCGGTCAGATCGTCGCGACCGAGATAGCCGCGTGCCAGCTGCACGCCGCCCAGGTACAGGTCACCGGCCACACCGACCGGCACCGGCTGCATCCGGGCGTCCAGCACGTACAGGCGGGTGTTCCAGACCGGGAAGCCGATCGGCACCGGCCGCGAGCGATCCTGCGCTGACGCCGGCCAATAGCTGACATCCACTGCGGCCTCGGTCGGGCCGTACAGGTTGTGCAGTTCTGCGCGCACGCGCGCATGGAAGCGGTCGCGCAACGCAGCGTCCAGCGCCTCGCCACTGGTGAATACGCGGCGCAGCTGCAGCCCTGCCGAAGCCGGCGCAGCGAGGAAGGCGTCGAGCATCGACGGCACGAAATGCGCCGTGGTGATGCCATGGCCCCGGATCAAGCGCGCCAGCTCGGTGGGATCGCGATGCGCGTCCGGCCCGGCAACCACCAGCGTAGCCCCGCACAGCAGCGGCAGGAAGAATTCCCAGACCGAGACATCGAAGGTGGCAGGGGTCTTCTGCAGCACGCGGTCATCGGCGCCGATGCCGTAGTGCTCGCGCATCCACAGCAGGCGATTGACGATCGCGCGGTGTTCGACGACCACGCCCTTGGGCTCGCCGGTCGAACCGGAGGTATAGATCACATAGGCGGCATCGCTGGACGCAGGATCCGCCCATGGCGCTGCAAAACTCAGCGCGGTCCACTGCTCCGGCGCGAGCACCGGCACACCGGCCATGCGCACCGATACGTCTGGCGCAGCCAGTACGCACACCGGCTGCGCCGACGCAAGAATACGTGCCAACCGCTCATCGGGATGGGCAAGGTCCAGCGGAAGATAGGCCGCGCCTGCGCGCAGCACCGCGACCAGCGCGAGCACCAGTTCCAGCGAGCGCGGCAATGCCACCGCGACTACGCTGCCCGGGCCGACGCCCATGCCGCGCAGTTGTGCGGCAAGCGCGAAACTGCGCGCTTCCAGCGTTGCATAGTCGAGCGTAGTGTCGCCGAACACCAGCGCCGGCGCGTGCGGATCCCGATCCATGCCCTGCTGCAGCAGTTCAACCAGGGTAGTCTCGGGAAGCGCATGCGCGGTGGCATTGAAACCGTGCAGCACCTGCTGCGCCTCCTCAAGCGTCGCCAAAGGCACGGCTGCGATATCGTCAGCCTGCAATGCTGCCGACACGAAATGCAGCAACCGCGCTGCATGCGCCCCGACATCCTCGCGACTGTACAGCGCGGGATTGGCCTCGATCTCCAGATCGAGAAGGTGCTGGCCATCGCCACGGAAGCCCAGTGTCAGATCATCCACCGGCCCGGTGCACAGCACCTCCAGCGTTGCCTGCGCGCCGGCCAGCGCCAGCGGCTTGTAGAACGGCTGCACATTCACCAGCGGACCGTGCAGGCGCTGCTGCGCGCCGACCAGCCCCAGGTCCCGGCGCAGCTGCTCACTGCGGTAACGGCCATGCTTGCGACCCTGGCTGAGCTGCCGGCCCAGGCCGCGGGTGAAGGCCTCGACGCTGCCCTCGCCGGCCGCTACGCGCAGCGGCAACACGTTCATCACCATCGCCGGCACCCGCGCCGACGCGTTGCCGAGCCGGCCCATGTAGGGCACGCCCAGCACCACTTCATCGGCGGCGCTCATCCGCCGCAGGTACTCGGCCGCCAGCGCGGCCAGCACATCCGGCCAGGGCTGCAGCCAACGTGCCGAGGCCTGCAGCAGCTGCTCACGGAAGGCCGCATCGAGCGGCCGCACCCAGCGCAGCGCATCGTCGCTGGCCGCCACGGTGCCTGCCAGGCCCACGCCCGCCGGCGCCCCCTGCAACTGCTCGCGCCACCAGTGCCCGGCCTGCGCACGACGCGGGTCGGCACGATAGGCGGCGTCATCCGCCAGCACGCCCGCCAGCCCTGGCAGCGGTTCAGCCATGCGACCGGCATGCAACGCGCACACGCGATCGGTGAACAGCGCCATGCCGTAGCCATCGGCGGCCAGATGATGCACGCGCAGGTACCAGACCCAGCGCTGCCCGCCCAGGTCAAACAACACCTGCTGGCTGATCCGGTCGCGGGTCGGATCGACCGCGCTGAGCCGATCGGCCTGCATCAGGTTGCGTGCCGCCGCGGTGGGATCCGCCGCGGTGGAAACATCGCGCACCGAAAGCAGCGGCACGTGTGCCGGGTCATGCCACTGCAGCGGCTGGCCATCGGCCCCTTCGGCAAAGCGCAATGCGAAGGCCTGGGCCTCGCCTGCAGCCTGGTCTGCCGCTGCAATGAACGCGGCCACGTCCAACGGGCCGTCGATCCACACCGCGTGCGCGGTATTGAATGACGGATTGTCCGGTGCCAGCCGCTGTGCGAACCACAGTCCGGCCTGGGCCTCGGTCAATGCCACCGGTGTGGCCAGCGCAGCGGCGTTCATGCGTTCTGCGCGGCCTGCAGTTGCTGCACCACAGCCCACCACTGGCGCAGCGTGGTGTGCTCGGCCAGCTGCGAGAACTCAATGGGCAGGCCGGTGTTGCCCCAGGCCAGGACCAGGCCGAGCATGCGCATCGAGTCCAGGTCCAGGTCGATCAGGTTGTCGTCGTCACCGATCTCGGCCGGAGCACATTCCAGCACGCGCGCCACGTCGGCACGCATCCGCTCCAGATCCAGCACGTCACCCGTGGCGGCCATCACAGCACCTCCAGCAACTGGTCGGTGGTCATCGGTACGCCACAGGTGCGGGCAATCCAGTGCAGGGCCTGATCGTGGTCGGCACGCGAGAAATCCGCTACCGCATCGGCCGCGATGAACGCCTCGATGTCGCGCTGGAAGGCTTCGACCACGGTGGCCGTGCAGCCTATATGCGCATACACGCCAATGACCAGCAGCTGGTCGCGTCCACGCACCCGCATCAGCGTCTCCAGGTTGCTGCGCTGGAACGCGCTGTAGCGGTGCTTCACCAGCACGTGCTCGCCAGGCTGCGGTGCCAGTGCCTCGATGATTGGTTCATGGTCGGCGCTGCGACGCATGCCTGGTCCCCACAGGTCGGCCTGCAGGCCACGGTCACGGCGGTCCTGGTCGCCATGCTGGGCGGTGTAGAACACCGGAATGCCGTGCGCGCGGCAATGCGCCAGCAGCCGTGCGATGTTGTCCACTGCCGGCCGCAGCGGTGCGTTGCCGGCGTCGAATGCGGCCAGGAAATAGCGCTGCATGTCGTGCACCAGCAGCGCGACACGATCGCGCTTCGGGCGCCACGGGCCGCGCGCCTGCGGCAGTTCGGCGGCAGTCGGCAAGGGGTAATCGGTGATACGGGGCAGCGCCATCAGCGCGTTCCTCCTGTCTGTTGCAGATGACGCGCACGCAACTGCGCGCGCAGTTCGCGGCGGCTGATCTTGCCGACCGCGGTGGTATCGAAGCTGTCGACGAACACGACCTGGTCCGGCACCTTGAACGCGGCCAGGCCGCGCCCGCGCATCCAGGCCTTCAGTGCCGGCGCCTTGAACGGCTCGCCCTGCGCAATCACGAACGCGCAGCTGCGCTCACCGAGATACTCGTCAGGAATGGAGACCACGGCGGCGTCGAACACGCCGGGGTGGGCCAGAAGGTGATCTTCGATCTCCTCGGCGGAGATTTTCTCGCCCGCCCGGTTGATGTGGTCACCGGCACGGCCCTGCACCACCAGGTAGCCTCCGGGCAGCTGCTGCACGCGGTCGCCGGTGCGGTAGAAGCCGTCGTCGGTGAACGAACGCGCATTGGCCACCGCATCGTTGTGGTAGCCACGGATGGTGTACGGGCCGCGGGTCAGCAGATGCCCTACCTCGCCTTCCGGCACCGGTTGGTCATGGTCATCGACCACGCGCACCTCGTCGTCCGGGCTGATCGGCCTGCCCTGGCAGGCTACGATCAGCTCTTCCGGATCATCCAGCCGTGTGTAGTTCACCAGGCCTTCGGCCATGCCGAACACCTGCTGCAGGGTGCAGCCCAGGCCGTCAATCACCCGCCGTGCGGCTTCCGGCACCAGTTTGGCCCCGCCTACCTGCAGTACCTGCAGGCTGGACAGGTCGTGCTTGCTGGTGGCGGCGGCCTGTGCCCACAACAGCGCCAGCGGCGGCACCAGCCCACAGCAGGTCACTTGCTCGCGCGCGATCAGCGGGAAGGCCGCATCCGGCCCCGGACCGGGGCTGAGCACTACGCGGGCACCGGCATACAGCGCACCGAAGAAACCGGGCGAGCTCATCGGGAAGTTGTGCGCGGCCGGCAGCGCGACCAGATACACGCTGTCGCGGTCGATGCCGCAGAGGTCATTGCTGGCACGGAACGAGTAGATGTAGTCGTCGTGGGTGCGTGGAATCAGCTTGGACAGCCCGGTGCTGCCACCGGAGATCTGCAGGAACGCCACCGACTGCGGGTCCGGGTCGGCCGGCAGCTGGTTGCGGTCTCCCTGCAGCGCCTCGAGCGCGGTGAACTCTGCTGCGTCGCCATCGATGACCACGTGGCGCAGCGCCGGCACCTCGGCCTGCAGCGCCCGCGCCAGCCCGCGATGATCAAAGCCATCGTGCAGGTCGGCAGTGATGTAGGCACTGGCTTCGGCCTTGTTGGCGAAGTGCACCAGCTCGGTGATGCGGTGCGCCGGCAGCGCGTACACCGGCACCAGGCCGGCGCGGAACAGCCCGCATACGGTGGCGATGAACCCGGCGGTGTTGCCCAGCTGTACCAGCACCCGCTCACCGGGTTGCAGGCCGAGTGCCAGCAGTCCGGCACCGATGCGACCGGCCTCGTGCCACAGCTGCGCGTAGCTCAGGCGCACATCGCCAGCGACCACGGCGATGTCATCAGCGTAGCGTTCCGCACGCTCACGCAGGAACGCCGGGAAGGTCTCGCCGCGCCAGTAGCCCGCCTCGCGATAGCGCGCCACCAGCGCATCGGGCCATGCCTGCTGCAGTGGCAGGCGGGAAGAAACAGTGGGCGTGTTCATGCAGCAGGCCCGATGACGGGCGCGGCGTCGTGGGCGCCCAACGCGTTCAACAGGGCGGCAAACTTCGCCGCGGTTTCGGCGACCTCGGCCTCGGGCTGCGACTGGGCAACGATGCCGGCGCCGGCGTACAGGCGCAGCTGCGTGCCCTGCAGGCGTGCGCAGCGGATCGCCACATACCAGTCACCATCCCCTTGCGCATCCAGCCAGCCGACCGCCCCGGCATAGAAGCCACGCGGCACCGGCTCAAGCTCGCGGATACGCTGCAGTGCCGCCAGCCGGGGTGTACCGCAGACCGCCGGCGTTGGATGCAACTGCGCCAGCAGCTCGGCCGCCGATGTCTGCGGATCCTTCAGGGTGGCGTGGATGCGGGTGCCGAGATGCCACATGCTGGCGGTGGCATGCAGCACCGGGCGCGGCTGCGCATCGATGTGGCTGCAGTACGGCGCCAGGCCCTCGATGATGGCCTCGACCACGTGGCGGTGCTCGTCATGGTCCTTGTTCGAAGCCAGCAGCGCCTGCGCGGCGCGCTCGTCCTCGGCGGCATCGGCACTGCGGCGCGCGGACCCGGCCAGCGGGTGCGACAACAGCTCGGCGCCACGCTTGCGCAGCAGCAGCTCCGGTGTTGCGCCGACCAGCCAGGCCGGTGCGTGCCCCGGTTCAACCGGAAGCGGCACCGCATAGGTCGCCACCGAGGGATCCGCGCCCAACCGCGCCAGCAGCACCTCTGGAGACAGCGCATGGCGGCTGTGCGCCAGCAGGCTGCGCGCCAGCACCACCTTGTGCAGGTCCTGGTCGGGCGCGCGCAGCGCCTTCACTGCCGCGGCAACCGCGGCTGCATAGTCCTGCGCTGCGGGCTCCGCCTGCAGCGGGCCCTGCAGCGCCGGCGCCGCCCGTGGTTGCAACGGCAGGGCCGGCAGCAGGCGCTCGGGCTGGTACAACGCGTCGTCGGCATGCGGTTCGAATGGCACCGCACCGACCAGCAGGCCCGGACCGCCACGCTGCTGGGCGAAGAAGGCCGCAACGCGCTCCGCCAGGGTTGCCAGCGCGCCACCCGGCAGCGCGAGGCGGCAACCGCGTGCGTGCACATGCTGGCCTGCGTGCTGCAGCAGGAACAGCGACGCGTCGTCAGTGCTCTCCAGCGGCGCGGGCGCAGCCTCCGGCCACGCGCCCTGCATCAGGGAATCGTTCATGGGGTCTCCTTCATCCGATGCGCTGCAGCCAGCGCGCACAGCAACAGCAGCAGCGCGCCGACCAGCAGATATGGCAGGCTGGGCCCGCCGCGATACAACAGCGTGCCGAGCATCGGCCCGGCCACCATGCCCAGCCCCTGCGCGGCAGCGACCGTGCCCGCTGCGGCACCCTGCTCGTGCGCTTCCACCGCGTCGGCGGCCAGCGCCTGGAACGAGGGGAATACGAAGCCCATGCCGAACGCGGCCAGCGCGTACGCCGCCGGCAACTGCCAGCCCTGCTGCACGCCCGCCACCGAAGCAAAGCCAATGCCGGAAATCAGCGCGCCGAGGATGATCCAGCGGCGCGGATGCACCTCCAGCTTCATCACCAGCGCCTGCGCCAGGATCAGTCCGATGCCGACCGCGGTCAGCGCGATGCCGGCCATGCGTGCACCAGCGGCAGCATCCAGGCCCAGGCGATCAATCGCGAAAAAGCCCACCGTCACCTGCGCGATGGTCACCGAGACCATGGCGATGAGCGCCGCCAGCTGCGGCAGGCGCAGGCGCGGGTCGAGGCGGCTCATCGGCGCGCGGCGCTGTGCGGACGCGCCAACCACCGGCGGTGTAGCCGGCAGCCGCCAGGCCAGCAATGCCAGTGCCAGCAGCGGCAGCAACGCGGCCACGTACAGCGCCAGCGAAAGGTTGGTATAGGCAAGCCAGCCGGCAGCGGCCGGCCCGAGCACCATGCCCAGCGCATTGGCGCTGCCCAGTCGGGCGAGGAATTTCGCACGTTGGCCGGTCGGTGCCTTGTCGGCGATGAGCGCGGCTGCGGTGGGCGGCACCGCCGCGTAGAACAGGCCGATCAGGCCTCGCGCACCGACCAGCACCAGCACCGATACCAGTACCGGCGGCACCGCCTGCAGGGCAACGTCGATGAACACCGCCAGCGCGATGTAGACCACGGTGTAGGCGCTCATCGCCAGCATCAGCACGCGCTTGCGGCCGATGCGGTCGCTGAGCTGGCCCCAGGGGCGCGCGGCCAGCATCCACAACACGCCTGCGGCGGTGACCGACAGGCCGGCATGCCACTCGGACAGCCCGAGCATGCGGACCACCGGACCGATCACGGCGACGAAGGACATCATCGCCATGGTGCCGATCAGGGCGGCCACTACCAGCGCCGGCAAGCCGGGAACGACGGGACGTGCGTGCATGGAACACCAGCCGTAACAGGAAGGGATCGCCGGGCGCACCTGCGCCCCGCCCGGCGCCGGCCCTGCTCAGGACCGGACGCCATCCTCAAATGATAACGGCTCGTATTTGCATTTGATACCCATTCTCTTGAACGGGCACGCAACAGCGACTTCAGCGCACCGCGCGCAGGCCCAACAGGCCACGGCGCTTGAACCACCATTCCAATGGCAGCGTCACCAGCGGCGGGATGGCTGCCAGTAGCGCCAGCGCACTGGCCCACCACGGCCAGCGCAGGCGCAGCGCCGCGAACAGCGTCACCGCCACATAGAGCAGGAACGCCACGCCGTGCAGGGGTCCGAACAGCTTCACCAGGGCCACGTTGGCCATGGGGCCGTACTTCATCCACATGCCGATGAGCAGGCCGGCCCAGGTCACGGCCTCGATGAAAGCGACCGCGGCGAACAGGCGTCCGCTCGGGTGCATGGGGGAACGTTGGGTCACACGGGGCTCCGGCAGCGGGGGTATCAAATGCGAATGATACGCAGAGGCGAGCCACGTATGGAGTCGAGCCGTGCTCGACTGTTGGAGCGTGTCCACCAAGGTGGACACCTACCGGAGCGTGTATGGCAGAACCTGCTCCCCGATCTCACGCAACACCGCGTCCATCGGCCGCCCGTTGTCGACCAGATTGAACATCACGTGCGCCACGCCCTGCCCATGCACGCGCAGCAGATAGTCACGCAGGCCATCGCGGCCGACCTTCAGGCCCAGCGGCAGCGGCTCAGCTGGCGCCTGCGGATCTGCCTGCAGATCCAGCAGCATCGACTGCACGAACGGCTTGCCTGGGCCACCACGCTGCACCAGCGCCTGCTGCCACAGGCCGATGCGCCCCTCCTGCGCGGCCTCCTCACGATGATAGGTGGCCCAGCCTTCGGCCTCGCGCGCGATCCACTGCAGGCTCTGCCGCGCGGTACCCACCACCAGCATCGGGATGCGGGTTGCCGGCGCCGGCAGCACGTCGAAGCCACCCGTGGCCTGCAGTACGGCGGTCCGCGCATCGGCCTCCGGTGACAACGCCGCGCGCAGCAACGTCCAGCGCTCACGGAAGGTCGTCGCCCTGCCCTCCAGATCCTCGCCGAAGGCGGCGAATTCTTCCGGGCGGTCACCCGAACCCAGGCCCAGCACGAACCGCCCTGCACTGATCCGGTCCAGGCTCAAGGCCGACTTCGCCACCTGCAACGGCTGGCGCAACGGCAACACGATGGCGGCGGTACCGACCACGATGCGCGTGGTCGCGGCGGCCAGCATGCCCAGCCACAGGAAGGGGTCGTCCAGCGCGCTCGCCGTCGCGTCCGGGCCCTGCGGCACCATCAGCGGTACATCGCGCGCCCACAACGCGGCGAAACCAAGATCGTCGGCCAGCCGCGCAATGCGCCGCGCCGCGCCCGGATCGGCCAGCCCATGCGCCGCAACGGGCGTCATCAGGCCCAGGCTCAGTCCCTGTTGCGGAAACAACGAAGCGTAGGCGGGATTGAATTCACTCATGGGACCAGCTTAGCGTGCAGGCAACCGGCGACGATGACACGCCACACACCACATGAAGATCGCTGCATGCCGAGGATCCGCCCCGCCCACATCGATGACCTGCCCGCGATGAGCGCGGTATGCCTGGCCGCATTCACTGCGGCCGTCGCGCCCTCGCTCAGCGCGGCCGGCATTGCTACGTTCGGCAGTGTCGCCGCCGCCGATGCGTTCGCTGCACGCCTGCAGGGTGACAACCACATCCTGGTGGCCGAGCAGGATGGCCGCATCCTCGGCGTGGTAGAGCTGAAGGAAGGCCGCCACCTGGCGATGCTGTTCGTCGATCCCGCCTGCCAGGGCCAGGGCATCGGCCATGCCCTGTTCGAAGCCGTGCTGCCGCACCTGCGCACACCGGTGCTGACCGTGCGCGCCTCGCTCAACGCAGTGCCTACCTACCTGCGCTATGGCTTCGTGCTGGACGGTGATGTCGGCGAGTTCAACGGGCTGGTGTACCAGCAGATGGTGCGGGCAGCCGCCTGAGGGCAGCGGGTGTCATGCCCCGCTGCACGGCCGATATAAGCAAACTGAATCAGCACACTCCCCGGCCATTCCTACAATGGACTGTCCCCCCTTCGAGATGCCGCCGATGCGCGTCGCGCTTTCCGTGTTGCTGCTGGCTTCGGCGCTGAGCGCCTGCACCCCGGCCCCGGTGTCCACCGCCAGCTCCGCCGAGGCGCCCGCGCCGGCGTCCGCCATCGCCTGGCGCCAGGGCGATGTGGACGATGCCTTCGCCGAGGCCGCCGACAGCGGAAAGCCGGTGCTGCTGTACTGGGGCGCGGTCTGGTGCCCGCCGTGCAACCAGCTCAAGGCCGGCCTGTTCAAGGACCCGGCGTTCATCGCGTTGACCGGCAAGTTCGTGCCGGTCTACCTGGATGGCGACGAGGAAGGGGCACAGGCTTGGGGCGAACGCTTCGGGGTGCGCGGCTATCCGACCCTGATCGTGCTGGACCCACAACGCAATGAGCTCACCCGCGTGGCCGGCGGCAACGACGCGGCCGAACTGACCCGTGCGCTGACCGTCGCGGCCGGGCGCCGCAGCGCCATCGCCGCCACCCTGGCGACGGCACTGGCCACGCCGGACAGGCTGGCCGCCGAAGACTGGCAGGTGCTGGGCGATTACGGCTGGGAAGTCGACGCCAACCGCCTGGCCGGCGAGCGCAAGAGCCAGGATGTGCTGCGCCAGCTGTCCAAGGCCGCACCCGACGCGGCGCTGCAACGCCGCTTCGCCCTGCTGGCCCTGGCCACCGCCGACACGCCCGCCAGCTCGCCCACCGAGGTGCGTGAGCTGCTGCAGGCAGTGCTGGCGCAACCTGCCGAAGTCCGTCGTAACCGCGAACTGCTGGGCTACGCGGGCGCGACGCTGGTCAAGCAGGCCAGCGCCGGCCCGGCCACCAGCAACACGCTGGGGCAGCAGCTGCTGGTCGCACTGGAGCGCGCAGATGCCGAGCGCGGCAACCGTGCCGACGACGCGCTGTCGCGTGCGCTGACCGAAGTGTCGCTGGCCCGTCAGCAGCAGCCAAACGGCGCACTGCCCGCGGCCCTGGTTGAGCGGGTCAAGCAGCGGGTGGTCGCTGCCGATGCCGCCGCCACCGATGCGCATGCACGCCAGGCGACGATCAGCAGCGCGGTCTACGCACTGCGCCAGGTCGGCGACGACGCGGGCGCCGAGGCGCTGTTGCTGGCCGAGCTGAAACGCAGCGAACAGCCGTACTACTACATGCCCGAGCTGGCCGAACTGGCCGAGCAGCGCGGCGACACCGCCGGTGCGCTGGAGTGGCTGAAGCGCGCCTACGATGGCGCGCAGGGCCCGGCCACCCGCGTACAGTGGGGCGTGCTGTACGTGGAGGGCCTGTTGAAGCTGGCGCCGGATGATGCACCACGCATCGAGCAGGCCACCGCCTCGCTGATCGCCGAACTGGAAGCGCAGCCGTCGGGCTACCACCAGCGTACCCGCCAGCGTTTCGAGCGCCTGGCCGGGCAGTTGAAGACGTGGAGCGGCAAGCACCAGGGCGCCGAAACACTGGCGCGGCTGCAGCAGCGGATGCAGCAGGCGTGCGGGGAACAGGTTGATGGTGCGTGCAAGGATTGGTTGAGTTGATGAAGGCGCTGGCGGCTGGTTCGCCTGCCGGCGCTTTCGTTGATCCGTGTGGGAGGGGGCGGGGGCCGCTGGCCAGGACACGCAAAAGCCCCTCCATGGTGCTCGATGGCGCCAAGGATGGCGCCAACGGTCCTGTCCAGCGGCC